>JAOTWB010000018.1 GCA_029863125.1 Gammaproteobacteria bacterium
CATTCACTTCGGGCCCAGGGAACTAGACCTCCTTCGCTCCACCGATTCGATGCTCGTCAACGCCCCCGAATCCAATATGAACAACGGACTTAGCGTCGCCCCGATTCTGGACATGCTGAAACACGGCGTAACCGTCGGCGTCGGCACGGACGGGATGTCGTCCCACCTGATTTCCCAGGCCCGCGCCATGTATCTTCACCAACGCACCTATCACCGGGATCCGACCGTGGCATTTACTGAGGCCTGCGAGATTCTCCTGAAGAACAATCGGCAGATCTGCAATCGTGTGTTTCGCGAGCCGCGAGGCATGCTCGCTAACGGGCAGCTGGCCGACATTGTCATCCCGGACTATGTGCCGTTCACGCCCCTGAATGCCGAAACTTTCTACGGGCATTTGCTGTTTGGCCTGAGCTTTTCGCGGGTGCGCACGACCATCGCGCGAGGTCGTGTCATCGTTGACGACGGCCGCCTGCCGCACCTGGACGAGGACGAGATTCGCGCGCGCTGCGCCGAAAGAACGCCTAGAATCTGGGCGAGAATACATTGATAACTTGTTGGAATAGTTGATTTTATATGGGAGGCTGGAAGAACTACCATACGCCCGCGACCGTCGAGGAAGCGATCGACGTCTTGCACGGCTATGACGGCCGCGCCCGCGTCATAGGCGGCGGCACCGACCTCCTCGTGGAAACCCGACGGGGCCTGAGGCGGCCCTACGAAGCGATGGTTGATGTATCGCGGATTGCGGGTCTCAACACCATCAGCCAGACTGACGACGGCATTGTTATCGGTTGCGGCGTGACTCACACCGAGATCGTTAACGACGAGCGCATCATGCGGCACGGTCAATGCCTTGCCGAAAGCTGCAGCGTCATCGGTGGGCCACAGGTCCGCAATGTCGGGACGCTCGCCGGTAATGTCGCCCACGCGCTGCCCGCCGGCGACGGCACGATCGGCCTGCTGGCACTCCGTGGAGAAGTTGAAATCGCCGGTGCGTCCGGCCGCCGCTGGGTGCCGGCCAAGGACACTTTCATCGGTCCGGGCAAGAGCGTCATCGATCGTCACCGGGAAGTTCTGACCAGAATGCGCTTCGAACCAGCGGGCAACGGCGAAGGATCTGCGTTTCACCGCGTGATGCGACCGCAGGGTCTATGCCTGCCGATTATCTCCATGGCGGCGCGACTGAAGATCGACGGCGGCAGTATCACTGCCGCAAGTATCAGTATGGGGCCCGTAGGGCCCGTGCCCTGGTTCGCGGAGCCCGCCGCGAAAGCGCTCGTTGGGGGACCGCCGAGTCAGGAGCGATTCGAAAAAGCCGTGGCCATCGTGCTCGCGAACGTTACCCTGCGAACCAGCAAGTACCGGGCTACAGAGGAATACCGGTCGGCAATGATCCGTACCTATCTCCCGCTCATCCTGGCCGCCGCGGCCGAACGGGCCGGAGCCGCACGATGAGCCGGCTGCAGATGACAGTGAACGGCGCTACCGTGGACATCGATGTGCCGGAATCACGCTATTTGTCCGAAGTTTTGCGTGAGGACCTGCGGTTGACCGGAACCAAGATCGGATGTGCCGAAGCCGAGTGCGGCATATGCACGGTGCTCGTGAACGGCTCTGCGGTTGTAAGCTGTGTTTTCCCGGCGTTCAAGGCGCAGGGTGCCACCGTGGAGACGATCGAAGGCCTGTCCCGGAACGGCAGGCTCCACGCCCTGCAGCAGGCATTTCTGGACCATGGCGCGGTGCAGTGCGGCATCTGCACGCCGGGCCTGATCATGACGGCCAAAGGGCTGCTGGATCGGAAGGACGCTGCAGGCGCAGCGGTGACCGGGGACGACATCCGGACGGCACTCAAGGATTCATACTGCCGCTGCACGGGCTACCAGAGCGTGATCAACGCCATACTCCAGGCATCCGGCCAGGAAGTGCCGCCTTATCTCCCCGCGACTCGGGCGCCGGGCCTGGCCGTTGGCCACGCCAGGCCCAATCCGAACGCGCGTGACAAGATCACGGGCAACGCCCGATTCGCCGATGACTACCGTTTCCCGGGCATGCTCTATGCTCGCACTAAACGGGCCGGCGTACCGCACGCACGCATCCGCCGCATTGATGCCTCCGCCGCACGCGCGCTTGACGGTGTGCACGCCGTTCTGACTCACGAGGATGTTCCCGGCCGGAACGCTCACGGCGTCGTGAGCCTGGACTGGCCCGTCTTGTGCGGGCGCAAGGTTCGCTATGTCGGCGACGCCGTGGCGATCGTGGCCGCCGACACCCGGGAGATCGCGGCCGCAGCGCTGGATTTGATCCACGTCGACTATGACGAGCTGCCCGCGGTAACGGACCCCATACTGGCGATGGGAGCCGACGCACCGCTCGTCCACGATGAGCGTCCTGACGGCAACCTGCTGAAACACATAAAGGTCAAGAAAGGCGACGTCGATTCCGGGTTTGCGGACGCCGATGTCGTTGTCGATCAGACCTACCGAACACCGACGACGGAACACCTGTTTCTGGAGCCCGAGTGCTCGATCGGCGTGCCCGCCGGCTATGATCCAGCGAATTACGGCGGTCGTCTGGATGCGCTCGCCGTGCGCGGGGAAACGGCACGACACGACAAGACCACGATTTACGTCGGCAGCCAGATACCCTACATCGACCGCAACCAGGCGGCCGCTGCGCTGGGAGTGGACGAAGATGCCGTGCGGGTTGTGGCCACACTGATGGGCGGAGGCTTCGGCGGCAAAGAGGACATTGCCGGTCAGATTCACGTGGCCCTGCTCGCCGAGGCGACGAAACGGCCGGTGAAGATGCTGTACTCGCGACAGGAAAGCCTGCTGGTACACCCCAAGCGGCACTCCACGATCATACGCATTCGTACCGGCGCAACACGCGACGGCAGGTTGACAGCCGTGCAGGCAACGCTTTATGGCGACGGCGGCGCTTACGCCAGTCTCAGTGAAAAGGTACTCACGCGCGCGACAACCCATGCGACGGGCCCCTACGATGTACCCAACTGCAAGGTAGATTGTTTTGCGGTCTATACCAACAACGTTCCTTGTGGCGCATTCCGCGGTTTCGGCGTAACCCAGAGCTGTTTCGCGGTCGAGAGCAACATGGACATGCTCGCCGAAAAACTCGGGCTCGATCCGATTCAATTTCGTCGCATCAACGCACTGGATGTCGGGTCAGAGACGTCGACCGGACAGCTAATGCGAGAAAGCGTTGGCCTGAATGAATGCATCGACAAAGTTGAACGCGACGTCCGCCGCGAGAGTTTTCGCTGGACCTGGGATGAAGGCCATCGCCGCTTCGCCTGGGGTGTGGCCGTGGGGTACAAGAACACGGGGCTCGGCGGTGGCGCGCCGGACAAAGCGACGGCCGAAGTCGAAGCGTGGAATGATGCCGACAAGGGCCTGTCGGCCGAAGTGCGAATCTCGTCAGCCGAAATGGGCCAGGGCCTGCCGGCCGTACTCGCCGCCTGCGTGGCGGAAGAACTCGGCATCCCTGCCGAGCGCGTCAGCGTCCTGCTCGGCGACACCGACTACTGCCCCGACGGCGGTCCGACGACAGCCAGCCGACAAAGCTACGTAAGCGGCAACGCGGCACGGCTGGCCGCAAGGGAAGCGGCACAGAAAATCGCCCGGTCGGATCCTGCGGCGAGAATCAGTGTGCAGCATGAATACTGGGCGCCGAAGACGATGCCACTCGGCAAGGGTGGCGATATGCACGTGGCCTTCGGCTTTAGCGCACAAGCCGTACTGTGCGAGATCGACATGCGAACTGGCGAAGTCAGCGTTCGCAAGGTCGTTGCGGCGCACGATGTCGGTCGTGCCATCAATCCGCGGACGCTGGAAGGACAAATCGAGGGCGGCATCGTCATGTGCATCGGCTATACGCTGACCGAGCACTACATCCAGGAAGATGGCAAGCCCTGGACGAGTGTCATGGCACGCTACAAGACCCCGAGCATCACGCATGCGCCGAAGATCGTTTCCCACATTGTGGAGCACGGCACCACTGACGGGCCATTCGGCGCGAAAGGTGTCGGCGAGTTGCCCAGCATTCCGACCAGTCCGGCGATCACGAATGCGATCTACCGCGCGACAGGAGTGCGTGTTCGCAGTCTGCCCGTCGACCAGGATACGCTGCTGCAAGCCGTGCGGTCCGGGGCAAAGGAAGTAGAGTTCGCCTGGGGTGACCGTGTGCCCATCCCCACAATACCGCTCGGAGAGGGACAATGAACCTGATACCTGAAATCCGCGAGGACGTGCGGCAGAAAAGCATCGCGCGTGCGCGCGCGCGGAATATTGTCCTGCCCACATTCGCCCAACAAAAGGACCCGTCGCGGGTGCCGGACTCAATCAAGATCCGGCTGAGGGACGTCGGCCTTTGGGACCTCGATCCGGCGAACCTGTTTCGCATCACCTGGAAGAACGAACCCGTCGAATTTGGCGGTGGATTCGGAGAAGGTAACTGGATTGAATTTCCACCGGCCCTGACGGGCGTCGACGCGACCATCGTCGGCATCGTCGGCAGGTGGTTTCCGACCGGAGCTCACAAAGTCGGTGCCGCCTACGGTTGCCTCGTGCCGCGCCTCGTGACCGGCGCGTTCGATCCGGATACTCAAAAGGCCGTATGGCCCTCGACGGGCAACTACTGTCGTGGCGGCGCCTACGACTGCGCCCTGCTCGCCTGCCCGGCTGTCGCGATTTTGCCGGAGGGCATGAGCCGCGAGCGCTTCGAGTGGCTCAGGGAAATCGGCATCGACGAAATCATTGCGACGCCCGGCACCGAGTCCAACGTCAAGGAAATCTATGACGAGTGCTGGAAGCTGCGTAAGGAACGCGGCGACAGCATCGTCGTGTTCAACCAGTTCGAAGAATTCGGCAACGCCATCTGGCACTACCATATGACCGGATCTGTGATCGAAGAAATCTTCCAGAAACATTATGCGCACAGCCGCCGCCTGTCGGCCTATGTCAGCGCTACGGGCTCGGCCGGAACCATCGCCGCGGGCGACTACCTGCGCACTCGGCACGCCGACATCCGAGTGGTCGCCGCCGAAGCTCTGCAGTGTCCCACGCTGCTGCAGTTCGGATTCGGTGAGCACCGTATCGAAGGCATAGGCGACAAACACGTCCCGTGGATTCATAACGTGCGCAATACCAATCTCGTGTCCGCCGTCGATGACGAGCAGACCATGCAGCTCATGCGCCTGTTCAGTGAGGACGATGGACAAGCCTGCCTGCGCCGTGAAGGCGTCGCCGAGGACATGCTGCAGACCCTGGGCGAGATCGGTATTTCGGGCCTCTGCAACCTCGTCGCCAGTATCAAAGCCGCACATTATTACGACATGGACAGCCGCGACGTCATTTTCACTCCGATTACGGACTCGATGGAGCTGTACGCATCACGCATACAGGAAATGAAAGAAAAACACGGACCGTACGGCGCTCATCTCGCCGATCAGCATTACGCGCGCTACCTGCAGGGGACGACGGCCGACCACGTCCGCGAACTGACCTATGCCGATCAGAAAGCGCTGCACAACTTCAAATACTTCACCTGGGTGGAGCAGCAGGGACGCACTACCGACGAGCTGCGGCAGCTTTGGGACGTGGACTTCTGGCGCGAAATCTTCTCCCAGGACGTCGTCGACGAGTGGGACCGCCTGATCGAAAGTTTTAATAACCATGGAGGCAATCGATGAGCAACAGCCATTACGCGGACGCCCTCGAAGTCAAGTCCGACCTCGTGAATTTCATGCAGGACATTATTCGCATCCCGTCCCTGAGCTCCAGGGAAGGTGCGGTCGTCGAACGCATCCGCGAAGAAATGCTGAAGATCGGCTACGACGAAGTTACCGTCGATCCCATGGGCAATGTTCTCGGTCGAATTGGAACCGGGCAACGAATAATTGCGTTCGACGGCCATTGCGACATCGTCGACGTGGGAGATCCGGAGTTGTGGGATCGTGAGCCGTACTCGGCTGAAATCGAGGATGGCATACTTTACGGACGGGGTGCGAGCGACATGAAGGGCGGCGTCGCTTCCAGCGTCTATGCTGGCGCGCTGCTGAAGAAGCGCGGCATCCCCGAGAATGTGACTTTCTATGCGACGGCAACCGTGCAGGAAGAAGACTGCGACGGACTTTGCTGGCAGTACATCGTGAATGAAGACGGTCTGCGGCCGGACCTCGTCGTCATCACCGAACCGACCAGTCTGCGCATTTACCGAGGGCATCGCGGCCGCATGGAAGTTGAAGTTCATACCTCCGGCATCTCGTGTCACGGCTCGGCACCGGAGCGTGGTGACAACGCGATTTACAAGATGGCGGGCATCATTGCCGATATCGAGAAACTCAATGAACGTCTGCCGCCACGAAATCCGCTCGGCAAGGGCACGGTTACGATCAGCGAGATCCGGTCCAGTTCGCCGAGCCTCTGCGCCGTAGCCGACGGCTGCACCATACACCTCGATCGCAGGCTGACGATCGACGAGACCGAAGAGACGTCCATCGCAGAAATCCTGGCCCTGCCCTCGGTGAAAGCCGCCAACGCGACCGTGACCGTACTCGACTACGGGGTACCCAGCTATACCGGCCTCACCTACCCGACCCGCAAATACTATCCCACCTGGGAAACGAAACTGGATGCACCGTCGGTCAAGGCCGCCGTCGCCGCCTACCGGCAGGCATTCGAAAGGGAACCCGAACTCGGGTACTGGACGTTCAGTACCAATGGCGTCGCCACGGCCGGCATGCACCGCATCCCGACGATCGGGTTCGGTCCCGGCCACGAACACTTCGCGCACGCGCCTAACGAGGAAACCGAAGTCGAACACCTTGTCAGTGCAACGGCATTTTACTCTGCCCTCGTCGAAGAATTCGCGAGGGAATAAAGCCAGGAGATCCATCAAAGTGACTCGCAAAGCAAAGCCGATTCCCGACCGCCTGAAGGGCCGTGACTGGCTCATGACCCAGGATTGGTCGGACGAGGAGATCGAACTGGCCCTGGATACGGCCGACCAGCTGAAAGAGGAGTTCAAGCGTGGCGTGCCGACCCTGCACCTGCCACACAAGACGGCGTTCCTCCTGTTCTTCGACAAGTCGACCCGCACCCGGAATTCGTTCGAAGCCGGCATGACGCAGCTGGGTGGGCACGCCCACTTTATCGACTCGGAAACATCGCAGATCGCCCACGGCGAAAGCCCGAAGGACATGGGCACCATTCTCTCCGGGTATGGGCACGGCATCATGATTCGCCACGATCTTGTGCCCGGCGAGGGCCAGCGCTACATGCGCGAGGTTGCGCAACACGCTTCGGTCCCCGTCATCAACATGCAGTGTGACGTCGACCACCCGTGTCAGAACCTGGCCGATCTAATGACGATTCGAGAAGAGTTTGGTAAACAGCTGAAAAATATTAAAATTGCTGTTACCTGGGCCTACGCGCCCAGCTACGTCAAGCCGATGTCGGTGCCGCAAGGGCTGATCATGCTCATGACACGCTTCGGCATGAACGTGACGCTCGCGCATCCACCCGAGTATCGGCTTATGGACGAGCCAATGAGACTGGCGCGCGAAAACGCGGCACGTTCGGGCGGGTCCTTCGCGGTAGTGGACAACATGCAAGATGCTTTCGCGGACGCCGATATTGTGTACCCAAAAAGCTGGGGCGTGGAATCGCTGTTCAGCAAGCCCGACGAGGCCATGCAGGTCGCGCAGCAATATCGACACTGGATATGCGACGAGGCGATGATGGCGCGTGCCAGGGAACGGGCGATCTACATGCACTGCCTGCCGGCCGATCGCGGCTTTGAAGTGACCGACGAGGTTATCGACGGTCCGCAGTCCCGCGTTTACCAAGAGGCCGAGAACCGGCTCCATACGGCAAAAGCCCTGATGGCACTAACGATGTAAGGTGAGGTGAATCCAGTGACCATGCCCGCAGCCGGCACAAATAAGGAGGCCCCGCTGGTCGTCATTGCGATCGGTGGCAATTCGCTGATTAAAGATCGCGAACACATGGATGTGCTGGATCAGTATCGCGCCGCCGGCGAGACGAGCCACTACATCGTACCGATCGTCCGGCAAGGTTACCGCGTATTGGTTACGCACGGTAATGGCCCGCAGGTCGGCTTTATTTTGCTGCGCTCGGAGTTGGCCAGAAACGTCATTCACCAGGTGCCGCTGGCCAATTGCGTTGCGGATACCCAGGGCTCGATTGGCCTGCAGATTGCCCAAAGTCTGCAAAACGAATTTCTACGCCAGGGCCTGGACCAGCAGGTGGTCGCGCTGGTAACGCAGTCGGTGGTCGATGAACGGGATCCGAGTTTCAGCAAGCCGAGCAAACCGATCGGCCCCTTCATGACGGAAGCCGAAGCCCGTAAACACGAGAAAGAGGACGGCTGGGTCGTTGGCGAGGACGCAGGCCGCGGATGGCGGCGACTGGCTGCATCGCCGGCGCCGCTCAAGATCATCGAGCTGCCTGCGATCCGCACGCTGCTCGACAGCGGCACACTTGTCATTGCTGCCGGCGGCGGGGGTGTTCCGGTCGTCTACAAGCCGGATGGCACCTTACGGCCTCGCCCGGCGGTTATCGACAAGGACGCCGCATCCTGCCTGCTCGCCTGTGAGCTCGGCGCATCGGTATTCATCATATCCACCGACGTCGACAAGGTGGCCCTGAATTTCGGCACCCCGGAGCAGATCGATATCGATCGTATGGATGTGGCCGAGTGCCGCCGCTACCTCGAGGCCGGCCATTTTGCGGTGGGCAGTATGCGGCCGAAGATCGAGAGCGCGCTCAGGTTTCTCGAGCATGGCGGCAAGGAAGTGATCATAACGCAGCCCCATCACCTGGAGGGGGCTCTGCAAGGCATCAGTGGGACACATATCGTGCCCTGAAGGAGCAAACCGATGAACGGTTATCGCTGTCTTTCCTGCGCGGCGACCCAGGGCCCGGAGTTTGCCGGGTTCCTCTGCCCTTCCTGTGGCGGTAATCTCGATATCACCTACGACTATGAGGCGGTCGCCGGGAATATCGAGCGACTGGGCACGGACAGAGCACGATACCTCTTCAGCTATGCGCCGTTTCTTCCCGTCAAGACGCCGGCTTCTCGTTTCCCGCTGCGAATCGGAGCAACGCCGCTCTATGCCGCCAGACGACTCGGACAGTCGCTGGGCCTGCGCAATCTTTACCTGAAAGACGATACGGTCAACCCGAGTGCGTCCAGTAAAGACCGCGCGAGTGCCGTAGCGGTTCGCCGGGCCATGGATATCGGCGCAAACATCGTTTCCGTCGCCAGTACCGGTAACGCGGGATCTTCACTTGCGTGTGTTGCGGCGGCCGTTGGCATGCGGGCCGTCGTATTCGTTCCCGAAACGGCACCGGCCGCGAAGCTTGTGCAGGCGCTATCGTTCGGTGCCACCGTGTTGGCGGTTCGCGGCAGCTACGACGACGCCTTCGATTTGTGCCGGACCGCTTCGGACGAGTTCGGCTGGTTCAATCGTAGTACGGGTTACAACCCGTTTACCCGGGAAGGCAAGAAAATCTGCGCGTATGAAATATGGGAGTCGCTGGGCGGACGCGTCCCAGACCGTATCGTAGTGCCCACGGGCGACGGCAATTTGCTGAGCGGCATGTGGAAAGGCTGGTGTGATCTGAAAAACATCGGACTGACCAAACAAATGCCGAAGATTGATTGTGCCCAGTCGGAGTCCAGCGCGGCGATCAGCAACACGGTTCGCAGAATTCGCGACGGCAGGCCATCCAGGATTGACTGGTCAACCGTCGTGGTGGACGAAGTTAACGCCACGAGCATCGCCGATTCCATCGCGGTCGATCGGCCGCGTGATGGCCTGGCGGCGGTGCGGGCAATCGTTGAGTCCGGCGGTGAAACCGTAACGGTTGCGGATGAGGACATCCTCGCGGCCATTACCGAGATGGCGCGGCTGTCCGGCGTCTTTCCCGAACCGGCTGCCGCGGCACCGTGGGCTGCGGTCAGGAAAATGGTTCGGAACAAGACCATGGAGAAGGACGAACTCGTCGTCTGCCTGGTATCGGGAAGCGGCCTCAAGGATGTTGGCAGTACGCAGAAGGCGGCCGGCCGACCCACTGTAATCGACACCTCCATCGAAGCCGTCAGAGACGTCCTCGCTGCGCGATAACGGGGACATTCCTGATCCAACGTCTTAGTACGTTAAATCAGGAATGTCCCAATGGGCGTCGTCGAGCCGGTCGGCCAGTTCGCCGCCCCGCTCGACGGACATGGCTCTCAATGGCGGACGCACGTTAGCCCAGCGCGGGTCGCCGGTGGCCATTGCAAGCAAGCGCTTCTGCGCCGGAATCGGCGAATATTCATCCACCAACAGGCGAAAGCGTTTGACGATCTCGTGCAGCTCCCTGGCGGCGATGACATCGCCCTGCTCGTAACGGTCGACCACGGTGGCGATGGCGCGGGCATTGAGGTTCGCTGATGCGCTGATGCAACCCGCCGCACCGAATTCCATCGCATCGATCAGCGGCAGTTCCGAGCCCGGGTAAACGGTCAAACCGTCAATTTCCAGCAGCGCCCGCGTGTTCGCCCAGTCACCGGAACTGTCCTTGATGCCGATAATCTGTTCCGGGAATTCAAGATGCAAACGCGCGGCAAGGGCCGGCGGCACGCCGACGATGGCGATCGGAGGAATGTGGTACAGATAAATACGCGCGTCCGGACCGATGGTCAGGATCAGCTGTCGGAAATAGTCGTACAGACCGTCGTCCGTGACGCCTTTGTAATAGAACGGCGGCAGGGTCATGACGGCGTTGCAGCCCATGTCGAGACAGGCGCGCGACAGGCGAGCCGTGTCGGCAACATTCGACAGCCCGGTCCCCGGGATCATCGTGGCCGGGTCGATGCCGCCGTCGACCAGGGCCCGTACCGCGGCAATCCGTTCGTCAATGCCGACCGACAGGGCTTCGCCCGTCGTGCCGAACGGCGCGATACCGACGCAGCCCTGTTCGAACAGCCATTTTGCGTGTGCCACATAAAGATGCCGCGCTACCGACAGATCATCATTGAACGGTGTCAGGATTGGCGCGATTACCCCAGGGCTCTTCATGCTGCGATTGTCACTCAATTCAGTCCCGATTGTCAGTGCCGGCCGAACCGCCTGGTGGAAGATACGTAGTTTGCTTTGCTTTCCGCAGTCGTACAGTTAATGGATTCCTCACCTGAGAAGGAGGATCGGATCGTGAGTATATCCCTGTTTCAGATCCTGGCTGCTCTGCTGATGCTTGCAGCGGCTGTCGCCCTCGTCGTCGCCTACCGCAAATACCTGGCGGCCGGTTCCGAGCGACGCATGAGAAGCATGCTCGAAACCGTCGGCCTCGATTCCAAGGTCCTTGCGAGTGCCGACACCAACGCCATCGTTCGCGAAATTCGACAGCGCTGCCGTAGCTGCTCGGCCGAGGACGTCTGCGAGCACTGGCTTGCAGGCAAGACAGCAGGCGACAACAGCTTTTGCCCCAATGCGAAGGTATTTGATGAACTCCGGAAGACCCGCGGCGCCCCGTCCTGATCGGTATTAAGACTCACGCGAGCCGGCGGACGGTGCGAATTAGTTGCGGCCGGGCAATCGCAGTACTTGGCCGGACATACTTCAGCAATCCTGCCGGTGTCGATTCCGACATGTTTCGAATTGACAGGCCCACAGACTCAGCGGTCAATACAGGAGCTCGGCCCACCTACCTGCGTCGATGAGTGCGCTCTTCTTCTTCGACCACAGTTCTCGAGATCCGACCATGTTGGAGAACAGCTTATCGAGTGCATCGCGGATCGGGACGAGCCCCGCAACATACACGTGGGTGTGTTCGTCCTCGAGCATGCTGAGGATTTCCTTGCTGCGACTTTCGATCGCGAAATCCCACGCGATCGGGTCCGCCCAGTTCGGGCGCGGGCTCAACGCCCGGATTGCTTCAAACGTTTCCTCGTCATAGTAGCGCGCGAAGTCATCGCGTTTGTCGTTCATGTAAAGCAGCTCGAGGCCAGACTGCGCGCCATATAGCAGGATGACTTTGCCTTCCCAGTCGCCGACCTCCCGATAAATATGTTTGATGAAGGCGCGAAAAGGGGCAATGCCGGTACCGAGACCGATCAGCAGAAGGTTCGCGCTCTTGTCTTCCGGCACCTTGAACGGCAGACCGAATGGACCGGTTATGGAAACCTTATCGCCCGGCTTGCGGTCACAAAGGTAGTTGGAGTTGACGCCTGCGTACTTTTCGCCGCTGTAGTCGTCGATGTAATCACAGCGCCGCACAACTAACGTAATCTCGGGTTTGCCCTTGACCTTTGCAGCCGGCGTGTCCGCAACCGTGTACAGCCGGTGGTGCAACGAGCCACCAAATTCCTTCGGACCTTCGACGAGTACACCGACGCTCTGTCCGATTTCGAAGTCGAACTCAGGTCGATCCACTTCGAGCACGAGTTCCCGCACTTCGGCATCGGCGCCTTCGTCCGTAATGGGTTCTGTACTTAGGACTGTCGCCAAATAGCGAGGTTCTTTCGGATAGTCTTCAAGACGCATGAGGAGCACTCCTTTTCGCTCTTTTCCCGTCAGGGGCGGGTACTGCAGCAGAATCGAATTTGTCGGAACCGCAGCCGTTAAAACAAGTCGAGGCGTCGCAGGCGTTGTCCGAGCAACTCGCCTTCCGCCGCTCTTTCAATGCGCTGTCAAAAACGATAATCCGAAGCGCAATCATCGCCGCGATGGCAACTGTTGCAATGATAACGCCGATTACAAGGTTCATCTGCCCAACCCCGCAAATCCCATGAAACCCATGGACAGAATTCCCGCGACGACCAGCGCGGCGGCGGTTCCCTTGAAGAGTTCGGGTACGTCCGCGAGGTCGAGTTTCTCGCGAATGCCCGCCATCAGTACGAGCGCCAGCGCGAAGCCGGCACCGGCACCCAATGCGTAAACGATCGCCTGCGTGAATCCATAACCCTTGTTGGTCTGAAACAACGCAAGGCCGAGAATTGCACAGTTCGTCGTAATCAGCGGCAGGAAGATACCCAGCGCACGAAACGTGGGCGGACTCAGCTTGCGCATCAACATCTCGACGAGTTGAACGGTCGACGAAATCACGAGGATGTACGAGATGATGCGCAGGTACGGCGCGTTGATCGCTTCCAGTATCAGGTTGATGCCAAACGCGCAGACCGAGGCGACGAGCATGACGAATCCGACCGCGCCGCTCATGCGAACGGCTGTTTCGAGCTTGGCCGACACGCCGAAGAACGGGCATATGCCGAGAAAGTAGGCAAGCACGAAGTTGTTGATCAGCGCCGCGTTCAGGAAGATCGACCAGTAACCCGGGTCGTTCATGACGCCACCTCCCCGGCCCGATCATCGCCCTCTTTCTCGGCATTCGCCTCGCGCTGGCGGATCCAGTTGACGACCAGCAGCCACATCGCCATTGCAAAGAAACCGCCGCTGGGCAGCACCATGACAGTCCAGGTCTGGAATCCGTCCGGGAACATGTCGACGCCGAACAGCGTGCCGCTGCCGAGGATCTCCCGCAATACCCCGATGAAGAACAGCGCGACAGTGAAGCCCACGCCCATGCCCAGTGCGTCCAGCATCGCGCGTCCGGGGTTGTGCTTGGACGCGAAGGCCTCGGAACGGCCCAGGATCAGGCAGTTCACGACGATCAACGCGATGAAGGCGCCCAGCGCCCGGTGCAGCTCGATGCTGATCGCCATGATCGCGTAGTCCACGCAGGTCACGAAAGTCGCGATGATGCAAATGTAGCTGACAATGCGCGCCTCACGCGGTATGAAGTTACGCAGCAGCGACACCGACAGGCCGGCCATCAGCAGCACGAAGGTCGTTGCGAGCCCCATGGCCAGCGCATTGATCGCAGTGTTGGATACGGCCAGCGCCGGGCACATGCCGAGAACCTGGATGAAGACCGGGTTTTCTCGCCACAGCCCCTTGATGAATTCGTCGGTCGGGCTTACCTGCTTCAGCGCCACGCTCTACTCCTCAACTGACAGCGCTGGTTGGAACAGCCGGCCGTCCCGCTCGAGCACGGGCAGCCAGGCACTCGAGCCCTGGTGCAGGATCGCGCCTATGGCGTCGGAGGTGATCGTGGCCCCGGTGATGCCATCGAGCTGCCACGGCTCGGTTTTTTCGCCTTCCTTGACCGTCACGATGGCGTTCGCCAACGCCGTGCCGTCCTCGTTCAGCCGCGCATCGAGTGCCTCGAAATTGGCCAGGAAGTGCGGCTCGATCTCGACCTTGTCACCGAGGCCAGGCGTCTCTTTACTTTCCAGCACTTTGAAACCGACGATCGCCTGGCGTTCGAACGAGTACGCGTACAGGATCCGGATGTTGTCCGCGTAGCCCATCCCCTGCGCGGTAATGACCGCGCCGACGAGTTCACCTTCGGCGCCGTAGCCCAGGAACACGGGCAGGTCGGCCGGCTCAGCGGCCGCGACCAGCGCGCCGTCGGCATCGAGGGTGACCTCCGCTGTCGATCTCGAGGCCGGCAGAACTTCGGCAACCGCATTGCTGAGAAACCGTGCCTTGTTGTCGGCGATGCGCTCGGCGGTAGCCTCGAACACCGTCACGATCAGCAGTGCGCAGAACGCGCCGATGCCCACGATCGAGCGATACATCGACCAGGCGGAGGTCCGTTTCTGTTCGATGGGCGCCGGCGCGTTCACCTCGCCCCCCTGCCGGTACCGAACACCCTCGGCTGGATCAGGTTGTCGATATGCGGCGACACCGCGTTTGCCAGCAGGATCGCGTACATCACGCCCTCCGGCATGCCGCCCCAGAAGCGAATCACGACCACCAGCACGCCGATCAACAGCCCGTAAAGCCAGCAGCCCGCGTTCGTGATCGGCGAGGCCACCATGTCAGTGGCCATGAACACCGCGCCAAGCATCAGGCCGCCCGAGAACAGCATGAACACGGGTCCGGGATAGGTCACCGGGTCGTACAGCTGGAAGACCCAGGTCATCGCCGCGACGGTCAGGAAAATCGATGCCGGGATGCGCCAGTTCATCATGTTGCGCGCCACGAGGTAAATGCCGCCCAGCAGGATCAGCACGCCGCAGGTTTCACCGACTGAGCCCGACGTCAGGCCGCCCATCAGTTCGCGGCTTCCGGCGAACTGGCCCTCGAATTTCATCAGCGCCAGCGGCGTCGCCGTGGTCACCGCGTCGTAGGTCGGTTCCCAGAACGGCGTCGCCAGCACCGAGCTGGGAATGTCTTCAAAGCGGCCCTCTGCGAAGGGCAGCTGCCAGTGGGTCATGGGCTGGGGAAAGGCCGCCTGCAGGAAGGCGCGTCCAACCAGCGCCGGGTTAAAGGCGTTCATGCCCAGCCCGCCGAACAGGAACTTGGCAACCGCCACGCCGAACACCCCGCCCATGAACACCATCCACAGCGGCAGGTCCGGCGGCAGAATCAGGCCGTATAACAGTCCCGTGATCGCCACCGACCAGTCGCCGACGGTGGACGGCTTGCCGGTCCAGCGGCACAGCCAGTGTTCCGTCAGCACACAGCTAGCCGTCGCAACGACTATAACGAGGGCGGCACCTGTGCCGAAGGCGTAGACCGCGAATGCCGTAACGGGCAGCAGCGCCAGGAACACGTTGCGCATGATGATATCGGTGCTGGCACCGTCAGTGACATGCGGCGACGAGCCAATCTCGAGGTGTTTGTATAGCCTGGCCATCAGGCGGCGCTCTGTTTACGGACCATCTTCTTGGCCATGCGGAAATACTGGACCAGCGGGATGTGCGACGGGCACACATAGGTGCAGGCACCGCACTCGAAGCAGTCCATCAGGTGCCAGGACTCCGCCATCTGCTCGTATTCCTCGTTTTTTGCCAGGATGCCGAGCTGCGACGGGTTCAGGAAGACCGGGCAGGCCTCGACGCAGCGCGCGCAGTGGATGCAGGGGTAGACTTTCTTGTGGCCGGTCGCGCCGCCGGTCTCGGCGCTCGTGAAAGCCGTGATACCGGAGGTCCCCTTGGTAATCGGGATGTCCAGGTTGGAAACGGTCGGTCCCATCATCGGGCCGCCCATGAACACGCGCGAAAGGTCTTCGACGGGAGCGCACTGCTCCAGCGCGAAGCGCACCGGCGTGCCGATGGGAATGCGGTAATTGCCTTTCTTTTCCACGCCCGGGCCGCCGATGGTGATCACGCGCTCCTGAATGCCGCGCCCGCGCGGCAACAGGCGGCCGATTTCGGCGGTGGTCGCCACATTGCAACAGATCGCGTTGATGTCGGCCGGCAGGCCACCGGACGGCACCTCGCGACCGAGCAAAGCGCTGAAGATCATCTTTTCCGCGCCCTGCGGATATTTCACCGGCGACACGCGCACCTCGACCGGCAGGTCGTCAGGCCGAGTGTCCCGAAACTGCTGAGCAGCAAGGGGCTTGTTCGCCTCGACGGCGATGATGACCTCGGAGGTCCCGGTCGCCCGCATCAGGTAGCGGATGCCCATGAACACGTCCTCGGTCTGCTCCAGCATCACGCGGTAGTCGGTGGTCAGGTACGGCTCGCACTCCACGCCATTGATGAACAGCGTGTCCAGTCGCTTGCCCTCCGGCGGCTTTAGCTTGACGTGGGTCGGAAAGGCCGCACCACCGAGGCCGACGATGCCGGCGTGCTGGATCGCCGTGATGATTTCGTCCGGTGTGGCGTCGAGGCTGCAGGGCTCGCCGTCGTCGATTTCCTGGGTCGAGGCCGGGTAAGGCTCGATGTAGATGCTCTCGACCTTGGTGCCGCTGATGCTCGGCGCCAGAGTGATTCGACGCACCCGACCTGAGGCCGGCGCATGCATCGCCACCGACATGAAGCCGTCCGGTGCGGCAATCGTCTGCCCGCGGACAACCTCCTGGCCCTCGCGCACAACGGGCTTCGCCGGCTTCCCCAAATGCTGGCTGAGCGGCACGATCAGCACCGGCGCGAACGGGAACTGGCGTATCGCGAGATCCGCCGTGTCGTCTTTCATTTCGGGCGGGTGCACGCCGTGCCTGAAGGTATTTTTGCGGAGCCGTTCAAGCATCTCAGGGAGCCGTCATCCTCACGTTTTCAGCCGGCACTAGTTAAATTTCTCGCCTCGCTTGATCCACTTGTCGATGTCCTTCGCGCTACGATCGCGCGGTAGACCCGGGTGGATAACCTCGGCCGTGCATTTTTCGGCCGCCTTGACGAGATCGCGATACGGCCCCGCGTCGGGATTCGTGATGATCGCTTTCTTGTCGTCGTTGTAGGCGAAGATCTGCGGGTTGATGATGATGCATTCGTCGCACGCGGTGCATTCTTCCGTATCGATCCACGGGGCCATGTAATCGCCGTCGGCGGCCGGCGCCGGCGCTACCGACTCCACCGCCGCCAGCTGTGGTTTCTGATCCGGAGCGGGTGTCGACGACACGGCTTCGAGCATAGCGCCCATGTCCAGCGCCTGGCTGCCGCTGACCAGCCCCATCAGGCCGGAGGCGAGCTTCTGCACGACCTCCTGGCGCACACGGGACTCGATCTGCACGGCGTCCACGCCGGCTGCCGCCTCCTCGATGCCGCCCAGGTCGCGGAGCATGATCCAGAACGCGCGCCGCTCCTCGGCCGATTCGATCATCGGCTGCGCGACGAGCAGGCGGCTGAGCTGCCGCTTTGCGTCCAGCGCCCAGACGTAAGGCACCTTGCCCTCACGGTCATCCTCGTCGAGCGTGAGATATTCGCCGACCTGCACCATATCCTCGTTCCACGCGTCGCGCGGGATCTTGCGGAAGTGCTTGCGGAAGCGAGTCTCTGTAACAGCGAAGTCAACGAACGTCGTCGGCAATTCCATCGATTGCTCGCGACCGCGTTCATCGACAAAGTCGATTTTCGCCACCGGCCAGTCGAGGTCCGGGTTCGGGTTGCCGTCAAGGTCGAGGCACTCCCCGACCGTGAGACCGCCGTCGGGGTCGTAGCGGAACAGCGGATAGGCCCGTGATTCGACCGCGAGCTTCGCCTGGTGATGCGACATGTCGTCGCCAATACCGTGTTCCGGCTGGCATGACGAGTACAGATTGAACAGCGCCGGCCGTCTCGACATCAGACCCTGCACGAAGCCTTCGATCATGTGATTGGCATGCGCGATCGTCGACTGCAGGAAGTAGGTCGTGCGATGCGCCATCGTGATAAGCCCCATCTCCTTGCGGGATTCTTCCTTGCCCTTGATGGCCTTGCCGAACTGCGCCATGTCCGAAATCTGGCCGAAGAAGCCAGAGGTGCAGGCCTGGCCGCCGGTGTTGGAATACACCTGCGTGTCGACCACGAGCACCTTGATCGGCTTGCCCGACATCAATGCCCGCGACAGGTTCTGGAAGCCGATGTCGTACATCGCGCCGTCGCCGCCGACCGCGACCACCGGCGGACACAGGTGGTACTCCTCGTCGGTGAAGTCCTGCCATCCGAAGTAGCGGAGAAGCTCTTCCTGCTCGTCGGCGTTGTACTGGCCCCCGAGCATCGCCTCCGCCATGCGCACGGCTTTGAAACCCTCGGCCATCTTCGCCATGTGCCCTTCGAACACGCCCATCGCCATGGATACCGGGTCCTGGAACAGGTGGTTGGCCCACGGGAATGGATACGGGTTGAATGGGAAGGTGCTGCCCCAAACCGAGGTGCAGCCGGTAGCGTTCAGAAAGCCCATGCTCGAGCGGCCCTGGCCCGTCGTGCCTTTCTCGTAGCGCCAGCGAAGCTTCTGCAGCCTGGCGACCAGGTCGGTGACATGCTGCAGCCAGTCGCGGTCGATCGGCTCGGCTTCGTGCGTTCTCTCTACCGAGTCCGCAATTTTTGCGAGCGTCAGTTCTCCGTCACCGGCGTCCTTCAGTACGGCCGCCATCTCCGCGGCATCACCGACGTCGATCTCGCCAACCAGTTCGAGCTTGATGTGCTGCTTGAGCCTGGCGATCAGGTCGTCGAGCTTCGCCACGTGGGCTTTGACGCGCGGCTGCATCAGCGACTCGACGGTCGCGACGAACAGGTGGACGACGGTCTTTTCGGAGCAACCCAGGCAGGAGCCGTCGCCGCTGGCGAACGGCAGGTAGGCGTCCTTGTTCAGCAGGATGGTTTCCAGCGCGCCGATGCCTTCCTCAAGGTTGTCCACGCGGATGTATTTCTCCGGCGTGTTCGGCAGGTCCAGCCAGAAATCCCAGTTCTTGCGCAGGTCCGCGATCGAATCGCGCGTCTGCTTGACCGGCCGCAGCGCGTCGTCGCTGCAGACCTCGATGCATTCCATGCAGCCTTTGCAGGTATAAGGATCGATCGTAATGCTGAACAGCCCGCCGCTGCCGGGCTGCTTCTTTTCATGAGTCGTGAAATACGGCCGCGTCAGCGAGAACTGGAACGTGCCGAGCTCCTTGCGGAAATCGGCAAACTCGTCGCTGAGCTGCTGGCGCTCGTCGGAGCCTTCGGGCGCCGCATTGATCGTTGCCTGGATCGCGTCTTCGAAGAGGTCCGAAACCGAGGCGTTTTCGCCCGCGTCGACGAAACTCTTGCGCAGCGTCGACTCCATCTGGCGCACGGCGCGCGGCAACCGTTCGGTCGATTTTCCGTTCTTCTTCAGGCGCTTCACGACCGTGTCGAGCACCTGGCCGACTTCGTTGACCAGGCCCGGGATCGCGGTGTCGGGGCAGACCGTGTAGCAGTCGCCGCAGGCGGTGCAGTTCTCGGGGATGAACTCCGGATGTTCGAAGCGGATGCCGGTCATGTCGCGAAAGTGCGAGGACACGGCAGGCATTAGACTCATGCTCATGAACGGATCGGCGGGCACCTGTTCGCCCTGCCCCGAGGCGTACATGCTGCCGGTCTGGGCCCAGAAGCGGTGGATGTCGGACGACGGCGATTCCGATTTCGGCAGGCGCTTGACCATCACCGGCACGGGAAGCGTGCTGCCGCCGGCCCGTGCGTCGGCACGATCCTCGAGGTTCTTGTCTGTAACCTCGGTGATCTCCTCGAAGCCCCGACGCACGACGCGCATGTTGTCCTCGACCACGCGCACGCCCTTCGAGCCGAACTTGTGCTGCAGCTGCTCGTGGATCGCATCCAGCAGCTTCTCATCGCTCAGGCCGTGCTTTTCGAGCAGGGGCGACGTCGCAAAGAACGCGCCCTGGAAAGCGATGCCCTGCATGCGCAGCTGCAGTTCAGGGTCCGTTGCCTCGTCGCGCGCAATCCTGAAAGCGTCGAGGAAGTACAGGCGAATGTCGTTCTCGACGATCTGCTTGCGGTAGCGCATCGGGATTGAATGCCAGAAATCCTCGGCCGAGGCGGCGTCGCTTTGCATCACCAGCACACCGCCTTTCTTGAGGCCGGCCAGTGCGTTAGTGTGCCCGAAGACGTTCGGGTCGGGCGACAGCACGACGTCGACGTAGAAATATTCGCAGTTGATGCGGATCGGTTCGGGCGCCGCAGAGAGGTAATAAGAAGTTGGCTGGCCCTTCTTTTCCGAGCCGTACTTCGGGTTCGCCTTGATGTGGTAGCCGAGCAGCTCGTAGAGCGTCATCGCCAGGTTCTTGCCGGTCGTGATTGCGCCCCATCCGCCGACCGAGTGCATGCGCACCGTGATCGAGTCTTTTGGCATCAGGTTCGGGTTCTCGCTGCCGCGCAGCGCCAGGTCCGCGACTTCCGGATAGGCGTCCAGCACCTGCTGGTTGTAGACCTCCTGCATCGGGGTCATCATCCCCTTGCGCACAAATTCTATGGACAGGTAAAACAGGCGCTTGTGCTTGCCGTCCGGCAGCATGTTCTCGATCGCGGCGACCACGCCCTCGGGCTGCAAGTCGCGGCTGCCCATGCCGAAAGAACCGGAATACAGTGCCGGCATGTCCGTCAGGTTCCGGTAGCTGTCGAGCTGCGGGTAGGCGCGGCCGTTCTTGCTCCGGCCGTTCTCGAGGGACTTGCTCAATGTCGCGCGGATCTCGCGCATTAGCGGCAGGTCCGCTGCCAGCGGCTGGTCCGTGCGCTCGAGCACCGCGACGCCCTTGCGGCCTTTCAGGACCCGGCTCAGCAGATCGCCCGGGAAGGGCCGGAACATCACGATATTGACGACGCCGACTTTGACGCCGCGCTTCTCCCGCATCCAGTCCGCGACCGCCTCCGCCGTCGGAATCAGGCTCCCCTGGCCGACGATCAGGTAGTCGGCGTCGTCGCTGCGGTAGGTCATGACCCGGCTGTAGCGCCGCCCGGTGAGCTCGTAGAACTTATCGAAGGCCTCGTCGGTGATGGCCTGGACGTGGTCGAAGAAATACGGCCGCTGCGCCGCAACGCTCTGCATGTAGGAATCCTGGTTCTGCACGGGACCCGACAATACGGGGTCGTCGACGTCCCATAATTCCGGGATGCGGCGACGTTTTTCGCCGTAGATGATCTTCTGCGCCGGGGTCGGCGTGTCGATGATGTCGTCGGGCCGGCCGAGGTACTCGGCAATCAGCTCGCGCTCGGGAATCATCAGCGATTCGATCAGGTGCGTCGTCAGGAAGCCGTCCTGGCCAACGATGCCAGGCGTCAGCGCCAGTTCAGCGATCCGGTGCGCCATGATGTTGAGGTCGGCCACGGCCTGCGCGTTCTTGGCCATCACCTGGAAAAAGCCGGTGTCGTCGACGCAGTGGTAGTCATCGTGACCGGCGTGCACGTTTAAGGAAGCCTTGGTCATTGCCCGGCAGCCGATGTTGAGGACGTAGGTCAGGCGCTTGCCAACGGCGGCGTACAGATTTTCGTGCATGTAGGCAATGCCCTGGCCGGAAGAGAAATTGGTCGCCCGCAGCCCGGTCATCGACATGCCCGCAGTCACAGATGCGGCCGCGTGCTCGCCTTCGGGCTCGATAAAGATTAACGGCCGGCCGGAGATATTGATGTGCCCGGCTGCGGCCGCCTCCGCCCAGTATTCTCCCATCTGTGTGGAAGGCGTGATCGGATAGGCGCCCGCGCCGTCGGATGACTCCCGTTCACACATGATCGCGGCCGTGTTGCCGTCCATCGCGGCTCGAGTACCGGGGTATTTGGGTGTCGGTTGTTTCTGTTTCATGCGGGGGTCCCTGGGCTTAGGTCGCAGTTGCCTGTCGCGCACTCCGGCGAATGACTTTCTTCGCCGCACGGCCGGTGACAGGTCCTTTGATTGTGTCATACCAGACGATTGCGCCGGTCGGACAACGATCGATCGCCCCTCTTACGTCATGATTGCGGCCGTAATCGACAACAGGCAGGTTATCAACCATCGTGATCACGCCGTCCGGCGCATCGGCGGCGCATCGGCCGCAACCGTCGCAGCCGACGTCGCAATCATCGAGTACGGCGTCGCCGTGCTCGAGGTTTTTACAGGCGACCCACAGGCGATGACTAACGGGATGCAATGAGAACAGGTCCTTGGGGCACGCATCAACGCAATCGCCGCACGCCGTACAACGATCTTCAATGACGACAGGCAGGTCGTATTCGTTCATCACTATCGCGTCGAGATCGCAAACCACCTCGCAGTCGCCGAGACCGAGACAACCCCAGAAACAGGCTTTGCCGCCGCCGGCGACGAGCGCGGCCCCTCGGCACGAGTTGATGCCTTCGTAGTGGGCGCGATTACGCGCGACGTTGATGCCGCCGGCGCAGGCGAGTCGCGCGACGACCTTTTCTTCCGCGCCGGCGTCCACGCCAAGAAACCCGGCCAGCAGCTCGCGTTCTTCCTCGCTCATTACCGTGCATTTACCGGGCAGAGCCGAGCCGTCGACGATGGCCTGGGCCAGGCCAAGGCAGCCCGGGTAGCCGCACGCACCGCAGTTGGTGCCGGGCAGCATCTGATTTGCAGCTTCGATGCGAGGATCCTCGTCGACATGCAGTTTTCTGTGAGCCACGACCAGCAGGGACGCAAACACAAAGCTCAGCGCCGCCAGCGTGAGTACGCCTGTCAACATGTGAGAACCTCACCGCCCGTCAATCTGCTGCATTGTATAGTCGACGCGACATGCCCGCATTGTGGAAACCGCGTACAGAGCTGCGCCTGGGGGCATAGTAGACAGGCAATCAGGCCGGGATCGAGAGCCTCCCGTATGCGCCGTTGGACCGCGGCAGCTGCCGGCGCCTGCTAATCCTGCAGTTCGAGGTCGTCCGACTCGATCACACCGTTCGGTGACAGGACATAATGGTCCAGCTTGAAATTAATGTGGAAACTCCCGGTCTCATCCGGATTCTCGGTGACCAGGATCTCTTCAGGCCTGACCGTGCGCCGCGTGTAGTCACTCAATAGCTTGGCGATGCTGGGTTTTTCTGCCGCGTATACGATATCCATGACAAGCTCCTAAAGCACATTCCTTTGTTGACGCTTGCAGAATAGTGCGCCAGCACTTAACGGCAGATGAAATTTGTGTGAACGGCTCCTGAATCAGGAAACGACTCGTTTTACGGCTGCAGTCAGGGCACCGTCTTCAGCGGGCAGGCTGTAGCCAATACGCATGTGTGGCTTTTCGATATCAATGAGTCGAGTGAGATCGATCGGCGTTGCTACCAGCACCAGGTCGCAGTCTACCGCGTTAACAGTCGCTTCGAGATCTCGGATCTGCTTGTCGCCATAGCCCATGGCCGGCAACAGATCGCCAATGTCAGGGTACTCGCCGAAGGTCGCCGCTATTTCGCCAACGGCCCAAGGCCTGGGGTCGACGAGCTCTCCGGCATGGTTCTCCATTGCGGCGAGCACGCCGGCGCCGAAAGCCATGCCGCCATGCGTTGTCGTGGGCCCGTCTTCGATAACCAACACGCGCTTGTCGGTAATCGCGTCCGGATCCGGAACATGAAGAGGTGACTTGCGTCGCAGCACTGTAGCCTCGGGATTCAATTTCCTTGCATTAGCCTCGATGACCTTGATGTTCGCCTCATCCGCATAGCCGATCTTGCTGATCAGGATGATATCGGCCCGCTCGAAATTCACGGTGCCGGGAAAGTACTCCAGCTCATGACCGGCACGATGCGGATCGGCGACCGTGATCCACAGGTCGGGTTTGTAAAACGGCGTGTCATTGTTGCCGCCGTCCCACACGATGACGTCGGCCTCCTTTTCCGCTTCCACCAGGATCGCTGCATAGTCGATGCCCGCGTAGACGATCGCGCCGTTATCGATATGCGGTTCGTACTCTTCCCGTTCCTCGATCGTGCAGTTGTGCTGCTCGAGGTCCCCGTGCTGCGCGAAGCGCTGCACACCCTGCCTGGCGAGATCGCCGTACGGCATCGGATGTCGGATCACAACAGCCTTCTTGCCGAGTTCTCGCAGGATATCCGTGATTCGCCGCGACACCTGGCTCTTGCCGCAGCCGGTCCGAACCGCCGTGATCGCGATGACCGGCTTCGTCGATGGCAACATTGACGCGTCGACATCAAACAGGAAAAAAGGGGCGCCATGCGCTTCCACTTTCTTGCGGCGTTTGTCGATATAGTCGAGATTGACATCCGAGTACGCGAATATGACTTGATCGATATCATTTCCCATCATCAGTTCGTCGAGTGCTTCTTCGGGATAGATCGGGATGCCATCGGGGTACAGCGCGCCGGCCAGTGTGGCCGGGTAACGGCGATCCTCGATGTGCGGAATCTGCGTCGCCGTGAACGCGACCACATCGAATTCCGGTTTATCCCGATAACAACAGTTGAACACGTGGAAATCGCGCCCGGCAGCTCCCATGATAATGACCCTGCGGCTCACGGCACCCTCTAATAAGAACGATGAGATCCCGCAGATGCTACACATAGCGTCATCTGCAACCGATACGAGCTTCTACCTAGCGCAAGCCTAGGTGAAATCCGGCATAGGAAACTCCCGGAAAAAGAGTAATTTTCGCCGTGCCGAGGGTTACCGGAACCGCGTTTTCGCGCACAACTCATCAAGGAAAAGCCGTGATCGATCAGACACCTCCCGACCTCAACGGCGGCGTAAAAATCCTCCATGACCCCGTCCGCAACAAAGGCACTGCCTACACGGAAGCCGAACGGGATGCATTGAAACTACGCGGGCTGCTACCGCCCCGCGTTCACTCGATGGCGGAACAGGAGCTGCGGGTGCTCGGCAATATCCGCGCAAAACCGACCGACCTCGAGCGGTATCTTTACCTTATTGCACTGCAGGATCGAAACGAGAACCTGTTCTACCGCGTGATCATGAATCACCTCGAAGAAATGATGCCGATCATCTACACGCCGACCGTGGGCAAGGCGTGCCAGGAGTTTCAGCACATCTATCGGAAGCCACGTGGATTCTATTTGTCGTTGCAGGACAGGGGTCGCGTCAAGGAAATTATGCAAAACTGGCCGCACAAAGATGTTCGCATCATTGTCGTTACCGACGGCGAGCGAATTCTCGGTCTCGGCGACCTCGGCGCCGATGGCATGGGCATACCGATCGGCAAACTGGCGCTTTACACGGCCTGCGCCGGCATTCATCCAACGCAGTGCATGCCCTTGATGCTGGACGTCGGCACCGACAATGAAAAATTGCTGAATGATCCTCTCTATAACGGCCTGGAGCGCCGACGCGTCCGCGGCAGGGAATACGATGAGCTATTCGATGAATTCGTCACTGCAGCCAAAGAGCTGTTCCCGGGCGTCCTGATACAGATCGAGGACTTCGGTAACACCAACGCGTTCAGGCTGCTGGACCAGTATCGCGGCAACACCTGCTTGTTCAATGACGATATCCAGGGAACCGGCGCCGTTGCCGTTGCAGGCGTCGTTGCCGCCATGCGCATCACGGGCGACAAGCTTTCCGGGCAAAGAATTCTGTTCCTGGGTGCCGGCGAGGCAGGAATCGGCATTGCCAATGTTTTTGTTGCGGCGCTTCGAGAAGAAGGCATGAGCGAAGACGAGGCCCGCAGGCGCTGCTGGTTTGTCGACAGCAAGGGGCTGCTTGTCGCCGGTCGCGGCAGCATCGCTGCGCACAAGGAACCGTATGCTCACGAACACGAGTACATTGCCGACTTTGCCGATGCGGTAAAGGCGTTAAAACCGACCGCTATTCTCGGACTCTCGGGACAGCCGGGTACATTTACGAGGGCAATTATCGAGGCGATGGCGAACGTCAACGTGCGCCCGATTATCTTTGCGCTGTCGAACCCGACGTCGCAGGCCGAGTGTACTGCCGAGCAAGCCTACACCTGGAGCGAGGGACGAGCGATTTTTGCGAGTGGCAGCCCGTTCGATCCCGTGAAGCTCGGCAACCGGGTTTTTGTGCCCGGGCAAGGCAACAATGCCTATATTTTCCCCGGAGTCGGCTTGGGCGTGATCGTGAGTCGCTCCCGCATAGTCACCGATGACATGTTCCTGGCAGCCGCACGTTCGCTGGCTAGCCAGGTAACGGAAGCAGACCTGGAGCGGGGCCGCGTTTATCCGGCGCTGTCAAACATTCGGCAGGTATCGGCGTTGATCGCGAAAGATGTCGCAAAAATGGCGTACGACAACGGATTCACGGATCGCGAAGAGCCGGAGGACATCCTGGCGGACATCCACAAGTACATGTACCAGCCCGTGTATCCGCACTATGCCTGAGCTGCGCAGTCACGGCAGCTTACGGACTGTCTCGAGCCGCAATCGCACGTCAATTCGATAAGAGCGAAGGCACTGGCTGCTCACCGACAGGTATTCGCACATTGGACCTAAGCTCACCGCTTGCTTTCAACGCCCTCACTCGTTCGGCTTGGGCCGCCAGGTCCGCCCGCAGCTCCGCGTACAAGCGTTGAAATTCCGGTTCTCCACGAATCGAATCAAGAGCGGGGTCGTGCCGCAAATAAAGCCAGGAGAATATCCGCCATCCTTCCTCGACGGCCTGTCGCAACGCGTTGAGGGCCTGCTCGGGGCGCCCCTGCAGCGAGTAGATACGGACGTCGGTGATCCAGTAGCCGTTGATGCCATGGCGCGGCCGCGATTGCATGATCTCGAGGCAACCGGCAAGAAGATCATCCGCGCGTTCTTGCTCGCCCAAGCGTATCAGGACGAGCGCCAGATCGACTGCGGAAAGGTAGTTGGACGCATTGACATCCGGCACTTCGGGTTCCGTCAGTTCGCGAAAAGCCCTTGCGTAGCGCGAACGGGCCACGTCGTAACGGCCTGCTGCGAGATCTGCATTGCGTAGAATAAATAAGGAGCCCCAGTTCCGCGGGTAAAGATCCAGTAGCGTCCGCGCGTCGGCCTGCATGGCCGCCTCTTTGCCTGTGTACAAATTGTATAGAGTGCTCGCCCAGACGGGCCAGAAAGTTCTCGGCCCCAGCTCCAGCCCCCTGTCGATCCAAACCTTGGCGCTGTCCGGATCGCCGAGTTCGAGGTACGCGATTGCCTGTGCTGCCTGCAGACTCGGGCTGAGGGCGTCATTCTCTGCAGCCTTCTTGTACCAGACCAGCGACTCGTCCACCTGCCCGTAGACCAGGTAGTGGATCGCCGCAACATAGACATAGGCGAATGCGTGGTCCGGCTCGATTTCGGCCACTCGCAGGTATCTCTCCAACGCTTCGTCGAAATGGCCTAACTCGTCATAGGCCCGGGCCAGGTCGAAGTTGACCGGCACCGAATACGGATCGAGCAGCAGCGCTTTCTCATAGAAACCCATCGCCTCTTCAATTTTACCCTGAGTTCTGCGCAAACGACCGTATAAACGAAAGACGCGTGCGTAGTTTGGCTGTATTGAAATTGCCGTTTCGTAAGCCTGTTCTGCGGCCTGCAGGTTTCCCTGTTGTTGTCGCAATAGTCCAAGCGTAGCGTGTGCCTGTCCGAGGTCGGGATCCAACTGCAGCGCTTTGGTAAGCGGCGGCTCTGCCAGCGCGTTGCTCTCTTCTATCGGCAGCCCGCCCAGGAAATTGGCACCCAGCGTCAGATACGCGTCGGCAAGACCAACATAAGCCAGCGCAAATTCCGGATCGAGATCGATAGCCGCCTGGAAGTTTTGCACCGCCGCATTTAATGATTCAACCGACTCGATGCTGCTTTGGTTTCTGCCCTTCAGATACGCCGTATACGCAGCGAGATTCTCCGTCGGCATCGCCGTCATCTGCTTTGCCTCCTGAGGAGTCAGCGTCGCCTGAAGTCGTTCGACGATTGCTTCCACAATTTCACTTTGAATCGCAAAGACGTTGCCGGCCGTCAGGCTGCGATCATAGGTTTCCGCCCAGATATGAGTATCCGTTGCAGCATCGATCAACTGAACGTTTATTCGAATCATGTCGCCGGATCGTTGCACGCCGCCTTCGAGAATCTTGCCGACTCCCAGTTCCTCGCCTATGCCGAGAATACCCTTCGTCGTGTTGCGGTATCGTTCGACCGACGTTCGAGATATGACTTTCAAATCAGAGATTTTCGAAAGTCGCGTCAGAAGATCATCCTGAATGCCCACAGCAAGAAACCCCGCATCGTTTTCGTCGGGACTTGCAACCGCGAACGGCAACACGGCGATCGATTTCGCGCCGGTTGACGCCGTTTCCTGCTCCGGCAGGGATGCCGGCCTTGTCGAAATTTCCGTGCCCACGCCGTACACCATGGCGATAACAACTGACGCCAGCGCGGCGAGAATGAGATAATCAGTGACATGCAGCGAGAGGTCCTCAGCCGAGCTCTCATCCGACGTTCGAACGATGCGACCACCGATAAAGTCAAATCGCCAGCCGAAAATCAGCGCCGCCGGAAAGCCAATAATCGCGCCAAGCCAGACGCGCCGCAGCACGGACGATGGAATGCCCCAGCTTTCAAACGCGAGACTTGCTACCTGCAGGGCCACCCATGCACCGACGATGTATAGCGCCGCTACCCGAAATACGCGACGACGGTGACACTCTGCAATGAAGCTCCTCATGCGGTGAACCCGTTATTCGTTGCCGCCTGCCGAGGACGGTGCAGCCTCGAGAGACAAGAGCTCCACAACACAGTTGAGCATGTCCTCGCGATTCGGCGACGCCACCAGAGCGTCATCCAGCGATGGTTCAGCAGCATTCGTGCAAGTATTCGGGACCACCAGAAGCACAACGAACACGAGCCCGACGAGGAAAGCATGCACCGTTCGTGCCGCAACGGATGACGATGCCCATTGCGACGATCTTTTTGCGTTCCTGATCATGGCGCCCTCCAACTCTCTTGGCGGCTCAAGGAACAGCCGCTTGCACAATTTTCGCGGCCTCACAGTATGTAGGTCACCCCTTGGCGACAGTCAATTCTGGCTTATACCTAAGCGGTGTTATTGCCTGCCCTCCGGTGCAATCCTGGAGTCTTTTACAAGGCGAGGCGAATGTTCGTCGACGCCGTCAAGGAGATGACATTGGACGACCTTACGGGGGCTTACAGCGCCTGGAACTCTGTTTTAACGAACTACTCTGCGAATGATATAGCCGCCGGAGCGTTCGTCCAGCTCAAGATCAAGCTGTCCCCGGGCCTGCGCTTCCTCCAGTAACTTGCTGAAAGACTCGAAGCCGTAATAACCCTCGTTGAAGCTCGGCTTAACTCGTTTCAATGCCTGTTTGACCATCGAGCCCCATAGCTTGTCCTGGTCGCCGCGTTCTGCATTCAACGCCGCGGCAACTTCAAGCGTCATGTCGATGCCTTCCTGCTTATTGTCCCTCGGCTTGGACTTTGCCGTCCTCCGTTTTGCGGCACGGCCTTTTGACATTTTCGGTTTCTTGTCTTTCTCAGCGTGCTCGCGAACGATATCGTCGTAATAAATAAATTCATCGCAGTTACTAATCAGCAGATCTGACGTCGAATTCTTGACGCCAACGCCAATTACGGTCTTCGCATTCTCACGCAATTTGCTGACCAACGGCGAAAAATCGGAGTCGCCGCTGATGATGACAAAAGTGTTGACGTGAGACTTGGTGTAACACAGGTCAAGCGCATCGACGACCATGCGAATGTCTGCTGAATTCTTGCCCGACTGCCGAACGTGCGGAATATCAATTAGCTCGAATGCCGCTTCGTGCATGGTTGCTTTGAATTCCTTGTAGCGCCCCCAGTCACAGTAAGCCTTCTTTACGACAATACTTCCTTTTACCAGCAGGCGCTCGAGCACCCAGTTGATATCGAATTTCGCATATTTTTCATCACGAACCCCGAGCGCGATGTTCTCGAAATCGCAAAACAACGCGAGGTTCTTGTCAGAGTTATTGGACATGGCCGCCCGAGTCTTGGGTCAGGATCTTTTCGAGCTGGCGATGACGAGCTGGGCGCGAGCGCGCTTCCCCATCCGCCGTTCGTTGAGCTGGCCAACAATCACCTTGGCTGCCTCCGTGACCGTTTTCAGGTTTCCTTCCCGATAGCCACGAATCGTGTTGTCGCCCTGCGTAATGACATAGCTATGCCATTCGGAATCTTCCGAACCGTCCGGGGGCTCCATCGGCAACACTGAAGCAACTTCGAAGTCTTGTTCAATCATAGGGCGGGACATCTGGGTGATGAACGTGCGAGAGGCGTAACGGTTATGCAACTACAAGCATTATACAGTGATTCCATGACATAGTCACCGCGCTCGTTTTTGGAGGATCCCCCAGCCGGGCACAGGCATGGATCGCTGGCCAGGGCCCAATCGATCCCTCGCGGCTTTCTGTTACCTGATGCCCATTTCTTCAAGCAAATGGTCTGCGGAATAAATTGATCGCAGCGACTCGATCATAATTTCGGGATGAACAGCCACCGAGCGATTTCGCTCGCTATCGAACCAGTAAGACCCCGATATCGAGTGTATGTTACCGTCGAATATCAGGCCCACGAGTTTTCCATCCTTGTCGATGACCGGGCTGCCCGAATTACCACCGATAATGTCCGTGGTTCCGACGAAATTAAATTTGCTCTCGCCATTCAGTTTGCGTGCTGCATCGCTCCAACCCGGCGGAAGTCGAAACGGTCTTTCGCCTGTGAGCCTGGGAAACAGCTCGGAGACAGTTGTCCACGGACGCACATCGGTGCCCTTTTCCTTCCATCCCTCGTGGGCGCCGTAGCTGACGCGCAACGTAAACGTCGCATCCGGGTACTCAGCCGTGCCATGAATTGCGAAGCGCGCCTGTGCGATCTTTTCGTAAGCAAGATCCGACGGCGCCTCGACCTCGTCCTCATATTTCTTGCGGAGGGCTCGGGCCTTTTCGTCGACCGAGAGAGCGAGTTGAATCATTGGGTCCTTTGATGCCTGTATCGTCTCCCAGTTTGCATTCCAAAGCTCTGCACGGACTGCGGGGTCGGCCAGATCCGTTCCGCTGACAAGTTCGGCAGACAGTGCCGAAGGCGATTTCTTGCCCAGTATCTGGCGCACGAAGTTTGAGTCCGGCCCCAGGAACTCCCGCATCTTGTCCAGCGAAAAAGAAAGTTGCAGGGTCTCGAGTTCCGGATAGATTGGGCGATCAGCCAGCGTAAGCTGCCGGGTGCGCGGCAGGGCTGCCTCCGTGTATGGCCGCAACCTGTCCTCGTTAGGTTTGTCTCGTTCCGCCGCCGCGCGGACCAATGAGCGCGCATAGTTGAATAGGTTGCCCTGGAACGCCGCGCCAACCTCGATGAACAGGTAGTCGTCCCGGAACTCCAGGTAGGTTGCGTTGGCACGCTCGATTTCATTCCAGGCGGAACCTACCCTGGCGGCAAGATCCGGGTCCGCTGCGACCGCCGCTCTTAATTCCTGCTCCGCGGCCGTCTTTTGAGCAAACAACGCATCATCGTGTAAAGCATCAAGTCGCTTGCGCTGCACCTTGATTCCGTTTTCGACGCTCTGCAACGGCGCGTTCACGATTCTTCGCGCTTCGTCGCCGGTGCGAGCGTACTGAATATACCGTCCGCGCAACTCGACGTTTCGCAACAGCCAATGGGGAATCGTCGTATTACGAAGAAACTTCAGGTCCGCTACTGTCAACAGCCGCTGTGTCCTCCCCGGACGACCGGCAACGAACATCACCTCGCCGGGAGCGAGGCCCTCTGTTCGCCACTCCAGGAAATTGGGGGTCGCGGCCGGCTCACCGTTTTCGTAGACGCGCAATATCGTCATGTCGAGGCACCAGCGAGGGAAATTGAAATTGTCCGGATCGCCGCCAAATGCCGCAATGTCACTTTCCGGTGCGAAAACCAGCCTGACGTCGTCGAAGCGCTTGTACTTGTACAGCCAGTACTCACCGCCCTGGTAGAGCGCTACCGATTCGCATTTGAAGTCCGAGGCATCTTCGCATTCCTGTACGAGGCGCTTCAGCGTCCGCCGCCGAATCTCACCGGCTTCTTCACCGGCCGTCTCCGCTGTCGCCGCAGCGACACTTGACGTGACTTGCTCGGTCTCCATCAGTACCGACAGCCGATCGGTCGGGCATGCCATCTCGTCGTCCGGGCGCGCCGCGAGAAATCCATCGGCTTCAAGGTCGCTGTCAGCCGTTGAATTCTGGGCGATACAGGACAGCGCACAATGATGGTTGGTCAGTACGAGCCCCGCGGCGGAAACAAACGACGCGCTGCAGCCGCTGTCCATCCTGGCTACAGAGCTCTTGACCGTTTCCAGCCAGGCATCGGTGATATTGACTCCGTACTTTTCTTTGACGGCCGCGCTGGGAAAGTTGTCCAGCGTCCACATGCCCTCATCGGCGAGGGACGGAACGGCCATGATCGCAAAGACGATCAGCAGGAATGTTTTCGTCATCTGCATCACCGAATTAAACTACTTGTGCCGTTTGCCGTTGTGTTCAACCCACCCCTCAACATGCAGCCCGGCGGGGTCATGATGGGTCCAGTGTATGAGACCACCTCGGTCATTCCACTCGTATTCGCCAAAAAATGAGATTATGTCGCCAAGCCTTAAGCCATCAACACGCGGCGCGAGATCGATGTTGTGGGCGACAAGCAGGGTTTGGCCGGTTTCCAGTTCGAGGATGAATCGCTGATGCCGGCTGCCGTCGTTGTCATCCGGCAAGATGCGAGTCACGGTACCGCTTCCCGCAACCTGGTATCCCCTGCGCTGTTCGCTGATCGCTCTGATGAGCTCAGCGTTGGCCGGCTGTGAAATCGGAGAGCGCTGGGCTACGACAGACGAATGTTCTACGGCGTAATAGGCTCCGATAAGAGCCATGACCGCGATCAGGACCTTCTTCAACACTATTGTGGCCGCTCGGCTACCTTATAGATTGGCCGGCATTCTAGCAGCTTCCGGATCACGACGGAGTTGATCTGCCTGGCTTACCCAGTTATCGCGCCGGATTCGCCCTTTGAATACGTCAAGACGTTCGTCGATGATTTCGATGTCGCGGTCGTTCCATTCGGCGACCTGCCAGAAATAGAAAACGCCGTTTTCATTGAGCATATTCTCGAGCTTGGGTCCAACGCCTTTTATCAACCGCAGGTTGTCTTTCTTGCCGTAGAGGGCTGCCTTGAGTATCCGCGGCTCCTCGCGCGCCCCTGTCTTATGCGCCTGTCGCGGCTCTCTTCGCGGTGCCTGTGCAACCGTTGCCCGGGCCTGCAAACGCGTGGCCAGGCTGCTAATTTCTGTTTCGATCGATTTCAGGCGATGCTCGACAGGCCGCAAATCAACCTCACGCTGGGGCTCGGGCCGGGGAATACTGCGTATCGCCGCCTGCAGCGCATCTATCTTCCCCGTTAAAGGCGAGAAGTCGACAGGTGCGGGCGTCGCAGGGACCGGGATGGACTTTATGTCCCTCTCGATCTTGTGCAGATTTTCGACAACGGGCTGGAAGTTCACTGGCTCCGGCTTTGGCAGTCGGGACACGGCGGTCATGACACCGTTCAGTACCTCATGGACGCTGGTCAGATCCGTTTCTTTCGGTTCCGGAATCGCTCGCAGATGACTCCACAGGCGCTCCCAATTCTGCTCATCCGAACGCTCATTCGCTTTGCGAAGGTCCTCGAAACTTTCCGTAACGTCTTCCATATTTCGACGCGAATACCAGTAACCAAGCACAAATCCCAAAACCGCTGACAGAAGAAACAGCAGCGTATATTTTGCAAGTAGGTAGGTCATTCTAGTTCCCCTCGATGGCCAGCGACTGACGCCGCCGGCCCGTTAGTCAGTTCATTTCTTCAACGGCAATGACGATCCGACGATTTTTTGCCCGTCCCGCCGATGTACTATTGTCCGCTATTGGTTGCGACTCACCGTAACCCGCTGCAGCAACGCGATCTTCTTCAATGCCGCGCGCCACCAGCGCGTCACGGACGGCTGCGGCTCTCGCTAAACTAAGCGCCTGATTCTGATCCGCGTCACCGTGGCTGTCCGTGTGGCCCTGGACAATCAGTTTTCCGGGACAGCTGCGAGCAAGCTCCGTTAAGCGGTCGAGCAGCTCATCGTTGCCCGAATCGATGGACGCACTGCCCGACTGGAAACGAATCGACGAATTGAAGAGTATCTGGTCGAAATCCGCAGCACATCGCTGACTGTCGAATAATGAGCGAACATTGAACTCGCCTTTCAATGATTCGTTGCCCAGCGCCGCATATTGCGCCTCTATATCCGCAATGGCGCCGGCGTCTGCGCTGCCGTCAACGTTCAGGGTTTCGCCCGACCAGCTTGCCCTGCCGCTTTTGAGATGGCTGGCAACGGCAAGCGCCCGATCAGCCGCCTGCCCAAAGTGTGCGCCTGCCGACTCATTGGAGATCGTCAGCGCATCTGTGATGTCGTCGAAGTGCTGTCCGGCGACGCCGAGAATTCGATCATGCTCTTCGAGATTGGGGACTTCGCCCGACAAACGCACACCGTAATTTATCTTCTCTACCGTAAACTGGTGCGGTCGACTCCGCAGCACGGCCGGTCTTGCCTGTGACTCGATGCGTCGTACTTCGACGGACGTCGGGCAGGCCAGCTGCCCCGCCCAGGTATCGCAACGAGTCGACGCGGCGAGTGCCTGAATGTGAATTTCCTGTTCTGCCTGCGCCAGTGTATTTATCGTGACGCCCTGCCCATCGCTTCTGACGTCCATTGCCGGCAGCCCGGCGGCGTCAATTCGTTGCGAAACCTGATCACGGACTTCCGCTTCGATCCGTGGGGCGATGAAGAGTGCTCCGAACAGGAACAGGATGCCCAGCCCCGCCAAGGGCGCGATCCCCCACGGCCACAGCGGCTTGCGCTTTGCGGTGCGGCGCCAGTATCGCCGTGTAGTCTTTTTTTTCACTGTATCCATTGAACCCTGACTCCAATCGAGGCAGACACCAATGCAGGCGTTCCGCTCAGAACTCTCTATCGAATCTCAATCTGAGACGACGAAAATAGTAAATGAAGACGGCCCGGGCCTGCGGCCATGTGACAAATGTTCACAATCCTGGCCGGGGCGATTCGGTACAGTCGACGTGTGGGAAAGGTACGAGTCATAAGGAGAAATAACATGACTTTTAAAGGACTAGCGACCCAGGTATTGATGAGCAGGATAGAGCATGCCATCAATTCCGATAAGGCCGCGTCTGCGCTCGACAAGCTCTCGAGCAGCGGCAAGGGCTTCGATCTGGCTGATATCGTCGCGACGTTCCAGGGATCCGGCGGCGACGTCGCGCGCATTGCTAAATCGTGGTTGGGTGACGGCGCGAACGAATCGATATCGGCCTCCCAGGTTCAGGATACGATTGGCAGCCGCAGGGTTGCTGCTTTTGCCCAAGCCTTGGGCATGGACCTTGACGCAGCAAGCGAAAAACTGGCGCGAATTCTTCCTGAATTGGTCGACAAAAGCAGCCAGGGTGGCTACCTGATTGACTCCATCGGCAAGAAAAGTTTCCTGGCCGGATTCACATCACGATTTCTCAAGAAATCCGCGTAGGTGCGAAGATAAGGTCAAGGGCCGGTTTTGCCAATATCCTCGTTCCACAGCTCGGGGTGCGTGTCGATGAAGTCGCGCATCATTCTCATGCACTGCTCGTCTTGGAGGATTTCAAGCTGCACACCGCGTGACCGCAGATGGCTCTCTGGTCCTTGAAACGTCCGGTTTTCGCCGACGACGACTTTTGGAATGCCGTAGAGTAGAACAGCACCGCTGCACATATCGCAGGGTGACAACGTGGAATACAGCACCGCTTTCCGGTACTCGGATGCCTGTAAACGGCCCGCATTTTCAAGGCAATCCATTTCAGCATGCAGGACCGAGCTGCCTCTCTGAATTCGCTGATTGTGCCCGCGAGCGACAATCTGATCGTCGATCACCAGTACGGACCCTATCGGAATTCCTCCGGCGCGCAGCCCTTTGCGGGCTTCCTCGATCGCGGCTGCCAGGTATTTGTCCATGCCAGCCTACTGCCCTGTGCCGAATATCCGGTCGATCTCGTTCATCAGCCCTGGCGTGATCCTGTCCACGAAATCCAGCGCTTTCATGTTTTCATGCACTTGTTCGACGCGACTTGCTCCCGTAATGACCGTACTTACGAGGGAATTCTGCAGGCACCAGGCCAACGACAGCTGCGCAAGAGTGGCGCCCAGACTCCTGGCGACGGGTTCCAGTGCCGACACTCTGGACAGCCGATCGGCATCCGTTAGCTCTTTCTGCAGCCAGTCCAGGCCTTTGACGGCACCGCGGCTGTCTTTCGGGATGCCTTGGTTGTACTTGCCCGTCAGCAGGCCCGAGGCCAAAGGACTCCACGTAGTAGCGCCGTAACCGTGATCACGATACACGCGCTCGTATTCGGGACCAAAGCGATGTCGCTGGAAAAGGTTGTAAACAGGTTGCTCGACGACCGGCTTGTGCAGGTGATGGCGCTCTGCGATGTCTATGGCGCTCAGGATATCAGCCGCTTCCCATTCGGACGTACCCCAGTACAGCGCCTTTCCCCGTTCGATGATCGTGTGCATCGCCCAGACGGTCTCCTCGACGGGCGTTGTCGGGTCCGGACGATGACAGAAGAGCAGATCTACGTAGTCCAGATCCAGACGTTTCAGCGAGCCATCGATGCTTTCGAGCAGGTACTTGCGATTGAGCGTGTTCTGCTCGTTCGGGCCCTCGTTCAGGCCCCAATACAGTTTTGTCGAAACGAGGTAGCTGCCGCGCCGCCAGCCAAGCTTCTTGAGGGCCGCACCCATGATTTCTTCCGATTTTCCGTGCGCATAGCCTTCCGCGTTGTCAAAGAAATTGACACCGGCCTCGTACGCCGCCGACATCATTGCGGTAACGGAGTCGATGCCCGACTGGGTATGAAACGTCACCCAGGAGCCGAGGGACAGTTCGCTGACCTGGATGCCTGCTTTGCCGAGATGACGATAGTTCATGGATTCCCCCGTGATTGATCATGATGAACATATTCGGCGCAAACGGCCGGAATTAACCGCAGAAAATCCGATCTCTAAGAACTAAAAATCAATTATTTCAACAAGTTAAAAAATATGTCTCAAATGATATATAAATAGACCTTTATACACCTCAGTTTTTGTAAGAATATATGGTCTACGCCTGCAGCGGGGCTCGCGGGACAGCAGACCCGGCAAGACACTGAACACTATAGATTCAGGCGCCGCGTGACAAAAATAATAATCAGGTAGCGGGAGACTGTGCGTGGCACGAGCGCTGGAGAACCCTGACGCGAAACCAACGTATCTCGATTATTTCGGGATGACACGGCCGCCGTTTGCCAAGCTGTCCGAGCCGTCCCAGTTGTTCCATTCGGACCAGTATTCCCTGCTTGCGGACCACCTGGCCAGCGCGACCGAGCAACCGGATTTCCTGCTGGTTATCTGCGGCGCCAATGGCTCGGGAAAAACCGCGCTCCTGAATCGCCACATCCTGAGTCTTGACAACGACGTCTCGTACGCGACTTTCGACGAAACCTGCGCCGACGGCACGCAGTTTTACAGTGCATTGCTTAGGCAGCTCGGATTCCACGATATCACCGGCAAACTCAATGAGCTGCGGAATATTGCCCGGGAATTCCTGATCCATCGCGGCAAGGCCGGCGATCCCGTCCTGTTGATCATCGATAACGCCCACCTCGTGTGCGCGTCCGTATTGGAACAGCTGCGGCGGATTGCTGAAACCAAGATCGACTACCGCAGGGTACTGAGCATCGTGCTGGCCGGTAATTCCGACCTGCCGCGCATCATGGGATCGCCGGCGATGAAGAAGCTCAAGTTTCAGCGCCACGTCGATTTCAATATTCGTGTTTATACCGAACAGGAAACAGAAGACTATGTTCGGCACCGCCTGAGGCTATCCGGAGGCGCAGATGCCACCAAGCTATCAAACGACGCGTATCCCGTCATTTACCGGTTTACGGGTGGGATCCCGAACTCCATAAACGCGCTCTGCAATGCGGTTTTGACCGAAGCCTGTGCGCTGGATACGCGCGTGATTACCGGAGACCTTGTTCGCAGCGTTGCAGATACCCACGAAATCCTGCCTCACGTCGTTCCCCTACAAGGCAAAGGGCGACGCAAAACTGATCCCAATGTCCCGCCGGTGGTACCTGAGCCACAGGCGGAAGAACGTATCATAGCCCGCGAGCCCCCGGCCAAACCTGCCGTCGAGAGCTCCGCTGCAGAACCTGCAGTCGACATCAAGCCTCTACTGAACCAGGTATCTCAGCTTTCCGGACAGCTTGCCATTCAAACCAAGAAGACCGAGACCCTGTCGCATACGGTTTCCGAAAACGAGGGCAGGATTAAGCGACTGCATCAGGAACTTTCTGATACCAAGCGGGCGCTGCAGGAAAGCGAAAGCGCGGCGAACCAACTTACTGCCAGAGCCAATGTGGAAATCGAAAACCTGGAGCGCGAGAAGTCGGAATTGCAGGAGTCTTGCAAGCAGCTATCCGCCGACCTGAAGCTTTCCAATATGCGGGCCGACAAGACTGATGCGCTCGAGAAATCACTGCAAGAATCCAAGGATGAGTGTGAGGCGCTGAAATCCGAGGCGGCCGAGTCCAGGAAGGAAATGAATGCAGCGAAGAAGGCGACGACAGCAGCAGCCAAAGCCGAAGCCAAAATTGAAAAACTGGCAAAGGAGAATTCTGAATTGCGGGCGTCGGTCAAGGACCTGAGCGGTGACCGCAAGCTTGCCAACAAGCAGGCCACCAAGATCGATGCCCTCGAGAAATCACTCAGGAAATCGCAGGATCAATGCGAATCACTGCGAGCCAAGGCAGCTGAATCCAGGAAGGAAATGAATGCGGCGAAGAAAGCGACAACTGCCAACGTCGAAGCCAGGACAGAAAAGCTGGAGCAGGACAATTCTGAATTGCGCGCGTTGGTCGAAGACCTGAGCGCTGGCCTAAAAGTTGCGAATAAGCGCGCCGACAAGATCGATGCCCTCGAAAAATCGCTGAAAGAGTCCCGGGATGAATGTGAATCGCTGCGATCGGGCGCCGATAAACTGGAAACCCTTCAAAAGTCTGTTTCAGAAAGAGATGCCAGGATCAACGAGTTAGAAACCGAGTTGGACTCCATGATGAAAGCCGAAACGAGTACCCAGCCCGAGTTGCCCGATGAACGGTCAACAACAACGAGAGTGCGGCCCATGCCCGACTCGCCAACTGAACAATCGGCTCATGCCATTGCGACGATCGAGGTGCTTAGGAATGGGAAAATCGAACAGCTCATGGACATTGCAGACGGCCCATCGCGTATTATGATCGGCAGGGGCGACGACTGCGAGCTTCGTCTCGACAGCAAGTTCGTGAGTCGCCACCACGCGCTGATATTTTGCAGTGCTGAGCGAGTCTATATCGAAGACCTGAACAGCTTTAATGGCACTCTCGTCAATGGCAAGAAGGTAGCGCGCTGCGATTTACAGCCCGATGACAAGGTCGTCGTTGGGAACTTTCAGCTGCGGCCAGGGACCGCAGTCAAAAACGACCCCGTTTAGCAGTTCGCTCTCGCAGGGCTGAGCCGAATCCCGCAATAAACCAGCCGATCAAGATGAGTGTTAGCGACAGCGGCATGATGTCGAGTGCATCTTTGACAATATTATTCAGACCGAACCACGATTGCGGATTGTTTAGCCAAGGCCACTGCGGGGACACTACACTGAGCAAGGAAACCGGTTTCCAGTCGCCGATCTTAAGGTAGCCGAAAATCTGCAGGCCAAGTACGCCCAGCCCCGACAGAGCAACCAGGATACCAATGAGCACGACGAGTCCGCTCAAGAATCTCCTGACGTTAAATCCGATCCTGCTCAACCAGCTCCGCCCCGTGCGCTGATCTTCGATCCGACGTCTCACGAATCGGCCGTGCTCCTTGGTATGCGCTCCCTCTTCCTTCTTGAAGAAAAAATAAATCGCAATCGATACGCCGAGCAATGCGCCGAGGCCAAATGCGCCGAGATAGACGGGATTACTATCGAGCGAGACGCCCGTATACAGCCACGCCCCTGTAACAGCAATAGCCGTGACCAGCAGCGCGGCAAGGGCTTTTTCAAGCCTTTCTTTAAGGGGAATTACTCGACGCGCAAGTACAGGGCTGGTCTCCATAACCCAGATTCTAGATGAATCACGCTCGCCTCGGGTACCGAATCCGAAGAAACCCCATTGAGTCAGCTTATCGATCCGCTTACTATGTACACACAGGTAGAAGGAGCCAGTCATGCGACAACAACTAATCGAAGCGCTAACTTACCCGAAGTTACTGGTCGAGGAACTCATAGAGGAGGGTAATTTCCCGCATGAGAGTCTTTACGCAGCGACCGGAGAGCGATGCCATAACTGTGACGGCGAGGGGAAATGTCAGTGGACAAAATGCCTCCAGGACTTCCGAAGCGTAGATAACAAAACGACGGAAACCCTTAGCGAGTCGCTGCGTGAGGGCATTAAACTCATCGAAGCCCTGCACAGTGAATTGCGGCACGATGAGACGACCTGCACTTGCGAGACCTGCAACTGGATCAGGACAGCGGAACACCTGACCGAGGAATGCGAACTGCATCTTCCACACGTCGATCCTTCCATCATCGTGCAGGCGCAAGAATCCAGCTAGCGGGAAGCGTTACAGAAGAACCGCACGATCTCGACCATTGCCTCCGTGTCGAATCGGCAATAGCGCAGCAACTGACGCTCGAGCTCGGCCTTTCTGTCCGGCGAGGTCTGTGGATCAATTGCTTCGATAAAACCGTCTGAAGCCTCCGTGCCCTCCTTGATGCCGTCGAGACTGGCGTAGTCTAACTGCGGCGATACGGTCGGCAACACGGCTTTGATCGACCACGAACCTAACATCTTCGGATGGTAGTAGTTGGCCTTGACGACGGGGTACAGATCAAAAAGGCGATCAATGATTTCTTCCAGGGACTCTTGCAGATCGGGGAACAGCTCGATCAGCCCATTGATCACCTTTTCTTCGTAATTCGTGTACATCAGCACCGGCCCCGCGTCGCCCAGGCACTCGATCATCCTCTCGGCCAGTATTCGCATCGGAGGATTGCCCGACAGGTCGAGAAACTCTTCGTGCCGCATGCCGGCATACGATCCGTCGCCTGCGCCATCGTCGATATGGCATGACCACTGCACCGGGATCGGCATATACGGGCGCGTGCCCTCCCAGATTGGCACGGCGGGTCCTATCGTCTCGAAATCGAGGTAGTAACGCGGATACCCTAATGCCTCCAGCGCCTCGCGCGCACCCTCCAGGATCTCCGGCTTGCCGCTGCAAGTAACGCGGTGAATACGCAGCTGCGTGTCGGCCGAAAGGCTGTTCGCGTCGACATCACGAATATCCCTGCAGCCGCGTGCCACGTAGTCGCCGAGTTTTGCTTTGCTGCCGCCGAGTCCGGCAACCGGATATGCGCTATCGGACGGCCAGCAGTAGTTGATGAACTGGCACTCGTAGGGCTTATAGCAATGCGTGCCAACGTGCATTTCCGGCATTGGCCCCATGACTGCGTCGCGCGCCCTGATGATCAATTCATCGACAGCAGGATCAACCGCACGAACCTCATCGCTCAGATCGACTTCCGCAAGCAGCCCGCTGTAGCTTTCCCGGCCGCGATACACGAACCGGTTGTTGATATGTGCCAGCGCGATCGAGGTCAGCGGTAAATCGACGTGGCGCATGACCCAATCCTGGATAGCACAGTCGAGCACATGGTAGTCCTTGACCGATGTCGACGCTTTCACTTCGATGGCACGCCAACCACTACCATCGGGAATCAGCACATCGACACGCACCAGGACGTCGTCGTGCTGAAATGTTGCTTCGAAAATCGGAAAATCAGCACCGCCGTCAATCAGGGCCTTCGTCTGCCGCAGCATCAGGCTCAGGTTACGGCTGAACGGGATCTCAATCGAACCCGCTGCGCCATACACCTGCTGGGAGACCCTGCCTACCTCGCGACCCGTCGCAAACAACGACTCCATTCGGGCTGAAATCTCGCCGAGCTCCGGATGATGTTTTTCGAGGTACAGTTTCTTCGGACACTGCCATGCGGAGATAATGCGCGATTTGGAAAGGTAGGGTTTTCTTGGCGCCATATCGAGAATCATACACCGCCGTATCCGACGGTATTTCGCCCGCCCGTCGGCACGGTTGTCGTCTAACTCATAATGGTTGCCGGCGTTCTGTACCTGGCGAGCCAACCGCAGAAGTCATCATGCGGCAGCGGCTTGGAAAAGTAAAAGCCCTGGAAAGCATCACACTTCATTTGGGTCAGGAGCTTGATTTCGGCTGTTTTTTGGACGCCTTCGGCGACAACCGTAAGTCCGAATCGATGCGCGAGCCAAATGATGGCTTCGACCAGGTGAAAGTCGCGGTCGGAATCGAGCATTTTTGCCACAAAAGACCTGTCGATTTTCAGCTCGGTCGCGGGAATGGTTCTGAAGTAGGATAGCGACGAATACCCTCGGCCGAAATCGTCAATTGAAATACCGATGCCGGCGGCACGCAGATTTCTCAGGCGCTCGAAGTTGGAGTCCGAGTCCACTACCAAAGCACCCTCGGTGATCTCGACGGTAAGGTCGCGCTCATTGTTTCCCCAAATAGAGAATATCTTGGTTATCATGTTGAGCGTTTCCTGTTGCTGCAACGATGTCGCCTCCAGGTTAACCGACAGCCCCATTCGTTTGCCAATTCCCGGCCACTCGGCAGCCTGCAGCAGAGCCGTTGTGAACACGAATCCGGTGAGGTCGTGCATCAGGCCCATTTCCGAGGCGAGTGACACGATTATTTCCGGCGATACCGGTCCATGCTTCGGGCTGGACCAGCGCAACAGTGCCTCCGCACCACAAGGACGGCGGCTGACCATGTCGAACTTCGGCTGGTAGTGCAGCTCCAGCGCCTTGTCCGCAATCGCATCGGCAAGGTCTTCCTTCAGGTGCCATTGATCCATCATGGACTGGGACAACGCCGGCGAATACGATACGTACGGACTATGTGTCTTTCGCGCGCTGTCCAGTGCAATTCCCGCTTTGTGAATGAGACCAGCCGAGTCGTCGCCATCCTGAGGAAAGCTGGCGATGCCTATTCGCACCATGGAATGGAGTAACGCGTCAAATTTCTCGACGACATCCGATTGCAGGCGAATGATCTTTTCTGCGGCAAGGATTATGTGCCCGGTCTGGTGAACTCCGGGAAGCAAGATGCAAAAAATATCGTCGCCAATGCGACACAGTCGATCTTGCGCTCTGCAAAACGCCTGCAATGACTCTGCAATATTCAGCAAAATCCGGCGACTGGCCGCCGGACCCGATTTGACAAATACCTTTCCTGTATCGCCCACGTCCACCATGAACAGCGAAAACGGTTCAGCCCCTGGTTCCATCAGGCGCTCGATTTCCTGCTCCAGTGCTAGGGAATCGGTCTTGTTCAGCTGGCGAGCTTGCATCGGAACCTACAGGAAGTAATCGTCGACGTTGATGTCGTACTCGCCAGGCTTGACCCCGCACTTGATCCATAAATTCACGGTCTTGCTGGTGTCCACCGATTGATCGTCGAGGTCGACGATTCTGATATTGTCGAGCGGCTGCTTGTTGGCATCCAGAATTATTGCCACCTCGGGTCGAAGGCGACTCGCACGATGTTCCTTCAATACAACGGCGATTTCTTCGGTGTTGAGCTCAACAAGCGTGCCCGCGGGAAAGATCCCGATCGCCTGAATAAACTGCTCAACCAATTCGGCTTGGAAACTCTTGTCGGAGAGCGCTTTGAATTCGCGCATTGCATCGTATGAAGACATCGCTTTGGCATAGGATCTGTCGCTCGACATCGCGGAATAAGAATCGACGATTCCGCCAATCCTGCCGAACACCGGAATCTGACTGCCGCTGAGGCCTTTTGGGTAACCGGAACCATCGAATCGCTCGTGATGAGTAGCGACCATCTCCAGCACCCGGCTGTCGACAGACTCGGCCTGTCGAATGATCTCCAGCCCAAGGCCAACATGGTGGCGCACGTGCATGCGCTCTACATCGGTCAGAGGGCCTCGTTTTTTGAGCAACTCTGCCGGCAGTTTCGTTTTGCCAACGTCAAGCAGCAATCCGCCGAGTCCCAGTGCCCGCAGAGAGTCCCTGTCGAGGCCGAGGTGTCGTCCAAAGACCAACGCCCACATGGCCGTGGCGAGCGAGTGCGCATGCGTGTAGTCGTCGGTCTTTTGCATCCTGACTAACAGCGACATCGCCGTGCTGTTACGAAGGACACTTTCAACCATTCCGTTGACAACAATCTCGAGGTCCGGCACGCGCACAGTTGCGCCACGCCGAACGTCCTCAAGTACGGAAATTAGTTGCTGCAGCGTGCCGGAATGCAGCGTTCTCGCAACGACCAGCTCATCGGCGACGCTGACCGAATCCTGGTAGTAATCACCGGCGCTGGGGGCATCAGCTTGCATTGTGTGTTTTCGTCTGAACAGGAACCGCAGGAATCGACGCCAGAAGCCGCGTTTACGCCACGAACTTAAGCCAGACTCTTTTCGACTGGACCTGCCGCGCATGTTCAGTCTTTGAGTTTCACCGGCCATGCCATCAGACTGCTCGAAGTCAATCTCAACGTAGTCGCAGTATTGGCGCAATTCGTCGATTTCGTACTTGCTGCGTATGAAGAAACCCTGGAAAAGGAATGGGGTCTCGAGCCATGGGCGATCCAGCTGGGACACATACATGCCTATTCGCAGCCCGTCGACATCAATTTGACGTTTGTGAACACTCATACCAGCACGACCGTGAAAGCGGCAAAAATGCCGCAAATAATTGTCAAATCGTACCAGCCAGCGCCAAAACGCCACGAGACACCAGTCACACTGCGATCAAGAGCAAATACGCTGGATGTCGGGCCCTGGGGTGTTATTATTCGCGCTGCACCCAGACCATGGAGGAAAGCCTTGAGAGCTCTACTCGCACTAATGTTACTCGCGCTGGCCGGCCACGCGTATTCCGCCAATGAAATCGACAGCAAAGTTGAGGCTGCCCTGGCCGCCGAATCCCGTCCACAGGCAGACCGGGATCGTGACCGGAATCGCAGGCCGCTCGAGACGCTGAAATTCTTTGGTTTGAAGGACAACATGCGCGTTTTGGAACTGATACCGGGCGGCGGCTGGTACACGCGGGTACTGGCGCCGGTGCTCGCCGAAAACGGCAGGCTGTACGTGGCACTCGGTACTGGCCGAATCAAGGAAGGGGTCCTGAAAGAGCCGGGCTTCGAGAAGGTGGAACTCCTGGAAACCTCGGAAAATCTCCACCGGCCGGAGGGCAGCCGCTTTTACACGCTCGACGATTTCGACTTCAAGGTCTCGGGCCTGGACATGGTCGTGACGTTTCGTAACCTGCATAACTTCGATCCGGCCGCCAGGGCCCGGGTGAACGGCCAGGTCTTTAAGGCGTTAAGAAGCGGAGGATTGTACGGTGTCGTGGACCATACGGCGCGTCACATGGAACCGCCTAACGTCGAGAACCGTCGGCGCATCGACCCGGTGCTGGTTATTAAAGAGCTCCTCGACCAGGGATTCGAATTCGTCGGCTACACCGACCTGCACTACCGCGCTGACGACGAACTCGAATACGAGGTTGGACGAAGATCGGTCAGCGGCAATACGGACCGGTTTACGATGTTGTTTCGGAAGCCCTGAACACAGGCGCAGCCTCTTGTAACAAGTTGTCTCGAGAGCCTTGGAACGGCTTTTTTCAGGGATTTCCGCCGCCCAGGCGCCGTATAATGACGGCATGAACAAGGTCCACGTCATCGCCCTTGCCTGTTCGAGCCTGCTGCTTGCGGCTGCCTGCTCTGAATCGCCTGAATCGGCGACGCAAGCGCAGTCGCGGCCTGCAAACGAGGTTCGGGTCATTGCCGAAGTGCTGCAGTTCGAGCGCGAGCGCACG
>JAOTWB010000019.1 GCA_029863125.1 Gammaproteobacteria bacterium
GAAGGAAGGCAGGCGTTGCAGGAATCAGCACCTATGCCAGCTAGGCAGTATCCGGAACTAACGTGGATCGCGGTCATCGTGGGCTGGATTCTCGGCGTCATCATCGCTGTCTCCATCGGCTACGCGGCACTGATCCTGGGTTTTTCAATCGAAGGTTCGGAGCTGGCCGCCATCCTCGGCTTCGGAATCCTGCGCGGCATGCTGCGGCGCAAGAGCATAATCGAGAACAACATCGTGCAGACGATTGCCTCGGGTGTGAACGGCGCATCCTCGGGCATGATGTTCTCGGTGCCCGCGATCTTCATCCTGGGTTACGGCGATCGCTTCGATCCCGTCATACTTACATTCGGCTGTATCGCCGGCGCTTTTCTCGGCATCGCGTTCATCATCCCGCTCAGAAAGCACATGATCGATTACGAGCGCCTGACCTATCCGGGCGGCGTAGCAGTTGCAACGATCCTGAAGTCGCCGGGCGCGGGCGTCCGTAAGGCCATCATCCTGGTTGCGGCGGCCCTGTTGAGTGCCCTCGTGCACGCCATCACGATCCGCACTGGCGTGTCCAACTGGAACCTGGGCGCGCTCATCGGCATGCCCGAGTTCATGAACGGCATCTGGTACCTGTCGCTGATGACGATCGGCGTCGGCTTCATTGCCGGACGCGGCGGCATCGCATTCATCGTCGGCGGCTTCGTCGCTTACTGGTTCCTGTCGCCAATGCTCGCAGCAACCGGCAATTTCCCGCTCGACGAAGTCGGCGAGATCATCAGTTCCCCTGAACCGCTGCGACTGCTGCTCTACCGGCCCCTTGGCATAGGCATGCTAATCGGCGGTGCGATCATGGGCGTCATCCTCGCGGCACCGCTAATCCTGAGCGCTATCAAGTCCATGCAGAAGGCAGCGCAGGTCGAGACCCACAACGCGCGAGAGGAAATGCCGATCAAACTGCTCTACTTCGCGGTAGGCGGCGCGATCATCCTGCTCGGCTTCATGGCGGTGACTGCGGTCGAGTCGATGACGCTCTTGGGTGGCATTGCGATGGCAATCCTGGGCACGATGTGGGTCTGGATGGCGGGCATTATCCTGTCGGAGGCAATTGGACGTACGAACTGGTCGCCGCTCTCGGGCATGACGCTCGTCGGCATCACGCTGTTGATCGTGCTGACCCAGGCGCTCGGCATGGACCGGGCCGACTCCATCATTGCAGCGATCATGGTCGGCGCGGCGATGTGCGTTGCCATGTCCCAGGCGACGGACCTGATGCTCGACCTCAAGACGGGTTACCTTGTCGGCGCGACGCCGCGCATGCAGCAGTTTGGCCAGTTCATCGGCGCCTGGCTGGGGCCCATTGTCGTGATTTTTGTGATCTTTGCCCTGCACGAAGCGTACGAACTCGGCAGCGCGAGATTACCGGCACCACAGGCGCAGGCGCTGGCGAGTACGGTCGACGGCATTATGGGCGGCGACGTTCCCGCACAAAAATACGCCGCCGGTGCGGTCCTCGGTGGACTGCTGTCGGCACTCATGGGCGGCCTGGGCATCACGGTGGGCCTGGGTTTCTACCTGCCGTTCAATATCGTCCTGACCTACTCGCTGGGCACGCTGAGCCGCGAGCTTTCCGATCGTTTCAAGGGCAAAGACTGGTCCGACAGCGTTGGCATCCCGATCGCCGCCGGATTCATTGTCGGCGAGGCGCTGGTGGGCGTCGGGGATGCGATAAGCAAAGTCATTGAGGGGGCTATGGGATGAAGAAGATTGCCTATTTGTTGATCTGCGGCGGCTTCCTGTTCGGCGCCTATACGACGGCCCTCGATGCGCAAAATGTCGACTGGCTGCTGTTCGGCCTCGCGGCGGTAGCCGCTGCCGCTGGTGTAATCCTGGCGAAACGTGCGGACCGGGCCGTGGCCACGTCGGGGGACCTCCTCGAGACGAATCGCAATGAGCTCAACCAGTCGATCGCGAACATCGTGCGGGACCTCAGACAGATAACGGAGGGCACGGCGGCGCAGGGCGAGCAGCTGCGCGACTGGATCGACGAAAAGCTGCGTCCGGACCTGCGCCGCTTCGTCGAGGCGCGTGCCAGCATGGTGCACCTTTACAGCCTGCAGACCTATGCTGACATCATGAGCGAATTCGCGGCGGGTGAACGCTACGTCAACCGCGTCTGGTCGGCCTCTGCGGATGGCTATGACGAGGAAGCACAGACTTATTTGAAGAAAGCGTCGGCGCAGTTTGCCGTCGCTCAGGCACAACTATCGGGGGCGGCAGCAGGAGCCAACGCCTGACTAATCGTTAGCTTGCTACCGCGGCTGCGGAAAGCAGGCATCTGCTGGTCAGGGTGTTCTTCAGGGCATCGACGTCTTCGTTCATGAGATTGTCGGTGTTGTCTCTCCAGCCCATGAGCATTGCGATATTGCGCTCATTTACCAACAGGTGAAGTTCGTGCGCTTGTTCGACGACTTCCCATCCGGGTACGGCGATGACCGAACGGACCCGCACACTGTGTCCCAGCAGTTTGTGGAACTCTTTTTCGAGGCGTTTGACTCTCGCAATGATGTCGACGATCGGATGCTCTGTCTTCGAAGTGGAAAATTGCAGCGTGTTTCCATCGAGCCGCACGCTGTTGCCGCGTCGAGAGCGTTTGGCAACGACATTGACCGCGTACAGCCCGGCCTGACCGACAACTACATGATCGACGACTCCTGCGCTCGTTTCGACGTCGTGAAAAACGCGCGCCATACCGCTCGAAATATGCTGCAGCTGGTGTCCGATCGCGATATTGGCGTCGCGCAGAAACTTCATCTGTCGCCGGGCAAGAATCGTGCGGGCCATCTGGTACAGAGCAAACACGACCGCAAGCAACAGGAAGCCGAGCTGAAGGTATAGCTGCCAGTCTGGATAGCCGACGAACAGCTCCCGCGCCTGCAGCACATATGCGGCGGTAAAAAGCATTGCAAAGACAAGGGCTCCACCCAGGTAGATCGACTGCGACGTTGACAGCCGATCGAGTTCATCGCGAAATCTCTGCGCCGCCTCGTGCATAATGCTGTCGGCGAAATTCGGGGCGGAGCTAACCGTGCGTGACAGGACATACCAGAACTTGGCCACGAGGAGGAACAGGATAGTACTTCCAAGTGCGACCGTTGCCGCACCGCTGATTGCCTCAATGTCCATCTGGCCGATTTCCTCGTCTCGTACAGGATCCGAGGGTAGCTTTCGTCTGCCAACGGCACTGTGACCCAGTTCACATTGAGTAGGCGTCCGCTATGGCCTGAACCGCAATTTTCAGCATTCGTTCAGCACCGGGGGCGTATCTGTGAAGATCGTCACGTTCGCGGCCGGTGTCAGCCGGTAGCGTGCGGAACACTGATACCGGGTTGTGAACGAATGGAGCATGCCATGAAACGTAATTGGAACCTGATCGGGCTGGTGCTTGTTGCGCTCGGACTCGGCGGCTGCGCGTCGATGAGCGGCGACGAATGCGTGACGGGTGATTGGGAAGCCATCGGCTATGAGGACGGCGCACGCGGTTACACGACGGACCAACTGGCACAGCGCCGGAAAGCATGCGCCAAGCACGGTGTCACACCCGACTTCGCGGCGTACCAGCGCGGCCGGGAGCAGGGTTTGGTTGAGTATTGCCAGCCGGGTCGCGCCTTCGATATAGGTTCGAGGGGCGGACGCTACAACGGGGTCTGCACTGTAGACCTAGAGGCGGATTTCCTCGATGCCTATAACGCCGGGTACCACCTCTACACGCTGCAGAGCAACGTCAATCGTACAAACTCGGCGATCCGCTCTAGAGAAAACGAGCTTGAGCGGATTGCAGACGAAATTCGCGACAAGGAAGCGGCCCTGATCAGCCAGGAAACCACGACCGAGGAAAGAGTGCTGCTGCTCGTCGACCTGAAGGATTTGTCGGAAAAAATCGGTCAGCTGGAGGCGGAAATCCAGGATCTTTACGAACAGCGGGCCCGCCACCAGGTGGAACTCGAGCACTACCAGGCCTCGGTAATCGATTTCGGTTACTGAGGCATCGGCCTCAGATCGAGATTACGCGCAATCGGCGCGAGTGCGCCGGTCTTTTTTGCTCCGGCGTTCGACTCTTAGCGAACCGGTTCCGCCTTCATAGTGAATCGAACTGAACGGGTTACGGCGGTCTCTACCGCTCCTGCGGTCTTCATGGTGATCGAAACCGCAGCGGCACTCCAGCGCATCGCAACCGGGCAACGGCAGGCGGGGTGCCGCAGTGGCAAGAAAACGGCGCCCCGTCATCGCTTTGGCTGCGTCGCAGGCATTGCTCGAATACCTGAGGGAAACGGCGTGGAATGCCGACGTGCTCTTTACGTTTTTGACGGCCGAGGCTTCCCGCACTTCCGCTTTCCCGCGGCGAATCCGCAGGATCAGCCAGGCGATCGACAGCAGCAATGCCAAAACCAGTAGAAGTTCTTTCAGGTCCGCCCCCCTTACGCATTGTTCTGCGGGCACGTCTGGCGCGCGCCTTGACACATTTATAGCATGGATTGGGCGCGTATTTGGTACTTATCGACCGAAAAAAATCATAAACCCGGGATCGCAGGGACGCCGAACAGCGCCCGATGAAAATACAGTACTGCGGCGAAGGTCACGGAACCGATAACAACCGGAACGACGTCGTATTTGAGGGCGGCCGGTGCCGGCTTTTGCCATGCTCCGTCGCGTCGATTGCACATCAGAATTTCGACGATGGCCCAGAGCGTCAGTCCTCCAAACAATGCGACGGCGCGAGTGCTGCCGTTTGTCAGCAGGTGTGCGCCGCCCCACAGAATCGTTCCGGTCATCTGCGGGTGCCGGACAAACCGCTTTATGTTCCCGGGGGCCCGTGACGCGAAAAACAGAATGAGCCCGACAAGTACGAGCATTGAAATCACGGGGTTGGCCGCGAATGGCGGCGTGTAAAGGGCCGTCGGCACCGATCGTCGCCAACCGAGCACGATCAGGACGAGCGATCCGATGATCACGAGCGCGAACAGGCCACGATATCGATTTTCGCCCAGCTTGCCCACGAGTTCGTCGCGAGTACCCGGCAAAACGGACGGCAACAGGTGTGCCAGGCTCCAGGTGACGATACCAATTATCAAGAGTGTCATTATTTCGTTCCTCAGTGACCACTTGGTGTCCGCCAGTATACCGATTCATGCTAGATTTACGACGCGATGGAACCGGGGACGAAGCAATGAAAGCAGACGGAAAACTCATGGACATGCTTACGGGCTATGCAGCTTCGCACCAGCACCCGTTCAATGTATTCGTTCACATGCTCGGCATTCCAACGATCATGCTCGGTGTGTTAATACCGTTGAGCTGGGTGACCGTTACGATAAGTGATTTTTCGTTCAGCCTGGGCCATGTCCTTATCGTGGCGTTTTTCCTGTTCTACATTACGCTTGACGTGCTGTTCGCCGTCGTATTCCTGATCGGCGGGTATTTTCTCGAGATGCTCGCGGCGAAATTGGGTGCCTATCCGGGAAACACGGGCTGGATTATCGCAGCCGTGGCGTTTTTCGGCGGGTACGCGGCGCAGTTCGCGGGGCACGCCGTCGAAAAGTCCATGCCGGTACTCGTCAAGCATCCGATCCAGGCGAACCTCGCGGCACCGTTTTTCACCGTGGTCGAATTGTTCAATATTTCCGGACTGCGTCGGGACATGTTCGAGCAGGTTCAGGCGCAGATTGAGGCGAACCGTCAGCAGGATGCTTCGTAGAGCCCATCCGACCCCCGGTCGGGAGCGGACGTGGAAACTGCGGTCAAAATAATTACGACGCAAGGGCTGGTTCTGGCTTTCCTGCCCGCATTCGTCGTTTTCGTCGTCATGTTTCGCTGGGCCGCCGGCACCAAAACGGCCATTTATGCAACGCTGCGCATGCTTGTTCAGCTGCTGCTCATTGGCTATGTACTGGTTTACATTTTTACGGCCGATCAGCCTGGCGTCATTGTTGGCGTTCTCGTGATCATGTTGCTGGCCGCGAGCTGGATCGCCATTCGTCCGGTGCAACACAAGCAGCGGCACGTGTTCCTGAATGCGCTTATTGCCATATCTGTGAGCGGTTTGTTGACGCTCGGGCTGGTCAGCCAGTTCGTGATCAGTGTCGAGCCGTGGTTCAGCCCGCGCTATGTCGTTCCGCTGGCAGGAATGATATTTGCCGGCGCCATGAACACGGTTAGTCTCGCCGCCGAGAGACTGCAGGCCGAAGTCGAACGAGAAATCTCGTTTGCGGAGGCGCGACGGATCGCGTTTCAGGCCTCACTGATTCCGATGATCAATTCGCTGTTCGCCGTCGGTCTCGTGGCGCTCCCCGGCATGATGACCGGGCAGATCCTGTCCGGCGTTTCTCCTATGGTGGCGGCCAAGTACCAGATTGTCGTAATGGCCATGTTGTTTGGCGTTTCGGGAATTTCGTCGGCGATTTATCTCGAGTTGCAGCATCGAAGCGAGAGCCGTTCAATCACATAGCGGGAAAGATCCTGGCAGACTGCGCAATCTAAATGCCCCGGCCAGAATCTAGTCTGGTGACGAATTAATTTACAGTTTCTTCCGAAAACCTCAGATGCCTTGTTCGATTCAATGCCTATCTTTCTGATTTCATATAGCTGGCACGTTGTTTGCTTTATTTTCGATATACCCAGCGCTTCTCCACCTCGGCTCAGCGCGTTATAAATTAGAGCCGAGGACCAATTTTCCGGCCCCTCCCGCCGGGAGGGGAGCCGGAGTTCTTCGTGTCCTGCACTCATCAATTTCAGAAGCTGCCGACGCTTACTGTCTGCTTTTTGCGACGGCAGGGCCTGTGAGGCTGAACGCGCAACGTCGCAATCGCTCGCGACACGTTTCCGACGCAGAGGCACGAGTCATCGAGAGCGTTGTTATTGCTGAAATCGGAAACTTTCACTTTGAGATTACTTTAAAAAGTCGATGTAAGTCACGCTACGTCATTTGGATTGAATCCGATGCTGTGCCGCAGATGTCGGACCGTCGCCTATGTACCGCCGGGGTCGAATAACCTGACTGTAAATAGCCCTTTGGACCGGGAATTGGATTGACTCTGCGGTCGTGCTCAGGCGTGTCATACTAGCGGCCCGCCGGCAGGACAGATGGTAGAAAGTGCAGCCAATCCGACACGAACAACGCAGCGAACAGACCAACCTGAACAAACTTCAGGCCAGCCTCGACGACCACCTGAGTAATCGTCTGAGCTTTGACGAACTTCGCATGCAGTGGATAACGAGTTTGGCGGGCAACCCGGAGATGCGCGGAGGCGCGCTGCGACTCCTTTACAATCCGCCGCTCGGCGAACGTCTGGCTGACGTGAAGATCCTGTCCTTGAAGCGAATAGTCGAGACTGCGATTGATGACGATCCGGAGGACTGGACGGTTGAGATGGCCGGGCAGGAATCGACGGCGGCTTCGCCAGTCCTCGCCAGCAGGAAAAGCGGCAAAGCGCGAGGGCCCGCCGATATTGTCAAAGCGAACCCTGCTGAGGATCTCGCTCCCGGACGGGTTCTGATGGACCGATTCGTACTCGAGGAACCGCTAGGCAGAGGTGGTAGCGGCGTCGTGTACAGGGCGCGTGACCGCTTACGCCAAAGAAGCAATGCCGTAACCAACGAGATTGCGCTGAAAGTTCTCGGCGGAAATTTTTGTGCGGACGCGCAGCGGCTGGATCCTCTTCAGCACGAGGCATTACTGACGCAGGGCCTGTCTCACCCGAACATCGTCCGCGTTTATGACTTCCACCGCGATGGCGAGACGCGATTCCTGACGATGGAACTGCTCGAGGGACACCTTCTGAGGTCCCTGTTTGCGCGAATCCAGCCGTCGGTTGTCTCGAAAGATCGCGCGGTCAAAATAATCGAAGGCATGTGCCTTGGGCTGGCGTATGCACACTCGAAAGGATTTGTGCACGCCGACTTCAAGCCGGGTAACGTTTTCCTGACGGCAGAAGACGAACCGAAGATTCTCGATTTCGGGCTTGCTCACTTTACCAAGCCGAAAGCTCAGACTGGCGACACACCATCGCCATCGAACGGCATGACGCTTCGGGCGACCACGCCGGCCTACGCCAGCTGTAATCGGCTGGAAGGCGGTGATCCAGCCTTCAGTGACGACGTCTATTCCCTGTCGTGCGTAATTTATGAGCTGCTGGCGGGTCGGCATCCCTATCAACGCAAGTCCGCGACGGAGGCGCGTAAGCTTGGACTGAAGCCGGTCCGAATTGACGGCTTGACCGACGTGCAGTGGCGAACGCTTTTGGCCGGACTACGGTTTTCGAGTTCGGACGGCGCGACACAAGTACACGATATTCTCACGGCGTTCCGGGCGCCGTCGACGACGAAACCAGCGCGCGTTCCGGCTACAAAAAGGAAAGGGCGTTCCTGGACGCTGACAGCGACGGCAGCTGGGTTCGTAATTGGTGCCGGCCTGGTGCTTGCAATGACCTTGCTTGGCATCAAGCCTATCGATGCGCGCTACGTCGAATTGGCTCGCGAGTCGCGGTTCGGGCAATTCCTGCAGTCGACGTTCGGCTATCCCAAAGACGAGACAGGCCCGTCGGAGGTGATCTCGTCGCCGGGGACTTCGCCTGGCGTGGAGACATTGACAAGCGCTTTGGTGGTTGAATCCGAATTGGCGCCAGCGGCGCAAGAGGCGGAAACGGGCACGAGTGAATCCGAACTGTCGCTGTTGGTGCCTGAAGCCGCTGACCTTGGTGAATCCGCGGCGGTAGACGTTGGCGGGACTGACATTGGTCGTGCTAACGAGTGGATAGCCGTTCAAGGCGCAGACGATGATCTTTCGGTCGACGTCGCGTCGACGGAATCCGCCGAAGAGGTATTGCCAGCGGCAGCCACGGCGGGCGTAACGTCTTTCCAACTGGGTTCGGCCGTGTACTCCATCGGGGAAAACGGCCAGGCCCTCCCTGTTGAAATCTATCGGCAGGGCAATCTGGCGATCCCGGCAAGCGTTGAACTGACCACTTACGCCGGCTCTGCGGAGTCGGCAGTGGATTTCATGGATTTCGACCGCTACGACATCCGGTTTGCGGTGGGCGAAGCGAGCAAGACCGTCTTCATACCGATTGTGGCTGATGCGCTCCCCGAAAGAAGCGAAGCGTTCCGGATCGCCCTGAGTAATTCGCTCGGCGAAGACATGCTGACCGAAGGATCGACCGCAACGGTCGTCATTATCGACGACGACACCTAGCATCCGCGGGATTGCTGGCATCCAAACGGCAAAAAAAAGGCCCCGCGAAGGGGCCTTCAGGTGTCTGGTGCCGAGAAGAGGACTTGAACCTCCACGGGGCTACGCCCCACTAGCACATGAAGCTACGTATCACGTGGGCAGCCCCGCCCATTCTGCGGGGAATCAATGGGTTAAGAATCGGTGGGCGGTAACCATGTGATATCTGTGGGGATCGTGGCCGTACCGAAAGTCGTACCGGTGTGACCCTAAATTGCATGAAATGGCGGTGTTTCCCGGTGGCACGCGCCATCCACAATGCTAGTACGGTCAACCGAACTCGATGAATCGTCAACAGAAGCCGTTTTACAGACGTCCTGAATCTGCGTTCCGATCTTGGTAGGAGTTGAGTGGTGCTTCGAGGTTGGCCTCTGTTGAGCGTTCTGAGGAGCTCTTGTGGCGGGATGCCTCGGCGAGGTGCCGTTCTCGAGGACTTTGGGTCGTGGCTGCCAAAGCCCTAGAAGCTGCCGGTTAGCTGATACAAGTCAGTTAGGCAGAAAACCCAAGCCGACATTCGGAGTTACGACCGATTATGCGAACATGTTCAACCATGAATGCTCTTAAACAATCGCCCCGGCTCGCTCTTATGAAAACAAAAGAATGAAATAGCGACTGGTACGCGTAAGAGACAATTGGGGTTTAGGTCTGCTTATTGTAAAGTACGCTCAATTCGGCGACGCGAATCAATCGACACACCGGCTTTCAGTCTGCCACTCTCGGGCGACTGAGCATCGGCAGATAGCGCAGCGCGAAAAGCAGAAAGGCCAGTACCCAGGCGAGACTGGAAATAACGATCCAGTATCGATAGGACTCTCCGGCCACGATGCTTGCGATGACTCGCACGATCGCCGCAAACTGAAGGAGTAAGAACGCAGTCATATCGATCCGGCTGGCGACAAGTTGCCGACCGGTATGCCCGAGAGTACTGCGCATCATCATTGCGAGCATGAAGCTACTGATCGCCCCTATCGTGACAGCGTGTACCCATGCGCTGGCCGGCACGATATTCAGGGCGGCAAACGCGCGTAGCAGAAAAACGAACGGGAGCCAGGAATAGGCGACCGGCATCATCCAGAGCAACGGATTGTGAATCGTCCTGATTGGATCCCATAGCCCCAGACGGGTCGCGTGCGCAGCAGCGACAACGACAAAGAGTAGCGCCATCGGCCCGGATGCTAACGACCAGATTCCGGACACGATCGTAGCGAGAGCGACGAGAATCATGGCGGCAAAGGTGACGAACTCCACCCAGGGCTCGTGACGGGAGTTTGCCTCCGGTATGGCGTTCTTTGTAAACGCCGGGATCACCCTGCCGGCGACAATGGCCAGCAAAATTACAACAATATCGATGCTGGCGAAGAGGGACGTTCGTGCCAACTCGGCCGCCAGGTATCCCTGACTCGCGAGATGAAATGCGCCATGTGCCATTGCGAGCGCCAGAATAACGGCTATCACCTTGTAGTTACGAACGTTCTCGCTGCGAATAATGGGTATTGCTACAGCGATCCCAATGGCTGGCAAGAACGCGACATCGACCATGGCGGCTATCGGCGCCGGGCCCACAATGATTAGCACTCGAGCCGCGAGCCAGAGTGCGGTCAGTCCTGCCAAAATGCTTCCGGTCGGCGTCGGTAACCCGGTCCAGTTGTGAACAGCCGTGAAAAGAAATCCCGCGATTACGGCCGCTGAGAAACCGAAGAGCATTTCATGGCTGTGCCAGACCACGCTGTGCAGGTACATACCCGTGCCCGAAAACCCCGCGAATGCGCGCAGCCAAACGACCAACGCAACGACGGCGAAGATGGCCGCCACGGAATAGAAAGGACGAAAGCCCAATTGAAAGAACGACATGAACTGACTCAGTCAGTTTCGAATCCGCAATATTACCGCAGTCGGCTTCCGTAAGCGTCCCGCACTTCAGAGACCACCCGCAACGAGAACCGCTTATTTGGGCCAATTTTTACTACGGCCTGAGAGCGAAGAAGAAGGTGCGAGTTAGCAGTCGAATGAATGCTATTAACCCGACGCACATAATGCGCCCAGAGGATTTTGCGGCCTATGACAAGGTCGTGTATTTCCCAAAAGAGATACGGGACTACTTCCTAAGCTTGCCTAAGAAGAAAAAATAGGCTCTTAAAAAAGAGAATGGTGCCCAGGAGAGGACTTGAACCTCCACCTACTTACGTAGACCAGCACCTGAAGCTGGCGCGTCTACCAATTCCGCCACCTGGGCATTTCACTATCCAATCAGGTTTTACATCTTACTTTCAAACCGCATATACGACAGAATCCATACCAGTCGCATTGCCCGTGGTCGACCTGCCATTGTAACCGCGTGATTCTCTGGTAGATTTTCATCACGAGTCACATAGCATCACTAGCACCTGAAGCTAGCGCGTCTACCAATTCCGCCACCTCGGCAGGTCCGGAACCGCGTACAATTGCAGTCCCGACGGGGGGCGCACTGTACTCAAAGCGGTCGCAACCTGTCAATCGTATCTTCATGTGTTCAATGCACCGGAGCCGCATCACTTGCCGCGTAAAACAGAAAAAAGCAAAAGCCCTCGCAAGAGGAAGCCCTACAAGCACCCTATGCCCAATCCCAACCAGCTCATAGACTTTCTAAATGAGGCCGGTAAACCGCTGAAAACCGAAGAAATTATGATAGGTTTCCGCCTCAAGGGGCAGCGTATGCGTTCGCTGTTGGTCGATCGTCTGTATGCCATGGTTCGCGCCGGGCAGGTACTGGAAAACCGCCGCGGTGAGTTTTGCCTGACGGCCAAGCTGGATCTGTTGACGGGAACGGTGAGTGGTCATCGCGACGGCTTCGGCTTCGTTGTCCGGGATGACGGCGAACCCGATGATGTCTATCTGTCGGCGACGCAAATGCGGTCCCTGTTCGATGGCGACCGCGTTGCCATTCGCATCACCGGGCTGGATCGTCGCGGCCGCGCCGAGGGCGAACTGGTCGACGTCCTCGAGCGCGGCACTCGCGAGGTAGCCGGCCAGTTCATCCGCGAACGCGGTATTGGCCTGGTCGTGCCGGACAATCCGAGGATTTCGCACCGCATCCTCATTCCAAAGGGAGAGGCAGGCAACGCCAGGGCCGGCGACATGGTCGTTGTCGATATTCTCGACTACCCGTCGCGTGTCGAGCAGGCTACCGGGCGCATTATCTCGGTCATCGGTGCGCCGGGCGACAAGGGGATAGCGACGGACATCGCGATCCATTCCCATTCCATACCGTTCAAGTGGCCGCAGGCCGTGTTGAACGAGGTCAAGAGGTACGGCAAGGACGTTCCGGCCAGCGCGAAACAAGGTCGAACGGACCTGCGTGAGGTGAACCTGGTCACGATCGACGGTGCGGATGCGCGTGATTTCGACGACGCCGTGTTCTGCGAAAAGAGTGGCAGCGGATGGCGGTTGCTGGTTGCAATTGCCGACGTTTCGCACTACGTCGGGGTCGGCTCGGAGCTCGACAGGGAAGCGACCCGGCGCGGCACGTCGGTGTATTTCCCGGATCGCGTAGTTCCGATGCTGCCCGAGGTGCTGTCCAACGGCCTATGCTCGCTGAACCCGAAAGTCGACCGGCTTTGCATGGTCTGCGAAATGCGCGTTAGCGGTGATGGAAAAGTGACGCGCTCCGAGTTTTACGAGGCCGTCATGCGCTCCAAGGCCAGGCTGACGTACAGCCAGGTGGCCGCTTTTCTTGACGGGAAATCGAAGCCGGCGTTGCCCAGCGACCTGCATTCGTCCATCAGGGAACTGTACTCGCTCTACAGAGCGTTCGCCCGTGCGCGCGCGCGGCGGGGCGCCATTGAAATAGACCTGCCGCAGACCAAGTTCAAGCTCAACAAGAACGGAGAGATCGACCGAATCGAAGTTGTGCCCCGAAACGATGCGCATCGCCTCATCGAGGAATGCATGATTGCCGCCAACGTGCAGGCGGCAAAGTTTCTCAAACGCCATCGAATACCCGGGCTGTATCGGGTGCACCCGAGGCCCGACCCGGATCGATTCAACGATCTGCGCCTTTACCTCGTTTCACTGGGTTTGAAAGTCGCGCATCCTGATCACGTCGAGCCGCGCCACTTCACATCGCTGATTGAACAAGTCAAAGGTCGCGCGGACAGCGCCGCCATCAGCATGGCGATGCTTCGTTCCCTGACGCATGCCGAATACTCGCCGACCAATGTGGGCCATTTCGGCCTCGCGCTCGAGTCGTATGCCCATTTCACATCCCCGATTCGCCGCTACCCCGATTTGTTGGTGCATCGCGCCGTTCGGCATATGGTGCGAGGCGGCAAAGCGGGTCGCTACGACTACGGTCCGAAGGACATGGAGCGCCTGGGAATGATGAGTTCCTCACACGAGAAGCGTGCCGAAGAAGCGACGCGCGATGTCGAAGCATGGCTCAAGTGCCAGTACATGGAAGGCCATCTCGGCGACGAATTCGACGGGGTCATCACGGGCGTCACCAATTTCGGTCTTTTCGTGCAGATCACGGACCTGTTGACCGACGGTCTGGTTCACGTCACCAGCCTGGCCAACGATTATTATCATTACGACGCCGGCTCGCAGCGCCTGGTCGGCGAGCGCAGCGGAGAAACATACGGACTCGGCGAAGCGATGCGCGTGCGGGTGCATCGTGTTGACATGGAAACGCGCAAGATCGATTTCCGACCGGTTGAAGCCGAACGGCGGAGGGCCCAAAAAGGACGTGCACCCGGGTCGAGGCAGCGACGAGCGTGAGCAAGGTGCGGTATATCACCGGACTGCGGGCCGTTGAACAACTGCTAGCGGCGGAGTCTGAAGAGATCCGCCGAATCGTCGCGGAGTACCAGACGGCAAATCCTCGCGTGCAGGCGGTGATTTCGGCAGCGCGCAGTGCGGGCATCGAAGTCCAGGCGGCAAACCGGGCGAGGCTGGCACAGATCAGCGGTGAATCCCGGCACCAGGGCATCGTTGCCGAGATTCGACGCAGCACGGTATTGGATGAGGCGGGCCTGCGTACCGTGGTCGAGGAGCGTCTGCAGGACGCCGAAGGGACGCCGCTGTTGCTGCTGGTCCTGGACGGCGTCCAGGATCCTCACAACCTTGGCGCCTGCATGCGAACTGCAGATGCCGCGGGCGTCGACGCCGTCGTCGTGCCCCGCCATGGCGCGGCGGGCCTCGGGCCGACGGTGAGCAAGGTTGCCGCCGGCGCGGCGGAGCAGCTGCCGTTTGCTACCGTTGCCAACCTGGGACGCGTTTTAGGCTGGCTGCAGGATTACGGCGTGCGCTGTATCGGTACGAGCGACCAGGCCGCCGGTAGCCTGTATGATGCCGACCTTGCGGGCCCGATTGCGTTTGTCATGGGGCGCGAGCATACAGGGCTCGGCCAAGCGATCGCCAGGCGTTGTGACCTGCTTGTCAGCCTGCCCATGCAGGGCGTGGTCGCGAGCCTGAACGTCTCTGTGGCCACGGGTATCTGTTTGTACGAGGTCGTGCGCCAGCGAAGCTTGCGTCGGCCCTGATCGTTGGGTAGGATGCGCGTCCCCGTCCAGAAGGGCGGTTTTAGACCTCTTGCTGCACCGGATGAGCCGGGTAGCTGTAGTCCCGAACGGTAGCCTGAATTTACACCAGGACGCCCGGCGGGACTTCATCCAGAAGGGAAGACAATGAGACATTATGAAATAGTGTTTCTGGTCCATCCGGACCAGAGCGAACAGGTACCTGCCATGGTTGAACGTTACCAGGGCATGGTGACGGAATCCGGCGGCCAGATTCACCGCAGCGAAGATTGGGGCAGGCGCCAACTGGCCCACCCGATCAACAAGATCCACAAAGCCCATTACGCGCTCATGAACATCGAGTGTGGTTTCGCGGTTGTTGAAGAGATCAAGACTGCGTTCAAGTTCAACGATGCCGTGTTGCGTCACCTGGTCATCTCCCGTGACGAAGCCGTGACCGAGGCGTCGCCCATGGCAGTTGCGGTAGCCGAAGAGAAGGTCAAGGAAAAGGAGGCTCAGCAGCGTCGTGAAGCGAAGGCTGCGGCCGAGGCGTCGATGCGGGAAGAGACGCCCGCCAAAGAGACGGCAGCCAAGGAGACGACCGCGGAAACTGCTGAAGGAGCTGAAGCGATTGCTGCTGCAGACAGCGTCGACGAAGAGGACGTTGCTGAAGTCACAGTCGCGGCAAAAGAAGACAGTGGCGACGACGCAGCGGATGAAGCTGCGGCGAAGAGCGCCTGAGGAGAATTGCAATGAGTCGTTATTCACGCAGGCGCAAGTATTGCCGCTTCACGGCCGAGGGCATCAAGGAGATCGACTACAAGGATCTTAATTTGCTCAAGGCTTACATCACTGAGACGGGCAAGATCGTTCCAAGTCGAATCACGGGCACCAAGTCTCGTTACCAGCGCCAGCTGGCTACGGCCGTAAAGCGAGCTCGTTATCTCGCACTGCTGCCGTACACCGACCGGCACTAACAGTCGCAGGCGGGAGTTTCGTGCAGGCGCTTGCCGCGTGGCTGGTCGCACGCCCGCAGAACGCCGTACTGGGCCTGGCAGTGACCCTGCTCTTGCCGGCGCCGCAGCTGACCAGCGGCGTTATCATGGTCCTTCTGGTTCTGGCGCGGGGCACGACGCTGGCCGTTATCGAAGCCGCTGTTGCCGCGGGTCTACTGCTCTTGGTTGCGCTTCTTTTCGGCGTAACGATCGCGTCGATAGCGACGCTGATGATGGGCACATGGGTGCCGGTATTGCTGTTGGCTGTGATGTTGTTGGGTTCGCGGTCGCTGACGCTGACGATGCAGGTGTCCGTCATTGTTGCGGCGCTGGCATTGCTTGGGTTTTATGTCGTCGTTCCAGATCCGGTCGCATTCTGGCAGCCGTACCTGACAATGATGGCGGAACTCGTCAGGCAGAATAACCTGCAGCTGAACACGGAGTTGCTCAGCGCGGAGGTGATGACAGTATCGGCCGTGCTGGCGTTCTGGATGCTGTACACGGTTGGCCTGTTGCTCGGGTACGCGCTTTACAAGCGTTTGCCCCAGGAAACCGGGACATTTGGCCGGTTTCGGGACTTGAACTTTGGACGCGTCATTGCGTTCACTATGGCGGCTGCGTCGCTGTTGGCGTTTGCAGTTGACGTGGACTGGCTGCAGAATCTCGCGTTCGTGCTGTTCGTGATCTTCTGGATGCAGGGCCTGGCGATTGTGCACTGGCTGCACGCGGAAGGACGGCTGCCGCTGATGGCAGTCATTGCGGTTTACGCGTTACTGCCGTTTCTGCAGGTATTGCTGATGACGGCGCTGGCGGTATTTGGTTACACGGACGCCTGGTTTGATCTCCGGCGTCGCATACGGAAAGCTTAAAAAGGCTCGAAAAATGAACGTTATTTTACTGGAAAATGTTGAAAACCTCGGCGGCATTGGCGATCTGGTCAAGGTCAAGCCAGGTTATGGTCGGAATTTCCTGTTGCCGCAGGGCAAGGCCGCCCTGGCGACCGAGGGGAATATGAAAGCGATCGAAGCCCGCCGCGCGGAGCTTGAAAAAGCGGCGGCGGAAGAAGTGGCCAAAGCCAGGGCCCGCGCCGAGACGATCAACGGTGTCGAGGTCGTGATCCCGGCCAACGCCGGCAGCGAAGGCAAGCTCTTCGGTTCGGTCGGTCCTATCGATATCGCTGATGCACTGGCTAACATCCAGGTTGCGGTTGAACGCTCCGAAGTGCGCATGCCGGAAGGGCCGATCCATGAGCTCGGCGAGTTTGCAGTCGGCATTCACTTGCACAGCGAAGTAAACGCGGAAATCACCGTCCGGGTTGTTGCTGCCGAGTGATGGCCGCCTGTGTTACCTTTGAGCCAGGAATGACTTCTGAATCTGGCTGGCAAGGGAACTCTTAAGATGGTCCGAGCTTTGGGGGACGGCTACACAGACGCAGGCGCCGAGCAGCGCCTCAAAGTGCCGCCGAACTCCATCAAGGCCGAGCAGGCGCTGATCGGCGGCCTGATGCTCAATGCACAAGCCTGGGACAAGATTGCCGACGTCGTCGTCGGCGAGGATTTTTATCGCAAGGATCACCGCCTGATTTTTGCGGCCATTGCCAACCTTGTCGAAACGGGCAGCCCCTGCGACGTCGTCACGGTTTCCGAACACCTGGATGGTCGCGGTGAGCTGGAGCAGGCGGGCGGCCTCGAATACCTGGCAACGCTGGCAAACGAGACGGCCGGTGCCGCCAACGCCAGGGCATACGCGAAAATCATTCGCGAAACATCGACACTTCGTGCGCTGATCAACGCGGGCAATGAAATCAGCGGTAATGCGTTTGCGTCGGGCGAACGCAACGCGGCACAAATCCTGGACGAAGCGGAGCGCCTGGTATTCGAAATTGCCGAGAAGGGCAGCCGCGGTCGCCGGGGCTTCAAGTCACTTAAACAGATATTGCCCGAGGCTGTTGACCGCATCGATCTGCTGCATCAATCGGAAGGCAGTATCACCGGCATATCCAGCGGCTACAACGAATTTGACAAGCTGACGGCCGGCCTGCAGGCCGGCGACCTGATAATCGTCGCCGGACGGCCATCGATGGGCAAAACCACGCTGGCTTTGAATATGGCTGAGAACGCCGCGATCGGATCCAAGGTGCCGACTGCCATTTTTTCAATGGAAATGCCGTCGCAGCAATTGGCGTTTCGCATGATTTCGTCACTGGGCCGTGTCGACCAGACGCATCTGCGCACAGGCAACTTTCCGGATGAAGACTGGTCCCGAATCAACACAGCGGTACAGCTGATGTCGGAAGCGCCCATATTTATCGACGACTCGCCGAGCCTGTCGCCGACGGAAATTCGCGCCCGGGCAAGACGTCTGCATCGTGAGCACGGTCTGGGCCTTATCGTTGTCGACTATCTGCAGTTGATGCAGGTCGAGGGCAGCAAGGAAAATCGTGCCACCGAGATTTCCGAAATTTCGCGATCGCTCAAGGCGCTTGCCAAGGAACTCGAGGTGCCGGTGATCGCATTGTCGCAGCTTAATCGAAGCGTCGAGCAACGAACCGACAAGCGGCCGGTCATGTCGGACCTTCGTGAGTCGGGTGCCATAGAGCAGGATGCCGATCTGATCATCTTCATTTACCGGGAAGAAGTCTACAACCGGGATACGCCGCGAAAAGGCATTGCCGACATCGCGATTGCCAAACAGCGCAATGGTCCTATCGGCGACTTTCCGCTGACGTTTGTCGGGCGCTACACCAAGTTCGAAAACTGGGTGCCCGATGCCTATGCGGAAGAGGCGTATCCGTGAGTTTCGGAGCACGAGCGCTTATCCGGCTCGGCGCACTTAAACACAACCTCGACATCATTCGCAAGGCCGCACCCGGATCCAAAGTCATGGCTGTCATCAAGGCGAACGCCTACGGTCACGGCATGGTGACCGTTGCGCAGCATTTAACCGACGTCGATGCGTTCGCGATCGCTCGAGTGCCGGAAGCCATCCAGCTGCGCGAAGCAGGCATTGTCGTGCCGATTGTTCTACTGGCCGGTGTGATGGACGCGAGGGAAATGAGGATAGCCGTGGCGTCGGGCTTCGAGCCCGTCGTTCACTGCCAGGAGCAGGTCGAGCTGTTGGAGGCAAGTGTGACCGGCTCCGTCGCGGTCTGGCTGAAGGTAGATACCGGCATGAACCGTCTAGGGTTCCTGCCTGAGGAGGCTGCGGCAATTATCAGGCGGTTGCACGCGGCTCCCGTCGTTAGCGAACTCAAACTCATGACCCATCTTGCCAGCGCGGACGAACTTCAGTCGTCGATGACATCGGAACAGCTGGATCAATTCAGGCCGGTCATCGAAGGATTCGATGGCGCTGTCAGCATCGGCAACACGCCGGGAACACTCGGCTGGCCGGAAATCCCGGATGCGCAACGGGAATTCGGATTCCAGGGGGATAACTGGATCCGGCCGGGCATTGCGCTGTACGGAATTTCCCCCTTTCCCGAGCAGACCGGTGTCGACCTCGGCCTTAAACCCGTAATGCAGTTTGAGGCGCGTCTGATAGCGAGAAAATTGCTGCGCGAGGGCGCGAAAGTCGGCTACCGCGGTACCTATATCAGCGACAGGGACACCCGTCTCGGCGTCATCTCGGCCGGCTACGGAGATGGCTATTCGCGCCATTTCAGGAGTGGGACGCCGGTGCTCCTCAATGGCCGCAAAGTGCCGCTGATCGGAAATGTTTCGATGGATATGATTACCGTCGATCTCGGGCCGGATGCCGAAGACACAATTGGTAGCGTCGCGACGCTATGGGGGGACGGACTGCCCGTCGAGGAGGTTGCGCCCTGGGCGGATGCAATTCCCTATGAGCTTGTATGCGGCGTGATGAACCGCGAAGACAGCGAAGTGGTCGACTAGGCGGTAAAGAAACCCATCTTGACGCCCGCGAGCTGCACGACGTCGTTGTCGGCCAGTTTGCACGCCTTGCTACCGATGGGCTCGCCGTTCACTAGCGGAAAGTCGCCTTCTTTCCCGGATTCAACGTGAACAATGTAGTAGCCCTCGGCACGACGTGTAACTGCGGCCACCTGCACGCCCGGACGGCCGAGCGTGGTCAGTGCCTTGGTGAGCTCCAGCTCCCGTCCCGCAAAAGCGCCGCTAAGCACCTGCAGTTTGCCAAGTGGCAGTGCACTCGGCGCCGTGGCCGGGTCGATTCCCGTAAAGGTGGCTGACGGACGAAACGTCTCCTTTTTCTCGGGAGCCGGCGCTTCCCTTTCCTCGAGTGCTGCCTCATCTTCCGGATCAAGTTTCACGGCCTCCGCAGCGTGGGACTGCACGGCCTGCGCTGCCGCTTCTGCGGCGGCGGCCTCGGCCGCTTTTTCGGCTTTTGCTAACTGAGCGGCGCTTTGCTGACCCGACGGGATGACCATGGTCTTCTCGAATTCATCCTGTTCGGCCGCGGTTTCCTGCTGATCGGAGAAGCGCAGCTGGTGATGTCCTATCGTAATGACGTCGCCGTGCTGCAGTGCATGCTTCTTGATCAACTTACCATTGACGTAGGTACCGTTGGTACTGTTGAGATCCTCAAGAAAGGAATCATTGAGGATATTGATGATGAGCGAGTGATGTCCGCTGACAGCCGGATTATCAATTCTCACATCGTTGTCGGGGAGGCGCCCAATCGTGTAGCGCTCTTTCGTCATGTTGTATTCGGCCAGAACCTGATTGTCCAGACTTAGAAATAACCGTGCCATTTTTACTCGCTCTTAGACCGCTGCATCCCTTATGAGCGAAACCACTTGGCAATCCTCGCAAGTAAGCCCTTCTTCGCTGGGAAGGGCTCATTCACCTTTGCAAGCATTACCGAGATATTGTCTCGCCCGCCGTGGTCGTTGGCCAAGTCGACAAGCTGTTGACCAACCACCTCAAGACTAGCATTAAAAGTACTGATAGTTAAGTGAATATCGTCATCTTCGACCATGTCGGACAGGCCGTCGGAGCATAGCAGAAATATGTCGCCTGGTAGTGCCTCGTGCTCGTTGACCTCGACCTCCACGGTCGGCTCCACGCCCAGCGCCCGCGTCACGTAGTTGCGATTCGTCGAGCGCTGCGCCTCTTCTTCCGAATAAAAGCCGCGATCGACCAGTTCCTGAAGCAGGGAATGATCCAGGGATATTTGCTCGAGCTGCCCGCCGCGCAGCCGGTATGCCCTGGAGTCGCCGACATGGGCGATGGACACTTTATTGTCGCAGAACATGCCGGCGACGATTGTGGTCCCCATGCCTTCACAGTGCGTCTGGCTTTGCGCTGTCTGAAAGATGATCTTGTTTGCCCGATAAACCGCGTCACGCAGCACGATCGACTGGCGCATGAGGCCGCTGTGCGGATCGATCTCGTCGCTCTCTTCGCGGCTGGCGCCGATGGTCGCCAGTTCGGTGACGATCTGCACGGCGATACCGCTCGCAACCTCGCCGGCGTTGTATCCACCCATGCCATCGGCGAGTACCATCAGGCCGATGTCCGGCGTCGACCCGATCGCATCCTCATTGTGGTCCCGCACACGTCCGGTGTCCGTGAGCTCGGCAAAATCAATTTTTCCGCGCAGATTCATAGACGGTGTTCTTTATCGCTCATTTCTCACCCTAGCCTGACCTGGCGCAATTGCGCAGCGCGATCGCCATCTCGGCACCGCAGGAAAAGCGATCCGCTGGCCGTTTTGCGAGCGCCTTGGCAAGGACCGCGTCAACGCCAAGCGGTATTCCCGATCGCCGGGATGATACCGGCGCCGGGTCTTCAGTCGTTATTTTGGTCATCAGAACAGCTATGTTCGATGCCTTGAACGGAACCTCCCCAACCAGTAGCTCGTATAGAGTAACACCAAGCGAAAACAAGTCCGACTGTCCGGTCAGATTTTCTGCCCCCAGCTGTTCCGGCGACATGTACATGGGCGTGCCGAGGACTATCCCGGTCTTGGTGCGATTATTGTCCGTCATGCGCGCGACACCGAAATCGCTGATCTTGAGCGATCCGTCTTTCGGGTTGTACAGGAGGTTGGCTGGCTTGATATCGCGATGAATAACGCCCTGGTTGTGGGCGTAGTCCAGTGCGTCTGCCGTCAGGGCACAAAGCTCCAGCGCACGTTTGGGCGCGAGAAGCCTTTTCGGATCCGTGAAATCCTTCAAGGCGATACCCGGAACGTACTCCATGGCGATATAAGCCAGTCCTTTCTCTTCTCCGGCGTCAAATACCGTAATGATGTTGGGATGCGTAAGACGGCCGGCCGATTCCGCTTCTCCGTAAAAGCGCAGCCGGGCTTCCTTGAGCTCCTCGTCTTCGAACTCCTTTTCGATGGGAATGGCCTTTAACGCAAGCGGACGGTTGATGCGCGGGTCCTTGGCGAGATACACGGTGCCCATGGCACCGCGGCCAATGCGACGCTGAATGACGTAGCGGCCGAGTCTCTGCGGCGCACCACCGATGTGACTGGCCCGCATGTCACCCTGCGGATGCCCGGAGTGGGTTCGTTTCATCCACTCGAGAACGGCTTCTGCACGTTCCGGCTTGGCCTGCTCTTCAAATGCCAGCGACAGCTTGTACATCATTGCCGCGACGGTTTCCGACGGGCTGCAGCGCCTGAATTCGCCGAAGGCCGGTTCGAGGCGACCGGCCGAAAGGAAGTCGGACCCACGTTGAAAAGCGTTCTTCGAGACTTTCTTGATATCCGCCACGAGAAAAACGCTGAGTATCGCTACGCTCAAAAAAATCAGGATGGGACGTCCGAGATCGATGCGAACATGTAGCCCGAGCAACAAAAGTGCCTCGAGCAACAGCAGCGATATCACGGCGGTCACCGCCAGCACCGCAATTTCACGGCGGTTGCGATCGGGCATGAATAGCACCGAGACGATCGCGAGCAAGACGGGCGCCAGCCACTCCATGGCTTTGGCCCAGGAGGGTGCGATGATCATCCGTTCATTTTCTAAATCGGCCAGTAACGCAGCTGTTAATTCTGAAGGGGTAACGAATTGTCCGGATGGCAGCACCGCCTCGGCGCCGACCAGTGCAGGGTCCGAGTCGACAAATACGGTCGCGCCGGCGAACGACCGATCGCCCTCGAGTATCTCCGCAACACTCAGTCTCGGGAGTGCGCCGTAATTGGAGAAATAGATGGCATCGTCGGAACTGGAGAAGCGCGGCGCCGTAGCCGTCGCGGACTCGACAAGCGCGATTGCCAGCGGCAGCGATGGCGACATGACGCCGCCATTCAGATGCCAAAGTTCGGAGCGTCGCAACACTCCATCGTCATCGGCCCGAATCTTGACGAACCCGTTATGCAGAGAGACATCGGCAAAACGATGACGCGACGGAACAAAAATGGGTGTACCGGAGCTCATCAATGCCGTCCAGCCCGGCAGCTCATCGGACTCCGCAAGATCGGGCGGGTTCGCCAGGACGATGCGGTTGGCATTATCGTTGTGCAGTTTCTGCACGATCCTGCCGTATTCGTGCAGGACTTGATCCGGGTTCGCTTTTTGTGGATTGATGCTGACGATGTAGGCGTTGCCAAGAGACTGGCCGGGGAGGTTGCCGGCCAGCTGGTCGTACAACAGCCGGTCCGCGGTCACGAACCATTGTGCCAGCGGGCCATATACCAGCAGCAGCAGCACGCTCACGAAGCCGAGCGCAATAAGGCGGTTCCGTTTAAGGTAGTTTCCCGTCTTCAACGTATTTCATGTCCCTGTTTTAAGGGCAAAATTATAAGTAAATGGGGATCGCCGTAATGAGATAGGGTTGGCACTTTTTATGTAATACAGGTTCTGAAGGCGGTGCTATCATTGGCGCCGTCGCACGGCAGGCGAATTTAACAATAATCCCGGCCGGCGTCGCGCCGAGACGAAATTGAAAATCATAAAAGTTATATATAACAATGAGTTAGTCGTTAAGGATGTGCGGCTGCCGAGCCGCAGGGCGCGCCCGTGCGCCGGTGCCCGCCTGGATCCGCGCTAGCACGGCCATGGCGAAGGTCAAAAAAGCCTACGTTTGTTCCGAGTGTGGTGCACACAGCGTCAAATGGGCCGGCCAGTGTCCCGACTGCCTGACGTGGAATACGCTTTCAGAGACGACCATATCGGCTCCACATTCGACGGCGCGCTCCAGCGACCGGACACAGCGGCTGGATGAGCTGGCCGGCGACATCGAGCAGCGGTACGGCACTGGATTCGGCGAGTTCGATCGTGTGCTTGGCGGCGGCCTTGTGCCGGGCGCTGTCGTGCTATTGGGAGGCGATCCCGGCGTCGGTAAGTCAACCTTGCTGCGGCAGGTGTCCGCCAGCCTCGTTTCAGACCTGCCGGTCTGTTACGCAACCGGGGAAGAGTCGCTGCGCCAGATCGGGCAGCGTGCAATGCGGTTGGGGCTCGATGCGTCGGGCATGAACCTCCTGGCGAATACTTCGATTGAAAATGTGCTGGAGCAGACGTTGCGCTGCGGCGCCAAAGTGCTGGTTGTAGACTCTATACAGACGATGACCTGCGACCACCTGCCGTCAGCGCCGGGCTCGGTGGCCCAACTGCGTGAAAGCGTGAGCCGCGTCGTGCAGTTTGCAAAGCAAAACGAAGTTTCTGTGTTTGTTATCGGTCATGTCACGAAGGAAGGCGCGATCGCCGGTCCGCGGGTCGTCGAACACATGGTTGATACAGTGCTTTATTTCGAGAGCGATCCGGCCAGTCGCTACACGATGATCCGCTCGGTGAAAAACCGTTTTGGCGCAAGTGGTGAAATGGGCGTATTTGCGATGACCGAAACCGGATTCCGCGAGGTTAGCAACCCGTCGGCGATTTTTCTATCCCGTGATTCGGTCGATGAACCGGGGAGCATCGTTTCCGTCGTCTGGGAGGGCAGCCGCGCACTCTTGGTCGAGATTCAGGCGCTCGTTGCCGATGGCAACAGCAATTACGCGAAGCGACTTGCACAGGGCGTAGACCAGAACCGCCTTGCTTTGTTGCTTGCGGTCCTGCAGCGGCACGGCGATCTCGCCGTTGCCGATGAAGACGTATTTGTCAACGTCGTTGGCGGCCTCCGGATAGCCGAGACCGCCGTCGATCTGCCGACGCTGCTTGCAATAGTCTCGAGTTATCGTGATCGGGCTTGCGCGAAGCGACTTATCTGTTTTGGCGAAATCGGCCTGGCCGGCGAGATTCGACCCGTGCGTTTCGGTGCCGAGCGCGTCGCGGCGGCGGCAAAACAGGGATTTACCCGCGCGATTATCCCGGTTGGCAACGTGCCTAAACGAGTTCCCGAAGGCATTGACGTGACCGGCGTGCGGCGTCTGAGTGAAGCGCTGGACGCAGCCTGGTAGGTTCAGCAGCCCTCTACGAGAGCGTTGGAATGTGCCGACCGACCCTGACTGAGCGAATCCTATTATCGTCGGTTTCCACGATCTCGATCGGGTAACCGTTGATCTTCAGGCGGGTGCCGGGCGCAGGAATGGTCTCCAGCATCTCGACGATCAGGCCGTTGATGGTTTTCGGTCCGTCCGTCGGCAGGTTCCAGTCTTGTGAACGATTGAGCTCGCGGATGTTGGCAGTAGCATCGACAAGGAAGGTGTTTGACGTTTCTTTGATGACGTCGGTCTCTTCATCGGACGGGTCGGTCGTAAACTCGCCGACAATTTCCTCGAGAATGTCTTCCAGCGTGACAATTCCCTGGATATCGCCATACTCGTCGACAACCAGGGCTATACGCTCGCGACGCCGCTGGAATTGCACCAGCTGCGTGCTCAGGGGTGTACCCTCGGGAATGAAGTAGGGCTCGGACAGCAGGGACTCCAGGCTGTCCTTGGTTACCTCCTGCTCTGCCAGGTTCGCAAGCCTGCGGAAATGCAAAATGCCGACAACGTGATCGATATCATCGCGATAGACAGGCATTCGGGTGTGCTGACTGTCCCGGATAATCGTCTCGATCGCGGTGATGTCGCCGTTGAGATCGATGCCAATGATCTCATTGTGGGGCACCATGACGTCGTCGACGGTTACCTTTTCCAGGTCGAGGATGCTGAGCAACATCGTACGGTAGCGTGGGGACAGTCTTGCGCCGGCCTCGTAGACGAGCGTGCGTAATTCCTCGCGTGTCAGGGACTGCAATTCGGCGCCGTTTTCCCGGACACCAAGCAGAAACAATACGCCGTTCGATGCCGCGTTTGTGAGCCAGACAATGGGGTAGGTGATTTTCAGCAGGGGGTAGTAGATCAATGCTGCCGGAAAGGCGAAGCGTTCCGGGTGTAAAGCGGCGAGCGTCTTGGGAGCCGCTTCGGAGAAAATCAGGACAGCCAGCGTCAGGATCAACGTGCCTAATGCGACTGCCGGCTGTCCGCCAATTTCGAACGCGATCACTGCGACCAGTGATGCGGCCGAGAAATTAACGAGGTTGTTGCCCAGGAGAATCAATCCAATGAGCCGATCGGGGCGTCTCAACAGCCTTTCGGCGAGGCGCGCGCCGCGATGACCTTCGCGGGCCTTATGGCGAAGCTGGTAACGGTTGAGGCTCATGAGGGCGGTTTCCGAGCCAGAAAAAAAGGCGGAAAGCAGCAGTAAGATAACAAGCAGGCTAATAAGGCCTGCTAGCGGTATGTCGTCGCCCAATAGAAGGGGACCTCCAAATCAGTCGGGGCCGAAGCAGTTCAACAGGCCACCGTCACGCTGTCAAGAACGCCTGTCTCAACCCCAGCTGCGGTTGAATATCTGCTCCAGTATCAGGCGGCTGCCGAAGTAGGCCAGGCAAAGCGTCGCGAAGCCCCAAAGGTAGAGTTTTACTGCGCGTTTGCCGCGCCAGCCCGCCACGAAGCGGCCGGCCAGTAGCACGCCAAATACGACCCAGGCGAGTAATGACAGCGCGAACTTGTGGGCGAGGTGTTGCTCCACGAGGTCGTTGACAAAAGACAGGCCGGTAGCAATAGCGAGCGTCAGGCCCGCAAAGCCGGTCGCCGAAATGCCGATGAGCAGTTTTTCAGTCGTTTCCAGTGGCGCAAAGAGCTGATTGGCCGGTGTGATCCGCGCGGAGTGTAAACGGCGTTCCTGTATCAGTGCGAATAGCGCGACAATTGCGCCCACCGTCAGCAGTCCATAGGAGATCAGCGCGATCAGCACGTGCGCACGGATCTGCCAGGTCATTACGATGCTGGCACCAGGCGCCCCTGAAGCGGCCATTAGTGACGCTGTCGCTGCTGACAATACGAGCATGCCGGCGCTCATACCTCGCAACGAAGGTTCGATCGCCGCGAGCAAAGCGATCAGGGCCAGCTCGAGTCCGATGAGCGATGCCGCGCTGCCGACCGACAGGTTGAAGCCGGCGTCGGGAAGAATCAAATCGAACAGATTTTGCCCATGGAGACCCACGCCTATGGCCGCGAAAATAAACGCGACAAGGAAATATGGGCGAGCTTGGTCGGCAAACCGCGGCAAGCGATTCATCGTGAAACCCACGGCAGCCAGCAGATAGAGCAAAAGAATTGTGATTTGAGACACAGAAACCCGCTGGGCATTGACCTAACGTCAGATCATCCCATATGCACAAGTTCATGAGAACCCTCAGTTATGCGAATTCGCGTGCTTGGTTGCAGCGGCGGTATTGGCGCAGGCGCACGTACCTCGGCGCTGCTGATCGACAATGATGTGCTCATCGATGCAGGCACAGGTATTGGCGATCTCGAACTTCAGGACCTGGATTCGATTCGCCACGTTTTCCTGACGCACGCGCATCTCGATCATATCGCCGGGCTGCCAATGCTCGCCGATCGGGTATTCGACGAGACCTTTGCAACGCCACTCACGGTGTACGCAAGGGAAGAAACGCTGCGTGCCGTTCGGGACCACCTTTTCAATGATGTGATCTGGCCGAACTTCGCGAAACTGCCGACGCCGCATAATCCGATGTTGCGCTATCACGTCTGCAGCCCCGGTGACACGATCACGATCGATCGCCGCGAATTCTATGCAGTCGATGTCATGCATTCTGTTCCCTCGCTCGGTTTTACGGTGCAAAACTCCGGCGGAGCATTTGCCGTCAGCGGAGACACAAAAACCAACGAGACGCTCTGGCCGGTGCTGAACGCATGTAAAGACCTTCGGGTTCTCGTTATTGAGGTTTCATTCCCTGACGAGATGCAGGAGCTGGCGGCGGACTCCGGTCATTACACACCGAAGACCTTGACCAACGATTTGCGGCGCCTGCGTCACGACCCGGAAATATGGCTCACCGGCATGAAGCCTGGCGAAGAGGACAGGATTTTCGCGCAGGTTACGCAAGCGGCGCCCGAGAAAAACATCCAGATGCTGTCGCGCGGTACCGTTCTGACCGTTTAGAATACGCGGATGTTCGACAATCTGAGTGGCCGTCTATCGGACGCTGCCCGCCAACTTTCAGGCAGGGGCCGGCTGACCGAAACCAATATCAAAGATACCCTGCGGCAGGTTCGCCTGGCTCTGTTGGAAGCCGACGTTGCGTTACCGGTCGTCAAGGGCTTCATCGATCGAATCCGTGACCGTGCACTCGGCGAAGAGGTTGGCAAAAGCCTGACGCCGGGGCAGGCGCTGGTAAAAATTATTCACGCCGAACTGGTTCGCATTCTGGGAAGCGAATCTGCGCCGCTCGACTTTAGAGCACAGCCACCGGTCGTCATTCTGATGGCCGGTTTGCAGGGCTCCGGCAAAACAACAACCGCGGCGAAACTCGCCAAACGACTGATCGACGTCGAGAAGAAAAAGGTCATGCTCGTCAGCGTGGATGTGCATCGGCCTGCCGCCATTCTCCAGCTGCAGACGCTCGCGGCCGAAGTTGGCGCAGTGCATTGCAGAAGTGATGCAACTGAGAGACCGACGGCTATCGTCGATCGCGCGCTGGACGAGGCGCGCCGATCTCACGTGGACGTGCTTATCGTGGACACGGCGGGCCGGCTCCATATCGACGAAAAAATGATGCAGGAGGTCATTGAGGTCCATAACGCGGCCCGGCCCCACGACACTCTGTTTGTGGTCGATAGCATGGCCGGTCAGGATGCGGTGAACTCCGCAACCGCATTCAATCAGAGCCTGCCTTTAACCGGCGTCGTATTGACCAAGACAGACGGCGACGCCAAGGGCGGCGTTGCGCTGTCGGTTCGGGAGGTAACCGGGAAACCGATCCGCTTCATGGGTGTCGGCGAAAAAGTCGATGCGCTCGAGGCATTCCATCCGGATCGAATGGCGTCGCGGATTCTGGGCATGGGCGACGTGCTGACCCTGGTGGAGGAGATCGAACAAAAAGTCAGCAAGGAGCAGACTGAAAAACTCGCGAAAAAGCTGAAGAAAGGCCGTGGTTTCGACCTGGGCGACCTTCGCGATCAGCTCGAGCAGATGCTCAACATGGGCGGACTCGCGTCGATGCTTGAAAAGCTGCCGCTGCCGGGCAACGTCAATCCGGCCGCCCTGCAGGACAGCGCCAACGAGGCGAAGATCCGACGTCAAATAGCGATCATTAATTCCATGACCCCGTCGGAGCGGCGCTTCCCGAAGACCATAAACGGATCTCGCAAGAAACGCATCGCCGGAGGTGCGGGGCAGCAGATCCAGGACGTCAATCGTCTGCTAAAGCAGCACATGCAGATGGAGAAAATGATGAAAAAGGTGTCCAAGGGCGGCATGAAGAAGTTCATGCGCGGCATGCCGGGAGGCGGTTTGCCGCCGGGAATGCGGTGATTTTTCAGCCAGTTGCGGCCTGAAAGACAAGCATCACGGCCAGAATCGGGAGCCGATACTCTAAGGTACGGAAATACTTAACTATTTTCGCCGCCAAAACGCTTCACATTTGTCCCAAAACCCGTACAATGCGCCGTCTACTCGGGCCGGCCCGAGTCAAGGCATGTCTGCCTCTTTTTATACAGATACGGAAATGTAATGGTTAGTATTCGACTTTCGCGCGCTGGCGCGAAAAAGCGCCCTTTTTACCACCTGGTGGTTACCGACAGTCGCAATCGTCGGGACGGCCGGTATATCGAGCGAATTGGTTTTTTCAATCCCGTCGGACGGGAGCATGAGGATAACCTCCGGGTTGATCTGGAGCGTGCCGACTACTGGATTGGCAAGGGCGCACAGCCGTCAGATCGCGTCGCATCGTTGCTGAAAAAGCACCGCAAGGCCGCCGCGAGCAGCTGAGCTCTTGGCGCCCGAGCCGATAGTGCTGGGACGTATTTCCGGTGTGTTCGGTGTGCGAGGGTGGGTCCGGGTGTTTTCGTACACCGACCCGCGTGAAGCGATACTTGATTACGATAGCTGGTTGCTCGGCCAAAAGGGAGCGTGGCGACCGGCCAAAGTCGCTGAAGGACAGAGGCACGGAAAAACGGTCGTGGCGCGAATTGATGGATTCGACGACCGCGACCAGGCGGCAACGCTGATCGGGGCTGAAATCGGAGTACCCAGGGCGGCGTTGCCTGCAGCGGAAGAGGGTCGTTATTACTGGTCCGATCTCGAAGGGCTGCGGGTCGTGCAAAGTGATGGCTCGGAACTTGGGGTACTTGCATACCTGCTCGAGACCGGCGCACACGACGTAATGGTCGTAAAAGGCGACAAGGAGCAATTGGTTCCATTCGTCAAAGATAGAGTAGTACTCGACGTTGATCTCGAGAAAGGCGTAATCACCGTCGACTGGGATTGGGACTGACGACATGCAAATCGGCGTCGTAAGCCTGTTTCCGGAAATGGTTTCGACGATCGCTGAATTTGGTGTCGTGGGCCGCGCACTTAGCCGTGAGCTGATTTCGCTGGATATCGAGAATCCGCGGGATCACACGGATGACGTGCATCGTACGGTCGACGACAGGCCATATGGCGGCGGTCCCGGCATGGTGATGAAGTACGCGCCGCTCGCCGGGGCGCTTCAGGTATCGCGACAGCGGGTGCCTGAGGGTAGTCCGGTGATCTGCCTGTCGCCGCAAGGGGCCGTGTTCGACCAGGCCGTGGCCGAACGCTATGCGGCCCTGCCAGGTATGATATTGCTGGCTGGGCGCTACGAGGGCATCGATGAACGGCTCATTGAGTCGCAGGTCGATGAAGAAATTTCGCTGGGCGATTTTGTGCTTTCGGGCGGCGAAATCGCAGCGATGGCGGTGATTGATGCGGTCGTGAGGTTGTTGCCGGGAGTGCTGGGTGATGATGAGTCCGCGAAGCAGGATTCTTTTGCCGAAGGGCTGCTGGATTGTCCGCACTACACGCGGCCGGAAGTTGTTGGAGAAATGACCGTGCCGGAGATCTTATTGTCTGGCGATCATGCGAACATCGCGCGGTGGAGGTACAAGCAGGCTTTAGGTCGAACCCAGTTGCGGCGGCCGGATTTGCTTGAAAAGCTGGATTTGGATGATGAGCAGCGAATGTTGCTCGACGAATTTTTGAAAGAGCAGAAAAGATGAGCAAAATAATCGAAGCGATTGAAAACGAGCAAATGGGTAAGGAAATTCCCGATTTTGCTCCAGGCGACACGATTGTCGTGCAGGTCAAGGTCAAAGAAGGCGAGCGCGAACGACTGCAGGCATTCGAGGGAATTGTGATTGCCAAGCGCAATCGTGGCCTGAATTCTTCATTTACGGTGCGAAAAATTTCGCACGGTGAAGGTGTAGAGCGCGTTTTCCAGACCTACAGCCCGGTTGTCGATTCAGTGGCGGTCAAACGGCGTGGTGACGTTCGGCGTGCCAAGCTGTACTACCTTCGTGGTCGTACCGGAAAAGCGGCGCGCATCAAGGAAAAGATCTAGTCTGCAGATCGTTTGTAAAGACCTCTGCTGCGCGCATTGCGCGGGGGTCGCTGTGCCGCGAGCCCGTGCTCGGGTTTGAAATTCCGACAATAGTCCACATAATGCGGCGTGTCTGATTGCTTTGAACCAATCCCCGGTAACGCGGTCCCTCGTGTCATGAGAACAGTATTCGCGATTTACGTCCTGAAGGCGCTATTTCTGCTGGTCTCGAGCGCTGCGTTTAGCGGCTGCACGGTGATCGTGTCGTCCGCCGCAAACGGTCTGGCCGACAATCTGTCCGTTGCGATCCTGAACCAGGACGACCCGGAGCTGGTGCGGGCAGGGGCGCCCTCCTACCTGCTGCTGCTCGACAGTTTCGTCGAGAGCAGCCCGGATAACGCCGATACCCTGGCCGCCGCGGCTACCCTGTATGCCACCTACGGGGCTGTTTTCGCCAACGACGAGGTGAGGGCCTCTCGTCTGACCACACGCGCCCGGCGGTATGCGCTCAAAGCGATGTGTGAGTCCTATGCTCCCGCCTGTGGCTGGCCGGACGCGACCTACGACGAGTTTGTTGCGACTTTGAGCGGTATACGGCCCAGGAAAGCAGAATTTCTGTATACCTACGGCTTTGCCTCGCTGGCCTACCTCAGGGCCCACAGCTCCGACGTGAACTCAATCGCCGAATTACCGCAGATCGAGGCCTTGCTCAGCCATTATTTGGACATAAGTGGCGACGCAGTTAACAGTAGCGCCTACACCTATATGGGAATATTGCTGACCCTGCGGCCGCCGGCGGCGGGTGGTGAACCGGAAAGAGCGCGCGGGTACTTTGAAAAGGCCATTGCGCTGACCGGCGGCAAGGACCTCGGGGCGAAAGTTGAGTTCGCCCGAAGCTACGCGAAAAAGCTGTATGAACGGGAGATGCACGACCAACTACTGAACGAAGTCATGGCGGCAGATCCCTACCAGGATGGGTATACGCTGGGTAACGTCCTGGCACAGGAAGAAGCGGCGGCGCTACTCGCCGAAGCAGATGATTATTTTTGACGGGTAAGTTATGAAAAAGCTGTTCTTGATTCTTGCGGCGCTGGCATTCGGCCTGCCGGCATACGCCGTCACGCTGAAGATTGCCACGGCCACGCCGGATGGCACGCAGTGGATGGATGACATGCGCGCGGGTGCCAAAGAGATAAAAGAGCGGACCGAAGGTCGTGTCGAGATCAAATACTACGGTGGTGGTGTCAAAGGCGACGACAAGAAGGTGCTGGGCCAGATCAGGATCCGTCAACTGCAGGGTGGCGCGTTCACTCCGTCAGCACTTGCCTCTCAATACCCGGACCTGAACTTGTACGGTATGCCGCTGATCTTTGATTCCGAGGAAGAGGCAGCCTACGTCCGCAGTCGGCTCGATGCAAGGCTGCAGAAAGGACTCGAAGACGCCGGCTTCGTCAATTTCGGATTCGCGACATCGGGATTCGCAATTATCATGTCGAACACGCCGGTCAGGTCGTTGTCCGACATGAAAGGCAAACGCGTGTGGGTGCCCGAGGGAGACGCCATCAGCTACGCATCGATGCAGGCGTTGTCACTGTCTCCGGTTACGCTGCCCCTGACCGATGTCCTGACCGGCTTACAGACCGGTTTGATCGACATCGTCGCGATTCCTCCTTACGTCGCGTTAATCCTGCAATGGCACACCAAGGTCAAGTATGTAACGCAGGTTCCGCTTGTCTATACGTTCGGTTTCATGGCGGTCGACAAGAAAGCGTTTGAAAAAATAAGTCCCGAAGACCAGGCAATTGTCCATGAAGTGATGGGCAGGATCTATGCGAACTTCAACGAAGTAAACCTGGTCGACAACGCGGCTGCGTTTGATGCTCTGTTGAAAAGCGGTATCGAATCCGTCGAGTTCGACGAGGAAGAATACCTGAAGACCCGGAAGGTCTTGCTCGCTTCGAACGGGCAGCTGGGTGAGCAAGGCAAGTTCAGCAAAGAGCTTTACGATGAGATGATGCGGTACGTGGACGAATATCGCAGCCAACGTGGTGCCACCGGCAGCGATTAGCTGTGTACTACCGATTTATCGCCCTGCTCGAGCGTCTCGAAAGAACCGGTAACTTTCTTGAAACTGCGGCCCTCGTAACGCTTTTCAGCTCGATGATGCTGCTGGCAGTGGGGCAGATCGTACTCCGGGAAATATTCAATACCGGATTCGTCTGGGCAGACGAACTGATCAAGCTGATGGTGCTCTGGCTGGCGATGGTTGGTTCGATTTCAGCAGCGCGGGAAAATCGTCATATACGCATCGATGCGCTATCCCATGTGCTCCCTGACCTCGGAATCCAGGCTATTCGCATTTTCGTCGATTTGTTTGCAGCACTCGTCTGCAGCGTGATCGCCTGGCAGGCGTGGCGATACCTGCAGGTTGAAATCGAATACGAGGATACGGTGCTGGTCAATATCCCGGCCTGGATTGCCCACAGTATTATGCCGGCCGCATTTCTGCTCATCAGTTTTCGTTTTCTCGTACTGGTAGTGAAGCAAATTGGCGCGATCGTCACGCGTTCTTCCCTTAGGCCGGGCGCGTGATTATTCTCAGCACGCTGCTGGTCCTGCTGGCAATATTCGGAGCGCCTCTCTTTGCAGTCATTGCTGCCAGCGCGATGATCGGTTTTTACAAAGAGGGAACGGACCTGATGATCATGGCTCTGGAAGTACAGAGCATTGCCAGCATGCCGTTTCTCGCTGCAATTCCGCTGTTCACGTTTGCCGGCTACCTCCTCAGCGAAAGTCATGCGCCAAGGCGGCTCGTCAAGCTGACGGGCGCGATGCTGGGCTGGATGCCCGGCGGGCTCGCGCTCGTATGCCTCGCTGCCTGCGCGTTCTTTACCGCATTTACGGGCGCGTCCGGCGTAACGATCATCGCGCTTGGCGCTATCCTGTACCCGGCCTTGAAGCAGGACGGCTACGGCGACAAGTTCAACCTCGGTCTCGTTACGTCGGCCGGAAGCCTCGGGCTGTTGTTTGCACCATCGCTGCCGCTGATCCTCTATGGCGTTATCGCCGAAGTGCCCGTTGACAACCTGTTCCTGGCCGGCATCTTGCCGGGCCTGCTGATGCTGCTGATGCTGTCAGCGTGGAACCTCTGGGTGAACCGTGCAATCCGCAAGCCGCTCAGTTCCTTTTCAATCCGCGAGGTTGGATCGGCGCTGCGCGAGGCGATCTGGGAACTGCCGCTCCCGATTGTCGTTCTGGGCGGCATTTATTCCGGATTTTTCGCGGTTTCCGAAGCGGCTGCCGTTACGGCGCTATACGTCGTGCTCGTGGAAGTCGTCATCCTGCACGAGATTCCGCTACGCGAACTGCCGCGCATCATGCGCGCGTCGATGGTGCTGGTCGGTGCGATCCTCATCATCCTTGGCCTGTCGGTTGCATCGACCAGCTATATGATCGATGCGGATATTCCGCAGCGCCTGTTCGAGCTTGTCTCGAGCATGGTAAGCAGCCAGACTTCGTTTCTGTTACTGCTGTTGCTCTTCCTGCTCGTTCTCGGCGCGATTCTGGACATCTTCTCCGCTATCGTCCTGGTTGTGCCCCTGATCCTCCCGATTGCCGCCGGGTACGGCGTAAACGAGGTGCACCTGGGCATCGTCTTCCTCGCTGCGATGCAGCTCGGATACCTGACTCCGCCGGTCGGACTCAACCTGTTCATTGCGAGCTACCGCTTTGAGAAGCCGATCATGCACGTTTACTCGGCGACGTTCCCGTTCCTGATCATCCTGATGCTGTCAGTCGTGATGATCACCTTCTTGCCGGAGCTGTCGCTGGCCTTTCTGTCGGACTGACGGCGCGCTGTTGACAATCTGACGGGCCGGTTACGTCTAGACCGGGCCCACAACCTGCGCCTCTTGGTGTAAAGTGCGGCACAGGCATATCCGAAAGGCTGAGGAATTCAGGACTCATGAGTAAGGGCAATTTAATCCGGCGCATGCTGGCATCGCTATGGCGCGGCCTCAACGGGTTGCGAAAAGTGCTTCACCTTGTGCTGCTGCTGTTCATTTTCCTGGTGTTTTTCGGCGCAATGTCGGGAACTCCGCCGCTAATGCCAAAAAAAGCGGCGCTGTTTATTCAGCCGTCCGGAATGCTCGTGGAACAGCTGGAGGGCGATCCATTTGATCGCGCGCTAACCGAGCTGGTCGGAGACACTCCGCCGCAGACACTCGTACAGGACGTCGTTGACGCGCTCGAGTTCGCGCGTACCGACGACCGTATTGCTGCCGTTCATCTCGAGCTGAGCGTGTTTGCTTCAGGGGGCCTGAACAAACTGCAGCTTGTTGCGCAGGCGATCGACGCCTTCCGGGAATCGGGAAAACCGGTTATCGCCAGCGCCGATTTTTTTGCGCAGCAGGGTTACTACCTGGCGGCCCACGCCGACGAGCTGTATCTGCATCCGGAAGGCCTGGTGTTGCTGCAGGGCTATGGCTCGTTCCGCAATTATTTCAAGGATGCGATAGACCTTCTGCGAATCGATTGGAACGTATTTAGAGTGGGTACGCACAAGTCTTTTGTCGAACCCTATACGCGTATGGACATGTCTCCGGAAGACAGGGAGTCGAGGAGCCGTCTGATTAATCAATTCTGGAGCAAGTATCAGCAGGACGTAGTGGCGGCACGCGGGCTGCCTGAAGGCGCGATCGATGACTACGCGCAAAACATGGTCGAGCGAGTCGCAGGCGCCAATGGCGACATCGCCGCCGCCGCGCGTGACAACGGTCTGGTCGATGACCTGCTGAGTCGAAATGCGCTGCGCGAGCGTATCAAGGAATACGCGGGAGTGGATTCAGACGATGAGGCGCTTTACTCGTCGGTGTCGATGCGCGAGTACCTGGGCCAGATGCGGTTGCTGCACAAGCCAAAGAAAAAAGGAAAGAACGTGGCAATCGTCGTTGCCGCCGGGGAGATTCTCGACGGAACCCAGCCGCCCGGCACCATCGGCGGCGACTCGACGGCGGCCTTGCTGCGTAACGCGATGAGCGATGAGACCGTGCAGGCCGTGGTGCTTCGCGTCGATAGCCCTGGCGGCAGTTCGTTCGCATCAGAGGTGATTGCGAACGAGATTGCGGCACTGCAGGCGGCCGGCAAACCCGTCGTTGCATCGATGAGCAGCGTGGCTGCTTCGGGGGGCTACTGGATATCGGCTGGTGCTGACAAGATAATCGCCAGCCCATCGACCGTGACAGGATCGATCGGTGTCTTTGGCATGATCCCGACCTTCCAGCGATCGCTCGACGTCGTCGGTGTGGCGACTGACGGAGTTGCTACGACACCATGGGCGGGTGCTCTGCGACTGGATCGCGAGATGTCTGACGCTTCGAAGCAAATGGTGCAGATGCTCGTCGAAAACGTCTACGATGATTTCATCTCGCGCGTGGCCGAACACCGTGGCCTGGACAAGCAGACCGTGGATAGCATTGGCCAGGGGCAGGTCTGGACCGGCGCTGATGCCCTCGATAACGGCCTGGTCGATCAGCTCGGCGATCTTGATGACGCTGTGGCGGTGGCCGCAGAACTCGCGGGTCTCGAAGAGGGGAGCTACGGCAGGAAGACGATTCGGCGGGAACTGTCGCCCACGGAGCAGATGATTGTCGATTTCCTGACGTTGGTGAAATCCGCGGGTATCGATCCGTCCGGCTTCGTTCGCGAGCCCGCACCGGTTGCGGTATTTGCGAATCAGCTGCACAAGTTGCTCGCGGACGTCAGGAAATTCAATGATCCGAGGGGCGTCTACACGCACTGTTTCTGCGAAATCGACTAGCGCGCCGCGCGCCGCGTCAGTTCCAGTGCAAAATCACTTTGCCCGTCTGACCAGACTCCATCAGTTCGAACGCGGGCTGGAACTCGTCGATATCGAAATGGTGGGTGATAACGGGCTCCATGTTCAGGCCGCTTTGCAGCATGCTGGACATCTTGTACCAGGTCTCGAACATCTCCCGGCCATAGATCCCCTTGATGAACAGACCTTTGAAAATGACGTCATTCCAGTCGATGGCCATTTCGCCGGGCGGAATGCCGAGCATCGCGATTTTACCGCCATGGTGCATCGTTCTCAGCATGTCGCGGAACGCCTGCGGATTGCCCGACATTTCCATGCCGACGTCGAATCCTTCTTCCATACCCAGTTCGTGCATCGTATCGTCGATGGTCTCCCGGTTGACGTTGAGCGCTCGTGAGGCGCCCATTTTTCGCGCAAGCGCCAGCCGGTAGTCGTTGACGTCAGTGATGACAATGTGGCGGGCACCGGCGAAGCGGGCGATGGCGACGGCCATAACGCCAATGGGGCCGGCGCCCGTGATCAAGACGTCTTCACCCACTAGATCGAAGGATAAAGCGGTATGCGTAGCATTACCGAGCGGATCGAGAATTGACGCCATGTCGTCGCTGATCAGGTCAGGCAGTTTGAAGACATTGAATGCGGGGACCGAAAGGTATTCGGCAAACGCACCGGGTCGGCTGACGCCTATGCCAATTGCATTCATACACAGATGGCGTCGGCCGGCGCGACAGTTGCGACAAACTCCACAGGTGATATGACCCTCGGCCGAAACCCTGTCGCCGACGCTGAATCCGCGGACTTCGATGCCCATGTCGACGATTTCGCCGCTGAACTCGTGGCCGACCACCATAGGCACGGGTATTGTCGCCTGCGCCCACTCGTCCCACTTGAAAATATGAATGTCGGTGCCGCAGATCGCCGTGCGATTGACCTTGATCAAAACATCGTTATGGCCGACTTCGGGACCCGCGATGTCCTCCATCCAGATACCCGGCTCAGGTTTAGCTTTGACCAGTGCTTTCATCGTTATTCCCGGCCGCGTCGATTCATTGGATTAGCCGCAGTTCGCGGCCGACGGCAGTAAATGCGTCAATCGCTTTGTCGAGATGTTTGCGCGTCAACCCGGCCGACATCTGTGTGCGAATTCTCGCCTCTCCCTTCGGGACCACCGGGAACGAGAAGCCGATCACGTAGATCCCTCTCTCAAGGAGTCGGTCGGCCATCGTCGCAGCAAGCTTGGCATCCCCAAGCATTACAGGGATGATCGGGTGTTCGCCGGGCTTCAGCTCGAAGCCTTTCTCCGTCATCTTGCGGCGGAAATAGGTCGCGTTTTCATGAAGTTGCTCCTGCAGGGAGCTATCGCGCTCGAGCAAGTCGAGGACGGCGATCGATGCCGCCGCGATCATCGGCGCAACGGAATTCGAAAAGAGGTAGGGACGCGAGCGCTGCCGCAGCCAGCCCACGACCTCCTTGCGGCCAGAGGTGTACCCGCCGGACGCGCCGCCGAGCGCTTTGCCCAGCGTTCCTGTGATGATGTCGATTTGTCCCATTACGCCGCGGTATTCGTGCGTACCGCGTCCGGTTTTCCCGAGAAACCCGGTCGCATGGCAGTCATCTATCATTGTAAGGGCATCAAACTCACGGGCGAGATCGCAAATGCTGCCGAGGTCGGCGATTGTGCCGTCCATCGAGAATACACCGTCCGTAACGATAAGCCGGTTAATGGCAGCGGAAGCGCCCTCCAGCTGTGTACGGAGATCCTGCATGTCGTTGTTGGCATAACGGTAGCGCTGCGCCTTGCACAGTCGAATACCGTCGATGATGCTGGCGTGGTTCAGCGCGTCACTGACAACTGCATCGTCGGGTCCCAGGAGCGTTTCGAACAGGCCGCCATTGGCATCGAAACAGGACGGATACAGGATCGTGTCCTCTGTCCCGAGAAAGTCGCTGATACGTGCTTCGAGTTCCTTGTGGATGGTCTGCGTGCCGCAAATGAATCGTACGGACGCCATACCATACCCATACTTGTCGAGAGCCTTGTGAGCTGCCGCGATGACCTCCGGATGGTTGGCAAGGCCGAGGTAGTTGTTCGCGCACAGGTTGAGGACGTGTTCTGTGCCGCCATTCGAGCGCACGTCGATGGCGGCTTGCTGTGGTCCCGCGATAAGTCTCTCGGTCTTGAAAAGGCCCTCTGTTTTGAGCGCCTCGGTCTGTCTGCCGAGTGATTCCAAAAAGGTCGTAGGCACGGGTTTGCTCTCTGCGTTCGAAGGACGCAAAGTATATCAGGAGGCCAAAGGAGATTGGTCGTGTCAAACGACTCGCTAAGACTGGATCGATGGCTCTGGTTTACTCGATTTTACAAGACGCGGACCGCGGCACAGGCGGCCGTGAACGGCGGGCACGTACGCGTCAACGGCGAGCGTGCTCGTGCAGCGACCAGCGTACGCGTTGGTGACGAAATCCGGCTCGTTCGTCAGCAGTCTGCCTACGCGCTAAAAATTCTGGCGATTCCGGCCCGGCGCGGCCCGGCGAAAGATGCGCAAGCGTGCTACGAGGAGCCTCCGGAAAGCGCCGCACGACGGGAACGACAGCTTGCCGAGCTGCGGCGAGACCGAATGCAGATGCCCATGACGAAGGGCAAGCCCGACAAGCATACGCGCCGTCAGTTACGCGATCGAAAGGGCCGATAACAATGCCCGCCACGCGGCGAATACCCTATAATCGCCGCCCGACTCTTCCTTTTTGAGTCCGCCGTAAGAGTGGGCGTTCGGAGTTTCTGCATGAGTTTCGTTAATCAGCCGGCTGCCCGGGAAGGCAGTGTTCCCTATCTCGATAATCTCTATCTCGCGGACGAAGAAAAGCTCGTTCGAGAGTTGTGTGATGCAGCGGATCCTGGCGAGGGAACACGTGAGAAAATTCGGAGGACGGCAGCGCAACTCGTACGCGCCGTGCGCAAGAACACCGCTAAAGACAGCGGTATAGAAGCATTCCTGCAGCAATACGACCTGTCGTCGGATGAAGGCGTATTGCTCATGTGCATCGCGGAAGCGCTTCTGCGGATTCCCGACGCCGACACGGCCGATCGACTGATCGCCGACAAGATCACGGCCGCAAAATGGAAAGACCACCTTGGCTTGAGTGCCTCCACGTTCGTCAACGCGTCGACATGGGGTTTGATGCTGACCGGTCAGATTCTGAGCCTGGACGAGATTGCTACCAGCAATCCCGGGCAGGCGCTTGGCCGGCTCATCAGTCGCGCTGGCGAGCCGCTGGTGCGGACAGCCATGCGGCAGGCTATGAAGATCATGGGGCACCAGTTCGTCATGGGCAGGACGATTGGCGATGCACTCAAACGCTCCATGAAGGATGAAAAACTTCCGTACCGATACTCCTTCGATATGCTTGGCGAGTCGGCGCTGACCGTAGCCGACGCACAGCGTTATCTCGACAACTATCACGAAGGTATCGACAGCATCGGTAGCGGCCCACAGATCGACGCGCCCGACGTTTTTTCGGCGCCGGGAATTTCTGTCAAACTGTCGGCGCTGCATCCGCGTTACGAGTATACGCAGGAACAGAGGGTTATGGCGGAGCTGGTCCCGTCGGTCCTGGAACTTGCCAAACACGCAAGGGATGTCGGCATCGGCCTGACAATCGATTCGGAGGAGGCGCATCGGCTCGAGATGTGGCTGTCCATCTTCGAGCGCGTTTATCGCGATACGGCGCTCGCTGGCTGGGATGGATTTGGACTCGCGATTCAGACCTATCAGCGCCGTGGGCGTGACACGATGCGTTTCATCGAGGAACTGGCCGGCGATGTCGGGCGCCGCATACCTGTGCGCCTCGTAAAAGGTGCGTACTGGGACAGTGAAATCAAGTGGGCACAGGAGCAGGGTATTGCGAGTTATCCTGTGTTTACGCGCAAGTCTCACTCTGACGTGTCGTACCTCGCCTGTGCGCGGGCGGCGCTCGCGGCTGGCGAGAAGATCTATGCACAGTTCGCGACCCACAACGCGCATACGCTGGCGAGCGTGCTGCATTTTGCCGGCGCGCGTCGGGATTACGAGTTCCAGCGGCTGCACGGCATGGGCGAGGAACTCTATGCCGAAGTCGTCGACCCCGAAAAGCACGATCGCCCTTGCCGCGTGTACGCGCCCGTTGGCAACCACGAGGATCTCCTGCCATACCTCGTGCGACGCTTGCTCGAGAACGGCTCGAACACCTCGTTCGTGAACAAGATTATCGATGAGTCCATCGACGTCGACGATCTGGTCGCCGATCCGCTCGTTGTCGCCGCGCAACATGGCTGTCGGCCGCACGACCGGATTCCGGAGCCATCGGACATTTTCCGGCCCGAAAGAGACAACTCGCACGGATTTAACCTCGCGGACCGCAATGCTCGCCGCCGGTTGCTTGCGGATATGGAGGACGCCAGCGGCAGGCCGATTACCGCCAGGCCGATTGTCGGCGGCAGGGAGATGTCCGGAGCCGAAGAGCCATCCGTCAACCCGGCAAACACCGACGAAGTGGTCGGTATATGTCACCTGGCGGCCGAAGAGCACGTCGATGCGGCGCTGGAGCTTGCGGCCAAAGGCCAGGTTTCGTGGGATCGCATCGGCGCCGACGAACGTTCCGGCATTCTGAATCGCGCGGCGGACCTGTTCGAAGCGCATCACGCCGAGCTGTTGACGCTGTGCGTCCGGGAAGGCGGTAAGACCATTCCGGATTCGATTTCCGAACTGCGCGAAGCCGTCGATTTCTTTCGCTACTATGCCGCGCAGGCGCGGCGACATTTTGGGGAGCCGCTGGTCATGCCCGGGCCGACAGGAGAGCACAACACCTATGGGCTGCGCGGCCGCGGTGTGTTCGTCTGCATAAGCCCCTGGAATTTTCCGCTGGCGATATTTACCGGCCAGGTGGCCGCAGCTCTTGCGGCGGGTAACGCCGTGCTTGCCAAGCCGGCAGCACCGACCCCGCTGATCGCCTACCGTGCGGTGCAGCTGATGCTCGAGGCGGGCGTGCCGGCAGACGTGCTGCATTTCATTCCTGGCTCCGGCTCGCTGATTGGCCGGCGCGCGGTTGCAGATCCGCGCGTCGCCGGTGTCGTATTTACGGGTTCGACCGGCGTCGCACAGACGATCAATCAGACCCTGGCGCATCGGGATGGCCCGATTGGCGCCCTGATCGCGGAGACCGGCGGGCAAAACGCCATGTTTGTCGATAGTTCCGCGCTACCGGAGCAGGTCGTGCATGACAGCATCTATTCGGCATTCAACAGTGCCGGCCAAAGGTGTTCTGCGCTGCGCCTCTTGTGTGTGCAGGAGGATATCGCGCCGCGGACGCTCGACCTGCTGACGGGCTACATGGAGGAACTGGTCATTGGCGATCCCAAATACCTGTCGACCGACGTCGGGCCCGCGATTGATGCACCCTCGAGAGCCGTACTGGAAGCACATGTCGACAGGATGGAAAAAGAAGCCAGGATCATCCACCGATGTTCTCTGCCCGCCGGACACGAAGCAGGGACCTATTTTTCGCCAACGCTGGTAGAAATTGACGATATCGGTGTGTTGACGGAAGAGGTGTTCGGCCCGATTCTGCATGTCCTCAAATTTAAAGGAAGCAAACTCGACAAGACGGTCGAGGCGGTCAACGCGACGGGCTACGGTCTGACAATGGGCTTGCACAGTCGCATCGACTCGCGCGCACGTGGTCTCGTCAAAGCATCCGCTGCGGGGAACATCTACATCAATCGAAATATGATCGGCGCAGTCGTTGGCGTGCAGCCTTTCGGCGGCAGAGGATTGTCCGGCACCGGGCCCAAGGCCGGCGGGCCGCATTATGTGCAGCGATTTGGCACCGAAGTCACCGTTAGCAACAATATTTCGGCCGTTGGCGGCAACGCAAGCTTGCTGAGGCTCGGCTCAGACTGATGGCTGATCAACCACCCCTCAGCATATTCGATATCTTCAAGATAGGTATCGGCCCGTCGAGTTCGCACACGGTCGGTCCAATGAAAGCCGCAAGGGCGTTCGTCACCGAGTTGAAACCTGTGTCCACGGACGTCAGCCGAATTGCAGTCACGCTGCACGGCTCGCTCGCCTGGACGGGCAAAGGTCATGGGACGGATTCGGCGGTGCTGCTGGGATTGTCGGGGTTCATGCCCGAGACGATCGATGCTGACGAGGTCGACGACCTGCTGGCGGGAATTCGCACCGACCGCCACATAGAAGCGCCGGGAATTGGGCGGCTGGCGTTCGATCCTGATACAGATCTGAAGTTCGACTTCGACAAAGAGCTGCCGCGCCACACCAACGGCATGCAATTTGCCGCACATGCGGCGGATGGCCGGGTACTGCTTGAGGAGATTTACTACTCTCTCGGGGGCGGTTTCATTGCACGCAACGACGAGCCCGAACCGCTGGCGCAGGAAGGTGAGCCACCTCTGCCGTTCCTGACGAGTGAATCCCTGCTCGCGATAGCCGCGGAACATGAACTGAGCATCGCCGAACTGGTGCTTCAGAATGAAACGCACTGGCGCAGCCGGGAAGAAGTGGACCGGCGAATCGCGGATCTCTGGCAGGCCATGCAGGATTGCATCGAGCGCGGTTTGCGCACGGACGGCGTATTGCCGGGCAAGATGTCGGTAATCCGCCGCGCGCCGAAGTTGTATCGCAGCCTGTCAAAGCGCGGTGAGCCGTCGGCGCTCGATGCAATGGAGTGGGTAAACGCGTTCGCCATTGCCGTTAACGAGGAAAACGCGGCAGGCGGGCGCGTGGTCACGTCACCGACCAACGGCGCTGCCGGCATCATCCCGGCCGTGCTGACGTTTTATGACCGCTTTGTGCCCGGCGCGAGCGAAGCAGGCATACGCACGTTCATCCTGACGGCCGGCGCGATCGGTATTCTGTACAAGATCAATGCTTCAATTTCCGGCGCTGAAATGGGTTGCCAGGGCGAGGTTGGTGTTGCGTGTTCAATGGCGGCAGGTGGGCTTGCGGCCGCGTTAGGCGGCAGCAATGATCATATCGAGGAAGCGGCCGAGATCGGCATGGAGCACAACCTGGGTTTGACCTGTGATCCGATTGGCGGACTGGTGCAAATTCCGTGCATCGAGCGCAATGCCATGGGCGCCGTCAAGGCAATCAACGCGGCCAAGCTCGCAATGCACGGGGATGGCACGCACAAAGTAACTTTGGACCAGGTCATTAAAACGATGCGCCAGACGGGCCTGGACATGTCATCGCATTACAAGGAGACGTCCAAAGGCGGCCTTGCGGTCAGCGTCCCCGAGTGCTGAGTGGCCCGACTCAGCTGACTTTCTTAGGATAGTCGTAGACCAGAAGGTCGGTACCGGGCCGCTCGTAAAGGTTCCAGTCATCCTGATCGATTTGCACGGAGACGACGCCGGCGGTTGGCAGATTATTCGTCAGTCCGGGTGACAGGAAGTTCGCAAAATCAGTCAATCCCGGATTGTGGCCGACAATCATCAGGTTGTTAAACCTGTTGTCCTGCGCAACGATTATGTCCAGAATTTCATCGCGCGATGCGAGATAAAGACCGTTTTCGCGCTGCAAAAACTCGATCGGATAGGAAATTTGAGCCGCGATTATTTTCGCTGTGGACCAGGCGCGCCTGGCCGGGCTGGAGATGATCAGTGAAGGACGGATGCCGTGCTCTATCATGCGCTTGCCCATCACCGGGGCGTCGCGTTTGCCGCGTTTATTGAGCGGACGCTCGCGATCGCTGAGACGCGTGTCTTTCCAGCTGGACTTGGCGTGGCGAACCAGGGTGAGTGTTTTCATCGCCGCTCTTTCTCGGTCTACATCAGCCCGGTCTGGAGGCGAGCTTCTTCCGACATCATGCCAACATTCCACGGCGGGTCAAAGACGAGCTCGACGCTGACGTTCGATACAGTCGGTATGATAGCGATTTTTTCGCGGGCGTCCTGCACGAGAACGTCTCCCATGCCGCAGCCCGGTGCAGTCAACGTCATGTCCACGCTGACCGAACGCTGGCCGTTTCCCGCTGGCGCAACGTCGCATCGGTAAACCAGGCCGAGGTTTACGATGTCGACCGGAATCTCCGGGTCGTAGCAGGTTTTCAGCTGTTCCCAGATCACGGCTTCAATGTCGGCATCAGTCGCGTTGTCGGGCACTTTTGGCGGGGGCACCGGCTCTTTACCCAGTGCGTCCGCGTCGGCGCCGGAAATCCGAAACAGGTTGCCTTCTACGTAAACCGTAAAACTGCCGCCGAGCGCCTGCGTAATGAACCCTTCGGTGCCTGCCCGCAGCGTCAACTGCTCGCCTGCCGGAATGATGATGGCGGATACGTCACGTGACAGCGTGAAGGGTTCGTTGGTATGACCAAACATCGTACTTTCTACTCCGTGGAAGCCGGTAGCGCGTCCTGGCGCAGCGCCGAGTGCAGCGCATGCCAGGCGAGCGTTGCACACTTGACGCGTGACGGGAACTCCCGCACGCCGTCGAGCGCCTTAATCTTTGCGAACGGTGCCTCGAGGTCAAACTCCATGTCGCTCTGACTGGCGGTACCGCCAAGAGTCAGTCTCTCGGTGACGGCGCTGAATAGGGCTTTTGCTTTTTCAACGGATAAGCCGGTCAGGGTATCGG
>JAOTWB010000073.1 GCA_029863125.1 Gammaproteobacteria bacterium
CCGCGCGCATCGACAAACGCAGGTGCCGCCGCTGCCTCGAGATCGACGCCGGTTCCTGCCGCAGCAAATCCTGCGGCGATCACGGCCGACCGGGTCGCCAGTACGCCGTCAGTGCCGAGGTCCCAGGCGTGATTGTTGCTGAGCGCGAGCGCGGTGAGGCCCATGGTACGCAGGCAGTCCAGAGTAGTAGCGGGTGCTGTGTGCAGAAAAATGGTGTCCCGTGTCGGCGCACCTGACTGCTCGGTTTTTATGGCGACCTCGAGATCGGTAAATACAACGTCGCCTTTGCGCAGTTCCGCGATGACTTCGTCGAGACCATCGTAGGGATCCTCACACACTGGATACGACATCAGCGCCTGGCCCACCAGTGTGATACGCAGACCCCCAACGTCGCGTGCTCCGCGCACGCAGCCTGTCGCCGAAAGGAACGGCAGCAAACCGATTGTCTTGAGGACGCCTCGGCGGTTGCTCATAACAGTATTCTACTGATCATTCACGGTCGGCAGTTGCAATCGGGAGGGATAGCGCGCGCCAAAATGAACTCGATTTGTCGCAATCCGGAAATCCACGGCACAACCCTCCGGCGCCCCTGTGTTCGGATTCAGGTCGAAGTGAGGATAATTGCTGCTCGAGACATCGAGGCGAAGCCGATGGCCGGTCTGGAACAGGTTGGCAACAGCAAACGGCCTGATTTCGATTTGGTAGATCTCGCCGGCCTCGGCCATCGCCTCGTGTTCCCAGCCATCTCGGTAGCGAAGACGAAATATTCCGTCGGTGATATTCATTGCGAAGCCTTCCGGATAATCGGCATTTGGCGGATAGACGTCAATGAGCTTCGCCGTGAAGTCAGTGTCGGGGCAATCGGTTGACACGAAGAGCTGCACAACAATTGAGCCGCTGACAACCAGCGCTCTTTCGAGCGGTGGTGTCTGGAATACCAGCACGTCTTTGCGCTCCGCTAATGGCCTTCCATTGGGCCAGCCCCGGTATTTGAAAACCGAATCCGATTCCCTTTGGTCAAAAGCGCCGCCCTGCATCAGCGGCTCGCCGGACGTTAGCGCGCCTCCTACGGTTGGAACCGGGTCTTCGGGGTCGTATCGGTAGCAGAGTTCACTCGATTCGGCCAGCGGGCCAGCTGTCAACAAGCCGTCCGCGCGCAGATACAGGGTTGTTTCGTCCACTTCGGGAGGAGGCCATTCGTCGGCGCCGCACCAACGGCCACCGTGATCCAGCTTGCCGGCATGGTCTCGCAGACCGCTGCCGCCGCCCATCTGGAAATAGCTGACGTTTGGTTGCTCGACCGCTTCTTCGGCACCCTTGAGCCAGCGACGAAACCAGGCCAGCCGAAGCTCTCGATAATCCGCCGCAATATTATAATCGAGCGTCGCCTCTGGCCCGAAGTCGACATCGCCTGCATAGGTGACGGACCGATCGCCGTGCGTCCACGGGCCCATGATCAATTGTGTTGGAGAACGATGCCGTTTCGAGAGCTCGTTAAAGTTCGTCAGACAGGTCAGTACGTAAGGGTCGTACCAACTGCCAACGATTGCGGTCGGCACATCCGGAAAGCGGTCGTAAAAACCTTCGGCGTAAAGCCCGGGTTGCTGCCAGTAGTCGGAAAAAGTCCCGGCACGCCACTGCTCGAACAGATAGTCCTCGTATTCAGGCGCCGCACTCAGCGGGGAAGCGCCGGGCTGCCACGGCATGTGTCGGAACCATTCCCGGATGTCCTTTTCTTTCAGTTTCGCTGCACGAACCGGGTCGGCCAGGGTTTCCGGGCTTCGCAGCGCATGCCGGTAGGCCCAGGTAGCCTGCTTGAGTTCGAACGCGCCGCCGCGACGAATGCCTCCATGATAGGCGCTTGAAAATCCACCCGAGTCCATGAACATGCAAGACAACCCGGGCGGTGCGAGGCAAGCAAGCGCGCACTGCGTGTGCGCACCGTACGACAATCCCATAGTGCCAACCTTGCCATTGCACCAAGGCTGTTTTACCAACCATTCGAGCGTGTCGTAGCCGTCCTCGGCCTCGTTCAAATACTTGTGAAACTCGCCTTCCGAGTTGTAACGCCCGCGGCAGTCCTGCATTACGACAGCGAATCCGTGGCGCGCAAAGTACTCGGCGATTTCGACGCGACTTGCCGGCCGCGGGTCGGCGACGCTTACCTCGGACCGGCTGATGCCGCGCTTGTCGTAGGGCGTGCGCTCCATGATCACGGGCAGTGGCGTGGTCTCCTGGCCGTCAGTCGGACCTGGACGAACAATATCGGTAGCGAGGCAAACGCCGTCACGCATCGGCACCTTTGTGTCGCGATCAACAGTGAGGTCGGAGTGTTCTGCTTTGGCGTAGTTGGCCGTCACGGTTGGTCATTCAGCGCGACGGCGCCTAGAAGCCTATGCTGATGGCGACGCCGAGCAACGCGACCGCGATAAATATGTAGATGACCCAGAGCCCAAATATAAATCGCGCCCATTCAACCCAGCCGACCTGCGCCGTTGCCAGGTAGGCGAGCAACGTGCCGGAGGTTGGTGTCAGCATGTTGGTGATGCCGTTGCCAAACAGGAAGGTCAGAACCGTCGTTTGCGGCGTTACGCCGGTCAACTGGCCCAGCGGTCCAAGTATCGGCATGCTGACTGCCGCCTGCCCTGACGTCGAAGGAATCAGGAAGTCGAGCAGGAGCTGCGAAACAAACATGCCCGTTGCGGTGACGAACGCGCTGTCGCCACCGATCAGCGCGGTGAGGGAATGTACGATCGAATCGAGAACACGGCCCTGCTCGAGAACTACCGCCACCGCAGACGCGACGCCGATCAGCATCGTCGCCATCAG
>JAOTWB010000020.1 GCA_029863125.1 Gammaproteobacteria bacterium
TTTCCGTGTAAACCGTTGCCGCCATGTCCAGGTACCGCGGGCTGTTGGCCAACGCGTCCTCGTAGCGGCCGAGCAATTCGGCAACGTCGCCATTGCGCCGCGCCATCGAATACTGGCCGGCAAGCTCCACCGCCGCATCGTAGCGACTCGCGTCGATTGCCAGCACTGCTTCAAACGCCGCCATTGCTCTCCTCGGCCGCCTTGCAGCTTTTTCGACGAGACCCATCAGGAATATCCCGTCCGGATGCTTTGGCGCCCGACTCAGGATGCCTGCGGCACAGGCATGGGCCGTGGGCCAATCCTGTTTTGCCGCCGCCTGTCGACCGGCGTTGCTCAGGTTTACGATCTCGCTATTCATCGCGACAATCTGACATCGATCGTGATTTGAATCAATCGGCTATACTCCGGGTGTACCGATCCGGACCAAAAGACCCTGCATGAACAAGTCGAACGATTCGCCGCCAACGCGCGGTTGGGACACCTACTGGCAGGGTGCCCGGAACTCCGGCGCGTATGCATCCGACGGTGTCAATCATCCTGCCGTCGCAACATTCTGGAACACCGCGTTGACAGAAGTTCTCCGCCACGGTGGCAGCCGCAGGATTCTCGATATAGCGACCGGCAGCGGCGCGGTCGTCGAACGCCTGACCGAGAGCGCCAGTGACGGAAACCATGAGATCACCTGTGTTGATATTTCGGCTGCCGCAATCGACAGCGTTAGCAGCCGGTTTCCCGGCGTCGTCGGCCTGGTTGCCGACGCGAATTCGATCCCGCTCGACGATGCGGCGTTCGATCTCGTGACCAGCCAGTTCGGTATCGAGTACGCGGGGCCGGCGGCATTGAGCGAAGGGACGCGCCTGCTGGCGCCGGGCGGCACTTTGATCCTGATGATGCACGTTCGCCCGGGTATTATTTTCGAGGAGTGCGCGGCAGCGCTGGATGCCGTCCGGCGCACGCGGAATTCGAGGTTCGTGCAGCGTGCCCTGGCGTTCTTCGAAGCGGGATTCGCGGCCGTTCGCGGCGCTGACAGGACGGACTACGACAAAGCGGCTCTCGAGCTGAATCCTGCGATCGAGGAGCTCGAATCCATCCTGTCGGATCACGGGGAACACGTCGCGGGCGACACGATCGTGCGGCTGTATTCGGACGTGCGGGAAATTCATGGCGGCATTCAGCACTATGAGCCCGATGAAGTTCTGCGTTGGCTGCGAAGAATGGACCAGGAGCTGGCAGAATATGAAGGGCGCATGCAGTCGATGTGCGATTCCGCCACCGATGCAAACGGGTTTGCAGGAATCTGTGAACGCATCGGTGCACAGGGTCTGCACGTCGACCGCTCGGAGCCGCTCATGACCGCGGACAGAGCTTCAGCCATCGGGTGGGTCCTGCAGGCGACGCGGCGCGACCGAGCGACCTAAGCAGAACAACGACAGAGGAACACAGGCATGTCAGACAGCAGCCAGGCTGATGAAGCCATCGAGTGGGCGCGGGAGACGCTTGCGAACGTCGTCCAGGAAATCATGGACGAAGGCGTGATCGACAGTCCACTGCTGGAATCCAAACCCGCCTGGACCAAGCCCTTCGATATCGTCATCGGCAAACTGCGGGACCAGGGCCAGCAGGCCGAGTTCCTCTGGGTCATCGGTGGTTCCGTGCCAATCGACTGCGTTCATTCCGGCGTCGCGTCGACGGCGCGTGACGCCGCACGCCATTTCTCGATGAAGTGGCAGCTCGAAGCCGCGCGTCTGGAAAACCCGGCGGAACTTAAGCGCCTTGGTCTCGATCCCGCTACCGACTGGCAGGCCGAGGCAAAAGCGCTGATTGCAAAAGCCGAATATCTTTACGCCGTAGTTGACGACGACCGTTTCTGGTCATAAAGCAAGATTCCAGAGCCCGACCCATGCGCCAACAAAAAAAGGGGCCGCCAATCGGCGGCCCCTTCCTTATTGCCACTTCGAATTGTGATTATTCGAAGGTATGCGACAGGCGCAGGTAATAACCCATACCGAAGAGACGATAGGTCGAGGGATCGGTGCTGGCGTTGAAGCCAACCTCGATGAACGGCGGCTCTTCGTCCGTGATATTGGTTATGCCGGCCGAAACTCTCGTACCCTGACCGAAGTCATAGTTACCCACGATGTCGTGGAACATGACTGAATCGACTGCCTGGATGTAGGAACCATCCGGCTGGTTGCCAGCGCCGCAGTTACAGAACGTGTCTGCGTCAAGATCCGAGATGAATTCGCCGAGGTAGCCGATTGACAGGCCTTCTCTTTGCCACTGCAGCGAAACGTTGATCTTGTCCGTAGCATAAGCACCACCGTCTTCAGCGGTCGGGTCCGTGTAACGACCGGACAGATCCTGTTCGACATCACCCGGGGACGCGGTCTTGGTGCGTTCGAGCAGATGTGCCCAGAGCAGCGATGCTTCCCAGTCGCCGATATCGGTTTCGAAGTTGTAGCGAATCTCCGTATCCACACCTCGCGCACCCTGCTCGGCAACGTTCAGGCTGCCGTCAATAATCTGCGCAATGGTGCCGTCCGGACGACGCGTAATCAGCGAACATGACGACGGGTTGTTGTTCACGTAGCAGTCGTCAAGTATGAACTGCACGCCGAGGGAGCTGATGCCGTCCTCGATATCAACCTGCCAGTAGTCGAGTGTAAGCGTTCCGTCACCCACAGGGAGTTCCGGTGAAAAAACGAAACCTGCGGTGAACGTATCGCCGGTTTCCGGCTGCAGGAACGGGTTGCCGCCCACGCGTGCCAGGACCTGGTTGTCAAGCTGCACGCCCGGTCCGCTGCATCCCGGAGGCAACGGGGCTCCCTGGGCACACGGATCGACGTAGGTCGGGAAGCTGTCTTGCTGACCGGCGAACAAATCGCTGATCGTCGGCGCACGGAACACCGTGCCCGCCGTCGCGCGCAGTTTCACCGCTTCGATCGCCTGGAACTCGACGCCGAACTGCCAGGTGGTGTCTGCATCGAACGCGCTCCAGTCGTCGTAGCGAACGCCGGCTTTCAGGTCGATCGCCTGCTCACCGTTATCGAACACCGGCGCAAATACCTCGACGAACAAGCTGTTGTTGTACAGCGAGCCCAGGGTGCCAACGCCCGTGTTACCGGTTACGGCATCGATCTGCTTGGCCGAGTCAGGCGAGTACCTGAACTTCTGGCCCCAGTAGCCGTAGCCGGCCGCCCAGCCGAATTCACCACCGGGAAGCTCCCACGCGGAACCGCTCAAGCTGGCGCCCCAGAGCTCCTGGTCGGTGACAAAGGTATCTATGAGGTCGATACCCACCCAGTCGAGCATTGCAGGTGTCACTGACGTGAACGTCGGAACGCTGCCAACCGGGTCAACCGAACCGCCGCCGAAGAAGTTGAACGGCACGCAGCCGGCGATCAGCGTTGAAGGATCGTTGATGTCCTGGTAGCACTCGGGTGATCCGTCGCCGTCCAGGTCCGCTGAAGGGCCCATCGCCTGCGCGAGCCGCGGTCCGGAGAACTGGCCGAAGTCGTTGTCCACACGGCTGCGGTAGCCCCTGTTCCAGAACACTTCCCAGTCCAGATTGTCGTTGATCGCACCTTCGAGGCTGGCAACGAACTGATACTGGGTAATATCCTGCGTGAAGCGTCGCGTGGTCTCAATCATACGACGACGTGCATCGCGGATCGGGAATCCGAACGGGTTGTAGAAGTTGTCTTCCGAGATTCCACTATAAGAAACCGCTGGAACAACCTCTCCAAGGCCCTGATCGGCGGTGTAGAAGAACACGTCGTCACCGTCCGCATTTACGCCGGCAACACGGCGCAGCGGCAGCCCCGTGTTCGGGTCGATCTGCGTCCACGATCCCTGGTAGGCCGGGTCGGTGGGCGAGTTGTAGGGCTGCGGTGCCAGCTCCTGTGACGACGTACGGTTGTTGCCGCGGACTTCCGCGTTGAACCGCAGGTTCTCGGTTAATTCGAAATGCGCTTCCGCAAAAATGTTGGTTCGCTTGTACGGCGTCTGCATGTAGTTGACCGGCGCATAGTTATAGGTGCGGCCGTCGTACGGAACCAGACCGGTGCCTCCCGGGTTCATGAACGTATTGCCGTTGCGGAAAACCGGAACACCAAATGCCGGATCAAAGGCCGGATTCGGGTTATCGTCGTCGTCAAACTGGTCTTCGCCGTTGAACCAGTCGAACAAGCCGCCCCGGCTGGCGCCGCGGTCGGTCAACTCGAGGGTGTTCAGGCGTCCTTCGGGAATTCGTGACGAACCAATCGCATAACAGCCACCCGACGGAGTACCGTCATAAGGCGCTGCAACCTGGTTTTCGCAGCCTTCGGGATAGATGTAATACGAGTTCTGGAAGTAATCCCAGGGCACGTCTCTCTGATAGGCCTCTTCCTGGTCGACAAACTCGGCGCCGAAGACGATATTACCGGCGTCGAAAGTCGTACCAGCGATCACGTTAATCGAATTCTGAGCGCCAGATTTCGTATCAAACCAGTCAGCGGTCTGAGCCGAAACCTCGATACCCTCGAAATCGCGACGCGTGATGATGTTGACCACGCCTGCGACAGCGTCAGCACCATAAACAGCTGATGCGCCGTCTTTCAGGATTTCGACGCGCTCGATCATGGCAGACGGAATCGTCTGGTAGTCGCCGCCGTCAACAACGCGCTGGCCGTTAACGAGCGTCAGCGTGCGGTCAACGCCCATGCCGCGAAGGTCGATGAGAACGGCACCGTTACCACCGTTGTTGGTGGTGGTGCCGATCGGCGAACCCGACATGGAAGGCATTTTCTGGATGATGTTACCGACATCGGTAAGACCCGAAGCGAGGATGTCATCTCGCTGGAGTACGGTGACGGGACTAGCACTGTCGATATCCGCGCGCTTGATGCGTGAACCCGTAGTGATAATCTCCTCGATGGCTACTTCTTGGTCTGCACCCTGTGCCAAAGCACCGGGAGCGAAACCAGCAGCGAGTGCGCCCGCGCCTATTCCTAGGCCGAGACGAACTGCAGTCTGCAGATTGCTGTTCGAAGACATGAGTGTTCCCCTTAAGGCTTTTAGATAAACGTTGCAAATAAAACACAACGCCAAGCGGGTTTTATACCACTTTTCAATAATGCAGTAAATATTGGCGGCTGTATGTTATGTATTTAAAGGACTTATGGCCCAATCGGCGCTCCCGGCCAGAACTCGCTGTATTTGTATCAAAAACACAACACAGCCGTTTGACGGCGCGGATACGTCACCCCTGGCCGACGCTGCGGTAGCCGCTGGCGATACCGGCAGCCGTTCCGGTGGCCCCGCAAGCTGCTGATTTTCAGAGGATTGCGGGAAGCCGTGGCCGCGCCGGGCCAGCACAAGGCCGTCGGCGACCCGATTTCCCGGGCCACCCGATCGGCGACCGGGGGGCTATCCGCGCGCCTGCTGCCCCGTGCCACCGGATCCGTCATGCCGGATTCGGCTTTGGCCAGCCCGAACGGGCCCGGCCGCGCTGCAGCGCTGATTTGCGCGCCAAATGCGCAACCCGCGTATAAACTGGAATACTGCCCCCCGGGAGACTCCTCGTGCTAAAACACCTGCTGATACTCACCGCTGCAGTGCCGCTCACCGCCTGCGAAATCCGTATCGCGGATTCTCCGGACGACGCACCTCGCAGGCCCAGCTACGAGCTCACTACGACTGCGGCCTACGACCTCGACGCTGTTGCGGTCTACGATCAGGATCACGCAGCCGTTTACGACTACATCGACGCGACGCTGCCCGATCATCTCGCCGCTATTCAGCGCTGGCTGCGGCAGCCCTCCATATCGGCACAGAACGTCGGCATCCAGGAGATGGCGGAACTCCTGCGACAGGACCTCGTGGACCTCGGGTTCGCGGAAGCCGAACTTGTCCCGACCGACGGGCATCCCGGTGTGTGGGGCTACTATGATGCCGGCGCCGACAACACGCTCGCTGTGTATTTGATGTATGACGTGCAGCCCGTAAACCCCGACGACTGGTTGAGCCCGCCGTTCGACGCGGAAATGATAGACCACGAGCTCGGCAAGGTCCTGATGGCGCGGGGTGCCACCAATCAAAAAGGCCCGCAGCGCGCTTTCCTGAACGCGCTCGAAGCCATCATCGCCGTTGACGGCAAGCTGCCCGTCAACATCATGATCGCAGCCGACGGCGAAGAGGAACTCGGCTCGCCGCATTACCCGCAGGTCGTCGATGCTTATGAAAACCGGTTGAGGCAGGCTGACGGCGTACTGTTTCCATTCAACTCGCAGACACCCGACGGCAAGATCAACATGATTCTCGGCGTCAAGGGAATTCTGTACGTCGAGATGATCGCGACCGGCGGCGACTGGGGCGGGCCGTCGAAGGCCGAGATTCACGGCTCCTACAAAGCCATCGTCGACTCGCCGGTCTGGCGCCTGGTCAAAGCGCTCGATTCACTGACTTCGCCGGACGGCAATACGATCCTCGTCCCCGACTACTACGAAGGCGTTCGGCCACCGACGCAGGAAGAATCCCTGTTGATCAACGCGGGCATCGAACAACGAGATGATGCGCAGTTACAGGAACTGCTTTCGGTCGATCACTGGATCGACGGCAAGACCGGAACCGACGCCGTTATCGAGCTCCTGTACCAGCCGACTTTGAACATCGACGGCATCTGGGGCGGCTATACCGGGGAAGGCACGAAGACCATTCTTCCGCACCAGGCCAGCGCAAAGGTGGACTCACGGCTGCCGCCGGATCTCGATCCCGACGAAGCGCTGGCCAAGATTCGCCGCTTCCTGGACCAGCAAGGTTACGGCGACATCGAGATTCGCAAGCTTGGCGGCTACCCCGCAGCACAAACGTCCGTCGAGACACCCGCGGTTCAGGCCGCGCTGTCCGTATTCAAGAAATACGCGAGCGAGATAAGCGTACAGCCACGCATCGCCGGCAGCGCACCGTTCTACCAGTTCACGGAAAGACTGGGGCTGCCGATGGTACCGACGGGCATGGGATTCGGCACCGGGGCACATGCGCCCAACGAGATCATGCTGATCGAGCCCGCCGAGGGCGTCGCCGCCGCCGGCCTTGCACAGGTGGAGAAAGCCTACGTCGACTTTGTGTACGCGCTGGCCCAAGCCAAGTAAGTTAGCGCAATGTCTGACTCCGATAGAAATTACGCGCTCGCACTGCACGGCGGTGCCGGCGCGGTTGCGGGTCGCGATTATGCGGCCGTTGAAAAGCACCTGGCCGGACTCGCCGGGACCTGCGAAAGCTGGCTCGCCGACGGCCGCAGCGCACTCGACGTCGTGGAACGTGCCGTGGCCGAACTGGAGACCTCGGGCCTGTACGTCGCCGGCCGCGGTTCCGCACCCAACAGCGCCGGCTACGTCGAACTCGACGCCTCGATCATGGACGGCCGATCCCGCAAAGCCGGCGCCGTGGCCGCATTGCGCGACTTCATCAGCCCGGTGCAGGTCGCACGCGGTGTCATGGAAAAAACGCCGCATGTCATGCTGGCAGGAAAGGGCGCGGTCGAATTCGCCCGCAGCCATCAGTTCGCGGAAGTGACGAGCCCGAACGATTACTACGTTCTTCCCGTTGGCGTCACGCGCGACGATCTCTCCGACATCGCCCACGGAACCGTCGGCGCCGTCGCGCTGGATACCTCCGGGGCCCTGGCCGCCGCCACCTCGACCGGCGGTACATTCGGCAAGCTCGAAGGCCGCATCGGGGACACGCCGCTGGTGGGGCCGGGCACATGGGCCGACGACAACGTCGCCATCTCGTGTACGGGCACGGGCGAGCACATCATCCGCGCCGGCGGCGCGGCATCAATTGCGTTTCGCTTTCGATCCGGCATTTCATTGCCGGATGCAATTCGGGAAATGCTGGACGAAGTGAAACGACTCGGCGGCGATGCCGGCGTCATTGCTGTGACAAGCAGCGGCGATATAGCGATGCCCTATAACTCCGAGGGCATGAAACGGGCCTGCGTGTCGACGTCGACGCCACTCACTGTTGCAACGTTTGGCTAGCTTGCCGGATTCACAGAATCAGACGGCGACCGGCATTCCTGCAAACGTGTTTTCGAAGAAGTAGACGTTCCGCAGACCGAGGAAGCACAATGACTAGGGGCGTCGTATTGCCGTCCACCGTTGCTAACCGGACCGCAGGAGGACTGATGTCCCGACGACTCGCTCATTGCACTGTCGCCTTTCTGGCGCTGGCCGCTGCCGCCTGCAGCGAAGCCCCCGAGACTCGGACTGGCGGAGCGATAAATCCGCCGTCCGAGTTTACCGTCGCGCATCAGCGGTCGCTCCGACAGAGCCTTCCCTTCGACGACCGGCGTGATTTCGACGAGCAGCGGCGCGGCTTCATCGCCGCTCCGGGTTATCGGCAAATCGTGGACGAAGCCGGCGAACTCGTCTGGGATATCGGCCGGTACGATTTCCTTCTTTCAGGCGAAGACCTGGACAGTATTCACCCGTCGCTGCAGCGCCAGGCGACGCTGAACATGAACTACGGCCTTTACGAGGTAGTGCCCGGCAAGATCTACCAGGTTCGCGGATTCGACCTGTCAAACATGACGCTGATCCGGGGCGACACCGGCTGGATAGTTTTTGACGTTTTGCTGGTGAAGGAAACCGCGGCTGCCGCGCTGGAATTCGCCAATGCCGAACTCGGCGAGCTGCCGGTCGTTGCCGTGATCTATTCACATTCTCACGCCGACCACTTTGGCGGCATTCGTGGCGTCCTCACCGAAACGCAGATTGAGTCCGCAGCTGTGCCGATCATCGCACCGCGTGGATTCATGGAGAATGCCATTTCAGAAAATGTCTACGCCGGTAACGCGATGGGGCGGCGTGCATCGTATCAGTACGGTCGCGTGCTGCCCGTGAGCCCGTTCGGCCAGGTCGACTCAGCCATCGGCAAAGCGACTGCAAGCGGCACGCTCGGCCTGGTTGCACCGACGCGCGTTATAGAAAAGGACTTCGAGGAGCACACGATTGACGGCGTCCGGATGGTCTTTCAGAACACACCGGGAACCGAAGCACCCGCTGAAATGAACACCTGGTTCCCGGACCTCAAGGTGTTTTGGGCCGCCGAAAACATCACGGCAACAATTCACAACGTCTACACGCTGCGCGGCGCGCTCGTGCGCGATGCGCACAAGTGGTCCAAAGGAATCAATGAGGCGTTGTATCGCTTCGGCGTCGACGCCGAAGTCATGCTCGCCTCGCACAACTGGCCACGGTGGGGCAACGAACGCATTCAGGAGATCATGCGTGCGCAGCGCGACGCCTACGCCAACCTGAACAACCAGGTACTGCATCTCGCCAATCAGGGTGTGACGATCAACGAAATCCACAACGAGTACGAGGTGCCGGAGAGCCTCAAGAAACAGTGGTCCGTCCGCCAGTATCACGGCTCCGAGTTTCACAATTCGCGCGCCGTCCTGAATCGCTACCTGGGCTACTGGGACGGCAATCCGGCGACCTTGGCGCCCCTGTCTCCCGCGGACTCGGCGCCGCTCTATGTCGAGATGATGGGCGGTGCCGACACTATTCTTCGAAAGGGGCGAGGCCTCTATGACGCCGGTCAATATCGCCACGCCATGGAGATCGTTAACAGGCTGGTCTACGCCGAACCGGACAACGACAAGGCTAAACTTCTGCTTGCCGATATATTCGAGCAACTCGGTTACCAGTACGAAAGCGCCAGCTTACGCAACTCCTTTCTGTCGGCGGCCCAGGAACTGCGGCTTGGCGTGCCTGAATCACTGGGTATCGAGACCGGCGGACCGGATGCCGTCAGGGCCTTGACGACGTCGCAATGGTGGGACGCGATTGCAATCCGCGTTGACAGCCAAAAGGCCGACGGCATCAATTTCAAGCTCAACTTCGTCACGCCGGACAACGGCGAGACGCTGGTTGTCGAGATGAGCAATGGAACGCTGACTAATATTGTCGGCTTTACGGCAGCTGATGCTGACGCAACGTTGACGATCAATCGGGCCGATCTGGTTCCGGTCATGATGCAGCAGGCCACATTCGCGACACAGCTTCAGGCCGGTAAAGCGAAACTCGGTGGCAATGGCCTGATATTGACGCAGCTTGCATCGACGCTGGTCGCTTTCGACCCTTTGTTCGAAATGATGCCAGGCACGCGCTGAGACCTGTCGTCAATCAGAATCATCGTCAAACGGGGAGCGCCGTCGAGTGCTTGATATCCGACAGCACGATATTTGACGTTACTTCCTGAATGCCCGGTAGCTGAGAGAGTTTTTCGAAAAAGAACTGCTCGTACGCCTTGATGTCTTCGGCGACGATACGCAGCAGGAAGTCGACGTTACCCAGGAGGACGTAACATTCCATCACCTCGGGATAGGCCCTGACGGCGTCTGCGAACGCGGAGAGATTGCTGCGGCCGTGAGACGTCAGCTTGACGTGCGCGAACACCATGGTCGTCAAGCCGATCTTCTCGCGGTCTAGAATAACGGGATGATCTTTGAAGACCCCTTCCTCACGCAGTCGCTGAATGCGGCGCCAGCACGCGGACTGCGACAGGCCAATGCGCTCGCCGATAGCCGAGGCATTGATGCCGGGCTCAGTCTGCATGAGATCGAGTATTTTGCGGTCCGTGTGATCGAGTGAAACAGTCTGCATGATTTATACGTATTTGACCTATTGATCGCAAAGATTATGCTCAAAATTGAGGTTAAACAACCGTATTTGCACGAATCATCGGTATTTTTGGGTATATATTAGTCTGATCATGCAGGCCTTTTGAGGGGAGCATAGTGGCCGTTTTCACGCACGCGGAGTTCGACAATCACGAATCCCTGCATTTCTTCCACGACGAAGCAAGCGGGCTGCAGGCCATCATCGCGCTTCACTCCACGGCGCTCGGCCCGGCGGCCGGCGGATGCCGGCGCTGGATCTATAACAATGAGACCGACGCCCTGACCGATGCACTGCGACTGTCGCGGGGCATGACCTACAAGAATGCGGTCGCAGGCCTCAAGTTCGGTGGCGGCAAAGCCGTGATCCTGGGTAGCCAAAGAGCACTGAAGTCGCCCGAGTTGTTTTCGGCATTCGGTCGCGTCGTCAACTCGCTCGGTGGTCGCTACATCACGGCTGAGGATGTCGGGTGCTCCGTCGACGACATGCGCCACGTTCGCGAGCAAACCGAATTTGTTTCCGGGCTGCCACAGAACGGCAGCAGCGCCGGCGGCGACCCGTCGCCGTGGACCGCGATCGGCTGCCTGCAGGGCCTTCAGGCGGCCGTCGAGGCGCGCCTTGGAAACGATACGCTCGAGGGCGTACGCGTCGCGGTGCAAGGTGTCGGTCATGTTGGACTGCACCTTTGTCGTCTGCTGCATGAAGCCGGCGCCGAACTCTTCGTGTCAGACGTCAATCGGGAGAATCTCAGAGCGGCCAGCGCAGAACTGCCGGTGACTATCGTTGCGCCGACCGAACTTCTCTATGCCGATGTGGACGTGCTTGCCCCGTGCGCGCTGGGCAATATTCTGACATCGACGACGATTCCCAAAATTCGCGCCAAGGTTATCGCGGGTGCAGCGAACAACCAGCTTGCAACCGCTGCGGATGGTGCGCGCCTCGCAGAACGCGGCATCCTTTACGCACCCGACTATGTGATTAACGCCGGCGGCATAATAAGTGTTGCCCGCGAGTACTACGGCAACAGCTCTGAAGACGAGGTGCGCGCCGATGTATCTCGTATACGCGATCGACTGCAGGCCATCTTCGATGAAGCAAAGTCCAGCGGCCGACCGACAAACGAACTCGCCGATGAACTGGCCCGCAACCTGGTAGCGGCCGCAAAGAAATAAGAGATTGCCATGATTACAAAGTCGAGACTGCAAATTCCACGCCCGACGGCACGACCCGGCGACAAGCCTGATTTCAGCTACCTGGAGCTGTCGCCCGCCGGCAGCGTCGACAAGCCGCCCATCAGTTCACGCACACGCGACATCGAATTCCTGAGCTCCGGACTCGTACGCGTCCTTGACGATGATTTCAAGGCAAAGGGGCCCTGGGATCCGAATCTCGATCCCAAGCAGCTGCAGGTTGCGCTTCGCTGGATGATGCTGACTCGCGCGTTCGACGACCGCATGTGGCAGATTCAACGACAGGGACGAATATCCTTTTACATGCAGTCGCGCGGCGAGGAAGCCGTTTCCATCGCACAGGGCATGGCATTGCGAGCCGGCGACATGTGTTTCCCGTCCTACCGTAACCAGGGGCTGTACCTATACCGCGGCGTCAAGCTCGTCGACATGATGTGTCAGTGCCTGTCCAACACGCGCGACATGTGCAAGGGCCGGCAGCTTCCGGTCATGTATCACAGCAAAGCCGGCAACGTCTTCTCCATTTCCGGCAACCTCGCAACGCAGTACCCGCATGCCGTCGGCTGGGCGATGGCATCTGCCTTGAAAGGCGAAGACCACATTGCGGCTTCCTGGGTCGGCGATGGCAGCACTGCCGAAGCGGACTTTCACCACGCACTGACGTTCGCTGCTGTTTACCAGGCGCCGGTGCTACTCAACGTCGTCAACAACCAGTGGGCCATTTCGACGTTTCAGGGCACGGCCGGCGGTCAGCGCCGCGCATTCGCCGCACGCGGTCTCGGTCTCGGCATACCGGGGATTCGCGTAGACGGTAATGACCTGCTCGCCATCTATTCCGCCACGCTGTGGGCCGCTGATCGGGCTCGTCGAGGCGGCGGCCCGACCTTGATCGAACTCGTGACCTATCGGGGCGGCGCCCATTCGACGAGTGACGATCCGTCGAAGTACCGCCCGAAAGACGAGTGGGAGTACTTTCCGCTCGGCGATCCTGTCGAACGCCTCAAGCAGCATCTCATCGTCAAAGGCCATTGGTCGGAGGAAAGGCACGAGAATCTGTGGCGGCAGCTGCTTACCGACGTGCAGGTCGCATGGAAGGAAGCGCAGAAATACGGAACGATGACGGAGGGACCGTTCCTCGATCCCGAGACCATGTTCGAAGACGTGTACGCCGAGATGCCGGCGAATCTCGAATCTCAGCGCCGCCGCATGCTCGAAATCCTGAGCGGAGACTAAGTCATGGCGCAGATGAATATGATTGAAGCTATCCGCTCAGCACACGACGTGATGATGGATAAGGACCCGACGGTCATCGTGATGGGTGAAGACGTGGGCTACTTCGGCGGCGTTTTTCGCTGCACCGACGGCCTGCAGCGCAAGTTCGGCGAGCATCGCGTCATCGATGCACCGATCGCCGAAGGCGGCATCATCGGCACGGCCATCGGCATGGGTGTCAACGGACTGCGGCCCGTTGCCGAAATTCAGTTCGCCGACTACATTTACCCGGGTTTCGACCAGATCGTCAGTGAACTTGCGCGCCTGCGTTACCGCTCTTGCGGTGAGTTTTTCTCACCTGTCACCATTCGCACGCCATGCGGCGGCGGTATCCGCGGCGGACAAACGCACTCGCAGTCGCCCGAGGGTATTTTTACGCACGTCAGCGGCATCAAGGTCGTGATGCCATCGAACCCGTACGACGCCAAGGGTCTTTTGATCAGTGCAATCGAGTCCGACGATCCGGTCGTTTTCTTCGAACCCAAACGTATCTATAACGGGCCGTTCGACGGTGACCCCGAAAAGCCCGGCATGTCCTGGTCTTCGCATCCCAAAGGCGACGTTCCTGTGGGCTATTACACGGTACCGCTCGGCAGCGCCGAAGTTGCGCTTTCCGGAGAAGAGCTGACGATCGTGACCTACGGCACACTCGTGCACGTCGCCATCGCCGCCGCGCAAGAAACCGGGGTTGATTGCGAGGTCATCGACGTGCGCACGATGTCGCCGCTCGACGTAAAAACGCTCGCCGACTCGGTCAAGAAAACAGGACGCTGCATGATCGCACACGAAGCAACGCGCTTCGGCGGCTACGGCGCCGAGCTCGCAGCCACCTTGCAGAAGGAGTGCTTCTATCACCTCGAAGCACCGATCGGACGCATAGGTGGATGGGACACGCCCTATCCGCACGCATTCGAGTGGCAGTATTTTCCGGGGCTCAGGCGCCTGTCGGCCGGAATACGCAGAATGATGGAGGCAGAATGAGCGAATACATTTTCAAGCTGCCCGATCTCGGCGAAGGCACGGTTGAGTCCGAGATCGGTGAGTGGTTCATCAAGGTCGGCGACCATGTTTCCGAGGAGGACCGGGTCGGCACCATGATGACGGACAAAGCCGCCGTCGAACTCTCGTCACCGGTCAGCGGCACGGTCGTGAAACTTGCGGGCGAACCGGGCGATATCGTTGCGGTAGGCGCGCCGCTGGTCATCATTGAGACGAATGGACCCGCCGTTGAAGCAGCGGCCCCGACAACGGAGACCGCTCCGGAACCTGCGCCGCGACCGGCAGGTAAAGCCGAACCTGCCGCCGTCGAGGTTGCCGACGATGCGGCTGAGCGGCCCCGCGTCATGACCTCACCGGCAATACGCCGTCGTGCGAAAGAAGCCGGCGTCGACCTCGCGCTCATCCCGGGCTCCGGCCCCGGCGGCCGCATTCTACGCAAGGATTTCGATCTCTACCTGAAAGCACACGCGACCGGCACGCCACTTACTGCGGCTGCAGCCCCGTCGACGCAGGTAAAGGAGATCAAGATCATCGGCCTGCGCCGCCTCATCGCGGAGCGCATGGCTGCGGCCAAACGTGAGATTCCGCACTTCGCCTACGTCGAAGAAATCGACGTTACGGAACTGGAAGCACTGCGCAATCACCTCAACGATGCGAGGGACGCTCCTGCACGACTGACGCTGCTGCCGTTTCTTGGCCTCGCGCTGGTCCAGGCACTGAGGGAATTCCCGCAGTGCAACGTAACCCACGACAAGAACCGTAACCTGCTGCTGCAGCACGACGCCGTACACCTGGGCGTGGCGACGCAGACACAGGATGGCCTCAAGGTACCGGTCGTGAAACACGCCGAAACGCGTTCGCTGGACGACCTCGCTGCCGAGATTCAGCGCGTTACGACCGCTGCTCGCGACAACAGGGCGAAAAAGAGCGAACTGTCGGGCTCGACCATTACGATGACGAGCCTGGGTAGACTCGGTGGCATCGTTTCGACACCCATCATCAACAGCCCCGAAGTTGCCATCATCGGCGTCAACAAGGCGGTCGAACGCCCCGTTGTGTTCAACGGCCAGGTTGCCGTTCGCCTTATGATGAACCTGTCGTCATCCTTCGATCATCGATTCGTCGACGGCTACGACGCCGCGGCGATGATCCAGCGCGTCAAGGACATGCTGGAGCACCCGGCGACGATATTCCTGCCTCGCTAGGCGCACACTTCCCGAGGGTGATTCCCATCTCGGTGCACGGGAGGACCCAGACCGTCGGGTAACGCTCAAAAAATCATCGCCTCTCTTTGGTGCTCTTAATACGGCCGATACGGCCGCTTGAAGTGGATGAACAGTCCGAGAGCCAGGATCGCGAGAGAAACCCACATCGAGATCCGCCAGTAGCTGATGGCCGGTTTGATAATTTCGAACTGCTCAACGAAAAGTGTCTCACACGCACCATCGCCGGTATCGGTGCGTGTCGTGCTCGTGCCGCGCCTGCCGCCTTTATCGCTGCTGTAGCTGGCCAGGTAGCCGCGCACCCGAACCTGGTCGCCGATAGCGATGCCTTTCACCTGACGGCGGACGGTCTCGTCATCAGAAATAAGATGGTTGTTTGAAAGCTGCTCCATGCTGAACGCTTTCCAGGCCGCGCTGTCCCGGGTAAAAACATTGCAGGTAAATATGCCGTTCCAGAAGTCGATCTTGTGCAACAGCCTGCCGGCCGCCGTGTCGCCCCAGACGACACATACGTCGAGCATGTTGAGGTGGTCGTTGGCGAGAAAATGCAGGCGGCTGTTGCCATCGTGATGCCGGAAGGAAACCACGACGCCGGCCAAATCGTATTCGTACTCAGGTTCGACTAGGTAATCGACGCCGTTGAATGCCGCATTGAATGGCGCGGTCCTGGTCTGCTTTTGCTGCGGCTCGCCCAGCACTGCGGGGAGGAAGTCGATGTTCCGCGGCAAATCGTTGCGGTTCCAGAACGAGACAACGAGCCAGGCAAAGCTCACCACTATCATGGTGCTGCTGATTTTCATTCCATTTCAGCCTGAAGAGCGCAGAGACAACCCGTAAAACAAAGAGCGGCGGCTACCAGCTGCGGCGCACGCCGACAATGAGATTTCGCCCGGGAGCGTCGAGCCCGGAGCCGTGCACACGATAGCGCTTGTCGAGCAGGTTATCGAGACTGACCGAAAGCAGCCAGTCCCCTGCAAACGATTTCTCAATGCGGGCACCGATCACCGCCCAGCCCGGCGTGCCCTGCGGGTCGATTCGCGAATCGCCGATATCGCGCGCACTGAGCCGCTCCTGGTCGCCAGCAAAGCGCAGCCAACTCTCGAGCCGGTAATCGCCGCCTGCATCGTAAGACAGTATGACGCTGCCGTTGAACGGCGGTATGCGCCCGGCTGGCTCCGTGGCATCGCCGGCGACCTGTTGTTCGCCCCACGTGTAGTTGAGGACCGCGCGGATACTGATGTCGTCGCTGGGTCTCACATCAAGGCCGGCTTCGACGCCTCGTATCAAAGACTCCGCTGCATTGACGCTTTGCACGATATCTCGGCCGTCAGACCTAAGGTCTCCGGTGCCAACCGATGTGATGCGATCGTCATAGCGCAACGCATACACCATAAGGTCGAACGCAACCCGTTCGGAGCGGTGGCGCACGCCAACGTCCGCTTGAACCACGCGCTCTGATCCGAGCGTCGTATTTGGAACGTTGAAACGATTGCCGGGACGATTGCCAAGGGTGCCAAGATCAAAGACGTTCGGCGCGCGAAAGCCCAGGCCCAGGTTGGTGAGAACCTGCCAGCGCGGGGTCGCATCGAATATCCAGCCGATGTCTCCGCCGACGTCGGTGCCGTCGATGTCAGCCGCGGCCGATACTGCGGTGTCCGGCAGGCTGACGTCATCATTGCTGACACGAATCCCGCCATTCACGTTATTCCGGTTGCTAAGCCTGTGCTGAACATTCGCGTAAAGCGCTGCCTGCGTGACCGTAGAGCCGTCGGGGAATCTCGAGGGAACCTCACGAATTGCGCCGGTCGTCAGGACTTCCTCGAATCGCTTGCTGCGGACTTCATCGTGGTAGAACTCGGCCCCGACAATCCAGGACCCTCCCTGCGTGATTCTCGAGCCGCTGAGCGTCAGGCCAAGGAGATCGCTGCTGTTGGCTTCACGGCGCCGTTCTGTTGCTTCAAAATCGCGCGTGACACGATCGTCGTCAATGCGCTGCCAGGCAACGTCGGTAGTCCAGTCCAGGCCCGCTGGCCCGTCGGTCTTCGTGTATTTCCCGTGCACGAAAACACGACGGTTAGGGGCAAAAAAGAATTCGGAAGACGACGGTTCGACTTGAGCAAACCCGGGCACAAGCTCGTCGGCGCGCGGCGTTTCCGGCTGCTCGAGATAATGCATGTCGAGGAGCCAGGAGCGATCGCTGGCCGGCGTGGCCGAGAACACAATTCGCGCCGCCCTGGATTCGTAGCCACTCGGCCCGACGCGTGCGCCGCTCCCGGTGCGCCTGTCACCCGTCTTCAGATACTCGGCGCCGAACGATGATGCGAAAGCGCTGTTCCCGAAATCAAGCCTTGCGCGCGCCGTCTTCCCTAATTCGGCCGTATCGAAAGCAGCAAATGCCTCGCCGCGTGATCGTATTTCAGGCGAATCGAAGCTCGGTACCGATGTTACGAGTTGCACAACGCCGCCAACGGCGTCGTTGCCATACAGGGACGTCGGTGTTCCGCGCAGCACTTCCACCCTTTCGACTGCCGAGACCGGCACGAGGGAGAAATACTGCGTCGGTGCGCTTCTGAAAATTGCGTTATTCAGGCGCATGCCGTCGACGAGGTGCAGGATCGAAGAGCCTTTGAGGCCGCGGATTATCGCGGCGCCCTGGCCCGGCGTGGTTTGCTGCAGGAATACGCCGACGTTGGACGCCAGGCTGTCCGTCACCAGCTTTTGCGTCCGAATCTGCTCCCGAGTAATGAGCGTCAGGCCGGAAGACACGTCCTCGCTGCTGATGACTCGACGTGTGGCTGTTACGAGCACCTCTTCAATTTCGTTATCGTCGGCCGCCGCCATAGGCGGGACGACCGTGGCCGCCAGTAGCAGCAAGAGTCTGGACATGCGCGTGAGGGTACAACATCTGACGCCGGCACCGGAACGCAAAAAGGGGCACTTCGGCAGAAGTGCCCCTCTCTCTCCGTGCAAACCCTGCGGTTCGGCCGCGAGGGTAACGCGCCGGCGATAGTATCGACAAAATGCAGCAGATCACGAGCCTGCAACAATCGTTCACATTTGTCCTAGTGAGTCAGGCGCTTTATCTCGGTCAACAGCTCCTGCATCTGCGCCGGCTTTCTGAAGAAGCGCGTAAAAGCGCTTTTCTGCTCGTCGCTCAACTTAGACGCCGTGAGCGCAACGATCGGCTTGGCATACCCCTGTTCACGCAATACTTTCGCTGCAACAACCCCGCCGACGCCGGGAACATTGCAGTCCATCAGCACGATGTCGGGATCGAATTTCAGGGTTTTCGCGATGGCCTCGGAGCTATCCGAAGTGGTTATCAATCCGTACCCGGATCGATGCAGGTAGTGCTCAACCAGGTTAACCATGTCCTCATCATCGTCGCAAATAAGGACGCTGAGCGGTTTTGCGGCGATGGTATCTTCACTCGGCAGCGGCAGCACCGGCACAGCTGCCGTCGGCCCGTCGTCCGCGGCCATCACGGGTACGTGAACGCTGACAGTGCAACCCTCGCCTGGCATCGAGTCCAGTGACACCTCACCGTGCATGAGTTCGACGAGCCGCAGCGTTATGGTCAGGCCCAGACCTGCGCCGGTCTCGCCCCGGCCACCTCCACGCTCGAATGCCTGAAAGACTCTTTCCTGGTCCTCGATACTGATGCCTGGCCCGGTGTCACTGACCGTAACGACGAGCCGGCCATCGTTGTAGGTGGCCATCAACTTGACGCCGCCTTCGACCGTAAATTTGACCGCATTGCCGAGCAGATTGATCAGGATCTGACGCAATCGCACTTCGTCGGCATAAATGGTTTTCGGCACATCTTCATCGACGGCGGCTGCAAACGAGAGCCCCTTTTCGGCGGCCATCGGGGCCATCATGGCCGCCATGTCGTCGAGAAGGCTCGCGAGATCGAAATCGCGTTCGATCAACTCAACCTGACCGGCGTCGAGACTGGCGTCATCCAGCACTACTTCGACGAGCGACGTGAGGTGCTTCGCCGACCGGGAGATCGTCTCGATGCTTTTCTGAATATCGTTACTGCTCGTCCCCTCTTCACTGGCAAGTTCTGCGTAGTTGATGATTGATGCAAGAGGGGTGCGAAACTCGTGTGACATCATCGCGATGAAACGGCTTTTGTTTGCGCTGATGCGTTCTGCTTCACGGCGATGATGATCCAGTTCCGACTTTGCTTCGACAAGCTCGCTGATCAGGTCCCGCTGACGGGCGATGAGCTTGTGCTGTCGCGCCTGCATCAATCGTAATTCGTTTACGGTCTGTTGCTTTGATTGTATATAGGCGTGTTCCTTACTGGCATCGAGCAAGACTACGTAACATTGGCTGTCATCGGGAATCAGGTGCATCGTTACAATGGCCCGGCCGGGCGTCTCGATGAAATCGAGCTTTTGCGGTGTCGTGATCGGGATTCCCACAAGAAAAGGTGCCGGCCCGCGCATATCCTCGTCGGCTTCGACCCCGTTCAGGCCACACCAGTCACTGCTCCCCCAGCTGTCGATCAGGCGGTAATTCTCATCGATCAGAAAACAAAATGGCTGTGTTTCCGCAAGAAATTCGCTCTGCAGCTTGCTGACGACGTGCGAAGGCAGGTCCACTACTTGCCTCGCATATCATTTTCGATAATCAGCTCCGCAAGCCGGGCGATCGCCCGTTCGACATCGTCCCCGGTTTTTGCGCTGGTGCGGTAGGCATTGCCGTAATTCGTGGTCAGCGCATCGAAACGCTCATCGCTGACATCCCAGTCTGCCGTGAGGTCGCGCTTGTTGACGAGCAGCACAGCGGGAGCCAGACCGTATGCTTCGGTAATTTGATTCTGCAGGCGCTCAACAGCCTTCAGTGTAGCGGGCCTCGTGCCATCGGCGACGAAGATATAGCCGCTCGCTCCGCGAAGATAGGCCATTTCGGCAGGACCGAATTTCTCGGAGCCGGCAACGTCCCAGATAACGAGTTTATGAGTCACCGCCAGTGCAGGAAACTCGATTTCCTTGGTGTCGATCTTTACGCCAACTGTGCTCAGGTATTTCTCGGAGAATTGATTTGTTACAAATCTCTCGACGACGCTGGTCTTACCGACGGCGAAGTCGCCGACGACACACACTTTGCTGGTCACCGGGGTCACGGCGAGTCCGGCAATGGCTCTAGCTGCAAATCGAACTGCACGAAGCGTAAGCTAACGTCCTCTCGTGGAGGCTCGTCCGCAAACCCGAGTTCAGGTTGACTCAGTATGCGTGCGTTGATGCCGGAGGCCGCCAGAATTTGCGCGGCGACCGTCGCACGCCGATCTGCCAGCGCGGCGTTTGCCGCTGCACTACCGACGGAGTCGGCCGACCCTTTCGCCGTCACAGACACCAGGTAACCGAATTCCCGCGCCTCATCGACGAGTCCTGCAAGTTCCGTTGCAAACTCGCGCAACCTGGCTTGATCCCCGTCGAGGAATTCGACGCCGCTTCCGAAGAAGAACTGTCTCTGGTTCAGGCCGGCAACCCGGTCGGCAATCTGCTGCCGATCATTGCCTTGAAGGCCGCTAACATCGAGCCGGTCGATGCCGACCAGGCTATTGAAACGCGATCGCAGCTGTTGTCGCCACGCCCAGGGCGCCTGCCCGCTTGCGTGAAGGGTCGTGCCGGACACCCGGAAATCGACCGATTCGGGTTTGCCGAGCATCCGGGCCGCCCGTTCCGCAAGTATTTCAGGCTGCAAAGACTGGAAAGGCTGCATCGAAACGCTGACGCGGTCTGACGGGATATCGATACTCTCCGCGACATCAGCGACGTTCATTGCGAGCGGATCCCTGAGCCCCCGCACGGTGAAGTGCCCTCCATCACGATCGATGCTCGTGACGTAGAGCCCCGGCGTAGCATTGAGCGCAGCCTCAAGTTCTTCCTGTTGCTGCGAGTACATCCAGCTTCTTACACCGAAGAAGACCGCGGCTAATGCTAGCAACAGCAGCAGGACGAGAACCGGGCCGGGCGGTCCCTCCCGTTTTTTGGTGCTTTCGTCGCGCGCTTCAAACCGAAGACAACGTTCGAGCTCGTCCTCGACATCCGGCACCGTGCTCGTGTCTCCCTTGTATTCGCGAATGGCGTCGCCGTAGCGAAAATGGATTCGTTCGAGGATCGCGCTGAGATCGGCGCGCAGGCTTTTCGGCGGCACACCACGAATGACACACACGAGCAACGCGTGTGGTCCGTGCACGGCCCACAGCGTAAACTCGCCCATGTCAGCCGATTCGAGCCGCCCCGTGCGATCCGGCGAAAATGACTCCTTTACGAAATCCTGGATCGCTGTAAACATCGCGGAGACGGCATCACTGTCTTTGATTTTCGATGACTCATGATGAACATGGTCGACGAGCAGGCCGTTCTCCCGGCTGATCAGGTATGCCTGCTCAACCCGATAACGCATTGTCTTTTGCAGGACATACTCGCCAAACGGGATACCTGCGCGCGACGCCTGCCAACGCCATTTCAGTCCCGTCGGGCTGACACTGTGCTCTACGGCTTCGTTGATCTGTTGCGAGAAATTGCGCAGCGCATGCATGATCGACTTGCGAATTGCCGGACCCATGACCGGGTACAGTGCGTCAGCGTAGGTCTCGGGCTCGTCGCGCAGCGCCTGCTGCAAACACTCGCCGACCGGCTGGGTCAGCGACTCGACCAGCTCGCCATCTTTCTGATGACTTTGATGAATGGCTTCCGGCAGGATGTCGGCAACGTCAGCCGTGCGGATTTCGCGGCGCTCCACGCGTTCGGAAATCGAGTCCAGCGCCTGTTTCTCGGCGCCAAACAGCAGTTCCTTTAGCTGGTCGAGATCGTTCATCGATGCTCTGCCTCGAGCGCCTGCTCAGGCGTCCGACAGCTTGCCGCCTTTTTTCAGCCGCACCGCGACCTCGCTCAATACCGTGGCCAGGTCCTCCCGGCCAAGTTTGCGCGTTTCGATGGCCAGGTTCCTGCTGAGCTCCTCATGGCCGTCGTGAATCATGGCCGACAGTTCCTCGCTCTGCTCCTGCAGGATTCCCCGCAGGTCATGCGTTTCGCTACCGATCTGTTCTTCCAGTTCTACACACCAAGACTCGACCTGTTCGGCAAGCTCTTTGAATTCCTTTGACCCCTGCTTACTCTCGTCCCTGCGGACCTTGCGCTCGTCGCGCAGCTGTTCCGCCAGTTTTTCGACGTCACGCTTGATACCGCTATTCAGCCGCTCCATGCGCTTTTCGAAGTCGGCCGAAATCCCCTCAATATTCCTGGTCAGCCGCCTTTCAAGATCGGCAAAACGCTGCTCATAGTCGCGCATTTGCCCACCGAACAGAATCTCGCGGATCTTATCGACGTTCTCGTCAACGTTTTCGGCCGACAAGCCGGACTGGTTTTGAGTTTGCTTCTTTGCCATGACCCTACATCTCCCTACCGATGTCGACCTGCATCCACCTTCACCGGCCGACTCGTTCCATGCGATAGCCGTGCTGGTAGATTGCCGACAGTATCCAGCCGTTCTCTTCGCAAAGCTCGAGCTTTTTTCGCAGGCGACTCACGTGCGTATCGACGGTTCGCGTCGATACCGATTTGTTTTCGATTCCCCAGATCGCTTCGAGCAGGTGATTGCGGGACATCATTTTTCCCGTATTGCGAAAAAAGAACAGCGCCAACTCAAACTCCCGGTTCGTCAGATTCAGTTTCTCTCCTTTAAGGCTCACCGTTTTATTTGCAAAACTCAAGGAATAAGGTGCAACTTTGAGATCCTCGTCCTCAGGGTTGTGGCCAGCCGCACGTCTCAGTACGGCCGAAACTCGTGCCACCAATTCGGCCTGCCGGACCGGTTTCACGAGATAATCGTCGGCGCCGGCTTCTAGACCGCGAACGATGCTATGTTCTTGATCCTTGGCCGTAACAATGATGACGGACGTGTAGTCGCCCATTTCCTTGCGCAGCTTTTTGAGAACCTCGATTCCGCTCAAATCAGGCAGCACCCAATCGAGCATGTACAGGTCGAAGCTGTCGCGCCTGACCGCGCGCAAAAAGCCGGCTGCGTCGGCGAAGCAATCGACCGTATGTTCGGCGTGCGTCAGCCAGAGCCTTATCAGCTCCGCCTGGTCGGGATCGTCCTCGAGAATCGCGATTCGCAATTTTGCTCCAATCCAGCAACGAATGGACACGGCGCATTGTGCTGGGTGCTGGCGATTTTGTTTGCTTATATTCGGGCCGGCACCTTACCCATTATAGCGGCATACGCGCTATGCACTGGAATTTATTGAAGATTATATCAAATACGAATCTGGCTGGTCCGGGTCAGCTGACCCTCAATTTGTCCAGAAAGTCCGTCAGCTCGCCAATCAGGCGCTCGATTTCCAGGACGTTTCTCGCGTCGGCCGCTTTTTCGAAATTCGCGCCAAAATGTGAGATTTGATCAAGTCCGTAGGCCGCGCCCGAGCCATACAGGTTATGCCCGGTCACCCGAATCGTTTCAAAATCCGATTCTGCCAGGGCTTGCGTCAGTTTTCCGATGTCATCCTTGCGATGGCTGAGATACTTTCCTATGAGCCTGCGCGCAAAGGGGTCGGTAGTCTCGATCGGTTTTTCATTCTCACGGGTCACACTTCTCGTCCTCGCACCCATCGCCGGTGGTTTATATTTGCGCGGCCGCTTCCTCGTAGCGTAACGCGCGACTTCTTTAGTACGAAATTATTCCCGGCAATTTCTTTGCTTGTGCAACCCAATCACTGACGACAGCGCTTGAGGGCGGACGGCGCACGAGGTTCTTGGCCTTGTTTACTTCAGCCATTTTCGCAGCCAGGTTGTCGGCATTGCGATTCTTGAGTTCTTTGACGGTATCCACGCCGGCACACTCGAGCAACTCCGCATACTGGCTCGCTACTCCGTTAATCCGGAACAGGTCGGCCATGTTCACGCATTTCAGGATACGCGCCTCGCTGATCCCCGTCTTTTCAGCCAGTGCAGCCCGTGACTTCTGGTCGGCGCCAGCCTGCAGCAGGCTTTCGACCGTTCGCACTCCGGCCTTGCGCAATGCTTCGCCCGTCTTGGGCCCTATTCCCTCGATTTTCTCTATATTCTTTGCCATTGTCCGTCTCTCAGAATAAGTGGTGTTTGAACGCAAGGGCGAAGTCTATGTCAGCCGCAGGCAGGCACGTCCAATTGTGACATTTGTTGACAAAAGGCCTGTAGTTTCCCGGGTTTATCGAACGCAGATTTGAGAACTCGGTCACGCTAGGATCCGTGAGCTTGCTGCTAGTCTGCCTGCAAGCAGGCAAATCGCGAACAGAGACCGGCAAAGAACAGGGGCAGGCCCTGAAGTGTTCAGGGTCAATATTGACCGTGGAGCATGTTATGAAACAGCTGCCCTTAGCAACCGTGCTGTCGCTGGCCTTTATCCTGGGCGCCTGCAGCACCCATGGCGTGATGTCCGCGCCCAACCAGGGAATCGCCCCGGATGTCGCGGTCTCCCTGTCGCCGGAGTTACCGCGCGAGACCATTCTCCTGGTCAGCCTCGAAGACGGCTCGGTAATCAAGCAAACGATCATTTCGAGCGCCGACCTGTGCTTCAAGATGAACGCGGAAAGCTCCACCACCTGCCTGACACAGGGCGCGCCGATTTTCGATCCGGACTCAGACTCCATCATCGGATACGAGATGATCGAGGAGCACATCGAGCTGATCGCGAAATCCGACTAACGCTCGCTCGGCGTCCCAGCGCCTGTCTCCAATGCCGGTCTGTTCTGAGCAAGACCCGGAATGTTAACGATTGTTACAGCGCCGCTTGCGGTCCGATCGATTCACTATACTTCGCCCGATGGCGGCACTCCTGCCGCCACAGATTCTTGAGGAGCCTGAATCTCACCCTCTAAGTATTGATTCAATCAGGCTCTTTCTTGGGCAGTCGCGTCGACACAGCGCGACTGCCCTTTTTTTGATCAGGCTGCTAACCCCTCAGATTCGCGTCTGCGCTAATCGTGTGGAATCATAACTGCATGAAAAAAGCGCCGCGCACGCTGTTTCAGCTCCTGGCATTCCTGGCACTGCTCGTCGGCTGCGGCGGCGGTGTCGATTCAATCCCGGCCTCGGATTCGGACGCAGCATCCGTACTCTATCGTGGTAACGGCGGCGATCCCGGATCACTCGATCCTGCGCTGGCCGAGGACGTGCATGCATTCAATATCCTGACCGATCTTTATGAAGGGCTCGTTGCAGAATCTGCGACAGGTCAACTCGTGCCGGGCGTCGCCGAATCGTGGACGATTAGCGGCGACGGCCTCGTTTATACCTTTACGCTAAGGGGCAATGTCCGCTGGTCAAATGGAGACCGGGTGACATCGCTTGATTTCGTCAACGCTTTTCGCCGCGTGGCGAATCCCGACACCGCATCGACATACGGTTTCCTTCTCGAGCCGATTTTGAATTTCGCTAAAGTGCAGAATGGATCAGTATCGGCGGATCAGCTCGGTGTAACGGCTGTTGGCGATCGTATCCTGGAAATACGCTTAGCTCAGCCAGCGCCTCAATTGCTGTCCGTGCTTGCAATGCCGATCGCATTTCCGACACATTACTCCGCGGTCGCCAGGCGTGCGTTCTCGAATCCTGATGCTTTTGTAGGCAACGGCGCCTACTCCTTGATTGCACACAACATCGGCGGCCTGACGCGGTTGCGTCGCAACCCGATGTATTGGGACGCCGGCTCGGTCGGCGTAAAGGAGGTCGTTTATCTGCCCATCGTCGATCCCGGAACGGAACTCAACATGTACCGCGCCGGCGAACTCGACATTACAAATACAGTGCCGCCGGAACATGTTCGCTTGCTGCAAAAAGAGCGGCCTGACGAGCTTAGAATCGCGCCATCGCTCGCCCTCTATTATCTGGCTTTCGATTTAAGCGAACCACCGTTCGATAATGCGCTGCTGCGACAGGCGCTGACTTTGGCCATCGACAGGCAACAGCTGGTTTCACTGATCGGTCGAGGCGAACAACCGGCATTTGGCATCGTGCCGCATGGCGTGGCAGGGCACGTCGGCTCCGAATTTGGCTGGCGCGCCCTGTCCGATGAGGAGCGTTTAAGACGGGCGCGTGCCTTGTATCAGGAAGCTGGCTACGGCAAGGACGCGCCGCTCGCCGTCAAGTACACCTATGATGCCGGCGACATTCACGAAAAAGTCGCGCTGGCGGTCAGCAGCATGTGGCGCGAGACACTTGGTGTCGAGGTAACCCTCGATAAAAGGGAGTGGCAATACTTTCTGCAGACACGCGACAGGCGGACCGAATGGCAGATCATGCGCTTCGCCTGGTTCGGCGATTACAATCACGTATCGACGTTCACCAATATCTTTCGATCCGGCGATCCACAGAATTTACCGGCTTACGCCAACCCCGACTACGACCGTTTGCTCGCAGCTGCGTCGGCCGAATCCGACAGTTCCCGCCGCGCAGCGTATATGACACAGGCGGAATCGATTTTGCTCGCCGACCACCCAATTGCGCCCCTGTACTTCTTCGTCAGCAAGCACCTGGTCCGTCCCGGGATCGCGGGTTTTGAGAACAACGTGCTCGATCGACACCACAGCAAGTACCTATTTTTGGAGCAAAAACCGTAAAAACAGCGCCGGTTGATTGACATTAGCCATAATTGGGGTATATTGCCCCAATTATGGAAACCGATATCAAAAACACGCTGCGCTCGTCCTGCCGTGCCCTGCTACGGCCCGTCGCTTCCGTTGTACTGAAGTGCGGCATGACCTGGCGTGAGTTTTCCGAGCTGTCGAAATCGGTCTTCGTTTCCGTAGCCAGTGAGGAATTCGGTATCCGCGGCCGACCGACGAACGTGTCCCGGGTGTCGATACTGACCGGGATTTCCCGCAAGGAGGTCAAACGGCAGCGAGAGCTATTAGCCGCGCCAGCGTCCGCGGCGTCGCCAAAGACGACCGACGCGACGCGCTTGTTGTCCGGCTGGCACCAGGACCCCGACTACCTAAGCGGCAATGGTACTCCGCTGCCGTTGAAGCCGAAGGACCCTGGTCCTAGCTTCGAGTCACTTTTCGCACGCTACGGTGGTGACACGCCGGAACAGACGCTGCTACGCGAGCTACTCAAAGCCGGTTCTATCGAAAAAGACAACCAGAATCGCTATATTGCCAAACGGCGTTATCACATGCCGGTTGAGATGGACGCGGGAAGCATCCGATTTTTTGGCACAAACTTGTTCGACCATGCCAGCACGCTAAGCAGCAACGTAACCGGCAATACCGACAGACGTTGGCTCGAAGGCTTCGCGGTCGACGATCGAATCCATCCTGACGCGGTCGAGGATTTCAGGTCCTATCTCGATCAGCGCGGACAACAATATCTTGAAGAGATCGACGACTGGCTAAGTCGTCATCGGCTCGACCCCACCGATTCAGAAACCACCCCTGTCCGACTGGGCTTCGGTATTTATGCGATTGAAGGACAGTTACCTAAAGGTACGTAGTTATGAAGAACATCAAACTGATTATTCTGGGCATTATCCTTGCATTTAGCGCAGGCTGCGGCGGCAGCGGCAGCGGTAGCACAGCCGTCGTCAATCCGCCGCCGCCACCTGTCGGTGGGATCGGTCGCACGGGTATCGCGATGGGCCCGATTTCGACCTTCGGCAGCGTTGTCGTGAACGGCGTGCGCTATGACACGAACTCGGCTGTATTCACTGTTAACGGCCTTTCGGGTTCGCAGGATGACCTAAGTGTTGGTCAAGTAGTCACGATTAGCGGAACGATCGACGACAACGGTATTGACGGGGCTGCCGATGAGGTCATTTTCGATGATAACGTCAAAGGGCCGGTGCAAAGCATCGACCTCGGGCTCAGTCAGATCGTCGTTCTCGGACAAACCGTCCTGATCAATCCGGAGACCTCATTCGACGATAGCATCAGTCCTGCTTCCATCGACGGACTCGATATCGACGATATCGTTGAAGTCAGTGGACTGGTTGACGCCGTCGGACGTATCACGGCGACTCGCATCGAACTGAAACCGGCAGGCACCGAATTCGAAGTGCTCGGTGTCGTCAGCGCTCATAATATGACCAGTTCCCTTTTCAATATCAACGATCTCGTGGTCGATTACAGCGGCGCAACGCTCGACAACGACTTCCCCGGTGGCCAGATCAGTAACGGCGATTTCGTCGAGGCGAAAGGAACGTCTCTGGTCGGCGGTACGCTTATCGCCAGAGAAGTTGATCTGAAAAATGCGTTGCCGAACCTCGAGGACGGTGTGCACGTCGAAATCCAGGGTTTCATCACTCGTTTCGTGTCTTCAACGGACTTTGACGTCACGGGATTGCCGGTTACAACCACCGCTAGCACGGTTTATGAAGGCGGCGTCGTAGGCGACCTCGGGCTCAACATAAAAGTCGAAGTGGAAGGCGACGTCAATAGCGGCGGTGTGCTGGTTGCTACGAAAGTGGATATCCGGCGGGCGAAAGCCGTGAGAGCGACGGCGAATGTCGACTCGGTCAATGCGGGAGCAAACTCTCTCGTCATGCTGGGCATAACAGTCAATGTTGATACCCTGACACGACTCGAAGACAAAAGTAGCGCCGACGTGCGTCCGCTGACTCTGGCTGACATCAATGCGGGAGATTACGTCGAAGTTCGCGGCGGCGAATTCCCCTCGGGCAGTGGCGCTATTCTCGCAACGATTCTGGAACGCGACGATGCCGACACCGCAGCGATACTGCAGGGCTTTGTCGAGACCATCAGCAATCCTTCGTTCGCAATTCTTGGTGTGACCATTCAGACCGGTGGAGGGACAATTTTCCGCGACGAAAATGACACGGTAATTTCGTCGGTCGAATTCTTCAGCCGGCTGGCACCCAACGCGCTGGTGAAAGCGAAGGGTACTGAGAGTTCCGCCACAGTTATTTCAGCGGATGAAGTCGAGTTCGAGCTGGAATTCTGACATTCAGACAGGACGCACAGGGAGTATTAGCTCCCGTGCGTCCTGATGCGCTGCGCCGTGCGGCGACTGATTAATCTTCGCTATTCCGGTGGTCTTCAGCTAAGCCGCTAGAATCGCCAGACGGCGCCGAGCGACGGCACGATGGGCAACCAGTGCCTTTCTCGTACCGCCAGTTCGCTCGTGCCGCCGGGACCCGCCTGCAGCGAATATTCGGTACAGCAGGGATTTTGGCGGTCATAAAGATTGGTGATTTCGAGAAACGCGGTAAGCGAGCCACGCGGCAGGTCGAAGTCGCGACTCACACGCGCGTCCAGCGTATGAAATACCGAGTAACGAGAACTGTTTCGCTCGGTCGTTAGCAGGGTTCTCGGCCACCCGGTATGTACTTCCCCCGCCGCACTGATGTTCCACGATCCCCAGCGCCAGCTAATGCCGAGCTTCCCGGTGTGGGTCTGGTCCCAGCTACGTTTTATTTTCCCGTTCGCCGTCGAGTCTTCAACTTCGGACCACGCGTAGCCCAACCACCAGAACAGGGAGTCCCCGCCGGAGCCATGCGACGCCATGAGCTCTATCCCTCGCGATTCAGCCTGGAAAGCATCAATTCTTACGCGATCGAACTGCAGCTCGGGTACCAGCGTCAGCGTATTGAATACATTCTCGAAGCGCGGCCGCAACGTGCGAAAAGCCTTTCTGTACATCGATACGTCGAGGTCAACGCCGAAGTCAAAACTGCGCTTGAAGTTTGCAACAACGTGTTTGGCGCGTTGCGCCGGATAGAAAGAAGCCCTGCCGTCGCTAACCTGGAGCTCGTTAATTTCCTGTGCTTGATAAAACTGTCCGAAACCAAGACGAATTTCGGATTTTTCACTGCTTCGGAAAAGCACACTCACCCTCGGGCTATACTGGTTGTCATTCATAGACATGGTATAGGTTTGCTGGTCCCACCGGAGGCCGAGGTCGACAACAAGTTTCTCAATAGGTTGCCATCGTACTTCCGCGTATGCCGCATACTGCGCGCCCTCGGGCGACAGGTCGAAATCCAGTGCGACAAATGGTTCGTTATCGAGAAGCTGGTCGAACGGTGCAAGCACGGTTTTCGCCGAGTTGTGGCGATATTCTGCGGTCTGGCGGCGCCCCCGAAACCCGAATCCCAGCATCCAGCGTTCGGCCGGCGCGAAGGTCCAGTCCTGCTGAATTTCGAATGCTTTGAATTCACGCGTCTCATTCAAAAACGCGAAGACAAATCCGCTCTTGTCAAGAGAGCCCGTGCGGTCATCACTGACGTCACTCAGGGACACGATCGTCTCGCTCTGCAGGACGTCGCTCCAGTTCGCATTCCACTTTAGCCAAAACATCTTGTTGTCGTAGTTTGCGCTGGCGGCCTCTCCGACATCCGTATCTGTCAAACTTATCTTGTCGTGCGCCGCGAGAACGTTGACGCTTAACTTGGCCAGCGGTCCAAAGTCCCACCCGAAGTGCAGCATCAGGTCCTGGTAGTCGGGACTGCCATAATCCGGATCGATAACGTCCACGATCAGGTCCAGGTTGCCGCGTCGCGCGGCCACTAACCAATCACCCTCGTCGTTCGATCCGAATCGACCAAGCGACAGAACCGACGTATTAAAGAAACTCAACGCAAGTTCGGTTTCCGTCTGTGCCGTCGGTTCGCGCAGCGTCACGTTCATTACGCCGCTCATGCGATCGCCGTAGCGTACCGGGTAGCCGCCGGTGTAAAAGTCGACTCCGGAGATCGCGCTCGCGTTCACGATCGAGGCAACCGATTGAAAGTCCTTTAGGTGGTAAGGCTCATATAATCGAAGGCCGTCAAACAAGAACAGGACCTCGTTAACTTCACCGCCGCGAATGTGATTACGGCTGGAAATGCCGCCGCTTGCCGTGCCAGGCAGCCTGTTTGTAAGGCGCACTGCCTCCTCGGCCGCTGCCGGGATACGGGTTGATAGTTCCCTTTCGAGATAGGTATGGCTGCCGGATTCTGCGTAATGCAGCCTGTGCAGGCTGGACGTGACAATGATCTCCGGAAGCGGCGGCCTCTCGGCCGAGCTGGCCGGCTCCGTTGTCTCCGCCGGCAATTCATCCCGGACGACGAGCAGGCTGCCCGATGGCCCGTCGATAACTTTCAGCCCGTAGGGTCGAAGTATGCGTGCCAGACTCGATTTCGGGTCGGCAGGATTAGGCTCTTCGAGCAGGACCTGATCGGCACTGACAAGATCACTGCTGAAAATGATTCGCAGTCCATCTGCAGTCAAGGATTCAAGGTAGGCGTCGAGGGGCATACCCTTCAGGAGCGGAGCCTCGGCAAGCGCGTTTTGCAGACTGCAACACGCTGCCAACGCCATCAAACATCCTCTTAAGACTCGCATGGAGCGATCTTAGAGCAATCACTCCAGGGCGCCAACACGGGGGAAAGTCCGGGCGCCAGCTAGCGCTCGATGATGATCCTGTCGGCCTCGACACGATAGCGGAAGGCAGTGGTTGCAAGCACGGATTCAATCGCTTCCATTGGCGAAAAGTCCGAAATGGATCCATGCAGGTCGGTACGCATCGCCGCCATGCGTAGCTCGGTGTCCTCAAAATACAGAATCCGTCCGGACTCACGGGCGGTCCATTTTAAAAAGTCCATCAGCGACCTGCCTTCGATTTCGAACGCCGGCGCCAGTTCGGTCGTCCAGTTCCAATACTCATCGGTCAAAGCTAGTGGATCCACTTCGACTTCGCCCTTTTCCAGAAGCCTGATGCGCTCGCCCGACATGGCAACGTATTTGTGCGCCTCCTTACGAACATCGACCCGACCTTCTCTGACAGCGACATCCAGAAGGTCATCCCGGATTGACACTGCGAACTGCGTGCCGATATCCGTCACGGCGCCAAAAACCGAATCGATTCTCAAACCTCCATCACGATAAACGAATTCCCCGGTATCGGCGTAAACGCGACCGCGCAGCAACCTGAACTGGTCCCCGGCCTCGACGCGAATCGCCGAATTTTCATCCAGACGCAGGGATTCGTTGCGTGCCAGCAGAAAACTCATGCCCTGTCCGTCACCGGTCTCGATCGTCATGCCCGCGTAAATCTCGTCGCCGACAGCGAATGAACTGTCGCTGGCCGCAGGGGCGATGACCTTGGCGACAGTGCCCACCACGACGGGGCGATTCGGTTGGGGCTGTGAGATGAAGATGGCTACGAGCGCCGCCGCGGCCGCAAGCGCGATCGGCATGACCCACCGTTTCGTTGCTGCGAGAGCCGCATCTCTTTTCCAGGTTCGATGCACAAGCTTATATACGCGCGCATCTTCCGGCGCCTCGGTGCTCACCTGCCATTCTTTCAGCACGCGTGCATACACGCGCGACTCGGCATCGGCCGGAATCTCGGCGCGCGGACCGGCAAGTCGCAGCAATCGCGCCATCGCCTCTTCATCGCGCTCAAGCTCTTTATCATGGTTCGTATGCTTGGTCATAGCTCTTACTCAGTCGACTATGAAGCCGGGCTCGAAGTCCCAAAGAGACCTGAACCCCTCTTTGAATGCAGCGCGCGCACGGCTCAGTATGGATTCCGCTGCCTTGGTGCCAACGCCCATCGCTTCACCAATTTCTGCAACACTGCAGCCCTGCACGTATTTCATTTCCAACGCTGTGGCGTATTTTGTTGGCAGATGTTCCAGCGTGGTTTTCACAAAATGCGCTATCTCGTCGCGGCGCTGGGCAGATTCGGGCCGGTCGTCGGATGCGTGCAACGATTCCAGAGCGGCCTGCACGGCCGGGTGATCTTCGATCGGCAGATCCTCGCTCATCTCAATCCGTCGCTGCCTGAACAACGCGACCGTCTCGTTACGGCAAATCTGGCACAGCCAGGTGAACAGCAGCGCTTCGCCACGATAAGTTCCCATCTTGCGAACCACGATGCACATGGTTCGTTGCACAATTTCTTCCGCGAGGTCGGGGTCGTTGTTGGCGCGCGATAACGTGAAACGAAAAAGCCTGGGAAAATATTCTTTGAAGAAGGCATCGAATGCCTCCTGATCTCCTCCCGCCACGCGGGCGGCGAGTAAGCGGTCTTGCACGATTTGAGGCGTTTCCTCGTTCACGAATGGATTCCGAATCAATCTGCAACCTGGCCAATGCCGCCGGCGGTCATCCGCTGGACTTTTTCTTTGTCCGCGGGCAATCGATAAAGCGACTTCTCGTACGCAAGCGATGACCAGGCCGCGTGGGCGAGCGCCTTATGGATCAGCGCCCGATTTTTTTGGTCCAAGGCGATAAACTGGCCATCTCGATATTCGAACTGACGCACGGGCAGGTCCTTTTGCAGCACCGCGACTTTGTCGCCCTCCATATACGCCTGGGTGGCGTTGAACTGCATGATAGCCCTGCCGGGCGCATGCTGGGCCTCGGTTCGCGTGAGATCGTGGCCTATCATCGGATGCTCGGCAGCAACGCCGATCAACGACAGTAGCGTCGGCGCAAGATCAATCTGGCTGGCAACCGGGTCGAATACTCCCGGCGATATCGAGCCACCAAGGATCAGGCCCGGTATATGAAAGCGCTCGATAGGAACCACTTCGCTGCCGTATACGCGGGAGTTATGGTCGGCAACGACAAGAAAGACCGTATCTTCCCAGTAGTCCGACTCTTGCGCCGTGCGAATGAAACGGCCCAACGCGTAGTCCGCGTACTTCACAGCGTTGTTAACCGTGTTCTTTTCCTCATCGTAAAGTTCGATTCTGCCATCCGGGAACTGGAACGGCGAATGATTCGTCGAAGTAAAGACCAGGCTGAAGAATGGACGGTCGCGGCTAGCTCTAAACTCTTCATGAGCCCGATCAAACAGGTCCTCGTCAGACACACCCCATGATCCCGTGAATACCGGACTGTCATAATCGTTCTTATCGATGACTTTGTCGAAGCCGTTATTCATGAAGAAGCGGCGCATATTGTCGAACTGTGCCTCACCCCCGTAGATAAATCCGGTGTCGTAGCCTGCGTTCCCGAGCAGCTGCGCCAGCGTAAAGAAGTTTCTCTGCGATTTGCCCAGCTTTACCACGCTTCGAGCCGGTGTCGGTGTGAATCCGCTTACGACCGCCTCCAGGCCGCGTACCGATCGCGTGCCGGTCGCGTACAGGTTTGTAAACCATAGTCCTTCTCTCGCGAGCGCATCGAGATTCGGCGTGAGATCCAGACCGCCCAGTGCACCGACGAATTCCGCACCCAGGCTTTCCTCGATGATTATGACCAGATTTTTGGGTCTGGCAGCAGGATTTGGTACTTGCTGCGTGTGCAATGTCGGCAATGTGGCAGACGTAAAATCGGGTGGGGCTATATTCATGGCCGCTCGGACTTCCGCGAAAACCGCCTCGTCGTCCACCTTTGCGTATCGGAACCCGCCTGCCGATTCATGCCGCGTTTCGTAAATCGAATAAAGCACGGTATAGGCGGAACTAAGGGCGAGGTCGTTCACCAACGGATCGCTGGACAGCGCGACTGTGCTCGGATTCACAGGGCGGTGGTCAGCTGTGGATCGAATGAGCCCCAGGCAAAGCACCAGCAGGAACGGGGTCACAGCAAGCGCCGGAATCAGCCCCGTGGCAGGCACGCGCCCGACTATTGTGCGGAACTGCCGGGCCGACAAGGCGGTGAAACCCGTGACTATCAGAATCGTGAGAATCAGCGGCACTTTGTATGCACCCCAAAGTGTTGCCGCGACTTCACGTGGATGATCGAGGTACTCCACAAACAGGATGTTGGGACGAGAGTCGAACTGATCGATGAACGACGGGGTACTGAGCTCCATGAAAACGATACCCAGCAAAACCGCCGGCAGATAGACCTTCAGAAACGCCCGCCAGGCCGGTACGAGCCGCTCGCTCGACGCGAACAAAGGAAACAGGAGAACAGGGATTACAAGAGCCAATCCCAGTAACACGAAATCGAAGCGTAGCCCTTGCACAAACACAGGCACGAACATGTCGACGTCCCTAACACGTTCCCATTGCCAGGCAACAAGCAATATGCGCGAGACGGTCAGCACGAGAACAAGGCGCCAAGCGAAAGAAATCAGCGGATTGAGGGCCTTGATAGGCCGGCCCAGATTGTCTGTCCCGAATAGCATTTAGAAACTCTTCCTTGTGGAAATCAGGAACTGAACGCTGTCGATGCCATCCTTGTCATCCAGCGGTACTGCCAGATCGACGTGAATCATGCGCCCCAGACCAGAGCGGCTGCTGCCGATTCGCAGCCCGAACCCCACATCCCTCAGCAACTTGTTGCCGGATGCGCCTACGGGACCGTCACCCCAGGTGCGGCCGACATCGAAGAACAGGGCGCCGCCAACATGGAAAAGGTGAAACGGGTACCAGTCTGTAAAGTAACGTTGCTCGATCGTGAACAACGCACGCTTGTCCCCCGTTTGAATACGCAGCGGATAGCCGCGTAAGCCCGTGTCTCCGCCCAACACCAGGTATTGGTCCAGGTCGAGGTTCCGCCCGTAGGTACCGCTTAAACTCATGTACAGGCGCCGCCGGTCGGACTGGTGTTTGTAGTACCTCGCGCTGACATTCATGCTGACATTGCGTGCACCGTCCTGCTCGATCCTGCCGCCGAGCCTGGTCGCCAGTAGCAGGGAGCTGGTGTCGGAGTTGCCGAAGCCGGTCTGGGCGTCGACGTTTAATAGCCAGGCATCCCGGTCAGAGCCGGCGCCGGCACGCGCAACACCGAGCCGCGCCACGATTCGGGTGCCGAGGAAGCGATCTTCCACGCGGTTTAGCTGGTCGTGGTTCCTGGATTTCTCGTAACGGTCCTCGATGAATTCGAAGCCCACGAACGGTGTCAGGAATTCGCGATCTCGGGGTATCACCACGGTTGGATAGGCAGAATCGATAATCGCAGAGAAACGGTGATCGTCGTAAGCAAGGCCCGCCGTGTACCGTCGCGTCCAGCCGTCTCGCAAGCCCTTGGACCAGCCACGATATATCTCGTACCCCGTTGCTCGATCCCGATATTCTGCAGCCTCTTCACCGCGATCATAGAAGGCGTTAATGCTGTTCGCGTTCAGGACCGAAAATCCCAGCGCGCGCCGGCTGTCCAGTGAATAAAAAGGTTTGCCGATGTCGAGAAATTGCGAGTAGCCGTCGCTGTTATCAGCAAGATCAAGCCTCAGTCCATACCAGCTGTTACCGAGATTACGATCCACGAATTTCAGAATACTGGAGTCGCGATCCACGTCCGATTTGTACAACACTTCGATCGCCGTGCCCGAACCAAACAGGTTCATTTCCTTGAGTCCGATTGCCGCGTCGTTTTTTCCGCCGGAGCGTGAGAACGCCAGCTTGGGCATCAGCGTCCATACGTCGCTGGTCTCTACATTGACATCGACAGACCCATTCTCGTGACGAACAGGGTGAATCGACACTTCCTGGAGATATCGGTTGGTACGGAGAATGCGCTCCGATTCCTCGAGTGCCTGGATGGAAAATCGATCTCCGCTCTTGAACAGGAGCTGTTGCTGAATAACATCCGGCCGCGTTTTTATGTGCAAGCGATTCGCAAGTCGATAGAGAGCTTTGTTCTCATCGGGGTCGGCGAGATCGAAGATACTGTCGCTGGAAATTGTTATCGTGCCGATCCGGGCGCCGGATTCGTCGAACAACGAGGAACCGAGGACACTGGCCCACTCGCCCGACACATGCGTCCCCGACTGCTCCGACGACAAGTCCGACGCAAACGCCTGGATCGACTGCAATGCCACGATGGCGCCAAGCAGAATGGCGACCCCGCGGCATTTCGATTGGGCAAAGCTGGTCATCAAACATTAGATGACGACCGGGAAAAAACCCTTCGGAACTGGCGTACTTATTTTGGAATCAGTGAGTTACGCGCCAAATAGCTTGCGGTACAGGGCCCGCCCGACCATACGAACCTTGGTTCGTGTATCGAAGCGTTCGATGTTCGTCTTCACCGTACCCAGCGTAAAGCGCGTTTTTTTCGAGTAGTCGATGCGCACGTCCACGACCACCGGCCTGTTCCCTGCGGCGATCTTGAGCGCCGACGACACGCCGTCGGCAATATCGTCGTTTGACTGGATGCCGACAAACGCACAACCCGTCGCTTTGGCAAAGGCTTCGTAATCGAGGCTGCCAACTGTCGTACAGGTGCTGCGTTGATATGGAATTTCCTGCGCCTGGGCGATTTGCGCAAGCTCGCCGTCATTGAAAACGAACCAGATGACGCCAAGCGCGTTGGCGGCGGCGGTGACGGACTCCAGACCGGTCATCAGGAACGCGCCGTCGCCGACGATGCCAACGACCTGTCTCTCTGGTGCGCTTAGTTTCGCTCCGATCGTGCCGGGCACACAGTAACCCATGCAATTGAAATCGGTCGGCGAGAAGAAAGCACCGCCCGAGGGTATCGGCATCAGCTCGGCGGCAAGAAACGTGTGATTGCCGTCGTCTGCGATCACAATGGCGTCGTCGTCCAGCTGCTCGCGCAGCGCATCGAACAGCCGGCACGGGTTAACGCGATCAGCGCTTTCGTGCTCACGCCATTCTTTGCGGTACACGGCTTTGTCGTTGGCGATCTGCAGGCACATTGCCGAACTGTCCCGGGCATCACCAAGATCGCAAACAGCGTTTGCCAGGGCGGGCACGGCATCGCGGGCATCAGCAGCTATGGCGACTTTCGCCGGGTAATTCGCGTTCAGCGTTTTGGGGTTGATGTCTATGTGTACGAGGTTCGCCGGAGGCGCTGAGCCGTAGCTGCCCGTGCAAATCTCGGCAAAGCGCGTGCCCACCGCGAGCATGGCGTCGCAACTCTTGAATGCGTTTTCGGCCGCCGGAACAGCAGATCGCCCGAAGCTCATACCGGTATGTAAAGAATGATCTGCAGGAAATGAAGCCAATCCCTGCAGGGTTGTCGATACCGGTGCTCCCAGGTGCTCGGCAATGCGTGCAATATCTTCGGCAACGTGGCGGGCACCCCAACCGACAAAAATACCGGGTTGCCTGGCATCCGACAGCAGTTTTGCCGCCTCGCTTATCTGCCCCGAATTGACCGGCGGGCGCTCGGAAGCGGGCGAATACGCCGGCATATCGTCAACCTCCCCGGTGAGCAGCTGCAGGTTTGCCGGTAGCTCGATGAATACGGGACCCGGCTCACCCCCGGTTGCCGTTTGATAGGCCCGGTAAATCGTCGGGATGGCATCTTCGTAACGCTCAATGCGATAAGTGGCCTTGGTCAGCGGCTTCATCAGCGCCTGCTGGTCCACGTCGTGCAGCTGGAACTTTTTATTCATGTCGGTGCGGATACCGCCCGAAATGACCAGCATTGGCACGCCGTCGAGATAGGCCTCACCTATACCGCTCATCGCATGAGTAATGCCCGCTGCCGGAACGATCGCCAGCACGCCAATGGAATGACCAACCCGGCTGACTGCATCGGCCATGAATGCAGCGCCGACTTCGTGCGTAACGAGAACCGGCAGGATTAGCTTCGATGTCTTGAGTTCGTCGTAAAGCTCGATATTGTGAACCCCCGGAATGCCGAAGGTGAATTTGGCCCCGATATTCTCCAGGGCGTGGCGCACGAGTCTTGCCGCAGTATGTTTCATTGGACTATTGTGCATGAGCGCTACAAACAATGGCCAGAGAAGATTGCAGATGAAGCGACCCGGAGGTACTCGAAGCCGAATTCAGCAACTTGCCCGGATAAGGGGACGTTTCGATTCAACGTCATCCGGCGAGAAACTCAACCTGCTCAGTGGCCTTCGGTCGGCTGAAGTTTCCTCGGCAATTGATCTCAGGAAATACCACGATACGCTTTGCTTCATTCGTGCCTTTCCCGACTCAGAAGAACTGTTTCATGCGGCCGACGAGTCGCTGCATGCGTTCGAAAAACGCGTCGATCGACTCAATGAGTCCGCTCGCACGGCGCTTTGGGATTCGGGCATTAGCGCCACGACTGTGCATTATCCGTTTTCTTTTGACGTTGCGGCCTGGCTTGCCAAGAATACGCGGGGCGAAGTATCAATCGACTGGCAGGAAGTCGACAGCGATACGACCCGGCTCGATGAACTGCTCATGCAGCTGCTCCTGCCGGTAGAGACCGATTACTTCGACAGTGGTTACGTATCGAGCCAGGAGTGGATTGATATCGTCGCCGCAAATGCCGAGGGCACCGACTTCGATTGGCTGTTTGCACAGCTGCGCGCGCTGCGGTCGCTACCCGTTTTGCGCCACCTCTATGAGTCCGCCAACCTGCCGCTCGCGTGGACGCTGCGTAACTCGAAGTTTTCGAAATCCGGAAACGTCATGCGGGTCCGGAAAATAACACCCCGTAGCGACGGTATGCGCAAAGCCGGACGAAGCACCAAGGCCGAGATTCAACGACCGTTAGCATCGATCTCGAAACTGTCCGTCGGTGCAGGCCGAATTCTGATAGACATGGCCGTGGCGGCACTCGCCGTGCGGCATCGTGAGACCTTTCATTTCAACCACGCCAACCCGCATGAAGCATTCCTTGCAAATGTCGGAAAAGGCGTATCGATCGCAATATTCGGATTACGTGAGCCGTTCCGATATCCGCTGGAATGCACGATGGGATTCCTGATTCTGTCCAACGGAGTGCCGATCGGGTACGGCGGCTCGAGTATCTTCTTTCGACAGGCAAACACCGGCATCAATATTTTCGACGAATACCGGGGCAGCGAAGCGGCGTATCTCTGGGTGCAGGTGATGCGCTTCTACCATCACCTTGTCGGTTGTACACGATTTATTTTGAATCCGTTTCAGTTCGGCGCTGAGAATGACGAGGCGCTGAAGAGCGGCGCTTTCTGGTTCTATCATCGACTCGGATTTCGATCCGTGTCCGCGGCCGTCCGCAGGCTGGCGGCAGCCGAATACAGGAAGATGCGTCGAACACGAAATTATCGTTGTAGCATCGCTACGCTGCGCCGCCTTGCATCCTGCGACATGCACCTGACGTTGCCTGCCGCACGCGCCAGAGAATACTTCGACGAAGAAGGTTTCGAAACGGCGTCCATGCTGGCGACCCGCGAACTGGGCGCGGCGCCTGGTGCGACTCGCGCCGAAGCAGAATCCAACGTCGTAAAACACGTCGCAGAAGCGCTTGGCATTCGCAGTCTCAAAGCGTGGTCCCGATCGGAGCAATACGCGTTTCGCCAGATGGCACCGATCCTGGCGGCGACCGATCTCTCATCCTGGCCCGCGGAGGAAAAGAGACTGGCCAGACAACTCCTGCGTGCAAAAGGCGGCCAACTGGAAACGCGGTACGCGAAACTGCTTAGCCGGAACGAATTCCTTTTTTCGAAACTGCGGGCGGCCTGCCGATGAGTACCGGCGGCCGGCATGCTGTACAATCCGGATCTCCGTTTTTTAGTCAACCCTTAATCTAACGAGAGTGACCGTGAGCAACTATAAGAAACAACTTGAAAAAGTAAGCACAGCCCCCGGATTTATCGCCGCCCTGGACCAGAGCGGTGGCAGCACGCCCAAGGCTCTTGGCCTCTACGGTGTAACCGAGGATGCCTGGTCCAACGACGAAGAAATGTTCGACGTCGTGCACCAGATGAGAACACGTATCATTACCAGCCCGTCTTTCGGTGGTAACCGCATCCTGGGTGCGATCCTGTTTGAAAACACGATGGATCGCGAGATCGAAGGTCAGCCAACCGCGTCGTATCTCTGGGACGTAAAAAACGTCGTGCCTTTTCTCAAAGTCGACAAAGGCCTGGCCGCCGAAGAAAACGGCGTGCAGCTCATGAAGCCAATGCCGGAGCTGCCGGACCTGCTGAAGAAAGCCAAGGCCAACGGTATTTTCGGCACCAAGATGCGCTCGGTCATCAAGCAGGCCAATGCGGCCGGCATCGAAGCAATCGTTGCGCAGCAGTTCGAGGTTGGCAAACAGATCATTGCCGCCGGCTTTGTTCCTATTATCGAGCCCGAAGTCGACATCCACTGCCCGGACAAAGCGGAAGCGGAGGATCTGCTGCACGCAGAAATAATGAAGCAGCTGAATGGCCTCGGCAAAGACGAGCTCGTCATGCTGAAACTCACGTTACCCGAGAAAGTCAACCTCTATGCCGACTGCATCGCACATCCGAACGTCGTTCGCGTCGTTGCCTTGTCGGGTGGCTATTCGCGGGAGGAAGCTAATGAGCGCCTGTCGCGCAACAATGGGATGGTTGCAAGCTTCTCGCGGGCGCTGTCGGAAGGTCTGACTGCGCAGCAAACCGAGGCTGAGTTCGACGCAATGCTGGACGCATCGATCGGTGCAATTGCTAAAGCCTCCGCAACCTGATTCAGACCGATAACGGTCCGGCGTGTTGTATCAGCGCTCCAGTATTCGGAGCACGACACGCCGATTCCGTTCCCGGCCCTCTGCCGTTTCGTTATCGGCGATCGGATTGCTCTCGCCGTAGCCACGCCACGTCAGCTGATTGGCATCGACGCCGTGGTTGATTAAATAGTCGCGCACCGTTTTCGCACGCCTCTCCGATAATCCTCGATTGTAGTTCGCGTCACCTCGACTGTCGGTATAACCGGCGACTTCGGTCAGAAGATTCGGATTGCGAATGAGTGTCGCCGCCGCGTCGTTCAGGCTGCGCTCGGCGCCGGGCTGAAAGCGATCCGAGTTTGTTTCGAAACGCATATCCGGCAGGTTGATTTCGGCCTGAACCTCGCAGCCACGACCGTCGACCGCCGCGCCGGGCCGGGTGTTCGGGCATTGGTCTCGTTCATTCAGCACTCCATCGCCGTCCGTGTCCGGATCAGGAATAGGTTCGGGCATCGGCGCGGGTTCAGGCTCGGGCGCAGGTTCGGACGCTGCGGGCGGCGCAACATAGGGCCGGGAATCTGGCTTGGGACCAAACAACAGGCCCACCGAAACGCCGGCATACCAGGCATCGCGATCATAAAAATCAACGTCGCCATGCAGATACCACGGGCTTCTTCCGAAGTCATAACGCACCCCGGCGCCAAATGCTACCTGCACCGAAGTCTGCTCCTCGAACGGCACCGGGCCGCCCTTGGCGCTGTTGCTGATGGCGGACAGCCCGATTTTTGCAAACGGCTTCAGGTCTTTTTCCACACGCCATTGATAACCGGCCATCAGCGATGGAACCCTGTAGGTAATCGCGGCATTCGGATATAGGGCAGCTATCGCAGGATTCCGATTGGTGATGCCCGCCTCGCCGAGGTCCGCATACTTCAGTTCAGCGAACCAGTGTGGCGTGAGCTGCTTGCCGATCAAAAGGTGCCAGCCACCGTCGTGATTCTCGCTCGTATCATGGAAGAAATTCTGCGCCTCTTTATCGGGTGATACGTACGAGTAGCCAGGGCCCAAAGCACCGTACCAGCAGGCCGCAAAACCGGCATCGTCGCGCTCCGCATCGTTACCGCCGTAGTAATAGTCGCTGTTTCCGGGTTCGGTGTAGTGCCCGCACAGTGAATCGGCGCTTGCGTCCTCTGTGATTAGTACAGTCAGGCTCATACCGGCAACGAGCACCAGCGTCGCGACGCCTGTCCTTGCGCGCCGCATTACGATGACCGTCGCCAGGGCGAGCAGCAGCAGCCAGCCCGTGCTGCCCGAGCCGGATACCGCTGTCTCGAGAACGCCGTCCACATCGACGTAATCAGCAATACCGTCGTTGTCTCTGTCATCGGTGCCCTCGAGTACATCATCGATGCCGTCATTATCACTGTCCGTATCGATGTAGTCCGGCATACCGTCACCGTCAGTATCGACCGGACTGTCGGGAACCGGGCCAGCCTCGACTGAGTCCGGTATGCCGTCGTTATCGCTGTCGGTGTCCTGGAAGTTAGGCAGGCCGTCGCCATCCGTGTCGGCGGTACCTTCAGTGCTGTCCAGTATGCCATCCCGGTCCGAGTCCGGCGCGGTACCAAAACCATCCAGCTGATCCACGACATCGGCAATTCCGTCTGCGTCGCTATCGCTTATGTCATCCACAGCGCCATCACCATTGCCGTCTTCGGCCGCGAATGTCGTGCCACCGATGTCGTTAACGCCGTCGTTGTTACTGTCGGCCTCGCGCCAGTCACCGACACCATCACCGTCGCTGTCCGTCGGCATTGTAAGCGTGCCCTCAGTGAGAGCGATCGCATCGATGATGCCGTTGCCGTCGGCGTCAATGCCGCCTGCCTCGATGACATCGAGTAAGGAGTCGTTGTCGCTGTCGAGATCGCGGTAGTCGGGCGCCGTATCCAGGTCGGAATTGGTCGGGCTGATGGCATCATCGACGCCATCGCCGTTGCCGTCCGTTCCCAGGGTCATATCGATGTCATAAGCGTCGTTAATCTGATCGCCGTCGCCGTCGGCCAGCACGTCGAGATCCGCTTCTACCGTGTCGGGTAAGCCATCGTTGTCGGCATCGATGTCGAGGTAATCGCGCTTGCCGTCGCCATCGGTATCACGCGGGGCAACTGCATCGTCAACGCCATCGCTGTCCGTATCGGTGCCCAGGGTTATGTCGACGTCGTAGCCATCATCGATACCGTCGCCGTCGCTATCGACGCCAATCGCGACGTCGTCTTCGACCGTGTCCGGAATACCGTCATCGTCGCTGTCGGGATCGCGATAGTCAGCGAATCCATCGGCATCAGCGTCGCCGGAGCCTTCAACACCATCCGGTATACCGTCGTTGTCCGAGTCCCTGTCAACGAAATCAGGCATGCCGTCGTTGTCGGAATCGACCGGCACCGCAGGCGTCGGTCCCGCTTCGATTGCATCGGGAATGCCGTCGTTGTCGGAATCCGTGTCGGCGGCATCGTTGATGCCGTCATTATCGGCATCCGTATTTTCGGAACCGTCGGGAATACCGTCGCCATCGGTGTCGGCATCGTTCGGGTCCGTGCCGTTTGCGATCTCGTCGCCGTCCGTGATGCCGTCATTGTCGCTGTCACAGGCAG
>JAOTWB010000050.1 GCA_029863125.1 Gammaproteobacteria bacterium
GTGCCGTCATCCGTCACCGTGACGGTGACCGGGTAGGTGCCGGCATCGGCAAGGCCCGGGTTGCAGCTGATGCTGCCGGTGCCGTTGAGATTGTCGCTCAGGCTGCAGAAGGTCGGCAGGCCGGTGGCACTGAATGACAAACCATTGCCATCCGGGTCCGTGGCACTGAGTGGAATTGACAGGCTCGCGTTCTCAGCAACACTTTGATTGCTGATCGCGGCTAACACGGGCGCCTGGTTCACGGGCGGTGCACTAACGACAATGTCGAAGGTCTCGCTGTCTGAAAGATTCGGCGAGCCGTTATCGGTCACCGTGACCGTCGTCGGGTACGTTCCCGCATCTCCGGTCAGCGGACTACAGCTGATGTTGCCGCTGCCGCCGCCGCTATCGGTCAGACTGCAGAATGTCGGTAACCCGCTTTGCGTCAACGTCATGCCGTCAGCGTCCGGGTCGGACGCCGAAATCGGTATGACCAGCGACGCTTCCTCGTCCACCGACTGGTTGCCGATCGCCGTCAGTACCGGCGCCCGGTTCACGGGCGGTGCACTAACGACAATGTCGAAGGTCTCGCTGTCTGAAAGATTCGGCGAGCCGTTATCGGTCACCGTGACCGTCGTCGGGTACGTTCCCGCATCTCCGCTCAGCGGACTGCAGCTGATGTTGCCGCTGCCGCTGCCGCTATCGGTCAGACTGCAGAATGTCGGCAACCCGCTTTGCGTCAACGTCATGCCGTCAGCGTCCGGGTCGGACGCCGAAATCGGTATGACCAGCGACGCGTTCTCGTCCACCGACTGGTTGCCGATCGTACTCAGTATTGGTGCATTGTTGGTAGCCGTGCCGGTGACAACGACATAAAAGCCTTTGCTGTCGGAACGAACAGGTGATCCACTATCGGTCGCCGTTACCACGATGGCGTGTCGTCCAACATGGGCGGTGGTCGGCGAGCAACTGATATTGCCGTTACCATTGCCATTGTTGGTCAGGCTACAGAATCCGGGTATCACCGGTGCCGACAGTGACGGATTGGGGCCATCAAGATCATTTGCGCTCAACGGAATGTTGACTGTTTCGCCGCTAGCTACGATTCTGCCGCCGAACGCATCCAGTACCGGCGGCGAATTACTCAATCCGTTTATCGCTGCATCCGCCTGAATCAATCCGAAACCGCTGTCGAAATCGAAGCCGGCAGACAACATGTTGATCGTCGAATCCGCAAGTGCCGAATAGATCTGGACAGGCGTCAGGGTCGGGTCGATCTCGAGCATCAATGCGGCGACAGCCGCCGCGTGCGGCGCAGCGGCGGAGGTGCCGCCGAAATTCGGAAAACCGTCACCGTCCGTATCATTGCCGAAGAACGTGTTGTTAACCCGGTCCGGTGCAACGACCGCGGGTTTCAGTCGCAGCGCTGGCGGATTAATGGCTGTGCCGTCGGTCTGGAAATATATGGGAACGTTTCCGCGTGAAGAAAACGGTTCCAGCAACGGTGGATCCGTGCCGAATGCAGGTGTTTCGGAATACGCAGCCGCACCGGTCGACATTGCGCCTGCCGCCGCCGAGTGACCGTACGAAGTACCACTCTGGGTATCAAACTGGTCGATCGTGACCCCACCCCCTCGATCCGCATACATGTACTTAATCAGGTCGGGATCGGGCCCCCTGAATTTCTCTATCACTAAAAAGAACCGGGTGTCCGTACCCTGCGGTAGTGACCCGTCATTGGTGAACTCCAAGGCCTCGGAAGCGTCGTTGCCGATATTGGAACGGTCACTGCGAGTGAGAATTGTCGATCCGTCCGATGCCATCAGAAAAACATCGACGTCCGTCGCGGCTCCAGGCGCGCCACTGACTACGAAAAATGGCTGATTCCACTGCAGCGCGAGTGTAAGCGTCGTTCCAACCGGAACGGTCAGCGGCTGGGCCGTGACCGTGCCTGGACCAGGATCGAAATCGTGCAACTTGCCAGTGTTCGGGCCTGTGACTCCGGAATTGCTAAATTTGCCTTCGTAGGAAGCGGCCGCCGAGTTGCCCGCAGCAGAGAAATAGGCAACGCCGCTCGCGGCAGCTGCATCGACAGCCTGAGCGATTACCCCGTCCTGAAACATCGGTTCGCCAAAATAGAAAACGTCGTCGACGATGACGTCCGCCCCAGCGGCCACCAGGCTATTGATGCTATTGGCGAAAGCGGCCCGACCACCGATTGCCGTGTGAAACGCCTGTGCAGCTCCCGGTGCGACATCGTGGATGATCTGCATCATCGCTCGGCCTTCGTCGGAATTTGGGCAACTGTCCTGAAGCAAATTCACGCCGGGAGGAAGATCCCCGGATGCAACGTCCCCCGCGGCAGCGGCAGCACAGTCATAGCTGTTGGACAGCACGCCAACGATCACACCAGTACCGTCTGCGCCTGAAGTAGTCCGTGCTGCATTGGATCGCTGCGCGACGTCTCCCTGAGATGTCGTCAAACCCGCCCACGTCGTGGCGAAAGACGGGTCAGCGAATTTCAGGCTCGCGAGCTGACCCATTCTATCGAGCGCGGTGATCGGCACCCGCGCCGAAACGATCGATCTGTGTATCGAAATATCGGTTGCATCGAGTGCGAGCAGATCCGCCCTGAGCGTGTTCGCGTTTCCGGCTGCCACCGCATCGACGATGACGTAACCATCAACTACCTGCGTCATTCCGGACGCAGGTTTAAATGGTTTCTTCCCCGCCGGGCCGGACTTGCTTAAGTATTCGAGATAGTCACTTTGCAGCCGGGGGAGATCTCTCCCCAACTTTTTGTGTACGTTGGGTTTGCCTGAAACGGCCCACTGGGGTGGGATGACAGGCGGTTCGGCAGCCAAACTTGCCGACATCAGACAAGTTGCGAGTAGGGCGAGAATTCGGGAGTTAGTCAGAAATCGCGGCATCGGTTAGCTCGCGGCTACGCGTCATTATGACCGTCAGCACTGGCGCAACCTGTTGAAATTATACTGCCAATTGCCGTCATTATCTGACCCTGGCTGCTCGATGACATTCCTTTGTTTTTCTTCTGCAGCGGCACCAACCCGGCTCTTGTCGACAGCGCATAGGCCTGGCCCAGGGTAGTCTTCCGCATTTGTAGTGTACGACGGCCGGGCATCCTTACTACTGGCTGCCGGAACGGTTCGCTACTGCTCGGGCGTACGGGCTATTCCTGTCCCAAAGGACAGTGTCGTCAGACGCCGACAGAGTTGGCTCGAAGCGGACCCGAAAAGAACGAATTCTAAGAGCGATTCATGGACAGAACCCGCATTATGGAAACTGTTTTGCGCGACTTACTTCAGGTTTCTCCACTCGCCTTCCGGGACGAACGTCGCGCGCCCGAGGTCAAGCCGCACTACCTGCGCGCCGAGAGCACCGATGCGGCGATTGAGGCTGAAGGTCAGCGGCGGCGCAAGGCCTGTCTCATACTCATGCAGGCCCTCAAGTGCGGAGATCAGGCTTTCGCGGCTCAGGTGCTTGCCGGCACGCTTCAGAGCCTCATCGAGCATCGTGACAGCTGCGAGAACGGCAAGTTGTGCCGATGCGTACTCACCGGATAACTCGTGGTTCTCACGCAGCGCCGCGTAGGCGCTCTTACCCGCGGCCGTGACATCAGCCGGCGATCGCGGGTAGGCAGTCAGGATGCGTCCGTCGAAAATTGCCGGCGCCTCGAACAGCGAGCGCGCGACGCGGCTCGCAGGTACCAGGAGCAGTGGTACCGTTTCGTCGTTGACAAACTCAGCCAGCAAGGCATCGAGTTCGGTCGGCGCACCGAAGAAAAATACCGCACCGGTATCGGCCGCACGCAGCTGCCCGGCGAGCCCCGGGGCATCGAAGTCACCCGCCGTATAATAAAGCGTCGCCGGAGCCCGCCAGTCGCGCCGTTCTATCTGCTTCGTAAGCGCTTTGGCGAGCGTTCGCACAGCGTCGCTGTCGGCACCGGTGACGACGAGCCCGGGATCCTGGTCAGCGTGCTGTTCTGCCACGGTCTCGACCAGTATGCGCACCTGCTGCTCGTCGCCTGAGAACAGATAGAAGGTATAGCGATCGAGCGCGGACCGCGCTGGTGGCTGCAAGGTGTAGGGCGCGATCAGCGGCAGCAAAGCCTCCTCGGCAAAACGCGCGAGTTCGGTCTCGATGCCAATGCTGTACGGCGAAAGTAATGCGAACGTCCCGGTCCTTGCGATGGCCGTGTCGAGGTTGGCGAGCGCCTGCTCAGGAGACTGCCCAAAGGGAACGACGTCGAGTTCGATCGTACGACCGTTGATGCCACCCGCCGCGTTCAGGTCATCGACATACGCATCCAGCACGGCACGCATCGCACTACCGAGTGGTGCCATGCGACCGGATAACGGTAGCAGTGTCGCAAGACGTATCGAATCGGGCGTGATGCCCGGGTCGTAGTCGGTCTCGATGCGTTTCATGTAGGCGATCAGTGCATCGAGATCGTCCGGCTCCATCGTGTAAAGTGGCATCGCGATTTCCAGCCGCCCGCCAGCCGGGTCCAATCCGTGACTGATTGCACGGGCGACGGTGGCTTCGGTATACGCAGGGTGTTCCCGGCCATAGGAGTGCTCGTGTCCGTAACTCCTGGTCAGATAGCCCCAGGTGACATCTGACGGTATGACGCCGCCTTCAGGCCGTCCCCTGCCGTCAGGACCGTGACAGCTTGCACACGGCATCACACTTGCAGGCAGGGGGAACCCCCCGACACCCATATGTGCGCTGATATCTGCTCCGCTCGGGCTTGTCCCATTGGTATAGATTTGCTTGCCGCGGGCTTCTGCGGCTGTTAGCTCGGCAGCGTCCGCGCTTGTGGCGGCCCAACCGAGCATGAGCAACAACGCGCTGCCAAACAGCGCCCGCTCCATGTTGCTATGGGTCGGCATGGAGATGATTTTCGCCTATCCTGCAACCGTGCCAGTCAACTGCGCTTCAGGTCCCGCCGACCAGCATGCGTAGCTTCTCGGCTATTCCGCCCGGCGGCACGGTCGGCAAGATTTTCATCCAGTGTTGTTTGGCGACATTGCCGGCGATGACCAGCGTGGAATGCTCTTCTACCTCCGGAAAGTACTGGCCAAGCCGTTTGACCACATTGTCAAGATTTTCCTTTTTTCCTGTGAGAAAAACCCAGTTGCCGTCCGCTCTGTGCGTTTCCTTGAATTCCTTCATTGCTGCGGGTGTATCACGTGCCGGATCGATGCTGATTGTTACATAGCGAATGGAATTCCCCAGATCCTCGCCGAGAATGTTGCGGGCCATTTTCATGCGCTCTGTAATGATCGGACAGGCGCCGAGGCAGTGCGTGAAAATAAAGTTGATGGCAACGACCTGGTCCTTGAGCACATCAGTGAAGAAGCGGACTTCTTCACCATCCTGAGTAACCAGTATCGTATCCGTAAAATATTCGCGCGCGGCCGCCTCGGCTTCTTCCGCCGATGGTTCGTTTGCCACTGGTTCAATTGCCGCTGGCAGCACGGGAACGCTCAGGCTCATCAAAAGCGTAAACAACATTGCGTTTTTGAATCTCATGGTTTCGAACTCCCGCAGCTACCGCTGCACACTGGCCACCTGCCGGGCCGTTTTCAATTCTTCGACCGCCGCCAGTATCTTGTCTGGCCCTGGAAAGCCGAAAAAGCGTTTCCATGTCCCGGTACGGCCATCACCCACCAGTATCATCGACGGATGATCCTCGAAATCCGGCGTATATGCCCCCAATCCTCGCAACACGTTATCGACCTCTGACTTGTCACCGGTCAGCCAGACCCATCCTGGGCGTGCTTTCAGACCGTCGGCATACGCCTTCAACCGCTCCGGCGTATCGCGGCCCGGATCCACGCTGACAGACACCATGTGAACATCCGTGCCCAGCCTGTCATCCAGGCGCTGCTGCAACTGAATGAAAATCGCCGACAAGACCGGGCAAACCGTCGTGCAGGTCGTGTACACGAAGTTCATTACAACGATCCGGTCCGCAATGACATCGTCGACGAAATGAACCGCATCACCGTCCTGTGTAATGAGCACACCATCGTGCAATTTAATGAACGCCTCCCCAGCGCCGCCGTCCGGCTTCTTGTTCATCATCGCCCGGTGCTTCGCGTGCGGATCCGCTGTTACGTCTTCCTGCGCAGCTTGTAGCGCTCCGCCGGCAGAAAACAGCATCGAGGCTGCGACAAACAGAATGAGGCGACTAACGGGAACTTTCGTAGGCACTGAATTACTCATAACGGCAGCAGAATCTCGATCTCGGCGTCAGCGCGCAACGCAACGATCTCGTCTCGTATCGCCTGCCGTCGTTTGACGTCAAGCAGATAGCTGTAAATCTGCTCACTGGCCATTTCCTCAGGCACGACCTGCGACGGCTGCCGGTCTTCCAGTTTGATTATGTGTAGCCCGTATATCGTCTCGACGACGCCGGATGTCTCTCCGACCTGCAACGCAAATGCCGCGTTGTCAAACGGCTTCACCATTTGCCCGTGTTGAAAATAACCCAGATCCCCGCCTGCTGACGCGCTGGTGTCTTCCGAGTACTTTACTGCGAGTGCCGCAAAATTCGCGCCGTCTGCCAATTGTTCGACGATGCGCTGCATTCTCTCCCGCACAGCATTCCTGGTTTCCTCGTTTGCGCTGGGATGCACTTTCAGCAGGATATGGCGCGCCTTGACTGACTCCGGTATGTGAAACTTATCGGGGTTATTCACGTAGAAGTCGTGTACCTCTTCACTGCTGACCGTCGCGGCGGCAGAGACCTTCTGCATGTAGTTGGCCGCAGACACCGTGCGCCGAACGTAATCGCGATAGCTCTCCGGCGTAAATCCGTCGATCGTGATGCGTGTCAGGAAGCGATCCTCGGAGCCGAACTGGGCCCGAATTTCTTCCAGCGACTGGTCAACTTCCTGGGGGCTTGCGAAGAGGTCCTTCGCCTGCACCGTCTGCCACACGAGTTCCTCATCGATAAGGTGCTCCAGGACTTCGCGCTTCATTTCTTTTACGCGGTTCGGGTAACGAATCGCGGCGATATTGACATTGTTTTCCCGCTGATATTCCTCGAAGCTTTTCTCCAGCACGCTGTTGCTGACATCGACCCCGTTGACACGCGCCGCCGCACCGTATGCGCTGACCTGTGCCCCTGCAATGCCGCTGAGGCTGACACCCAGGCAAGCCACAAGCAACGACACTCGAATCTTCACTGCTTCGTCTCGGTGGATTGCCGGGTTGCCGCCAGGGAGAAATACGGCAGATCGTTATAGGCGACATTCTGTGAGCGTATGCCGACGTAAGCGTAGTAGCCGCCGGCCCTGCCTATCGGCAGCAGCGCACGATACACGCCGTCACCCTCTTCTTCCGCGAACACTTCCCTGCGGTCGGCGCCCGGCGTGCGGAAATAGCGCACGCTGACGTCTTTGAGACCGGACCTCGGCCGACCCGTACTCGAGTCGCTGAGCCTGAAGCGCAGGAAAAATTCCGATCCCGCCGTCACCAGCCTGTCGTTCTGCAGATACTCGAGAGTTACACCGCCGACACTGTTCGCGAGTAATGGATTCGCGCTGGCGCTCGCGGAGAAACAATGCAGCAATTCCGGCGTGTTGAGCATGAATGCCACGTCGTAACGACCCGCCGCCGGTATCTTGACTGTCGATACGAAGACGCCAGGCTCTTTCTCGCGCAAACTGCGATCGACGACGGTTGCAGCCCGTGCGCTGGCGCCGAACACTTTGTAATTGCCGGCCGGCGCATTCATGCCTTCCATGTAAAAGTAGGTCGTGTTGTCGGCAGGGTTGACGACAAACACGGCCGCTTCAGTGGTCGTAAAAGTAACCGAGTCTGCAAGCGGCAGATCGCCAGCAAACTGGGGCGCAACAGCGCCCGCCTCGAAGCCCATGACGATCGGCTCTTTGCCTTCGCCGAGACTAATCAGGTTGATCATCGTTACACGTTCGCTGGCGAGCGAACGCACGTAGGCGAACGCGCGGCTGAATGCGAGTTGGAAGGGCTTGCCCGGGACCTCGATCGTCTGAATGTGCTTGTTGCTTGCCGCATCGATGACGAAGACGACGTTCTTCGTCGGGTTGACCGTCAGTGCATAACGATTGTCGGGCGTGAAACGCAAAGGACCCAGTCCGGAATCCAGCGCTATTTCTTTCTGGATTTCGAAATCGCTGCCACCGATGACCGTCACGGTGCCAGCCTTGCCGTCGGATACATACAACGATTGCGACAAGGTCGAGTAGGCGAGGGAGATGGGCACGGGCCCGGTTGCAATGTCTTTGATTTTTTCCCTGGTTTCGACATCAATCAGGCTGACGGTGCCGGAGTCGCGGTTACTCACGAACGCGTAGCGATTGTCCTCGGTAAAGGCGATCTCGTGATGTCCCATGCCCGTCGCGACGCTCGCCACAACCTCAAACGTACTGGCATCGACGACCGTTACACCGCTCGCTTCCTCCGTGTTCGCATTGTTGCCAACCCACACGAAGCGGCCATCGGGCTGCAATGCAACACGCGTTGGCCGCTCGCCCACCTCGAGGTCGGTTGTCAGCTTGAAGGTGTCGGTATCGACGACGGCCAGGTGTCCGGTGGTCGGTATGCTGACAAGCAAACGCTTCTCATCGAGGCTCTTGACCCAGTCCGAACCGGGCCCGCGGAGTCGGATCATGCCGAGCGTGCTGGTCTTGCCGACCATGGAGACCAGCGGATCGATGACCGACAGGCTGCCCTCCTTGTTCATGACGACGATATAGTAACTGTTGAGGTCGAGCATTGGCCGGATGCCGACAACACCCTTCAGATAGAGCGCTATCTTTTCCTTGCAGCTTTTTTGCTCGGCCCCGGACTTGTCCTGAATTACCTGGCCCATGTCCATCCAGACACCCGGGGTGATGCCGGTGACCGGCGCGCCGGTGGCTTCTTCGGTCAACCGGAAACGCATTTCAGCAAGCTGCCCTTCAACGAGTCCCTCTGCACTGCCACCGACGGGAAACGCTTCGAAGTCAACAACGATACCATGCTTGACGAGATGGCCCGTGGCTGCCGGTTTTGGCTGCGCCGCGTGACTTGCCGACAACATCACGGCGATCGCCGAGACGAGTGTGACGAGCCATTTTCTGTTGACCTTCTGCATTGTGTTCCTTTGCGCCCGCTTTCCCTAAAATTCGGGTGCGGCCTGAAACAGGCCGCACCCGTTTACCGTTCGCCGACAGCGATTACGGTGCTGGCTCTACCACCCGCAGGATACCCCACAGACCGCTGGCACTACCGAACGAGGCAACGTCACGGAATATGTAGTCACCAGGGATTTCGTTGCCACCGCCCGCGCTCGGCAGCACGATATCGTAGTGGGTTCCTGGCCAGACGCTCTCCTGGCCACCCTGGTAGAAGCCGAGCGGGTTGTGCCCGATCGTCTTCGAGCCGACACCCGGCCCCGGCCCGGGATCGGCAGTACGAGTACCATCATCCAAATACAAATAATAGCTGTCCGGGAATCCATCGGCGTCGGTGTTTTGAGCGATATACGGATCCCGCTGCCACAGGTGGCCGTGCAGTGCAAAGGTCGAGCCGCGGTTGGTGCCGTGCGGCACGGTTACGCGCATGCGCGTCTCCATCCCTGCCGGTGCGGTGAACACCGGCGTCTGCGGATCCGAATTCACCTCACTAGCAACACTTGAGTGGTCGTTCGAGAACACATCGAACTGCGTGTTGCCGCCAAAGGTGGTTGCGGGACTTTGAGCATTGCCGAAGTCCGCGCTGGGCAGAATGCCTAAGCGGAACCAGACCGGCTCGATGCCGTAGTTGATGGCCATGCCGGTGCCGTCCTGCGGATCCTCCGGTATGCCGTTCCCCTCGCCATTCATATGATCTACCGGTTCGCTGTTGGCGTAATATTGCGTCAGGCCCTTGGTCCAGACCTGCGACAGGTCGCGGAATCCGGTGCCGCCATTGGTCACCGTGACCATCGCGCGAGTCTTATTACCGGCTCCGGCCGGATGGTTCGGATCGACACCGAGGCGATCTTCAAGCAGCGGTCCGACCGTCACCGGAAGCCCGGTGTCCGGATCGTAAAGCGCATCAGGCCATGTCGAACCTTCAGGCTCGATAACGAGCTGGCCAACCATCGACTTCATGCCCTGCTTGATGACATCGGCCGGCTGCAGGCTCGAACCGCCAAGCTCGACGGCAGTGGCCGTCAGCTCAAAATTCGGCCGCCTGCCACCGCTCACGCCGACAGCAAGATCACCGGCATACCAGCGGTATGTCGTTTGTCCTCCCGGCGCCACAATCGCCTGCACATTGTTCGTGCCCGCTTTGATACCGTTATCGCGGCTGCCATCGAACTCGACGAGTTGCGCGTGCAGGCCGACCCACGGCGACGCCTGGATCAGGTTCGTCTGGAAGGTTGTCGAACCTTCAAGAGGATCAGGTGCGCCGGGATCGTTGCCGTGGTGGCGTTTGTTCGCGCCCAGCAGGGTGGCGAAGGTCGCGAGCTCGGGCATTTTGTCGAAAGTGACTTCCGCTGGCGTGACTGCCGTGCAGTTCGCGCCACCACAAAGTGACGTGCCAGCGGGATCGAGAACAAACAGATCACCATCGTCAAGGAATACCGCAGCACCGCCGGCATCGATCACCGGAGTGTCATCGACCGTACGAACTGCTTGAGTCAGCAAGCGATTGCGCAAGGTAACGTCGATACAATCACCCGCGTTCGCCCGGAGGATCAGTGGCTCGACCGGGACACCGGCTTTCAGGCCTGCCTTCGGATCATCCGGATTCACCATGTCCTCGGTGCGGACATAGAGCATCGCAGTGGGATCGTGGATTGGTCCGATGCCGAGCGCGTTCGTGCCGGTTCGTGAGTTGTAGACCAGCGTTCCTCCTGCCGGGTCCGGCGATCCGCCGACATGCCCGTCGGGGGCACCATCGGGACCATCGCTGTACGGGTCCAGGATCGACGTAATGCTGGCAGGTTTACCCAGAATGTCATTCGCTAGCACTGCAGTGACGTTGTACTCGCGCAGGTTCAAGGTGGTCTTCGTCCTGCTCTTGCCCCTGCCGACCATCTCGGCCGGACAGGCGCCGATAAACTGATCCTCGTTACCTATCCTGACATTGTTGTTGCTCGCGTACGGCGAGCTAGACAACACCATCAGATCATT
>JAOTWB010000051.1 GCA_029863125.1 Gammaproteobacteria bacterium
CAAACAAGCTGCTCTGCGGAAGCTGCGGAGATTTCCGGACGCGCTTGATCTCGGGCGATGAGCTGACCTTGATGCGCGTCGAGCTTGACGCTCGGGCGGACCGACCATAGCGCCGTCAGCCCAAGAAAAGAATCAGGAGGGCGTGTCGACCGGCAGGCCTGCGGTCGCCCAGGCGACAATGCCGCCGGCCATCGATCTGACCTTGCGATAACCCATCGACTCGAGCGTTTCGGCAGCCAGTGCCGAACGACCGCCGGTGCCACAATAAAGCACGATGTCGCGATCTTCAGGCGCGACAGTCGGGTCCGTGGCCGTGCGTTCGACGAGCGCGTGTATTTCAAATTCAAGCAGGCCCCGTGGCGCCAGCAGCGCGCCAGGGATGTGTCCTTTCCTGAACTCGGCGAGTTCCCGAATATCGATCAACAGCGTATCCGGAGCCAGGCACCGATCGACCTCGGTAACAGAACATTCCTTGATGGTCGCTTTGGCGCGAGCAACGATGTCGGCGGGTGATACGATCATGGGGTCTACCTTTTGTCAGTTTGGCGTTGCAGGTGAATATGGATTAGGCGGCATCAGGTCGGGCGGAATTGCGGCACGCCGTCGCGCCGCGTCGGGAGGGTAGGTCTCGGACAGATACGCAATGATTCGCCCTTCCGTACCCGGATCGAACTGCCATAGATTCTGTTTTGCCTGCATCCAGCGAATCATCGTTAGCCATTGTTGAGCAGTGCCGCGCTGCTGGGTGATCAACTTTGCCGAATGACAGGCCGTACAGTTGCCGCGCACGAGTTCCCAGTCGCCCGTCATTTTGAAACCTGTCACGGGGTCGATCTCGGGTTCCGCCGCGACGACCGGCTCCGGTGCGCTGACTGCTGCTTCTGTCGGCTCTTCTTTCGTGCAAGCCGCCAGGGCGGTCGACACTAAAAGCAACGTTATCAGCAACCGTCGCATTACACGACCTGAACGGCGATGCGGTGGCAGGCGTTGTTGAGGTAGCCCTTCGGGTTCCAGCCCGGCAACACCATGGGCTGCGATCGGCCGGCGCCGTCGGTCGCTCGCGCCCAGATTTCGTAATACCCGATTTGCGGAAACGTGACCTTGGCGCTCCAGTGCTGCCACGCGAATCGATTGGCCGGCGTCTCCAGCGCTGCTTTCTTCCAGGTAGCCCCGAAATCGGTCGACACGTGCACTTCGGCCACGTCCAGATCGCCGGCCCAGGCGTGGCCGCGCACGGCCAGCGCTTTGCCGCTGGCATGCTCGACGCCTGATTTCGGGAATGTGATCAGCGATTTGACCGGCATCGATGCAATGATGCACATCTCGTCGTCAGGAACCGTCGTGCCGGGTGCGACGGGTTTGCAGGGTACACGATAGGAAGTACCTGTCATCTTCGGTCCGTCGTGGACCTGGTTGCGCACGACGATCTTCCTGAGCCACTTACCGCTGACGGAACCGGGCCACCCGGCGCACACAAAACGCAGTGGGTATCCATTCACGGGCGGAATATCCTCGCCATTCATGGCCCATGCGATCAACGTCTCATCTTCGAGGGCTTTCTCGACAGGCACGCCCCGAGAAATCGGTACCTTGTTGCGATCCCCGCTCGCGTGAATATCGGCTCCGTAGTACGCGACGTAGACGGCGTCTTCCTTGACGCCGACGAACTCGAGTACGTCTTTGAGCCTGACACCCGTCCATTCCGGGCAGCCGACGGCACCGATAGACCACTGGTTGCCGGACGCGGGCGGTACGAACTCGCTGCGGCCATTTCCGCCGCACTCGAGCTGCAGTTGATAGGTGTAGTGCCGGAACTGTTTTTTCAGGTCAGCAATCGTAAGCGTTAGCTCGCGCGCCACGGATTCCCCGCCGAACTCCAGCGTCCATGCATCAGCGTCAATGCCTGTCGTTGTGGGCGGTATGCCGTTGTTTCGCACGAACAGGTGCCTGGCGGGCGTGATCCTGTCGTCAAGCAAGTGCGCCGGCGTCTCGGCATTAACGGGCCGGTCATTGAGAATTATGAGGCCTTCTTTGCCAGGAATTTCGAACGCTGTATCTGTCTGCGCCAGGGCTGCCGGAATTATCCCTCCCGGCATCAGGTGGGCAAAGGGAATCGACGCGCCGACCGCGGTCGACATGGCGATCAGGCTGCTTTGAGTCAGAAAGCCGCGGCGTGTAACTGGATCGGCTCTGCGACCCCAGAGCGTCTCATCAGCCGCCACTGGATCGGCATCGTATAAATCATGGATTCCACGTGTTTTTTTGTTCACGACCTGCTCCGTCGGCAGCTTCGCCAAAATACGGGCGGATCGCGCCAGTATAAAACACTGTTTCGCGTATTGCTGACCGCGAGGATGATCGGCTCGCCGGAACGCTTTTTTTTTGGTCTCGGTCACTGGCATGATATCTTCACTGGAATACCGATTCGGCAAGCTATTGCCGGCATCCACACAAGTGATCATTCATGACGAGGACGATTGATACGCTCCGGGACGCGGCGCCCGGGCTGCTCCTGAGTGCGACCATCGCACTCGCGGTGAGATTTGTCAGCGACCGGCTGGGCGGTCCCGCGATGTTGTACGCCCTGCTATTCGGGATGGCGTTCAATTTTCTCACGGAAGATGAGCGTTTCGCGCGCGGCATTCGTTTTGCAAGCCGCAATATTCTCCGAATTGGAGTTGCATTACTCGGTCTGCGCATCACGACGGGCGATGTGATGGAGCTCGGTTGGCCCGTTGTGGCCCTGATAGTCGCCAGTGTCGTGGCAACGATTTTGTTTGGTGGACTCATCGGGCGTGCATTCGGCTTGAACGGCGGCCAGTCCGTGCTCTCGGCAGGAGCGGTCGCGATCTGCGGCGCATCCGCGGCGCTTGCGATTGCATCGGTGCTGCCGTCGCACAAAGACCATGAGCGCAATACGATTATGACTGTCGCCGGCGTTACCGCGCTAAGCACGGTCGCGATGGTTCTTTACCCGGTATTTGTGACGTATCTCCACTACGACAACGTTACCGCGGGTATTTTTCTCGGTGCGACGATACATGACGTCGCGCAGGTCGTTGGAGCCGGGTATATCGTCTCCGATCAAAGCGGTGAGATCTCCACGCTCGTGAAACTCATCCGCGTCGCCTGCCTGGTGCCCGTCGTAATATCCATCTCGCTAATCCTGCACCGTCGCCGATCCCCGGAAGCCGGCAATGTGCCGCTGCTGCCATGGTTTCTCGTGGCTTTCGTTGTGCTCGTCATCATCAACAGTCTGGGCTGGGTTCCGGGGGAAGCGCATACCTTGTTGACGCCGGTGTCGAGCTGGTGCCTCCTTACGGCCGTCGCAGCTCTCGGCGTCAAGACCTCACTCAAGGCACTCGCCGATGTGGGTCCGGCACCCGTTGCCGTCATGGTGATTCAGACGCTTTTGCTTGCTGCATTCGTGATCGGCGGTGTGGCGCTGATCAGATAATCTGCCGCAAATTTACTAACTTCATCGATTCTCAAGATAGGAAGACGAACTCATGTCCAAACTGGTCCCACCGCACGGCGCAGATTCTTTGAAGCCACTACTGTTGCCAGAGACCGAGAGAGGCGAAGAGGCCGACCGTGCAAGGCACCTGACACAGGTGCCGCTTTCGAGTCGCGAAGTCTCCGATTTGTTCATGCTGGGCATGGGCGCCTACACGCCGCTCGACGGCTTCATGGGAGAGGCCGACTGGCGCGGCTGCGCGGAGAATATGACGCTTGCCAATGGGCTTTTCTGGCCCATCCCGATCACGCTGTCCTGCGCGCAGGAGCTCGGCGACAGCATTGGCATTGGGCAGGACGTCGCACTGATCGATGGCAACAGTCAGGAAATGCTCGGGATCCTCACCGTCGAGGAAAAATACACGATTGACGGCGAGTTCGAATGTGCGAACGTATTTCGTACAACCGATCCATCGCATCCCGGCGTTGGCAAGGTAATGAGGCAGGGCCCGATCAATCTGGGTGGCGCCGTGCGTACCCTGTCCGAGGGGCATTTTCCGGATACTTACGCCGGTCTTTATCACCGTCCGGCCGAAACGCGGGCGCGGTTCCTGGAAAGAGGCTGGTCGAAGGTGGCAGCTTTTCAGACGCGTAACCCGATGCACCGCAGCCACGAGTATCTGGCCAAGATCGCCATCGAGATTTGTGACGGTGTGCTGATCCACCAGGTTCTCGGCGCGCTCAAGCCGGGCGACATCCCGGCCGACGTGCGAGTGCGGGCGATCGACGCACTGGCAAAACACTATTTCGTGCACGGCACCGTCCTGCAGGCCGGCTATCCCATCGAGATGCGTTACGCCGGGCCGCGCGAGGCTTTGCTGCACGCCGTTTTCCGACAAAACTTCGGGTGCTCGCACCTTGTGGTCGGCCGCGACCATGCCGGCGTCGGCAACTTTTACGGGCCGCACGACGCGCACCACATCTTCGATACCGTGCCGCCGGGCAGCATGAAGACGGAGCCGCTCAAGATCGATATCACGTTCTATTGCTACAAGTGCAACGGTATGGCCACGGGCAAGACCTGTCCGCATGAGTCCGGCGACCGCCTGGCAATTTCCGGTACGCGACTGCGCGAGATGTTCGCCAACGGCGAACCGATACCCCCTGAATTCAGCCGGCCAGAGGTGGTTGAGGTCCTGCGGGAATACTACGACGGTGTGAACCGTTAGTAATTGATCGAATTGACAGCAATACCCGATAAGCATTATAAGTATTAGAAAAATCGAATATACTAAAGTCGGCCGCGACTTTTCTTTGGGGAAATGTAATGTTCACGACCAATCCCTTCGCCGAGCTTTCGGCGTTCATCTCACCGTCTGTCATGCAGACATATGTCGTCGTCATGATCATCCTGGTTGCCGCCGGCACGGTCTATGACGTCCTCCATAAGAAGAGCGCCCGCTATTTTCGCGAGAACATGCGGAAATCAAAGGCCGAGGGAACGAAAGTCGGTGGCGGGGAGATGGTCTCCATGGCAATCAAGACTGCCCTGGTGGATGTCGCGGCCTCGGGTGAATTCTGCAATCAGAAGCGCCGTATCGCGCATCTCCTCGGCATGTACGGCTTCATCATCTTTGCGCTGTCAACCGCGGTCATGGTGTTCAGGTATCCAACTGCGGATGTCGTTACGCCCGCCATCTGGCCCCTGCTATGGTGGCTCGGGGCAGCGTTGGTCTGTATCGGCGGCTATTGGTTTTGGTTTTTTATTCGTGCCGATGTTTCGGCCGAAGGCAACTCGCCGTTTCGCGTTATGCGCGCGGACCTGTTCATCTTGTCACTGCTCGGCTGCGCGACCTTTGCATTGATCTGGGCGTACCTGCAGGCCAGCGGCAATTCCTGGGCGATGATTGCATTCTGGCTACACGTGATTTTCACGACCGTGCTGTTCGGATCTGTTCCATGGTCCAAGTTCGCACACATGTTCTTCAAGCCCGCAGCGGCTTTCGAGAAGCGCCTGTCGGCAGCCAACGGCACAAGAAGCAATCTGCCGCCTCCTGTCGATAAACCCGAGGACTTTGGCAAAGTCAGCTACCAGCCGCGTAACTACTAAGGGGACAGAACGCTATGCCAACTTTCGTATATATGACTCGTTGCGACGGCTGCGGACACTGCGTCGACATCTGTCCGTCAGATATCATGCACATCGACAAGACCTATCGTCGCGCCTACAACATCGAACCCAATATGTGCTGGGAGTGTTATTCGTGCGTGAAGGCGTGTCCGCAAAACGCGATCGACGCGCGCGGTTATGCGGACTTCGCGCCCCTGGGCCACAGTGTTCGCGTACTTCGCGAGCCGGAGAAAGGGACCATCTCCTGGAAAATCAAGTTTCGGAATGGCCACGAAAAGAATTTCGTCTCGCCGATACGCACGACTCCCTGGGGAACGATTCCGTCCCCGGCGGAACTGCCGCCCCCCAGCGAGAATGACTTCAAGAACCAGGAACTCGCGCACGAACCGGATGCGCTGAACATCGAGGGCGGATTACCTGCGCTGACTTCGGGCCAACTCAAAAAGGGAGTTATCTAATGGGCCTGTTCTCTCGAAGAAAAACGAAATTTGTAGATTCCGACGTTCTCGTTATCGGCGGTGGCATGGCCGGCTGCGGGGCGACGTACGAGGCCCGGCACTGGGGCCGCGATTTGAAAATCGTCTGCGTCGAGAAAGCGAATATCGAGCGCAGCGGCGCCGTTGCCCAGGGCCTGTACGCAATTAACTGCTACATGGGCATGCAATGGGACGAGAACCAGCCCGAGGACCACGTTCGCTATGCGCGCAACGACCTGATGGGCCTCGTGCGCGAGGATCTGGGCTACGACATCGCGCGTCACGTCGACTCCACGGTGCACAAGTTCGAAGAGTGGGGCCTGCCGATCATGCGAGACCCGGAAACGGGGCGTTATCAGCGCGAAGGCAAGTGGCAAATCATGATTCACGGCGAAAGCTACAAGCCGATCGTTGCCGAAGCCGCGCGCAAGGCCGCCACCGAAGTCTATAACCGCATCATGGTGACGCACCTGTTGATGGACAAGAACAAGCAGAACAGGGTTGCCGGTGCCGTCGGTTTTAACGTGCGCACAGGCGATTTTTATGTCTTCCGCGCCAAGGCCGTTATCGTGGCTGCCGGCGGTGCGTCACACATCTACAAGCCGCGCGCGGTTGGCGAAGGCATGGGCCGGACGTGGTATGCCCCATGGAGCAGTGCTTCCGCCTATGCGTTGCCAATAGAGGTCGGCGCCAAGATGACGCAGATGGAGAACAGGATTGTTCTCACCCGATTCAAAGACGGCTATGGGCCGGTCGGCGCCTATTTCCTGCATCTGAAGACCTACACTGAAAACGCCTACGGCGAAGAATATGAGTCCACCTGGTACGAGCACACGAAGGAGCTGGTCGGCGATTACGTTGATCGGCACCCGGTGCCCACCTGTTTGCGCAACCATGCTCTTCTCGAGGAGCTCAAGGCCGGCCGGGGCCCGATCCGGATGGTCACGAAGGAGGCCTTCCAGGATCCGCACAAGGAGACGGTTGGCTGGGAGAACTTCCTCGGCATGACGATCGGGCAAGCAGTCGTGTGGGCCTCACAGAATATAGATCCCAAGCACACCAATCCCGAGTTGACGACGTCCGAGCCTTACGTCATGGGTTCTCATGCCACCTGTTCCGGTGCGTGGGCGAGCGGGCCGGAGGACTATGCCCCCGACGAGTACCAGTGGGGCTATAACCGGATGATGACCGTCGACGGACTGTTCGGGGCCGGCGATACAATCGGCGGCACGGCCCACAAGTTCTCGTCAGGGTCGTACACGGAAGGCCGGATTGCCGCAAAGGCCGCCGTAAACTACATCAAGGACATGGGCAAGGACGGGCCTCAGATCAGTGAGGACGAGTATGAGAATCTGAAGAAAGTCGTTTTTCGGCCCATGGAGAACTACGAGGTCGGTCGCAACGAGATTGTTGCGGGCACGGTTTCGCCGAGTTATTTGCTGCCGATCCAGGGCCTGCAGCGTCTTGAGAAGATCATGGATGAATACGTCGGCGGTATCAGCACAGGCTACATGACCAACGAACCGTTGCTGACACGCGGCCTGGAATTGCTCGACATGCTCAGGGAAGACATGGATCACATCGGGGCCGAGGACCTTCACCAGTTGCAGCGCGCGTGGGAACTGAAGCATCGCCTGATTGCGTCGGAATCCGTGACGCACCATACGCTGTTCCGTGAGGAAACGCGCTGGCCCGGGTATTACTACCGAGGCGATCACATGAAGCTGGATGATAACGACTGGCATTGCTTTACCTTGTCCAAGTACCACCGGGAAACGAACGAGTGGGAATTGGAGAAAGCGCCTGTCTATCACATCGTCGACTAAGCAAATCTATTGCTCATCGCCCAAATAAGCGATACGCACATACTGGCGCCCGAATCAGATCACCCCGCGGCTTCGCTGCGGGGTGATTGCCTTCGGCGCACTGTCGAGGATGTCAATGGACAGCGACCCGATGCCGTAATATTCACGGGCGACACGGTACAACACGGTCGGCGTGCGGAGTACGCGCGACTGCGTGAGCTACTGGCATCGCTCGAGGCACCACTTTATCTGGTACCGGGCAACCGCGACGACAAAAAGGAGATGCGCGCCGCATTCCCCGACTATTCCTACCTGCCGGCAAGCGGCGAATTCCTGCATTACACGATCGAGGATTACGACGTTCGCCTCGTCGCGATCGACTCGACATCGCGCGGCGAGCGCAAGGGGCGATTTTGCGAAAAGCGCCAGGCCTGGCTGGACAAGACGCTCGGCGGGCAACCTGATCGCGCGACACTGTTATTCATTCATCATCCACCCTTCGACGTGGATGAGCATTATGTCGGTGGCTACCGGCGGCCCGAAGAAGTGAGGGCGCTCGAAGACATCGTAACCAGGAATCCGCAGGTCGTGGGCTTGCTTTGTGGCCACGTGCACTGGCTCGTGGAACGGGATTGGGCGGGAACGCAAGCGCGCATAATGCCCAGCATTGCCGTCGATGTTCGCCATGGCATCGACGAGACTGCGGCCCGAGGGCAACCCATTTACCTGCTGCACCTCCTGTCGGAGGGTCCCGGCCTCGTCAGCCGGGTGCGAAGAGCTGACGCCAGCGCATGATCCACGGGTTGCTGGCCGGGTGGGACAGGACGACGTAGCGCGCGAAATTCAGGCGGCACGCCGGCACTCATGATCTACGCAGTTTTCTTGATCAGGAAGCGATAGGTACCGCCGTCTTCCGAATGTTCCATTAGTTCGTGACCCGTCTGGCGGCAGAACGCCTCGAAGTCGGCAACGGAGCCGGGATCCGTCGCCAGTATTTCCAGTGTCCCGGCCGTCGGCACCTCTTTCAGCGCTTTTTTTGCTTTGAGGATCGGCAAGGGGCAGTTCAGCCCTTTCGCGTCAAGTGTATGGTCAGCCATTTCTCAATTACTCCGTATTGCTCTGCCAGCGCAGACCTAAATGAACAGGTTGATGTCGGATTGCGTAGCGACTTCGATGTAGGTTGCGGCGCCGCCGAGTTCGGGCCCCTCGATCATATCGTCAAGCGAGTATTCGAAAAGATCCATCGTCATCTGGCAGGCGATGAGGCGAACTTCGGCTTCGATAGCCAGGTCGCGCAGTTCTTCGATTGGCGCGACGCCTTTCTTGTTCATGAGATTCTTCATCATTTTCGAACACGCCGCGTCAACGCCCGGAATTGCCGTGAGCAGGTTGGGGAGACCCATGTGACCGCCCATCATCGGCATTTTCATCGCGGGGTTGCCTGCGGCCGTCAGCTGCAGCTTGAGATCTTTCAACAGCAGCGGCAAGCCGTAAAACGTAAAGAACATGGTGACCGGCAGGCCCATCGCGGCGGCAGTGGTTGCGAGGATAAAGGGCGGATAAGCCCAGTCCAGTGACCCTTTGGTCACGATGATTGACATGCTTTTTTCTTCGGCGGACATTATCAGCACCTCTCTTTAACGGGGCATGCAAAAAAGCGCATATTAGACTATCAGAATTGTCTTTATTAGTGAAATATAATATTCTCAATCAGTACTTTAACGAGCCCTGGTCGCGTGCAGAGTTTAGCGTCTGAAAGCATGAGCAGTAATGACCCCGGCTCGTTCATCGGGCAACGCGCTACTATGACCGACCGGCCGTCGCCGCTGTTTGTCGGCAGTGACATCTATCGCAATCCGGCGTTCGGCTTCAATCACCCGCTCAATATCGTCCGTCACGCGGCCGTGCTCGATCTCCTCAGCCTGCTGGGCTGGCTCGACAAAGCCGACTTTCGCGAAAGCAGTCCGGCCAGCGTCGAACAGTTGCTGCAATTCCATGATCACGCCTATATAAGAGCGCTGCAATACGCAAACGCCACAGGGTCGGTGGCGCACGAGGTACGCGAGCGTTACCAGGTCGGCACCTTCGAGAATCCGCTTTTTCCAGGATTGTTCGAGCGCGCCTCGATGACGGTTGGTGGCTCCATCCTGGCCGCCGAGCTGGCGGCGGCGGGGAACGTAGTGTTTCATCCGACCGGGGGCACGCATCACGGCCGCCCCGACCGCGCCGCCGGATTCTGTTACCTGAACGATCCCGTGTTTGCCATCCTGACCTTGCTCGAGCAGGGCAGCGAGCGGATCATGTATCTCGACCTCGACGCGCATCACGGCGACGGCGTCGAAGACGCTTTTTACGAGGAGCCTCGGGTGACGACGGTTTCTATTCACGAGCAGCATCGATGGCCGTTCAGCGGTACCCATTCGCACGCGCACGCCGGCGCATTCAATTTCAGTGTGCCCATCGAATTCAACGACAGTGAGTTCGACTACATCATGCAAAACGCCGTGCTGCCGCTTTTCAATGCCAATGAAACGGACGCACTGGTTATTTGCTGCGGCGCCGACTGCCTGGCGGGCGATCCGCTGTCGCATATGAAGCTCACGAACGTCGTGCTTTGGGATGCCGTCGACCGGCTCATTGCCTTGAACGTGCCGACCGTCGTCTTGGGGGGCGGTGGCTATAATCCGTGGACCGTGACACGCTACTGGACAGGCATGTGGGGACGCATCTCGGGTCAGGAGATACCGCGTGAGCTGCCGCCGAAAGCTCGTGAATTCATGCGTCGAATGGAATGCGATTTAATTGACGAAGATGACGTCAAGCCGGAGTGGCTCACGACCATGGCGGATAGCGCCTGTCCCGGCGCGATTCGCGACGAAATAAAATCAATGGTCGCCGACACGCGGTCGCTGTTTTGAAGCGTCAGCCGCCGGTTGGCCGATTAATCGAGGAATATTGAATGGCATGGCTCGAAGCACTGTCGGGAATCGAAGATCTCGAAGACGCAACATTTGATGCGGCACTGGTCGAGCGGTTCGAGCGCCAGGCCAATGGGCGTGAACGACGACCGATCCGGTTCTCGACGCCGACGTTCAAGGAATACTCGAGTACCGAACTGAGCGGCTGCAGTAAGAACAGTTTCCCGGCGTTCTCGATCACGGCGGGAGCGTGCGGTCTGAACTGCGACCATTGTCAGAAAAAGATCCTCGAGCCGATGATCCCGGCAACCAACCCGGTCATGCTCGACGAAAAGGCGAGACATCTGATCGAGACGCAGGGCCTCA
>JAOTWB010000021.1 GCA_029863125.1 Gammaproteobacteria bacterium
TCAGCGTGAGCGGTACGGTAACGAAACTGAAAATCGGCACGGCGACGAGGTTGACCGGCACTGCAAGAAAAGCGATGCGGTCAAACAGCATCACTGTCAGCGGCATTAGTCCAAACAGCAGGAATAGCTGCATCGTGAAGAGCTGACGAATCGCATTCGCTATCCGGCGAACGACAGATCGCGTCGTCGAAATGCTCCTGCGGCTCCGGGCAAGCCAGAGCAGCACGACGACGGCCGAGAACGACAGATTGAAACCAGGCGTCATGGTGGCTACCGGGTCCAGGATAAAGATGCCGAGCGCCGCAGTCGCGATGGTTGCAAAAGGATCGATCTGTCGGCGACGGACAAACGCGAGGGCCGCAACGAGCAGCATTAACGACGCGCGTTCGGCAGGCACCGCCAGCCCGGACACGACGGCATAAGCCGCGGCAGCGAGAACAGCAAACGCTATTGCAGCGACATGGGCGTTGCGCGTCATTCGCAGCACGCCGAGCAGAATCCTTAGAAAAAGAAATGCAACCGTTGCGGCCAGGCCGATATGCAGGCCCGAAATTGCCATGAGATGGCTCGTGCCTGTTGCGGCGTAGTTATCCCACTGTACGCGCGAAATCCGATGCCGCGCCCCAACGCCAACGGCGGCCAGCACGGCCGCCGCTTCGGGTGACCCGGCCGCCCCGTCTGCGCGGGCAAGAAACTCGCGTCGATACGAGTCGACCGCGCTTTCTCTGCCCGTCTCAAGGCGGCGATTACGTTTGCCGTTCACCACGTAGCCCGTCGCCTGTATCTTCTGCCGAAACAGCCACGCCTCGGCATCAAACCCGCCAGGGTTGCTGAAGCCGCGTGGCGGCCGCAGGCGCAGCTCAAATTCCCAGACCTCACCGATGCCCGGCACGAGCGGCGGCTCGAACCAGCTCACTTTCGAACGGGCCGGCAGTCGCTGGTCGCCGAGCGGCTCGATCAGCAGCACGACCGCACTGCCCGTCACTTTTGGGAAATCGACGATTCGCACCCGGGTCAGCAGGCTGTCGTTTGCGAATCGGGCCTCGAGCCGACCGTCGACGATTTCCTGCCCTGCCAGCATGAATAGCGTGAATCCGAGGCAGGCGTACCCCGCATACCGGATGCGTCGGCCGGCGATTGCCGCGATAGATGCAACCAACAACAGCTTGCAGAGGTCGGAGCTTATCGGCAACCTGCTAAGCTGCGCCGCATAGCCACCGGCAATCATCAGGAGGCAGGCCCTGATCATGAGTGGTTGTAGTCACTTATTGGCAGTCACTATGGAAACCGGATCGCCGCTCGATGCCAAGACGCTTTTTTCGGAAATTTGCCTTCAAACGCCATCACATGAGCGAGCAGTGGTTCATGACGCCGTTCCGTCACCTGCTGCACGATACGCGCCTGTGGGGCATTCGACGGCGCTGGGTCGTGCCCGCGTTCGCGACGGGGCTGTTTGTCGCGTTCCTGCCGTTTCCCGGACATATGTTGATCGGCGCACTGAGCGCGCTGGCGCTGCGCGTTAACATCCCCGTCGCGGCCTTGTCGACGTGGGCCAGTAACCCGCTGACCATCGGGCCGATGTATTACTTCGCCTATCGCCTGGGCGTCAATATCCTGAATACGCCGCCGCAGCCATTCGAGATGGAGCTATCCCTCGACTGGATGACGCACACGTTTGTCAACATCTGGCAGCCGATGCTCCTGGGGAGCGTGCTGCTGGGAAGCATGGCCGCGCTCGTCGGCTATGTCGTGCTGGATCTTCTCTGGCGGCTGTCGCTCAGCAATTACAAGACACGCAAACAAATGCTGCGGCGCGACAAGGAATCAGACTGACTCGCGCAGCACGCCGTCTTCGAGGACGAGAATTCGATCCATGCGTTCCGCGATTGAATGATCATGCGTGACGATCACGAGGCTCGTCTTCAGTTCCTCGTTGAGTTCCAGCATCAGCTTGAGAACGTGTTCGCCGTTCCCGGAGTCCAGGTTTCCCGTCGGCTCGTCCGCCAGCACGAGCTGCGGCCGGGTTATGAGTGCGCGCGCGACCGCGGCGCGTTGACGTTCGCCACCCGAGAGTTCGCCCGGCTTGTGCGTCAGGCGCTCGCCAAGGCCAACTCGCCCCAGGAGCTCGCCGGCCTGCTGCAAAGCCGCAGTCTTGGCTACGCGACGTATCAGGAGCGGCATCGCAACATTCTCTGCCGCCGTGAACTCGGGCAGCAGGTGGTGAAACTGATAGATGAAACCGATATAGCGATTGCGAAGGTCGCCTTTCGCTGCCTCGCCGATGCCCTGCATTCGCTCGCCGTTGACTAGCACTTCGCCTTCGCTCGGCTCGTCGAGACCGCCCATGATTTGCAGCAGCGTCGTCTTGCCCGAGCCCGAGGCACCAACGATGGCCAATCGCTCTGCCGGCTGCACCGCCAGGTTCACCCCACGCAGCACTTCCAGGGTCGACGTGCCCTCCCGGAAACGTCGCACAACGCCGCGGCACTCAAGGACCGCGTGCTCAGGGCCGATCGCAGGTTCAGTCATATCTCAATGCCTCCGCCGGGGCCGTCCTGGCGGCAACCCAGGCCGGATACAGGGTGGAAATCAATGCCAGGACCAGCGCCATCGCGGCAATCCTCGATACGTCCCCATAGCGCAGCTCGGACGGCAGGTCGCTGATGAAGTACACGTCGGCAGCGAGAAACTTGATACCGAATGCGGACTCCAGAAACCCGACGATCGTTTCCAGGTTCAGGGCCAGCAGGACGCCGAGCAAGACACCGGCCGCCGTACCGAGTACACCGACGATACTGCCCTGCGTGACAAATATCCGCAGTATGCTCGATGGCCGGGCACCGATCGTGCGCAGAATCGCGATATCCGACTGCTTGTCCTTCACGACCATGACGAGTGTCGAGACGATATTGAAGGCCGCGACAGCTATGACCATCAGCAGGATCACGAACAGTATCGACTTCGTAATCTGGATCGAGCGAAAAAAATTGACGTGCCGTCGGGTCCAGTCGCTCACGAGCACGAGTGCCCCGTGCGCAAGCGCGACTTCGCGCACAATGGCCGGTGCCTCATAAATTTCGGTAACGGCGAGTCGCACGCCGGTTACCGTTCCCCTCTTGCGATACAGCTTTTGTGCATCGCTGATATTGATAAATGCCAGGCGTCGGTCGAACTCATACATGCCCACACGATAGAGCCCGCTGACCGTGAAGCGCTTCGTTCTCGGAATAACGCCGGCCGGCGTCACCCTGCCCTGTGCCAGCGTCACGGTAACTTTGTCGCCCAGGTTGACCCGCAGCGAATTGGCCAGCTCGACGCCGAGTACGATATTAAATGTTCCCGGCCTGAGGTCGTCCAGATGTCCTGCTCGCATGACGCCGCCCACACCGGAGACGGCGTCCTCCAGCCGCGGCTCTATGCCACGCAGCTCAGCCCCGCTGAGTTCATTCTCGAAAACCAGCAGCGCCTGGCCGTTGACGTAGGGAGCGACCGCTCGAACCCGCGGATTTTTCCGGGCCGTTTCGATCAAGGCGGTCGAACCTGCAAGCTCACCGTCAACGCCTTCGATGCTGGCATGCGCCGTCATCGCGAGCAGCCTGTCCTTCAGCTCGCGCTCGAATCCGTTCACTACCGACATCACGACGATCAATACGGTGACGGCAATTGCAATGCCCAGCATCGATATGGCCGAGATGATTGAGACGAACTTGTTGCTGCTGCGTGAACGCACGTAGCGGCCGCCAATCCAGGTTTCGAATCGTCTACCCATGCGACCTATTCGTACCGCAGCGCCGCGGCCGGATTCACGAGCGCCGCTCGGCGCGCCGGATACAACGTCGCCAGCGATGTAAGTACAAACGCCGATACCGAAATAATCGCGACGTCCTGCCATTCGAGTTCGGACGGTATGCGCGTCACGTAGTAAACGTCACCCGGCATGATCTGGAAACCCAGGGACTGCTCCAAGAAAGGCACGATGACCGGCACATTGAAGGCGAGCGCAATGCCGAGGAACACACCGATCAGCACACCCGCCCAGCCAATCATGGCGCCTTGCACAAAGAAAATGCGTACGACGCCATTCGGCCCCATGCCCAGTGTTCGGAGCACCGCAATGTCCGTCGTTTTGTCGGTTACGACCATGACGAGGCTTGCCACGATATTGAAAGCGGCAACGCCGATGATCAGGGACAGAATGAGCGACATCATCATCTTTTCGAGGCGAATTGCGCGAAAGTAGCTGCCGTTCTCGATCGTCCAGTCGCTGCTGTGGACCTTATCGCCGAGTCGCGTCTGCAGTGCACGCGAGATCGCGGGCGCCTGCATGACATCGTCGGCTCGGAAACGAACGGCGCTAACAGCCGTACCCATATCCTGAATCGCCGCTGCATCATTGATATGGACGAGCGCGAGTACCGCATCGTGGTCCTGCAGTCCTGCTTCGAAGACGCCACGCAAAACGAATCGCTCGAGTACGGGTTCCAGGGTTCCGTCGCCGACAGGACGCGGAATCAGGAGCACCACGCCATCGCCGATCCGGGCGCCCAGGTCGTAGGCCAGAATTCTCCCGAGAATAATGCTGCGACTGCCAGCCTTGAGGGCGTCGAGCCCCCCCTCGACCATGTTGATCATCGCACCCGACAGCGGCTTTTCGTACAGCGAGTCGACGCCGTGTACGATGACCGCGTACAGCTCGAGTCCTGACTGGATCATGCCTTCCATCTGCACGATCGGCGCGGCTGCCGCTACACCCGGTTCCGCACTGACCTCGTCGACGAGCGTCCGCCAGTCCTCCGTAACGCCATCGGCCCCGGTTATCGAACCGTGTGCGGACATGCTCAGGAGTCGGCCGCGCAGTTCGCCTTCGAAGCCGTTCATGACCGAAAGTATGACGATGAGCGCGGCAACGCCGAGCGCGATCCCGAGGAGGGATATCAACGTAATAAAGGATACGAATCGGGTGCGCCGCTTGGCCCGGAGGTAGCGCAGCCCGACGAACAGTTCGACAGGGTTGGTCATCGGCTCGCATTAAACCACATTCATGGCGCGGCGACTTTCCGTTTCGGCGGTCGTATCCTGTCCCGCAAGTTCGTGCGGATTCAGTGCCTGCGGGACAGGGCACCGGTGGTTTGTGACACAGTTCGCATATACGGGGCCCGGACCCGTGTAAAAACCTTAAAGATCAATTGTTTTTTGGTCCGGCGAGCAATGCTATAGTCTCCGGATCGACCTTGGGAGTACGACCTATGGCCAGACTTCGCATCGCGACACTGATCGCCCTGTTCCTGACCCTGTTCGGCGCGGCACAGGCCGACACGCTGCAGATGGAAGGCATTTCCGCCGGATCCGGCGATGTGCGTCCGACTCGTGGCATGACGCAGGCCCGGGTCGAGTCCAGGTTCGGCAGTCCGGTTTCGGTGCGTGCACCGGTCGGCGATCCACCGATTACGCGCTGGGAGTACAGGGACTTCGTCGTGTTTTTCGAATACGACCGCGTCATACACGCCGTCGTCAAACGCTAACACCCTGCCGACACTATATCGAGACGCCCGGGCCGGAAACGACCCGGGCTTTTTCGTGTCCAAGTGAGGCACACCCGTTTGATGACCTCTGTGTAATAATCGCGTCCCGCGTTTTTTAACCCTCGAAGCGACGACCCTGGGCGGGCAAGCAAACCGTTGAGCACATCATTCCTGATTCCGGCGCCAATCGCGGTGCCTGCGACTGGCGCGGCCGCCGGCTGGGGGCGGCTGATTGGCGCCAGTGCCTCCCTCGCCGCGGCCGAACTTGCACAGAACGTCGACCGGCCGGTACTGATGCTGGCCGACGATCCGCGGCACGCGGATCAGCTCGAAGCGGAAATCCGATTCTTCGCCGGACCTGATTTGCCCGTTCTGCACTTCGTCGAGTGGGAGACGCTGCCCTGGGACAGCTTCTCGCCGCACCAGGACATCATCTCGCAACGGTTGAGCGTGCTGGCTGCGTTGCCGAACATGCGAAAGGGCATCGTCGTTGCGGCAGCCAGCGTGCTGCAGCAGCGCCTTCCTCCCCTGGACTACGTGGCCGCCCGCTCTTTGTCTTTATCGACGGGGCAAACCCTGGACCGCGAGGAATTCACAGATGCACTCATCGCAGCCGGGTACTATCGGGTTCCCCAGGTCTCGGAACACGGTGAGTTCGCGGTCCGAGGTTCGCTGATCGATCTGTTCCCGATGGGGACGCACACGCCGGTTCGCATCGATTTCTTTGGTGACGAAATCGAATCGCTGCGCCACTTCTCGGAAGTAACCCAGTTGTCCGGCGAAAAAGTCGCTTCAATCCGGGTCCTGCCGGCCCGCGAAGTGCCGCTTGACGCGGATGCCGTTCACGGCTTTCGTGATCGCTACCGCGAGCGCTTCGAGGGGCAACCCGGAAAATCGCGCGTGTATCGCGATATTTCGGACGGTATTGCGCACGGCGGCATCGAGTATTACCTGCCGCTTTTTTTCGATTCGACCGCAACGCTCCTGGACTATGTGCCGGACGACTGCGTGATCCTGGCACCAGCGGCACTCGAGTCGCTTTTGCAGCAGTTCTGGGCCGAGGCCGGCGAGCGTTTCGAGCTTTGCAGTCTCGACGTCGAACGTCCGATTCTGAACGTGGAAGAGACCTTCCTTGCGCCGGACTCCGTACCGCAGCGGCTCAAGAGCTTCGCGCACATACGTTACTCCGCCCAGTCGCTCGCCGAAGCGGCGGGAGTCATCAACTTCGACACGCGGCTGCCGCCTGCGATGAAAATCGAAGCCCGATACGAGGATGCCGCGGCGTCGCTGATGCAGTTCCTGCAGACCTTCGACGGGCGCGTACTGTTTTCAACCGACTCACCGGGCCGCCGCGAGCAGCTGCTGGATCTGCTGGTCGGGCGCGGCCTCGACCTCGCGCGTATTGACGATTGGCGGGCGTTTACCGGGCTCGCGCGGCGCGTCGGCGTTGCCGTGGCGCCAATCGACAGCGGCGTCCTGCTGCCCGGCGCCGGTTTCGCCGTTATCAGCGAGCAGCAGTTGTTCGGAGAGCGCACCAGGACGCGCCGGCGCAAACGGCCGTCCGACCGGGACCCCGAGACCATCATCCGGCAGCTCAACGACCTCGAACCCGGTTCTCCCGTGGTCCACGAAGAATACGGTGTGGGCCGCTACCTGGGGCTCGAAACGCTGGAAGTCGGCGGGATCAGCGCAGAGTTCCTGCACCTCGAATATGCCGACGGCGACAAGCTCTACGTCCCGGTCCATGCCCTCGACCTGATTTCCCGCTACACGGGCGCGTCGCCCGATACTGCGCCGCTGCACCGGCTCGGTAGCGACCAATGGGCAAAAGCCAAGCGCCGCGCAATCAAGAAAATTCGGGACGTCGCTGCAGAGCTGCTCGATGTTTATGCGCGACGAGCGGCGCGACCGGGATTCAGCTTTCACTGGCCCGAAGTCGAATACCGGACATTCGAGTCCGGCTTTCCTTTCGAACTGACCGAAGACCAGGCCGACACGATAGACGATGTACTGGAGGACCTTGCGTCCCACCAGGCCATGGACCGCATCGTCTGCGGCGACGTCGGTTTCGGCAAGACGGAAGTGGCCCTGCGGGCGACTTTTGCGGCGATCCACGGTGGCAAGCAGGTTGCCGTGCTGGTTCCGACCACGCTGCTGGCGCAGCAGCATGGCCAAACCTTCAGAGACCGGTTTGCCGACTGGCCGATACGTGTCGAGGTGCTGTCACGATTTCAATCGGCCAAACAGGTCAGGGATATCGTTGCGGGCCTTCGATCAGGCACCGTCGATGTCGTGATCGGCACGCACCGTTTGCTGCAGCACACAAAAGATTTTCGCGATATCGGCCTCGTGATCGTTGACGAAGAACACCGTTTCGGCGTGCGCCACAAGGAGGTTATCAAGTCCCTGCGCAGCGAAGTCGACATACTGACACTGACGGCGACGCCGATTCCGCGAACGCTCAACATGGCGCTTGGGGGCCTGCGCGAAATGTCCCTCATAACCACGCCGCCGGCTGAACGCCTGGCCGTCAAGACTTTCGTCTCCGAGTGGAACGACGTCATCATACGAGAAGCGTGTCTGCGTGAAATCAAGCGCGGCGGCCAGGTCTATTTCATTCATAACCGCGTCGAAGACATTGGCCGCATTGCGGAGCGGCTCGCAAAACTGGTACCCGAAGCCAGCATTCGCGTCGGTCATGGGCAAATGCCCGAACGTGAACTCGAGCAGGTCATGATCGATTTCTACCACCGACGCTTTAACGTATTGTTGTGCACGACCATCGTCGAGAGCGGTATTGACGTGCCGACCGCAAACACCATTATTATTAATCGCGCGGATCGTCTTGGCCTTGCGCAGCTACACCAGCTGCGCGGACGTGTCGGCCGTTCGCACCACCGCGCGTATGCTTACCTGATCGCGCCCCCTAAAGCTGTAATGACGGCCGACGCGATCAAGCGCCTCGAAGCCATCGACTCACTCGAAGATCTGGGCTCCGGCTTCACGCTCGCGACACACGATCTCGAGATTCGCGGCGCCGGCGAACTGCTGGGGGATACGCAGAGCGGGCAGATTCAGGAGATCGGATTCTCGCTCTACACCGAGCTCCTGGGCCGCGCTGTCGACTCGTTACGATCCGGTGAAGAACCGGATCTCGATGCGCCCCTGCACGCTGGCGTCGATATCAACCTTCACATACCCGCCCTGCTGCCAGACGACTATGTTCCCGACGTACACCTGCGCCTGACGCTGTACAAACGTATCTCGGCCACGGAGTCTGCCGCCGAGTTGCGTGAACTGCAGGTGGAACTCATCGATCGCTTCGGCCTGCTCCCCGACAGCGCAAAAAACCTGCTGCGCATCGCCGCCATCAAGCAATCCGCCGCGGCGCTCGGTATTGAAAAGATCGACGCAGCTGACCGCGGTGGCTACGTCGTGTTTGGTCCGGAAAGTCATATTGACCCTGTCGCGCTTGTACAATTAGTGCAAAATGACGGCGGCAAATACCGTTTGCAGGGGTCGCACCGGCTGCAGATCCGGGATGATCTTTCCGATCTGGAAAAGCGGTTCAAAACGACAGAGAACCTGATGCGGGATCTCGCGGTCAAAAACTAGGGATTTGTGGAAATGATGCGGTTTATGCGGAAAACGATACTGATTTGCCTGATGTGTTCGCTCTTCACGGTGGCACAGGCGCAGGATGCGCCCGTCGAGGAAGAGCGGGAAATCCGGCGCTACACGGTCGAGATGATCATCTTCAAATACGCCCAGGAAGTAGCAACCGGCAGCGAAATATTTCCGGCCGACAGGCCAATCGTCGATGATCATGTGTTCGATGAGGAATCATTGCTGCCTGAGACGGTGCCGCTCGAAGAAATTCCACGCAGACTGCGCGACATCAAGTTGACTCGCCTCCGGAACGACGAGTACACAATGGGCGAGATCATGAGCCGGCTGCAGCGTCTCGACGTGTACGTCCCGGTCATGCATTTCGGCTGGACCCAGACAACATGGCCCAAAGAAGAAACACGGGCCATCGAACTTGCTTCGATGGGGAGAGTGCCCGAAGGACTCGACGGCACGCTGAAACTCTACCTGAGCCGCTTCCTGCATCTCGTGGTAGACCTCAAGCTCGATGCACCGGAGACGAGGAATCCAATATCCGGCCGCGACGACCCGACGTCAGGCTATGGCGACTACCGGACCCGGACTGAGTATCGCGGCATCGACGAACCTGGCCCGGTTCGCTTTCGCATAAACGAAGACAGAATATTCCGATCCGGCGAATTGCGCTATTTCGATCATCCCAAGTTCGGCGTGCTCGCCAAGGTCATGCGCGTCGAAGAACAGGAAACGGCGGAGCCGGAAAATCTCGAGTTACTCGGCTACCCCGCCCAATAGGTCATCGAGAAAATCGTTTGCGCTCCGCTGCTCTTTTGCGGCATCAGCCACGAGCACCTCAAACGAGACGGTTACGAACCTGGAGACCGCGGATCGGGGGTGATGCAGCCCCAGTTCCCGCACGGCTGTCGATATCCGGCTCGCAAACTCACAGACACCGGGCTCCTCGGACGAATGCGACAAGACGACAAAACGGGCGCCACCCGGCCGTGCAACGACGTCACTGGCGCGGCGCAGACAGCGCCGAATCGTCTGTCCGGCACGGCGCAGACAGGAATCTGATGCATGGCGCCCGAATACCTCGATGTATGCCTCGAACTCATCGAGCGTGAACAGTACCAGCGACAGCTGGCTCTTTTCTCTCGACGCAACCGCCCAGTCATGCTCAAAAACCTCACGGAACGCCCGATCGTTCAACAACCCCGTGACCGGGTCGTCGCGCGACAGGTCCCGGATGCGGTGCTTTGCTTTAAGCAGTGCATGGTGCATTTCCGCGCTTTCCGGGGTTCCGGCAACGTTACCACTTCGCCAATGAGCCGAATAAAATCGCGCCGACTCCTCCTCCGGTAGCAGCAGCGGTTTGAGTACCAGCAGGTACTCGCGGCTGCCGAATTCGACGGGGAAGCTCGTCTCCTGCTGAGAACGAAGTGATTCGCTCACTTCCATCGCGACATCGCGCCCCGCGACTTGCTCGATTACGTCGGCGAACGGCTGCCCCGAAACATCCTCGACACCAATAGTCTCGAACGCGGGATTCGCCAGCACAACCGGCCAATCCGGTTGGTCGATACACACGACGACCAGCGGTTCCAGCGTGGCGGCGATAACCTGTTCGAGAATACGTCGATCGAGCGGTTTCATCTATACGTCATCTTTTCATCTTGAAAAACTGCCGCAGAACACTCATGGCCTGCTTTCTTGCCGACAGCGTACTCGATTCAACGTCTTCGTGTATCGGCGTATCGCCGCGACCTGCCGCCCGGTTCACGACAAGCGCAAGGCACGCGTATTGCAGCCCGAGTTCGAGTGCGATAGCCGCCTCAGGCATCGCGGTCATGCCAATGTAATCCGCGCCATCGCGCTCGAGCCTGTCAACTTCGGCCGCGGTCTCGAGTCTCGGCCCCTGTGTTGCCGCGTAAACGCCACCATCATGACAGTCGAGTCCGGCAGCGCTGGCGGCTGCGAGCAGCTGTGTCCTTAAAGTGGATGAAAACGGTTCCGTGAAATCAATGTGCTCAACGACGCCGTCGGTGCCGTCAAATATTGTGTGCGCCCGCCCCCAGGTGTAGTCGAGAACCTGGTCGGGCACCGCGATCTCGCCCGACCGGCGTATGTCCGAAACGACTCCCACCGTATTCAGCGCAATGACGCTGTCGGCGCCCAGTTCCTGCAAAGCCGCCAGGTTTGCGCGGTAGTTGATTGCGTGCGGCGGGACCGAATGATCATCCCCATGACGCGCAAGCGACAGGACGGAGTGACCTTCGATTTCCACCGTATGGACTGGCGCTGATGCGTCGCCGAAACGCGTGGCTACCCTTCGGCCGCCGTCCTCGCCGCCGAGCGCCGGGAAGCCGCTGCCAACGATCACTGCAAACTTCGACGACTCGGTCATTGCGCTGTTGCTTCAGGCGTCCAGGTGCAGCTCGGGACGCTCGCTCCAGCGCGCAAATTGCCTGTTGATCGACATCCATTCGTCGCTGGCAAGCAGCGTCTGGCGCAGGAGATGGCCCGTGCCGTGCAAACGCGCCAGCCGCACCAGCGACAGCGGATTCGAATAATCAACCAACGCGTCCACCGCCTGATGCGCAGCGTCGCGATCATTGCAAACGAGTACCATGTCACAGCCGGCATCGAGTGCCGTGCGAGCCCGTTCCGCCATGGAGCCATAATCACGTGTCGCCTTCATACCCAGGTCATCACAGAATACCGCACCACCAAAGCCGAGCCTGGAACGCAGTTCACGTTGTATCCAGTATTCGGAGAATCCGGCCGGCAAGGGGTCCATCTTTTCGTAAATGATGTGAGCGAGCATGACACCCGCCAGCGACCCGTTGGCGATAAGCCGTTCATACGGCCGCATGTCGTCAAGCACCAGCCCGTAGTCGCGGCGATCGATCGGCAGCTTCAGATGTGAATCGGCCAACACGGCGCCGTGACCCGGAAAATGCTTGCCGACAGCGGCCATGCCGGCACTGCGCAGGCCGCGCGAAAACGCGCCGGCGAGTTCGCCGACGGCGTCCGGCTTGTTATGGAAAGCTCTATTCCCGATGATTTCGCTGACGCCCCAATCGAGATCGAGGCACGGCGCGAAACACAGGTCGATGCCAACGGCACGAAGCTCTGACGCTATCATCCAGCCCGCTTCACGTGCCGCCCGCAGCCCGGACTCCGAATCCCTGTCAAACTCGCGCCCGATTCGCCGCATCGGCGGGATGGCTGTAAATCCCTCGCGGAAGCGCTGTACGCGACCGCCTTCATGATCGACGGCGATCAACAATGGCGGACTGCGAAGTGCACGGATGTCGTCGACGAGATCCGCAATCTGTTCCGGAGATTCGAAATTGCGCGTGAACAGGATCACGCCGCCAACCGCCGGTTCTCTCAGGAGATCGCGGTCAGCCGGACTCAAGTGCAGTCCGTCAATGTCCAGCATCACGGGCCCTAGTGACATCCGCTGTGCCTCGCAGGTGAAAGTCACGACTTCGTAAATACAGCTATGGATTCTACATGGGCCGTATGCGGGAACATATCGATGATGCCCGCCGACTCGAGTTTGTATCCCTGCTCGTAAACAAGCGTGCCTGCATCGCGTGCCAGCGTGCCGGGGTGGCAGGACACATAGACTATCCGGGCCGGCTGGAACAGGTGCATTCGGCTAACCACCTCGGCAGCCCCGCTGCGCGCAGGATCCAGCAGCAGGCGGTCGCAGCCCGCTTTGACCCAGTTCTCGGTACCGTCGATCTTGCTGAGATCGGCAACACGAAACTCGACGTTCGCGAGCTTGTTGCGTCGCGCATTTTCACCGGCGCGTGCAACGAGGCTCGCCTCGCCCTCTACTCCCAGGACAGCCCCGGCTTTTCGCGCGAGCGGCAGCGAAAAATTACCGATGCCACAATACAGGTCCAGCACACGATCGTCGGCGTCAGCCTGCAGCGCTTCCACCGCAAAATGCACCATGCGCTGATTGATGTCGCTATTGACCTGCACGAAGTCGATCGGCTCGAAGGCAATTTCAATATCAAATTCGGCCAGCGTGTAGAACAGGGGATCATCGACCGACGGCGGGTAGAACAGCGACACAGAATCGAGCCCGCCAGGCTGAAGGTAAATACGCAGCCGTTTTTGCTCTCCGAACGCCGTCAATGCCGCCATGTCGGTATCAGTCAGTGGATCGAGTACCCGAAAAACCAGGGCGATGTCGTTGTCGGCGACGGCTACTTCAATTTGTGGAAGGCGCGCCCGAACAGACAGGCTTCCAATAAGTTGGCTCAAATCGTCGATCATGCCATCTAGCGGCTTTGCCAGCACTTCACAGCGATGCATATCCGTGATGAACGGTGCGTGTCGCTCGCGGAAGCCGACCAAAGTGCGGCCCTTCGCCGGAACGTGCTTGACGGCCAGCCTCGCCCGGCGACGATAGTGCCACTCCGGGCCTGTCATCGGCGGCAGCCACTTTTCGGGTGTAACCCGGCCGATGCGCTCGAGATTGTCTCTTAGCGTGCCCGACTTGATCGTACGCTGATGTTCGGGCGTAACGTGCTGCAGCGAACAACCGCCGCAGCGTCCGAATGCATCGCAGCGGGCTTCGATACGATCAGGCGACGCCTCGATGACCTCGAGCAACTCGGCTTCATCAAAATTCCGGCGCGATTTGCGGCGAATGAAATGCACCGTCTCGCCGACCAGCGCGCCCGCAACGAACGTTTTTTTACCTTCAATATCGGCGATTCCGCGCCCGTCATGCGTCACGGCATTTATTGTCGCCGTTTCCGGCTCGCGACGTCGTCCGGCCATAGGATGGCTTTATTCTGCCCAGGCCGCGAGAAACTCGTTCAGATGGTCATGATCCATCTTCTCGAGCGTGGACCGCACCAGCGCATACTCGCGCTCGAGATCTTTCTCATCGAGATTTCCGCGCATAAATTCGAAGCGCAGGTAGACGAGCCAGGTGTTCAGGACGTCGGTTTCACAATAGTCGCGTATTTCCTTGATGCCGCCCTGTCGGAACGTGTCCCAGACCTTGTCGCCGCTCATGCCGAGCTTTCCCGGGAAACCAAGCATGACCGCCATCTGGTCGAGACTGGCCCGCCCCCTGGGCTGAAACCCCGCAAGTACATCCATCAGGTCGACATGCCGCCAGTGAAACCGACTGAGATAGTTGTTCCACCTGAAGTCGCGATCCCCGTCGCCCATCTCCCAGTAACGCGGCGCCCGAACCTTGTTCTTCAGCGCGCGGTAATGCAGCACGGGCAGATCGAAGCCACCGCCATTCCATGAAACGAGATCAGGCGTGTAGCGTTCGATGCCGTCGAAAAAGCGTTGCACTAACTCGGCTTCGTCGGACGTTTCGTCGCCGAGGCTCCAGACCTTGAACGAGTCCGCGGTCCGGAAAGTCACCGAAATGGCGACGATACGATGCTGATGCAGCGGCAGGAATTCCGTGCCAGCCGCCTGCTGTTGCTTGAACATCATCGCCTTCCCGATGTCATCATCGGACAGGCCATCGAGCTCCCAGAAGCGACGTCCGAACTCGATGTCCGGAACCGTCTCTATGTCGAAAGAAAAACAATGCATTGCGTACAGCTACCTTATTTCCGTTGCGGTTTCGACAACCGCGAAAGCGAGTACGAGGCCGCCGTCATCGGACAGGCTGACATGGCCGCCACCGACGCCCAACCTGTCGCAGACCCGCCTGCCCCGCTCCGACCAAATGACGAACGGACGGCCCCAGTCGTTATTCAGAATGCCAACGTCGCGTAACCATACGCCATGCGCGAAGCCCGTGCCCATGGCCTTGACGGTCGCTTCCTTGCCGGCGAAACGCATGGCGAGGAACCGCACGGGCTGCTTGCTGCGGCGGAACAGTTCCAGCTCCTCTTCCATCAGGATGCGCCGCACAAAATGCTCGCCGAAGCGGTCAAAAGTGGCCTGCACGCGGGACAACTCAACAATGTCGGTGCCTACGCCGAATATCACGGCCCGATCACCCGTCCCGCGCCTCGAGCATTACTCGCTTCATCTCGGCAACAGCCATACCCAGACCGTCGAAAACGGCGCGTGCGATTATCGAGTGGCCGATATTGAGTTCGACGATTTCCCTGATGCGCGCGATGGCCGCAACGTTCTTGTAATGCAGTCCGTGACCCGCGTTGATGATGAGCCCCAGGCTTTGCCCGTATCGGGCCGCCTCTGTAATACGCTGCAGCTCGGCCTGCTGCTCATCGCCTTCCGCCTCCGCATACTGCCCGGTATGTAGTTCAACAACGGGCGCACCGACGAACACGGCCGCATCAAGCTGCTCGAAATCCGGATCGATAAACAAAGACACCCGTATCTTGTTTTCCGCGAGCTGCGCGCAGGCATCCCGGACTTTGTCCTGCTGTCCTTTTACGTCCAGGCCGCCTTCGGTCGTAAGCTCTTCGCGCTTCTCCGGTACCAGGCAACAGTCGGCCGGCTTGATGCGCGCCGCAATACCGAGCATCTCGTCGGTGACCGCCATTTCGAGATTCATGTGCGTGCGCATTATGGCCTTGATCGCGTCGAGGTCGCTGTCCTGAATATGCCGGCGGTCTTCCCGCAAATGCACGGTAATGCTGTCTGCGCCCGCGCCCTCCGCGACATAGGCGGCCTCGGCCGGACGCGGGTATGGCGTACCGCGCGCCTGGCGCAGTGTCGCAACATGGTCAATATTGACACCAAGAAAAATGGGATTGGATTCAACCACTTCCGGGTTTCCGTTGATTGGGTGGCGCAATTCTACCGCGATGCAACTCCTTCAGCACCTTGCGGCTTTTGAGCTCTTTGCCGCCGAGGTGATGCGCGATCACCTCGCGCAGCAGGCGATTGGCCGCACGCAGCACCCTGGGATCGTCGAACGCCTGCGCCTGGATTGACCTGAGAATGGCGCCTGAAAACACGAGTCGACCCTCGGCTCGGTCAACGGGAACCGGTCCCTGCTCCACGCGGTAGTCGTAAGTCTGCTCCGGATCCAGATCCCTCTGCGTGCCGGCTACGTGCTCAACATTAACGGCATATCCCAGCAGAGTGAGCAACTCGAGCTCGAAAGATCGCAGTGACACCGATATATCCGAAGTGGATCCCAGGACGGAAATGACCTGTTTGTAGAGCTCATAGATCTCCGGCTGCGGGTCATGGCGATGCAGGAAATTCAACAACAGCTCATTGACGTAGAAAGCCGACAACATCGCATCGCCGTGCAGTCCCAGCGGTGCGCCGGCCGCTTCGGCCCCGGTCAGCGTACCCAGGTCGGAGCGCGCCACCCAGGACACCGTGAGCGGCAGGAACGGCCGCAGCAGGCCCGCGAGGCGCGATTTCGAGCCCCTGCTGCCGCGTGCGACCAGCGCAATTTTGCCGTGGTCGCGCGTAACGAGATCGAGAATTTGGCTCGAGTCGCGAAAAGGCCTGTGATGCAGGACGTACGCCGGCTGCTGATGGACGCGTCTCGGCGCCGTCATGGCGCTACAGGAAAACTACGGCGCATCGTAACCAAGACTGAGCAGATCCTTTTCACTGTCCGCCCAGTTGCTCTTCACTTTGACCCAGAGCTCCAGGTGAACCGGACGCTTCAGCTGCTCCGCAATCTCCAGCCGTGCCGCGCGCCCCACTTTCTTCAAGACGCTGCCATTCTTGCCGACGACGATTCCTTTCTGACTGTCGCGTTCCACCCAGATAATGGCATTGATCGTGACGCCGCTATTCTCCGTCAGATAGCGCTCGATCTGCACGGTCAGACCATAAGGAAGCTCCTGGTGCAGATTCAGCGTCAACTTCTCCCGAATGATTTCTGCCGCCTGAAACTCTGGGCCACGATCGGTGTGCATATGCTCGGGAAAAAGCGGCGGCGATTCCGGCAGGTAGCGCGGGATCATGGCCATGAGCTGATCGAGGTTGTCGCGTTTCTGCGCCGAGATAGGTACGATTTCAGCGAAATTGTATCGCTCCGACATCACACGCAGGGTGTCGAAGAGCGTTTCCTTCGGATGGACTTTGTCAACCTTGTTGAGCAACGCAACAATGGGCGCCCGACAGGCTTTCAGTCTTTTCAGAACATCATCGTCCTCCGCCGTCCAGCGCGTCGCGTCGCTGACGAACATTACGAGGTCGGCATCTGTCAGTGCATTGGCGGCAATGCGGTTCATGAGGCGGTTCATCGCCTTGCCGGCCCGGCGATGCAGCCCAGGCGTATCGACAAAGATAATTTGGGTATCGGCCGTTGTATGCACGGCCAGGATGCGGTGCCGTGTCGTTTGCGGTTTGGCCGTTACGATACTTATTTTCCGGCCCATGATCGCATTGATAAGCGTTGATTTGCCCACGTTCGGACGGCCAATGACGGCCACCATGCCGCAACGATACGCACTCATGCCTGGCTCTCGAGCAATTCCGCCAGCATGTCGGCGGCCGCCTTCTGTTCCGCTTTGCGCCGCGTCGTCGACGTGCCGTGTGTCACGCTCACCGTCTGACCGACGCGGCAGCTGACTTCGAAGGTCTGCTTGTGCGCTTTACCCGTAACGTTGACGAGTTCGTATTCGGGCAGTCCCATGCCGCGGGCCTGCAACCACTCCTGCAGGCGGGTTTTCGGATCGCGTAACTCGTCCGCCGCCGGCAGCTCATCAAGCCGTTTTGCAAATACGCGCTCGATCACATCCCTTGCGGCCTCAATGCCGCTGTCCAGATAAACGGCACCGACTATCGATTCCAGTGCATCAGCGAGTATCGACTCGCGACGGTGTCCGCCGGTTTTCATTTCTCCACCGCCAAGAACAAGATACTCACCAACGCCGAGCTCGAGCGCCAGCGCCGCAAGCGTCTTTTCCTTCACAAGCGACGCGCGCAGTCGGCTGAGGTCGCCCTCTGTTGCATCCGGGCGTGCCCGGTAAACAGCGTCAGAAATAACCAGATCCAGAACCGCGTCGCCGAGAAATTCAAGCCGCTCGTTGTTGCTGCCCGTGGCGCTCCTGTGGGTCAGGGCCTGTTTCAACAGATCGGCGTCTTCGAACCGGTAATGCAGCGTCTTGTAGAGCCAGCTCTCGGCCTTGTCCAATGTCTTCGCTCTTGTGCCCGGCCCGGCGTTTTCATTGAGCGCCGGTGTTTTTATTTGCGGATGACAACCCGTCGATCAAAATCGACAACGAACGATACGTTCGCGATAAACGGCGCCTTGTGTGAATACACCGCTGCCACTTCATAGCCGCCGTCAACCGAATTGACCGCGACATCCTTCGCATGAATTACCGCCACACTCTCGATGTCGAAGCGTCGAGCAATCGACTGGCGAATTGCGGCCCGGCTTGGGTTGGTCCCGTCGTATTCTTCTAAAACGCCTGAAACAACGCTCGCGACTTTCATGTAATTCAGGTACACCGGGGTGAGCCGAATTGCCGCAAACGCAAACAGACCGACGAATGCAACGAGTATGACCAACCCGAGCGTCGTCACGCCCGCCTGCCGGCGCACTAAACGCTGATTTTCCAGGGACTTGAGGTGCATACCGGTCTCTCCGTTCAATTTTGTCTGGGGCTCATGCCCGTCGCAGGCCAGCGTAGCGTCATATTATCGGCGAAATCAGTGATTGGCACCACATTATTGGATTTTCATGCCGATTCGGCTCCAGTCCGGCACGTTCCACGGTACGAAGTGCATCCAGACGCGGACCGCCTCGCCAACGAGGAATTTCTCGGGAATCGCGCCGATAAAGCGGCTGTCCCGGCTGCGATCACGATTGTCGCCCATGACGAAGTACTGCCCCTCAGGAACACGGTAGGTTCCGTCACGTGTCGAGAACCGCGGGTTGGTCACGAGAATATCGTGTACGCGACCGTCGAGATCTTCGATAAACACCGGCGCGTCGAAGGATGCATTCGGCCCTTGTTTCAATTGCACGGTTTCTCCGTTGATCGTCAACCGCTGCCGATCGTAAATAATCTCATCGCCGGGCAGTCCAACGACACGCTTGATGTAATTGACGCTGGGATCGGACGGCAGGCGAAACACGACAACATCGCCGCGCTTCGGACTACCCGTCTCAAATATCTTGGTCTCGGTTACCGGCAGACGTAATCCGTATGCATATTTTTGCACGAAAATGAAGTCACCTTCGAGCAAGGTCGGCATCATCGAGCCCGACGGAATACGAAACGGTTCGAAAATAAATGAGCGAATAACGAGCACAAAAAGCAGAACAGGAAAAAATGAACGAGCATATTCGACCAGCGTGCCCAGTCGCCCCGGCGCCTGGCGGCTGTCCTCGTCGCGGGTTTTCCAGAACACCTTGTCGAGCACGATAATCGCGCCCGAAATTACGGTCAATGCGGTAAGGAAAAATGCAAGATTAATAATCAATTCATTCACTCACTTGTCAACTCGCAGCACGGCAAGAAACGCTTCCTGTGGGATTTCCACAGAACCAACCTGCTTCATTCTTTTCTTGCCTGCTTTTTGCTTCTCCAGGAGTTTTCGTTTCCTGGATACATCACCGCCATAGCACTTTGCGGTTACATTCTTGCGCAGCGCTTTGACCGTGCTGCGTGCAATAATCTGATTACCGATCGCCGCCTGGATCGCCACGTCAAACATCTGTCTCGGGATCAACTCCCTCATTCGTTCGACAAGTTCACGACCGCGTTGTTTCACGTGCTCGCGGTGTACGATGACGGAGAGCGCGTCGACACGCTCTTTGTTGATCAATACGTCCAGGCGCACCAACTGTGCAGGCTCAAAACGTTCGAAGTGATAGTCGAACGAAGCGAAACCCCGGCTGACCGATTTTAGACGATCGAAGAAGTCCATTACCACCTCGGCCAACGGCATCTCGTACTGTAGCGAGATCTGCCCGCCAAGATATCGCATCTCTTTTTGCGCACCGCGCTTTTCAATACACAGTTTTATTACGGCGCCGACAAACTTCTCCGGCACCAGAATATTCGCTGAGATAATGGGCTCACGCAGTTCCGAAATTTCGTTGACTGGCGGTAACCTGGACGGGTTATCGACCAACAGAACGTCGCCGTTCGTGTTGACGACCTCAAAAATGACGGTCGGAGCCGTCGTAATCAACTCAAGCGCGTATTCGCGTTCAAGACGCTCCTGGACAATCTCCATGTGCAGCATGCCGAGGAAGCCGCAGCGAAATCCGAAACCGAGGGCCGCCGAGGTTTCCGGCTCGAAATGCAGCGCGGCATCATTGAGACGCAATTTTTGCAGGGCATCGCGAAACGCCTCGTAGTCATCGGAACTGATTGGAAATAGGCCCGCAAAAACACGTGGCTGTACATGCTTGAAACCAGGGAGCGGCTTTTCGCAAGGCCGGTGCGTTGCGGTCAAGGTGTCGCCGACCGGCGCGCCATAGATGTCCTTGATTCCGGCGATGACGTAGCCGACTTCGCCCGTACCGAGCACAGCGCGATCGTCCATCTTCGGCGTATACGCTCCGACACGATCGGCTACATGCGACATCCCGGTCGACATCACGGTAATCTTGCTGCCTTTCGCGAGACTGCCGTTCATTACTCTCACCAGCGAGACGACGCCGACATAGTTGTCGAACCAGGAGTCAATGATCAGGGCCTGCAGAGCACCTTCCGGGTCACCTTGTGGCGGTGGGATGACCTGTACAATCTGGTTCATAAGTTCAGGCACGCCGAAGCCGGTCTTGGCGCTGACATGCGCTGCATGCTGAGCGTCGATACCAATGATGTCCTCGATCTCCGCCACGACTTTCTCCGGGTCGGCCGCGGGCAGATCGACCTTGTTCAGGACCGGCAGTACTTCGAGACCCAGGTCGATCGCCGTGATGCAGTTGGCAACACTTTGCGCCTCGACGCCTTGCGCCGCATCTACAACCAGCAGCGCGCCCTCGCATGCTGCCAGCGACCGCGATACCTCGTAGGAGAAATCGACGTGCCCCGGCGTATCGATGAAGTTCAGCTGGTACTTCTCGCCGTCGTCGGCAGTGTAGCGGAGCGACACGCTTTGCGCCTTGATCGTGATGCCACGCTCACGCTCAAGGTCCATGGAGTCGAGTACCTGTTCTTCCATCTCGCGATCCTCTAGTCCGCCACAGATCTGGATAAAGCGGTCCGCCAGCGTGGACTTGCCGTGATCGATATGGGCGATGATCGAGAAATTGCGAATATGCTTCATGAACGACGGAAACCAGACCCCGGCAGTGCATCCGCCAGGCAAGTGCAGCGGCGAAGTATACCGATTTCGGGTGCTTTGTTTCGCATCATTCGCGCGCCGCGGGCGACAGCGTGTCCACGAGGCGGGATATGGCGCGGCGGTCAAGCGGATACTCAGAAATCAGGCGGTCTTCATACTCGACGACCGGCACGCGAACATCGTATTTCGCCAGCCACTCCGGGCGCGAATCGATATCACGGACCTCGACACGGAGCGTACCGCGGACCAGCGGCAGCAGCTCCTCGACGAGAAGGTCGCACAGGTGGCAGCCCTGCCGGCTGTAAACCTCTAGCGCCGACATCAGCGCCCGACCGACAGACGTTCGACAATTGTCGGTGTGAACTGGCGAAAGCAGCCCGATCGGCGCAAACGCAACCGAGCAACCATGAGTCCGGCGACAGTGCCGCCGAGCGCCGCCATGGCCGCATAAAGCTCATCGAACCCGGAGAAATAGGCGAGTGCTGCGCCCAGAACGGCACCGGCAAGCGGCAGACCGTAAACTATCGTTGCCGCCTGAAGCAGGTTGCCAGGCGCAAGTTCGATGCGCACCTCATCACCCTCGCGCACCTTAAGATCGCTGGTTACATATGCGTCGACGCGGCGGCTGCCGGAAGTGCGTCCCAGCAATCCGGCGCCGCAGCCCTTGCCTTCGGCACACCGGGCGCAGATGATCGACGCGTCGACCTCAACCAGCGCGTGGAGCGCAGGTTCGAGTCCTGTAACAGCGATCACTCGACCACGTGGATTATCCATGTCGCGAGTTTACCGCAGAATAGCTCGGCGCCGTGGAGCGGGAATGGAAAGACGTCTCAACGGGGGCGCATCGTCGTCGCGATTTGCTCAACCGTGATTGCAGGAACTTCTCCGACTGCCGTCACATGGTGATCGCCGACGATGGCGCTGAAGGAATTGGAGCCGCTGACGCTCGACGGACCCTGCGAATTGCCCTCGCCCAATTGCGCGATGAAGACCGACACATTCGCCAGACCGTCGCTGTAAAGAATATGCGTAACGAACGCCTCGCTACCCGGCATCTTCTCTTCATGTGTCGAAATCACCTTGAACCCGCGGGGGAGATTCTCGCAAACCCAATCGGTATCGACGGATCGGGTCACGTGGTGATTCGACTGGTTGAACCAACGAAACTCCTCGGTAGAGTATGACGGCGCCAGCGCGCTCGCATCGATTTCCTTGTTGAGACTGATTTCCGCGAACATGACCTGCTCGATGGCAACACCATCATCGCCGATCAGCTGGGTCTGCAGCGGAAATGCGGTCGCTCTGTCAAGCCAGATTCGGTAACCGTAGCGATAACTGTCGTGTGGCCGGATCGCCAGTAGCCGGGTCTGCCGGCCCGCTACGCGCTCTTCGCGAACGATGGACACGTCATACTCGTTGCCAAAGCGAATTTCGCTGCTGGGCAATGTCGAGAACAATGTTGACTGATCGTCCCACTTTTCCACCAGCACGGACTTGCGGTCCGGCAGGATGCAGTGCACTTCATTGCCGTTGCGAATGATCTCGAGCCCGTTGCCCTCCTGGGCGACGACCTTTTCACGAATAACCCCGTCGGCGACCTGATGCACGACCTTGAGCGACTCGGCTTCGCCACCCCGTATGCGAATGACTGTCCCCTCGTAGCTCGTCGACTGAACCGCAGCGCCCATTCTATTCAGCCATTCCCGCGGATCGTCGGAAGCCGCCAGCGCTGGACCGGCGAAGACGAACGAGCCGCATACCAGCAGTAACTCGCAAAGCGATCGTCGATGTAGTAACTCCATCAAGGTTGAGCCGGCGGTTCGTCAGCTTCGATCTCGGGCGCCGCATCCTCGTCCGTCGAGGTTTCCTCGAAGGCCTCTTCGCTCAATCGAAGAGTGACAAAACGGGAATTGATACCGTTTGCGCCATTTTCGGTGGCCGTCGCTCCATGGCTCAGGTAATACTGGCGCAGCCGATCGTCCAACGGCCGCGGCACGGTGTAACCGCTGTCAATCTCGACGACGGCCGGAGCCGGCGTCACGCCGTCCGTGCCGTCGACGCCGATCATTTGCTGCAGTCCAAAAATCGCAACCAGCGCGACGGTTGCCGCGATCGCAGCGCCGGCCAGCGGACGAATTGACTTGCTTGGCGGCGTCCCGGTGTTTTCGGTCTCTTCTTCGAACGGCTTGTCGTCAATCGCGGCAGCGACGCGCTCATGAATACGCTCGACGCCGGATATCGAGATTTCACCGCGAAGGGCCCGGCCAATCGCAAGGTATTCAGCGACCCTGTGCCGAAGCTCCGCGTCCTGGCCCATCCGGCGCAACAGCAAATCGGCCTCGTTGTCCGGAAGCTCTCCATCTACAAATGCAGAAATCTGCATTCTGATCGCGTCATTCATACTCCACCCGCCCGGGCCTTTCGGCCTTCTTTATGCCGTGAGCGATCCGACTTTCTTGCTGATCGCATCACGTGCTCTGAAAATTCTCGACCTGACAGTGCCAACCGGGCACTCCATGGTCTGTGCTATCTCTTCGTAACTCATGCCTTCCAGCTCTCTTAAGATGATCGCTGTGCGCAAATCCTCGGGCAACGCCGCGATGGCTCGCTCAACGGTTTCCTTGAGTTCGTTGCTGAGCGTAACGGCCTCCGGCGTGTCGGTCTCCTTCAGCTTCGCGTGCAGGTCATACTGATCCGGGTCCTGCAAATCGAGTTCGACGTTCATTGGCCGCCGCCGCTGTGCCGCAAGGTGGTTTTTCGCCGTATTGACCGCAATTCGGTACATCCAGGTATAGAAAGCGCTGTCACCCCGGAATCGAGGCAAAGCCCGATAGGCCTTGATGAACGCCTCCTGGGTAATGTCCAGCGCCAGTTCCGGATCTCGCACATATCGCATGACCAAGTTGACTATCTTGTGCTGGTACTTGAGCACCAGTAGATCAAACGCGCCCTTGTCACCCCTCTGGACCCGCTTGACGAGCTTTTTGTCGGATGACTGGTTGGACATTCAGGCGCGCCCGCCAGGATGCCGGCGCAGCCAGCCGACTTCGGGATAGACCGGCCGTAGGTCGATAAGTTCTCGGATATCTGCCTTATTCATCTTCGTAGCGTGACGCCGTTCCGGATACGGACGGCAAATCGCGCCTCTGGCCTCGGTTGTCCGGTATTTTTCCCAGTGCTGCAGGCATGTTAGCAGCTTCACTGGGTCCCTCCAATGTGCCGCCAGATCACCTGCAGGCGCCGCCAATCGTCATTCTCCCGGCAGCGCCCATGCAGCAACTCGGCAAAACGGCGGCCGTCGTTCGATTCGAAGAGGATCCAGCCGACGCGTCTCAACACCACGCTCCCGGACATCAGCCGGGCCCGCTGCCAAACGCCGTCGGGATCGAGCATCAGGATTTCACCGCCCGCGCTGATGCGCAGGCGAGCGCAGTGCAAGAATCCACGACTTGCATTGACGATCTCGCGGGCGCATAGCAGCAGCCAGCCGACTGAGCCCCCGAACAGCACGGCCCGGTGCAGCGGCAGGGTGAATATCAATGCGACGCCGAGTGCCGCCAGGCTCGCACCGGAGAGCAGCACCAATCGACGCAGCAGCGCGTCAGGATAAAGTTCGGCTACGTATTTGCTCGATGACATTGGCGATCGGCTCCTCGGTTGGCGTCTGCCGTTGCAACAGGTAGCCGTGCAGCTCGGGGTCGGCAAGCGCCAAAAGGGCCTGAAAAGCCGCTTTTTCGTCGTCATCGGCGAGCGGATATCTTTCCTCGAGATACTCGAGCAGGAGCTCGTCGAGTTCGCGCATGCCCCGACGGCATTGCCATCTGAGTCTGGAACGCTTCATTGGTCTCTATCGGAACGGCATTGCCAGCGGAGTCTCGATTCCTCGCTCATGGCTCAGGAGGCCGAAGGATCGCGGCCACAGGCCGCTCCTGCATCGACATTTTTGTCACGCACAGGATCGCGACGCTGGGCGGCTCCTGTACTAATATTTTCGCTCCGCGAGCATTTTCTTGGTTGCGACGATGGCTTGCGCGGGATTGAGGTCCTTGGGGCAGGTTTGCGTGCAGTTCATGATCGTGTGGCAGCGGTACAGGCGGAACGGGTCCTCGAGCTCGTCGAGCCTTTCGCCCGTTGCATCGTCGCGGCTGTCAACCAGCCAGCGGTAGGCCGCCAGCAAAGCGGCGGGGCCCAGATAGCGATCGCTGTTCCACCAGTAGCTTGGACAGCTGGTCGAACAGCACGCACACAAAATGCAGGCAGCCGGCTCGTTGATCAGCTCCTGGTCCTCTTTAGTCTGCAGTCGTTCCTGGTCCGGAGGCGGCGGCGTGCGGGACTGCAGCCAGGGTTTGATCGAGGCGTACTGCGCATAGAAATTCGTGAGATCACCGACCAGGTCTTTGACGATCGGCAGGTGAGGCAGCGGGTAGATCCTGACGTCGCCCTTCACGCTGTCGATCGCACGCGTGCAGGCGAGCGTATTGCCTCCGTCGATGTTCATCGCGCAGGAACCGCAAATACCCTCCCGGCAGGACCGGCGGAAGGTCAGCGTCGGGTCTATCTCGTTCTTGATCTTGATCAGCGCATCGAGAATCATCGGGCCACAGCTGTCCAGGTCAACGTCGTAGGTATCGAGACGCGGGTTATCCCCGCTGTCCGGATCGTACCGATAGACGGCGAAACGCCGAACATTGGATGCACCGTTCGAGGCGGCGAAGTGCTTCCCTTTCTTTATGCGCGAGTTCCTGGGGAGTCTGAATTCAGCCACAGTCAAGTGCCCCTGACAAGTTAGTAGACACGTGCTTTTGGTTCCACATAGTCGACCTCGTCGGTGAGCGTCTTTTCGTGCACGGGCCGATAATCAAAGCTCACCCTGCCGCGATCGTCGATCCAGGCCAGGGTGTGTTTCATCCAGTTTTCGTCATCACGATCCGGATAATCTTCGCGCGCGTGCGCGCCACGACTCTCAAGCCGGTTACCGGCAGACTCAATGGTTGCCGTCGCATTAAGCAGAAGGTTCTCGAGTTCCAGCGTTTCGACAAGGTCCGTGTTCCACACCAGCGAACGATCGGCCACCCCAATATCGGCAAAACTGGCAAACGTTTTGCGCAGCAGATCGACGCCTTCATCCAGCACCTCGCCGGTGCGGAAGACCGCGGCGTGACCCTGCATGACTTTCTGCATCTCCAGCCGTATCTCCGACGTCGGCCGGCTGCCGTTCGCATGGCGCAGTTTGTCGATGCGCGCGACGCTGTCCTGGCCTGCGTCGGAAGCGAACGGCTTGTGGCGCGCACCCGGCTTCATTTCATCCGCACAAAAACGTGCGGCCGCGCGTCCAAAAACGACCAGGTCAAGCAGGGAATTGGAGCCGAGTCGATTCGCACCATGGACGGAGACACACGCTGCCTCGCCAACGGCCATCAGGCCTTCGACTATCGACTCCGGGTCACCGTCTTTCAATGTCGTGACCTGGCCGTGGAAGTTGGCAGGAATGCCGCCCATGTTGTAGTGCACGGTGGGCAGGACGGGAATCGGCTGCCTGGTGACATCGACGCCCGCAAAAATACGCGCCGATTCAGCAATGCCGGGCAAACGTTCTTCAATAACCTCCGGCCCGAGGTGCTCAAGATGCAGGTGGATGTGGTCTTTTTCCGGACCGACCCCACGTCCTTCACGGATCTCAATCGTCATGGAACGGCTGACGACGTCACGGGACGCCAGGTCCTTGGCGTTCGGCGCGTATCGTTCCATGAAACGCTCCCCGTCGGAGTTGGTCAGATAGCCGCCCTCGCCTCGCACGCCTTCTGTGATCAGGCAGCCGGCCCCGTAAATGCCGGTCGGATGGAACTGCACGAACTCCATGTCCTGCACAGGCAGGCCGGCTCGCAGCACCATGGCATTGCCGTCGCCCGTACAGGTATGCGCCGACGTGCAGGAGAAATAGGAACGCCCGTACCCGCCCGTCGCAAGAATGACCTGGTGCGAACGGAAGCGATGCAAACGACCGGTCGCGAGGTCGATTGCGACGACGCCACGGCAGGCTCCGTCCTCCATGATCAGGTCGACGGCGAAGTATTCGACATAAAATTCGGCATCGTGCTTGAGTGATTGCTGATACAGCGTGTGCAGCATCGCGTGACCCGTGCGGTCCGCGGCAGCGCAGGTGCGCTGCGCCGTGCCCTCGCCGAAGCGCGTCGTCATGCCGCCGAAGGGCCGCTGATAGATCTTGCCGTCCTCGGTTCGCGAAAACGGCACGCCGTAATGCTCAAGCTCGATGACGGCATCCGGCGCTTCCTTGCACATGTATTCGATGGCGTCCTGGTCGCCGAGCCAGTCGGAACCCTTGACCGTGTCGTACATGTGCCAGCGCCAGTCGTCCTCGCCCATGTTGCCGAGCGCGGCGCTGATGCCGCCCTGCGCCGCAACGGTGTGGCTACGCGTCGGAAAGACTTTCGTAACGCAGGCCGTGTTGAAGCCGGCCTCCGCCAGGCCGAACGTCGCACGAAGACCCGCACCGCCCGCGCCGATGACGACCACGTCATAGCTATGATTAATGAATTCGTAGTCGCTCATGCGTTGAGTCCGATCTTGAGTACTGCAAATAGCGCGACGACCACGAGAAGGACGTGCGCGAAGCGGGCCAAGAGCAGCGTGATCACTTTGAGGCCGGGGGCATGGACGTAGTCTTCGATCACGACCTGGATACCCAGGTAAGAGTGATATCCGAGGCTCACCGAGAGCAGCAGCAACAGGATGCTGTTAAGGGGGCGGCCGATAGCGGCTACAGCCTCGGCGTGGCTGAAGCCGGGCATCGTTGCCAGCAAAAATGCGAACCAGCTACCGAGAAAAATCAGCGCAACGGCCGAAACACGCTGCGCCCACCAGTGTGAGGTACCGTCTTTGGCGGTGCCAAGTCCCAGAACGCGGCCCAGCGGCGTTCGCAGGCTCATGACGCCAGCCACCAGAACAAGGCAGTCAGGACGACGGTTGCGATGAGAACCAGCCACGAAGACTGGTTCGCCTGACTTTTTTCCAGGCCACGACCAGCATCCCACAGCAGGTGGCGCGCACCGTTCGACAGGTGATAGAAAAACGCAAATGACAAGGCGATGAGCATTACCTGTCCGACAAGCGAATCCATGACAGACATGAAGACAGTATAGGCTTCGGGTCCCGCTGCCGCGTCGAACAACCAGGCGACCAGCACGACGAACCCGACCGACAGCACGATGCCGCTGATGCGATGCAGTATCGACAGGACCATCGTAATCGGCCAGCGATAAATCGAAATGTGGGGTGACAGCGGCCTGTCGTCATTGCTCATGCGTTGGCTTCTTTCGCTTATTGGCGGCCCGTTAAGCAGCGGCGTATTATCCTGAAAAGGCTGCTAGAAATCGATACAGCGACCCGACTTTTCCCAGTCGCCGTAGCGCGTCGGATCCAGTCCACGGCGACCGCCAATCTCTTTTGGCCGCTTGTCTTCGGCAACTGGCTCATCTTTCGCTTTGGATTCGTCGCTGTTGGCCTTATTCTTTGGGTCCCGTGAGTCCATCAGCGCAGTATGCCAGAGCCGCTGTAAGCCTGCAGTAACCCGAAATAATATGATACAGATGCATCGACTATCGACGATCAATGTAAACGGCAAGGACGCTTCCGAATTTCTCCAGGGACAGCTGACGAACGACGTCAGGCGCCTTGAATCGGAAGCGGAGGTCCTTGCGGCCTGGTGTAATCCCAAAGGCCGCGTCATCTGGTTCGGAACGCTTTGGGCCACGGACTCCGGATTCGGGCTTTCCGCACCGGCGGAAACCGCAGAAGACGTGGTCAAGCGACTGACCGTGTTCCGTTTTCGTTCCAAGGTCGATTTCGACATTGTCACCGACGCCGGGACCGTCGATCCGGAGTTTCTGATCCAGAACGGTTACCCGTTTATTGGACGCGCGCAGTCCGAGAAATTTACCGCGCACATGTTGAATCTCGACCTCCTCGGCGCGCTCAGTCTGGACAAAGGCTGCTACACGGGCCAGGAAGTCATTGCACGCACGCATTACAAGGGCGCGACCAAACGGCGAACGCTGCGGTTTGAAAGCGAGGCACCGCTTTCGCCCGGCGACAAAGTATCGGAGGGCGAGCGCGATGTCGGTGACGTCCTCAACGTGGCCGGCACCGATTTGCTGGCCGTCGTTCCGATCGACAAAGCGGACGCACCGCTCACCGCCAACGGCATCAAACTCACCCACATTCCCCTGCCGTACCTGTAGATCGGTTTGACGGCATGCGGCCGCCATATTTGTCGGCGGACTGTCTCGCTTACGCTCGCTTGATGTCTCGCCGACAAACATCCCGTCCACATGCCTCAATAAGTACACCCAGACCGCGGGGGTGAGCGCCGGAGTGTCTCACAAAGCGAGTTTGCGAACCTCGGTGCCGCCCGACGGGAGCAGCTGTCCGAGCGACTGCGATACCCCCGGCGATTGGCGCCGCTTACTCATCGTGCTGCCTGCATCAGGCGAGCGCTGCAGACTCCGGTGGCAAGTGCGGGGATGTCTTGCGTAGCGACATCGCGTAAGCGCGAGCAAGCAAGATATCGCCGTGATTGCCACCGCCCAGCATTGCATTGTTGGGGGTGGATGGTGAGTGTCGGGATACTAGTCGAAGACTTCCGGCCGCATGTGCGGGAACAGCAGCACGTCCCGGATCGACGGCGAGTCGGTGAGCAGCATGACCAGCCGATCAACGCCCACACCGATTCCGGCCGTCGGCGGCATGCCGTATTCCAGCGCCCGAATGTAGTCGTGATCGTAAGCCATGGCCTCGTCATCACCAGCCTCCCTGTATTCGGCCTGCGCCCGAAACCGTGCGGCCTGAGTCTCCGGATCATTGAGTTCCGAAAATCCGTTTGCGATCTCGCGGCCCGTAATGAACAGCTCAAAACGGTCGGTAACGAACGGGTCAGTGTCGTTTGCACGCGACAGCGGCGACACCTCGGTCGGGTAGTGCGTGATGAATATCGGTTCGCGAAGCTTGTCTTCGCAGGTCGCGTCGAAAATGTCGGTTTGCAGCTTACCCGGGCCGTCGCCATCCTTTACGGCAATGTCCAGCTTGGTACAGATTTCAACGAGGTAGTCCCGCTCGCGAATTCGGGACATGTCGAGATTCGGATTGTATGCCGCAATCGCTTCTTCGACCGTTATGCGCCTGAATGGCTGACCGAAGTCGTATTCGTCTCCCTGGTAGTTAACTCGTGTGGTTCCGAGGATAGCCTCCGTCATGCCATGCAGCATGGCCTCGGTCATATCCATCCAGTCGTTGTAATCCGCGTAAGCGCGATACGCCTCCAACATCGTGAATTCGGGATTGTGCTGCGTTGACACTCCCTCATTACGGAAATTGCGATTGATCTCGTAGACGCGCTCAAATCCGCCCACGATAAGTCGCTTGAGATTCAACTCCGGTGCAATGCGCAGGTACAGCTGCATGTCGAGCGCATTGTGATGCGTCGTAAATGGTCTTGCCAGTGCGCCACCCGGCGTAACCTGCATCATCGGAGTTTCGACCTCGAGGAAATCCGCCGCCTCGAGAAAGGACCGCATGTACGTGATGATTTGCGAGCGCATACGAAACACGTTGCGACTGGATTCGTTAATGATGAGATCGACGTAACGCTGGCGGTAGCGGGTTTCCTGATCGGACAGCCCGTGAAATTTTTCCGGCAAAGGCCGCAGCGACTTGGTCAGCAGACGGACCACGTCGGCCATAACGGTCAACTCGCCGGTCTGTGTCCGAAACAACTTACCGGTGGCACCGACGATGTCACCGACATCCCATTTCTTGAACGCCTGGTAGACGCCCTCCGGCAGGCGGTCACGCTCGAGACGGAGCTGGATCTGCCCGGTCCGATCCTGAAGCTTGACGAAACTCGCCTTGCCCATGACACGCTTGACCATCATCCGCCCCGAGACCGAAACCTCCACGCTTTCTTCGTGCAGTGCCTCGTTGTCGTGCGACTCGAACGTCTGGTGCAGTTCTTCGGCAACCGCATTGCGACGAAAATCGTTCGGATAGGCGTTGCCCTCTGCGCGCAGCGCGTCGAGCTTGCCGCGCCGTTCGGCGATCAGTTTGTTCTCGTCCGGTTGTTTGTCGTTACTCATAGGAAATCGATTACAGTCCCTGCTTCAGGCTGGCTTCGATGAAGGCATCGAGGCCTCCGTCCAGCACAGCCTGAGTGTTACCGGTTTCGACACCAGTACGCAAATCCTTGATGCGGCTCTGATCCAGAACATAGGAGCGAATCTGGCTCCCCCAGCCTACATCGGCCTTGCTGTCTTCCAAAACCGATGCTTCAGCACGCCGCTTTTGCATCTCGAGTTCGTAGAGTTTTGCTTTGAGCTGGTTCATCGCCGTCGCCTTGTTCTTGTGCTGCGAGCGATCGTTCTGGCACTGCACGACGGTATTCGTGGGCAGGTGCGTAATTCGAACGGCGGACTCGGTTCGGTTCACGTGCTGGCCGCCGGCGCCACTCGCCCGGTAAACATCGATGCGCAAATCGGACGGATCGATTTCGATGTCGATGTCGTCGTCGACTTCCGGTGAAACAAACACCGAGGCAAAAGACGTGTGCCGGCGATTTCCGGAATCAAATGGCGATTTGCGCACGAGTCGGTGAACGCCGGTTTCGGTCCTGAGCCAGCCGTAGCCGTATTCGCCGACGATATGTATCGTCGCACTCTTGATGCCCGCAACTTCGCCGGCGGAGGCCTCGATCACCTCGGCCTTGAAACCGTGCGCTTCGGCCCAGCGCAAGTACATGCGCAGCAACATTTCCGCCCAGTCCTGCGCTTCGGTACCGCCGGCGCCCGACTGGATATCGACGTAAGCATTGTTGGCGTCCATCTCGCCTGAAAACATGCGCCGAAACTCGAGCCCGCCAAGCGTTTGCTCGAATTTCTGAATATCGCTGACGACTTCATTGACGGTTTCCTTATCGTCTTCTTCCTCGGCGAGCGCGAGCAGTTCCCCGGCTTCCCTCAGGCCCGTCGACAGTTCATCGAGACTGACCACGACCTGCTGGAGCTGCGACCGCTCCTGTCCGAGAGCCTGCGCACGCTCGGGATCATTCCAGACGTCCGGTTGTTCGAGTTCGCGCTGAACTTCGGTCAGGCGTTCCGCTTTGCCCTCATAGTCAAAGATACCCCCTCAGCGCATCGGAGCGCTCGGCAAGGTCGGCTATCGTCTGTTTGATCTGGCTGGTCTCCATCGGAACCACTCAAGCGGAAAAGGGCGCGATCTTATCATGCAGCGCTCGTGTATAAGGGGGCAATTTGCTCGACGACCAGCTGCGGGTTCTCGGTACCCCGGAACTCGTTCACGTCGAGCCTGAACGCCAGCTGCACGATGCCCCGGTAGGACGGCCCAGCCTGGTTGAACGCGATCGCATCGATGACGTTGCCGCCGCTCGCCGGCCGCACCCGCATCTTGAGATGATTTTCGCCGACGGTGCGTTGCTCGACGACCGAAAAATCACCGCTCCACAGCGGCTCGGGAAAGCCCGCCCCCCAGGGACCCGCATCGCGCAGAGAGCGCGCGAACTCCAGATTGAAAGCAACGCCCGGGAGCGCTCCGTCCGTAATGATCGCGCCGCTGAAATCGGCATCCGGATACAGGCGCCGCATTTGCTGTGCCGCGAGCCGCTGGAATTCTTCGAGGCTGGATTCCGCGATCGACAGTCCGGCCGCCATCGCATGGCCACCGAACTTCTCGATGAGGCCCGGCTGCACCGTCGAGACCGCCTCGAGAAGGTCCCGAATATGCACCCCCGGAATGGAGCGCGCCGATCCCTTCAGGTACTCATCGTTTTCTCGGGCGAAGGCAATCACGGGACGATGACAGCGTTCCCGTACCCGCGCGGCAATCAGCCCGACAATGCCCTGGTGCCACGACGGCTCATACACGCACACACAGGACGGCCAGCGCTTCGAGCCTAGCGCGTCGACGTAGGCAAAAGCCTCGTCGCGCATTGTCGATTCAATGTCGCGCCTTTCACTGTTGATCTGATCGAGAATGCGCGCATGTTTCGACGCCGATTCAAAGCTGTCGGTCAGGAGACACTCTATGCCGAGGGAAATATCTTCCAGCCGACCGGCAGCGTTGATTCGTGGACCCGCAGCAAAGCCGAGGTCGGTACTGACACAGTGCCCGGGCTGTCGGCCCGACTGCTTAAGCAATGCGTCGATGCCGGGAACCGCGTGCCCGCCTCGAATACGCATGAGTCCCTGCTGCACCAGGATACGATTGTTATGATCCAGCGGCACGACGTCCGCAACGGTCCCGAGTGCCACCAGATCGAGGTACCTCGCAGGTATTTTTGCGGCACCGGACTCGCCCTTCTCTTCAAGTATGCGGCCAACCCTGGCCATGAGGTAGAACGCGACGCCGACGCCTGCGAGGTTGCGGCTCGGAAAAGCGCTGCCCTCGAGATTCGGATTTAGAATCACAGCCGCCGCCGGCAGCTCGCCGCCGGGCAGGTGATGGTCCGTTATCAGGACCTCGATACCGAGGGCATTGGCCTCCTCAACACCCGCGACACTTGAAACGCCGTTGTCGACAGTAATCAAAAGCGCCGGCTTTCTTTCTGCCGCGACCCGCACGATTTCCCGCGACAGTCCGTAGCCATAGTCAAAACGGTTTGGCACGAGATAACTGATGTCGGCAAAACCGAACGCGCGCAGGCATCGTATGACCAGCGCCGTACTCGTTGCGCCATCGACGTCGTAGTCACCTACAACGATGATGCGCCTGTCACGATTCGAAATGACGAGCTGTGCCGCCTCATCGACGTTCTCCAACGCGCTGACCGGCGCCAGCCGTGCAAGGCTGTAGTCGAGTTCCTCCGCCGCCCTCAGGCCGCGCATTGCGTAGAGTCTTGCGTGCAGTGGATCTATGTTGCCGAACCGTTCCAGCACGGACCGGCTGGGTGACGATCGGGAAATGACAGGCCTGACTGTTTTCATCGCAATCATCTAGTCAAGCAGTTTGGAATCAAGACGCCAAAACCGCAGCCGGTGCGAACGACGTACCATCGCGCGACGCCCATCCCTGAAAAGTACAATCACTCGACCGACGCGTTTCCCGTGCAGTGCAGCGCGCAGCTGCCGCAAGCAATCCTCGAGGAAAGCGGGATCGTCCTGGTCTTCCGGCGTCACGGCAACAAAACCCGCATCGGCAGCCTGGACGCATTCGGCAATGCTGCCGGGCCAGCCCTCGGCACCGGCGTTGGCGCTCTCCCAGTAGCCAAGTAGCAGTGGATCGTCGGAGAACAGCCGGGGCTGCGCTCGTGTCGAGCGCGCTGGCGCCATTCCGCCGCCCCATATCCACAATCCGTTGACAGGTTGTTGCCCCGCGGCTATGCGACGCTGGTTGGCCTCGTGGTCGTGCAGCGACATTTCGATTTCGCCAAGCAGATTCCGGTAGTTCGCCGAGTCGTCGCCATGCGGCTGGAATTCGGTCGGCACTTCTTGATCGACGACGTAAGCCGGCACCGCCGCCGTCGCGATCGGCAGCGTGCTGCGCAGGTAACCGCAGACTCCGAGGCGCGCGAAACCGAAGCGCTGGTCGTCCGACAACGTCGCCTGCAGGTGATTGAACAGCGCCCGCAAATCGGCTGGCGGCACGGCGGCACGTGACAGCGCGTGCAGGCGCAGATGATCGAGCCGTGGCTCGAGGTATACAGGATCGGCGCCGGCAATCCAGACTGTCGGCCGGTCACCGGTTTGACCCCACATGCGGAGGGCAGCGAGGCCTTCCTCGGGATACGGAAGGCCAAGCACACCGACGATTCGCTCGAGAAGCTCCTGCTTTCCGACTTCGACCGAGAGGTCCGATCGCGCCAGCCAGCTGCGCAGTGACCTGTCCTGCAGGCGGCCGCCCGATACCGCCGGCAATACGGCGACTGCGGCAGAATTATCATATGATGCGTTCACAATGAGGCGTCGATGTTAAGGGATGCAGCCTTGAAATTCACAAGAGAATTGACCCACACACTGACTATTCAAAGTGTTGGCGAATCGAGCGTTACGGTCAATGGGGAAGCCTACGCACAAACTATCGCACTGACGCCCGAAGTTCTCTTCGAGACCTGGAACGCAAAGCCCGTCGCAGACCTGTTGGAATCTGATTTCGAAGACCTGTTCGAGATCGCTCCCGAGATCATCCTGCTGGGAACGGGCCTAAGCCACCTGTTTCCACCGCGCGAGCTGATGTTTGCCTTCGCTCGGCGTGGCGTCGGCCTTGAATGCATGGATACGGCCGCGGCCGCGAGGACGTTTAACGTGCTGGCGGCCGAGGGGCGGCAGGTTGCCGCTGTCCTTTATTTGTAGGGACCGTCAGTCCAGCAGTGAGTCGCCGGAAATACCGTGTGATTCCATCATCTTCCGGAGGTTCTTCAGCGCAGCCAGCTGAATCTGGCGAACCCGCTCCCTGGTCACGCCGATTTCATCGCCGATCTGCTCGAGCGTTGCACGGCGATAACCGTGCAAGCCGAAACGACGCTCGACGACCGCGCGTTGTTTTTCGCTGAGCGCCCAGACCAGGTGGTCTACGACGTCGTGCACGTCATCTTTTTGGGCGCAACGCGGCGGTTCTGCGTCTTTGGCGGCCTGCAGGCGATCAACCGGACTACTGCCCTCCTTGTCCGATGAACCGGGGCGCAGTACGACGCGCTGATGCAATGCCATCAGCCATTCGACCTCGCTTTCGCCACGCCCTAGATGCTCGGCAATATCGGCGGCACTCGGCGTGCAGTCGAACTCCTCGCGAAGACGCCGCGCCGCCCGCAGGCAGGAGTTGATGTTCTTGATTACGTGAATGGGCAAGCGCACGGTATGGGATTGATTCATGATGCCGCGCTCGATCGTTTGCCGTATCCACCAGGTCGCATAGGTGGAGAATCGAAAGCCCCGCTCCGGGTCGAATTTTTCGACGGCATGAATGAGCCCGAGATTGCCTTCTTCGATCAGGTCGAGTAACGGCAGGCCGCGGTGCAGGTAACGACGAGCGATTTTTACGACGAGCCGCAGGTTGCTTTCGATCATGCGCTTGCGCGCCGCCTCGTCACCGCGCTGCGCCCGCCTTGCCAGGTCTTTTTCCTGCTCCGCCGTGAGGAGCGGCGAGACGCCTATCTCGTCGAGGTACTGGCGCGTCGGATCGAGCAGTTCTCCCACATCTCACCCCCTGCAAGGACGGCTGCATTCTGACCAGGGCTCAGTCGAATTATCTCGGCGGCAAATGCTGCCGCGGGTTAACCGGCTGCCCATTGCGCCTGATTTCGAAATGCAGTCGCGCCTTACGTTCCGGCCCCTCACCCATCGTCGCGATCTGCTGGCCTTTGACAATCTGTTCGCCTTCCCTGACCAGCAGCGACGCGTTGTACCCGTAGGCACTCAGGTAAGTGTCGTTATGCTTCAAAATAATAAGCTTGCCGTACCCGATGAGTCCATCCCCGGCATACACGACTCTCCCGGACGCGGCGGCATTGATAGCCTGACCCCGCCTCCCGTCGATTAGTACGCCAGTTCCCGAACCCGGTTTTGCGCGAAAATCGACGTTAATCCGACCTTGCGTCGGCCAGGACCATTTCGGCGCGGGCTGCGCCGGGATGTCCGGCAGCGGCCTGGACTCCCGCCTGGCCGCTGGCCGAGTGCCGGTCGTCGTTCGGGAGGCAGAACCGGCGGGCGGTGTCAGTCGCAGGACCTGCCCGGGATAAATGAGCGAACCGTCGCCGAGTCGGTTCCAGCGCGCGAGATCAGTCGGATTCTTGTCGTAGCGCCAGGCGATATAGAACAGCGTTTCGCCGCGCCGCACGATGTGGGTCTGCGGTGTGTCCTGCCATCTCGCGGTGCCGCAGGACGCGATCAGCAGGACGAGGCAGACAATGGTGGCCAGGCGTGATGTCATTGTCCCCGCATCATAAGCCACGCGATCAGGATGGCGGCGGCCACCACCACGGCCCAGCCGACGCGCTCGATATGCTTTGACAACGAGGTCTCGAAGCGTTCCCCGCCTGCCCGTACAAGTCCCGCCACCAGGAAAAAGCGCGCCGCGCGGCCAACCAGGGAAGCGATGAAAAAGCCGGGGAGGTTAAGTGTCGCCACGCCCGCGGCAATCGTGAATACCTTGTACGGAATCGGTGAGAAGCCGGCCACGAATACGACGAGGACGCCATATTCATCAAACCAGCGGCGGCTGGTTTGGTAAGCATCCCAGTAATGCGACTGACGCAGCCAGGGCTCGATAGCCTCGAACATCCCGTAGCCGATGGCGTAACCGGCGAGCCCGCCGAGCACCGAGAACACGGTTGCGATAATGGCGAAGCGCAGCCAGTGCCTTCGATCAGCGAGGCACATCGGCGCGAGCATGACGTCGACCGGGATCGGGAAAAACGACGACTCGGCAAAGCTCATCGCGCCAAGATAGCGTTCCGCATGCGGATGCCTCGACCATTCCAGCACCCGCTGATACAGAGGCCCGAACAGCTTCATCTCGCTTCCCGCCCTGAATCTAACGCAGAATATACTTTTAATAGCATGCTTATCATTTTGATAAATATGTTTTTTACTTACCTTTGACAAGCGGAACGAAGCTGACCGGCTCGAGCGATACCTGCTCGCAGTGATCGTTCATCTTGGTGACCATCGTCAGCTCCTGCCGGCCCGGCGGACCAATGGGAATGATCAGCCGGCCGCCCTGCGCCAGCTGCTGGAGCAGCTTCTCGGGTATCTCGGCGGCCGCCGCGGCGACGATGATGCCGTCATAAGGACCGTACTTCCGCCAGCCGTCCCAGCCATCGCCTGGCCGAAACTGCACGTTATAAATATCCAGGTCCCGAAGGCGCTGCCGCGCCTTTCGCAGGAGCTCCGGAATGCGCTCCACCGTGTAGATCTTTTTTACCAGTGGCGCGAGCACGGCGGTCTGGTAACCGCAGCCCGTGCCTATCTCCAGCACAGACTCCCCCTGGAAACCGTCGAGCAGCGCTTCGGACATGCGTGCGACGACGTAAGGCTGGCTGATCGTTTGGCCCAGGCCGATCGGCAGCGCCGTGTCTTCGTAGGCGCGGCTCGCGAGTGCCTCGTCCACAAAGAGATGGCGCGGCACGTTTCGAATTCGCTCGAGCACGGCTTCGGATCGGATGCCCTGGTCCCTCAGCCGCTGCACGAGCCTGTCGCGCGTGCGCTTCGAGGTCATGCCAATACCCTGGATGCCGCCCTGCGGGTCGATCATTGCCGCAGCCAGTCCGCAATCACCGGCACGGATTCATGGCGCGTGAGGTCAACCCTCAGGGGTGTGACAGAAGCAGATCCCTGCTCGATCGCGTGAAAATCGGTGCCCTCGCCAGCATCCTGACCTTCGCCCGCGGGCCCGACCCAGTAGATGGGCCGGCCATAGGGGTCGCTGTCTTTCAGAATCTGCTCCGACTTGTGGCGGAATCCGAGCCGGGTTGCCCGAATGCCCTGCAGTTCCTCAAACGGCCGGTTGGGGACATTGACATTCAGGACGACGTCGGGTGCGATCCCGGCACGATCGATCTTCTGAACGAGTTCGGACGCGACGCGTGCCGCCGTATCAAAGTGCTTGAGATCCCGGCCGACCAACGACACGGCGATGGTCGGCAAACCGAGGAAACGCCCTTCCAGTGCCGCGGCGACCGTTCCGGAGTAAATGACGTCATCGCCAAGGTTTGCACCGTGGTTTATGCCCGAGACGACCAGGTCCGGCTCGAACTCGAGAAATCCCGTCAGGGCCAGGTGCACGCAGTCCGACGGCGTACCGTCCACCCTGTATCGATTTTTCGCAAATTCCGTCACCCGCAGCGGTGTATGCAATGTCAACGAACTGCTCGCCGCAGAGCGATTGCGATCGGGTGCCACCACGACCACATCGGCGACCCGCTCGAGAGCATCAGTCAGGACATTGATACCGGTGGCGAGATACCCGTCGTCGTTACTTACGAGGATTTTCATGCTTGATTCTTGACGAGCGCACTCTTCGGATTGGTAGATGGCGACGCGCTCACTATACTCAATGTTCAGCGAACACCATAGCCTCGAAGAGCCCACCGTGAATGACAAGGACATCGATGAGTTTCGGCGCGCGATTTCGGATGCGAAACCGCTTAAGCACGAAAAGCGAATCCCCGAGACACGACCGAAGCCGAAACCGCGAGCACGATTCTCGAGGGCCGATGAGCGCGAGGTTCTGAATGAGAGCCTGCAGGATGATATCGATACCATCGAACACGGTTACGGCGCGGCGCTGCGCTTCCACCGCCCCTCCGTCGGGCGGCGGACCATGCGCAAGCTGGCGCGCGGTGGCTTCAGCGTGCAGGACGAACTCGACCTCCACGGCATGACGGTCGGTGAAGCGAAACAAAGGCTCGCCGATTTCATCGACTACTCGCTGATGCAGGGCAATCTCTGCGTTCGTATCGTGCACGGCAAGGGCCTCGGCTCGGGAGAGCGCGGGCCTGTGCTCAAGAGCGCCGTGAATCGATGGCTCAGGAAATGGGACAGCGTGCTGGCGTTCGTGTCCACGCGCCAGGTCGATGGCGGTACGGGTGCCATATACGTCTTACTTCAGAAAATCTGATGGGAGCTCGTTCTGCAATCCTGCTTTCAAGCTGGAACTGAGAGTCGCGCAGCCCGCCGACCACCTGCAAAAAAATCGCTAACTGTGCGTCAGAGTTCGACTATACTGCCGCCAGCGGAATACTCCGCGCTAATTACACAAGAAATTAAATCCCAGGAGAATAATTAGTGAAAATGAAACTTACAGCGGCGTTGGCCATTCTTGCGTGCACATCGATATACAGCTTGCCCGCGGCCGCGCAGGACCATGAGCGGAACTGGGAGAACGGCAACGTTATAGCGACGTCGGAGGTTCATATTGAGCCCGGCATGCTGAATGCCTACATGAATGACCTGAGAGGCCTTTGGCGTGTTTTTCTCGATCAACAGATCAAGGACGGCAATGTCGTGTCGTATCGAATATTGTCCAACGCGTTCGCCCGTGACGGTGAGCCTGACCTGATTCTCGTCACCGAGCACCCGAACTGGGCCGCATTCGATCTGAGCAGCGAGTATTATGACGATCTCACCAAGAGGCTTCAGGGGTCTTTGGATAAATCGCGCCAGGCAACCATCGACCGCGGCAAACTGCGTCGCCTCGGCGGGAATTCGGTTTACCAGGAACTCAAGTTCAAAGACTGATTACTGATTGTGGAATCGAGGTTGCGAGAAGAAAGCCCCTGCTCAGGCAGGGGTTTTTTCATTCGTGAATATAGACTTCCTCGCGTCAATTGAGCTCCCGGGTAAAATCGACGAATCGGGGATCGTCACGCACGTTATCGTACGACTCAAGGCAAAAAGGCCTGGTGGGATGAGGACGGTCTGGCCTGGAATACAGCCGCCGGCAATGCGACCCCGCGAAAGAGTAGCTTAGAGCTGGCTGTTCAGGATTTTCTGCCTGATCCTCTCAAATTCATCCTCGGTGACGTATCCCGCGTCTTTCAGTTCGCCCAGCGACCGCAGTTGCTCCGGTGTCCGTGACATATCTTTATTGCTTCTGCCTCGGCTGGCGGGCATCCCGAACTGGGAGCGATGGCCGCGACGCTTTCTGTCCCCTCATCCTGCTCTCGCAGCTTTTCCCAATCTGCCGCTTCCAGACGTTACCGTTCTGCGCGCGCCCGTCCCTCCACTTTGGTCTGGATCCGCTGGTTTCCCATCCGCATCAAGAGTCTGAAACAGCCGCAATCTCGCGCACCATGGAGGTCGCGAAAGCGCCGCGCCGCAGGGCAAATTCGAGCACCAGCGAATCGTCGGTAGCCGACCATTGCAAATCGTCAACTCGCATCCGCAGGCTCCGGTGTGCCGCTTTGACGCGCGCGTTCGTGAGTGCTTTGAGCCAGCCTTCGTGCCCGGCAGGAACGACAGACGGAGACGCACCGTCGCCGCACAAGGGGCCGGTCGGATGTATGTCCATCGCTTCACAGCGTTGTGCGAGATCCTCATTGACCTCATCTATCGAAAACACGCTGCCTGACCCATCGAGGTTCGCGACGTCGCCCGCCACAAGTTGGTTCCAGGTCTTGTCACGCACGCGTGAATCGAGGACTTGGTTGAAAATATAAGAACGCGCGGCAGATATCGCCAGGCTGCGCTTGTGCCGTGGCAGTCGCTTTCCTTGGGACCAGGCATCCGCCAGTGCAATGTTGGACCCTCCTCTGCCGAAGCGCTGCTCGCCAAAGTAATTGGGCACGCCCAGTGTCCTGATCGTCTCGAGGCGTTCATTCAGTATGCGGACGTCAGGCAGGATACCGCGCAACACGATGCGAAAGCGATTTGCCCGGTGTGCACCCCGCCGGAGTTTTCGATGGTGGCGCTGCTGATCCAGGACGCGAACACCGTCCACGTCGAGCCGGCTCCAGTCGGGTGCATTCCAGCGCGGTACGCTGAACCACTGTCGTGTCACCGCGTGCCGATCCTTGAGGCCAGAATAGCCGACGTCGCGGCCGGGCACCCCCGCATAATCGGCCAACTGCCTGGAGAGCCACTCCGTATTGGTGCCGGTCTTCTCGAGATACAGGTAGTCGTGCTCGCCATCCCCGCTGAACTCGAAAGCAAGTTCTTCGCTGACCTCGAAATCATCGGCCGTCGATCGAATACTTGCGGCAAATAGCGGGGTCCCGTGCGCTCGGGCCCAGTCTGGCAGAGACACCCGGGGTTCCTAGTGCGGAGTGTCGGCGACCGGCACGACCTGGTAAAAGGTTTCTTG
>JAOTWB010000052.1 GCA_029863125.1 Gammaproteobacteria bacterium
TGCCGCGTAGCCGATGGAGACAGCGATGATGACGCCGAGAATCCAGCCCACGATGACCGCGATCCACGTTAGTTCCGGATACTGCCTAGCTGGCATAGGTGCTGATTCCTGCAACGCCTGCCTTCCCTCTTCTTATTATTCGGCCGCCAGACTACCACAGAGGCTGCAGGCGTGCCGCCAGCCGATCGCGCTCCATGACTTCGTTGAACTCATCGGCGAGTTCTTCGCAAGCCGCGACACAGCTGCGCCACGCCGTCTCGCGTTCCTGCGTCGAGTAGTTCACAAAATCCGTCCGGTCAGGGATCTTTGCGTTCGGTAACCTCGAGACGAATTCGGCTGACGGGCTGATCAGAATGGTACGGTCAATATTGCCCGGAGTCGGCTTGCGCCACTTGAGCTTCTTGTCGAACCAGCCTGGCACAATGCGATCGTAGAAATGCGGGAAAAGAGTCAGGCTTTCCTGCGCACTGTGCGGCAAGTCCAGGTGGTAGTCGATGACACCACCATCACGATAAACCCCGGCTTCCGCACCGTGAATTCCGCGAACGCCGGAAAGCACGAGCGGTATCGAGCCGCTCGCCACGACCGCATCCTGCAGGTTCCCGGGCGCCAGCTCGATGCGTTGCAGCGGAAACCCGGACACGTCGAAAAACGGTGGAACGTCTCTATCGTCAAAGAACAGCGCGCGTTCGAAAAAAAAGCCGAGCGACCTGCGGCTAAGGGCATTCAGGGCCGCAGCCGTGACCAGGCCGACAGCAAGCAGCCAACGGTTCTCGGAAGCCAAAATGTGGCGGCTGCGGACGGCGAGAACGTGCAAGCGAAACAAGGGGTTCGTCAGAATTTCATCAACACCGCTGGCCCCCAACAGGATTGCGAGGATCTCACGGGTCTTTGCCGTAATCTCATGAATATCGGGTCGCTCGCTGTACGTTTGCGTGAGGTACGCATTCTCAAAACGTTCGATGGCCGCAACGGGGTCATCCTGTGCGTAACAGGCAAATCGCCAGGAACCAATTGACGATCCGATCAGGTGCACCGGAGCCGTCATGTTCGGGACCAGGTTCTGGAGGATCGCGCGGTCCAGCTGGCTCAGCACCAGCCACTTGGCACCTCCGGATGCGCCTGCGATCGTGCCGACAGACGAAATATCGAATCCCTGTCGTCGTATCGAGTCGAAGGCGCCCGCGCCGGCTCGGAATGTCAGGGAGTGATGCTTCAACGTATCGGGACTGGGTGCGCAAACAGCGCCATTACTCGAACGGATGTGTCTTTATTATCGTCTGCTCGCGGTCGGGGCCGGTGGAGATGATATCGACCGGTACGCCGGCAAGTTCTTCGATGCGTCCCAGGTAATCGCGTGCTTTCTGCGGCAGCTCGTCAAAGTCGGTAACACCGACCGTCGATTCCTGCCATCCCGACCATTCCTCGTAGACCGGCTTGCAGTCGGCAAAGCGATCGACGACCACGGGTACCCCGGGGATTGGCTTGCCGTCAATCGTGTAACCCGCACAAATCTGTATGGTCTCGAGTTCGTCGAGAACATCCAGCTTTGTGACGCACAGGCCCGACACGCTGCTGTTGACAATCGAGCGCCGCAGTGCAACGGCATCGAACCAGCCGCAGCGACGCGGCCGGCCGGTCGTTGCGCCAAACTCTGCGCCAACTCTCGCAAGGTGCGCGCCTTGATCATCGAAGAGCTCGGTCGGAAACGGACCTGCCCCAACGCGAGTTGTGTATGCCTTCACGATACCCAGTATGTAGTCGAGGTTGCGCGGGCCGATCCCGGTGCCAATGCTTGCAGCCGCCGCAACAGTATTCGATGAAGTTACGAAGGGGTATGTTCCGTGATCGATGTCCAGGAAACTCCCTTGCGCACCTTCGAACAGGATGCTTTTGTCCGAACTCGCCAGGTCCTGCAGTATTTGCGTGATATCGGTCGTGATGGGAGCGATGATCTCGGCGTAACCCAGCGCCGCGTCGAGTGTCTCGTTAAAGTCGACCGGCCGCGCCTTGAAATAATTCTTCAAGAGAAAGTTATGGTAGTCCAGAATTTCACCGAGCTTGGCAGCAAATTTTTCCCGCACAAAAAGATCCGAGACCCGCAGGGCTCGCCGCGCCACTTTGTCTTCGTAAGCCGGCCCGATGCCACGACCGGTCGTGCCAATGGCGCTGGAGCCCCGCGCTTTCTCGCGCGCCGCATCGAGCGCCACATGCGACGGCAGGATCAGCGGACACCCGGGGCTGATCCGGAGACGCTCATACACCGGGACGCCGCTTTCGATCAACGCATTCGCTTCCGTTACGAGCGCGTCCAGCGCCAATACAACGCCGTTGCCGATCAGGCAGTCGACGCCGTCACGCAGTATTCCGGATGGAATCAGGTGCAGCACCGTTTTCTTGCCGCCAATGACAAGGGTGTGCCCGGCGTTGTGTCCACCCTGGAAGCGGGCAACTGCTGCCGCGCGATCCGTTAGCAGGTCAACGATTTTTCCTTTGCCTTCGTCACCCCACTGGGTGCCGATGACGACGACGTTCTTTCCCATGACTTCCCCGCTCGTCCGCCTGATTGCGCCGCGGGATTAGCCGCGCACCATGAACAGCAACAGCAAGCCGACAACCATGACCACGAGTCCGATGTTGCGTATTTGATTGTCACCGAGCCGCGTGATTTCCGAGACCATTTGCCGGTATTTGGCCGGCGAGATGAACGGCAACATGCCCTCGATAACCAGTACCAGCGCAACAGCCGTCAATATTTCTTTCCAGTACATGCCGTGCGGCTGCCCGCGTCCTTACTGCTTGCCGTCCGATTGGTTTAAATAGCGGAAAAACTCATTTTTCGGATCCAGAATCAAGACATCGCCAGCTTTACCCATCGATTTTCGGTAGGCGTCGATACTCCGATAGAACGCATAAAACTCGGGATCCTTGTTATAGGCTGTCGCGTAAATCTCCGCCGCCTGCGCATCGCCAGCGCCCTTGATCTTTTGACCGTCACGATACGCATCGGCCAGGATCACCGTGCGTGTCCTGTCGGCTGCCGCGCGCTTTTCCTCCGCAGCAGCACGACCTTCGGCGCGTCGCTCGGCCGCAATTCGTGCTCGCTCGGCCGCCATCTGCAGATACACCGAATTGCGGACTTCGTCCATGAACTCGACCTGCTTGACGCGGAAGTCAATGAGCGAAACACCAAGATCTTCAGATGCGGCAGCAGCCGTCATCCGCATGTCGCGCATTAGCTCGGCACGCTCGACTGAGATGGCTTCCCGCACGGAGCGTTTGCCAAACTCGGTCACGATCGCGTTCTTGATAATTTCCGACAGGCGCCCGTTCGCGACCGTCAGCGAGCCGCCCGTTGACGTATAAAATCGAACCGGATCGATGATGCGCCACTTAACGAAGAAGTCGACCTGAACCGCTTCGTTTTCCGCCGTGAAAATCCGGTCCGGACGGTCACTTATTGTCAGGATTCGGCGCGGGAACTTGCGAATGTTCTGCACGAGGGGCCATTTGAAATGCAGCCCTGGATCGTAATCGGCGGTGACTACTTCACCAAGCTGCAGTTTGATGGCCAGCTCGCGCTCATTCACGGTAAATGCCGACAAACCAACGATAACGAGGGCAAGTCCGAGTATTACGACGCCTGTGAATTTGCCGCTGTTCATTCCCTGACCCTCCGTTCGCGATCGTCATCGGCGTTCGAACCGACCCCGGACTGAGTCGGCGGCGACTGTGAGTCAGCCGCACGATTCGACTCACCGATCATGCCCATTCCGTCGCTCCTTTTCATAATCTGATCGAGCGGCAGATACATCAGGTTGCCGCTGGATTCCGAATCCACCAGAATTTTCGCCGACTTCCCGTACACCTCTTCAACGGCTTCGATATAGAGTCGGTTTCGCGTAACGCGGGGCGCCTTCTTATATTCTGTCAGCAGCGCTTCGAATCGAGCGGCCTCACCCTGCGCATCGGCGATCACCCGATCGCGATAAGCGCGCGCATCCTCGAGTATGCGAACCGCATCACCGCGGGCACGCGGCACGATGTCATTCGCGTACGCATCGGCTTCGAGCCCATATCGCTCGCTGTCATTTCGCGCCTTCTGCGCGTCATCGACGGCCGCCTGCACGGCCTGTGGATAGTTGACCGTCTCAAGAGAAATCGATGTCACGCTAATCCCCGCGCCATAGAGATCTATCGTCGCCTGCAGCACTTCCCGTGTTCGCGACGCGATTTCATCGCGACGGCCCGTGACCAGGACATCCAGCATCGTCGTGCCGACGACCTCGCGAAGAGCACTTTCGGTTACGTCCTGCAGGGTCAGATCCGGCTCGACCACTTCAAAACTGTATTTCACGGGGTCGGTGCGCCGATACTGAACCACCATGTCGATAAACACGTACTGTTCATCGGCCGTGAGCATTTCCGTGCGATAGGCATAATTCGATACCGCTATCGTGTTCACGAGATCGACTTTTTCGATGGGGAACGGCAGATGCCAGTGCAGTCCCGGCAACGTAGTTTCCGTATAGGCGCCGAAGCGCTGAACGACACCGCGTTCGGCCTCGTCGACTCGGTAAAACCCTGTCAGGCCCCAGGCGACCAGCAGCACGGCGAGCAGGATAAAGCCGCCGGCGCCACCCCCCGCGCCACGACCGCCACCGCCACCGAAGATGCTGCTAAAGCGTTTTTGCCATTCCTGAACGATCTGGTCGAGATCGTTGGGCCCATCCCCGTCGCGCTTCCAGGGGTCTTTGCCGTTTCCTGATTCGTTCCAAGCCATAGTTTCAGTGCTTCTCACTCATTTGCTGCCGTCGCCGATGGGCTCATCGGCAAAGGATCCAGTTGTTCCGCGAGATTTTCACGCTTTAGGAATCTCTTCAAGTCCTTTTCGGTCATTTTCAAGTCCAGCGTCCAGCCGCCTTCTTCCCGCGCCGCTTCACTAGTGACCGCTCCGAGTTCAAATAATTTGGCTCGTTGCCGTCCCTGTTCCGGCAAGAGATGAATCACACGCCGCACGGTCTTTTGACGCAGGCGCCGGGCGATTGCATCTTTGAGCATCGGTATTCCATCGCCCGTTATAGCCGAGAGCCAGACGGCACGCCCTTCGCCCGCCCTGTTGTTCGTGATCCGCGGTTTTCCATCCAGCTTGTCGATCTTATTGTACACGCGGATCTGTGGAATCTGTTCTGCGTCGAGCTCTTTAAGTACCGAGTTGACCTGGCGAACACGCTGCCAGCGGTCTGAATCGCTGGCATCGATAAGATGCAGTATCAGGTCGGCTTCGCGCGCTTCCTGCAGCGTCGACCTGAACGCCGCTATCAACTCGTGCGGCAGATCGCGGATGAAACCGACGGTATCCGCCAACACAACGTGCTCGCCTTCGGGCAGCTCCAGGCGCCGAACCGTGGGATCCAGTGTCGCGAAAAGCTGGTCCTTGACGTAGACATCGGCGCGGGTAAGCGCATTGAACAACGTGGATTTGCCGGCATTCGTGTAGCCAACGAGCGCGACCGTCGGAATCTCGGCCCTGACGCGGTTCCGCCGATTCATCGTGCGCCTCGCATCAACGTGCTCGAGACGTTCTTTCAGCTGCCGGATGCGGCGGCCGATCAGGCGACGGTCTGTTTCCAGCTGAGTTTCACCGGGTCCGCGTAAGCCGATGCCACCTTTTTGTCGCTCGAGGTGAGTCCAGCCACGAACCAACCGGGTCGATAAATGCCTCAGCTGCGCCAGTTCAACCTGCAGCTTGCCTTCGAAACTCCGGGCGCGCTGCGCAAAGATATCGAGTATCAGGCCGGCCCGATCGAGAACGCGACACCGCAGTTCCCGCTCGAGATTGCGTTCCTGGCTTGGGCTAAGTGCCGCCGACGAAATGACAAGTTCCGCATCGTTCATTCTTATGAGCGATCGAAGTTCGTCGAGTTTGCCCTTGCCGATGAAGTATCGAGCATCCGGCCGACGGCGCGAGCTGACGAGTTCCGCCACAATGACGGCGCCCGCTGAGCGTGCCAGCTCGGCGAACTCCTCACGTTCGGACTCATCGGGTAATCCGTCGGGACTCGCGTGGACAAGCACTGCACGCTCGCCGCTTTGCGGTCTATCAAACAAACACGTCCTCCTGACGGAGTGACGTCGTGGCTCGCTTACTCGTCGTCGTCTCCCTGGTCATCGTCCGGAAGCGGCAAACGAACATTGCGCGACGGCACAACCGTCGAGATGGCATGCTTATAAACCATTTGATTTACGCTGTTCTTCAGCAACACGACGAACTGATCAAACGAGTCCACCTGTCCTTGCAGCTTGATGCCATTAACAAGGTAGATGGACACCGGAACTTTCTCCTTTCGTAAGATGTTGAGAAAGGGGTCTTGCAGCGTCTGCCCTTTAGCCATATTGGGTCTCCTTATTGTTCCTTATTTTCCTGAAACCCGCGTCCCGGTGGCGCCGGAATGCCCGATTGCGAATCTCTGCCTAAGCGAAGAAAAAGTCTAACATAGCCGAAAACTCCGCAATATGCCCAAACTTGCGGAATTTCAGCCCAGTCGTTGCGCCAGATGCCTCGATATGGTGTCGATTGCACCGACTTCAAGGGGATTGACCGTGAAAATCGACTGCTCGGAGCGCAGCCAGGTGAGCTGCCGCTTGGCCAGCTGGCGCGTCGCGAACAGGGCCCTATCCCGGGCCTCAATCAGGGAGTACTCGTTTTCGAGGTAGCCCCAGAACTGTCGATATCCCACGGAACGCATCGCCGGGCTGTTGCGCGTCACGCCAGGCCGCTCGCGCAGGCGCCGTAACTCATCAACAAAGCCGCCGTCTATCATGTGATCGAGCCGCAGCGCGATGCGCTCATGCAACAGCTTGCGCGGCTCGATCTGCAGCGCGATCTTGATGTACTTTATATCCTCCGCCGGCGCGCCGGATTCCTGCTGCCACTCGGTCAGCGTTTTTCCGCTCGCTTTGTAGACCTCCAATGCGCGTTGAATGCGCTGGCTGTCATTCGGATTAATCCGCTCGGCCGCGACCGCGTCAACGGCTTTCAGTTCCGCATGCACGGCCGGCCAACCCGATTTTTCCGCAATAGCATCGATTTCCCGGCGAATCGCTTTGTCCGCCATCGGCAGTTCAGCGATGCCCTCGGTCAGTGCGCGGAAATACATCATGGTGCCGCCTACCAGCAGAGGAATTCGACGACGGGCGAAAATGTCGTCCATTTCTCTGCGGGCGTCACGCACGAACTCGCCTGCCGAATAGCTTTCTTCCGGATTGCGGATATCGACCAGTCTATGCGGTGCTCTTTTCAGCGTCTCGGTATCGGGTTTGGCCGTACCAATATCCATGCCGCGATAAACGAGCGCCGAGTCTACGCTGATGATGTCGCAAGGGAAGCGCTTGCAGAGGCTGATCGCGAAATGGGTCTTGCCCGACGCCGTCGGTCCCATTAGCAGGATGGCAGTGCGAGTCACGGCAGAATACTAACGTCCCCGCAGAAACAGGCGGTCGAGTTCAGACAGCGGAATAGTCGTCCAGGTCGGTCGGCCATGATTGCATTGATCGGCGCGCTCGGTACTTTCCATTTCACGCAGCAACGCATTCATTTCGGCAAGCGTCAGCATGCGATTCGCACGAACAGAGTGATGGCATGCCATCGTCGCCAGGTAATCATCGCTCACGTCATCGATACGGTTGCTGTTTCCCGATTCAGACATATCGGCAAGTACGTCGCGCAAGAGGGATTCGGCGTCCGCATTCTTGAGCAATGCCGGTACTTCACGGATCGTCAGGCCGGTCGGGCCCGACCGGTCCACGACGAGGCCGAGTTTCTCGAGCAGGTGACCGGACCGTTCGACCAGGTTGGCCTCGCTCTCAGAGACCGATATCGTCTCGGGCACGAGCAGCGGCTGCCTCACGAGACCGCGGTCGTCGTATCCGCGCTTCAGTTTTTCATAAACGATGCGCTCGTGCGCCGCGTGCATGTCAACAACAACGAGCCCCTCGCTGTTCTCGGCAAGTATGTAGATCCCCGCCAGTTGCGCAACGGCGAATCCGAGCGGCGGAATCTCGGCGGCCGGATCCGTCTTCTCGAGAAACGATGCCGCTGTCGCCATCGAGCCGTAAGCGGCCAGTGTCTCGCGGACAGCTGCGGTCGACGGTCCGCTATGCAGCGGCATTCTGGCCTGGTCGAATACCGAGTCACGTGTCATGCGAATCGGTGCCACGTTGTGGCCACCCGGACGCGTGTCCTGTAGCGCAACCTCGACGGTTTGCGAAACGACGCCATGCACTCTGCGCCCGTCCCTGAACCGCACTTCGTGCTTGGCCGGGTGGGCATTCGCATCAACGCCGGCCGGATCCATGGTCAGACTGAGGATGTAGGCCGGATAACGGCCATGAAACAAGACGTCACGGTAGGCGTGTCGCGCCGCATGCGACAGCGTCTTGTCGGTGATGCTGCGACCGTTGACGAACCAGTACTGCATGTCCGGCTGACTGCGGTTGAAGGTCGGCAGGCCGATCCAGCCCGATAAAGCGATTCCGTCCGTTTCATGTTCGATGCAGACGCATTGATCGGCAAATGCGTCGCCGCACACCTTTGCTACACGCTGCCGCCGCGTCTCCCGATCGGATGCCGCTGCGAGACTGAGTACGGTACGACGATTGTGCGTCATCGTGAATGCGATGTCGGGCCGCGACAGCGCCAGGCGACGCACCCATTTTTCGATGTGGCCGTATTCGGTGCGTTCCGTGCGCAGGAAACGTCGACGCGCGGGCGTATTGTAGAAAAGATCGTGAACTTCAACGGTTGTGCCCTGCGGATGGGCAGCCGGAGCCGGCGTGCTGATGGTTCCGCCATCAGCCTCCAACTGCCAGGCCGAATCTGCGCCGGCGGCTCGCGAGGTCAACGTCAGACGCGCAACGGACGCGATGCTCGGCAGGGCCTCGCCACGAAAGCCGAGAGAAGCGACCGCCTCCAGATCATCGAGGCTCGCGATCTTGCTGGTCGCATGACGAGACAAAGCGAGCGCGAGCTCGTCGCACTCTATGCCCTTGCCGTCATCCCGGATGCGTATCAGCTTCTGCCCGCCCGACACCACATCGACCTGAACCGAGCGCGCTCCGGCATCGAGGCTATTCTCGACCAGCTCCTTCACGACGGACGCAGGTCGCTCGACCACTTCGCCGGCGGCAATCTGGTTAATAAGGTGGCTCGGAAGCTGTCGAATCGGCATGCGCGCGAAATCAGTGATGACGAAGGGCCGTCATTTTTTCAAAACCCGCGCGAAAAGTCTTGCCCAATCGCAGTGACTGGCAGCCGGGGTTGAACAGAGGTTTTCGGCCTAGCCGCCGGTGAAGACAGGAATACGGAGGGTTTGCCCCACGAGGATGTCGTCATTCAACATCTTGTTGGCCGCGCGGATGGCGGCAGCGCTGACATTGTAGCGCTGCGCGATTTCCGAGAGAGTGTCGCCACGTGTAATAACATGGCGCACCTGCCGGACCGGTTCTCGGCGAAGATTGGCGGCGATTCGCGTATCCGGGGGCGGATTTGTGTAGAAATAGTTGCGAATACCGGCGAGGATTGCGTTCGCCAGGCGCCCCTGATGGCCCTTGTCGCGCAGTTTGACCTCCTCACTCGGATTCGAGATGAACGCCGTCTCGACCAAAATCGAGGGCATGTCCGGTGATTTGAGCACCAGCAGACCGGCCTGTTGCACGGTCCTGCGATGCAGTTTGGCAACTTTGCCCATTTCCCGGATGACTTTGCTGCCGACGTCGAGGCTGGCGCTCAGCGACGCGTTCTGCGACAGGTCGATCAACACCGACGCCAGCACATCATCTTTGTCCTCGAGAGAAACGCCCCCGACCGATGCGTTCTCGCGCTCGGCCAACTGCTTGGCCGCCTCGTCACTTGCGCCTTTGAGGGAAAGCGCATAGACAGACGCCCCGCTCGCACTCCGATCGGAAACAGCATCGGCGTGAATCGACACAAACAGATCCGCTTTGTTGCGCCGGGCGATGCCAGTGCGTTCGCGATGGTCTATGTAGGTATCACTGTTGCGGACCAGCACGGCTTTCATGCCCGGTTCGGCGTCGATTCGACGGGCCAGCTCCCGACTGATAGCAAGGGCAACGTCTTTTTCGCGCGTTCGGCGTTTGCCGATGGCGCCGGGATCATGACCACCGTGGCCCGGGTCGATCGCGACGACGATATCGCGGCCGGGCCGATATTCCTCCGACGCTCTTTTTACCGGCGTGAGATGGCCCGAACGCTGCAGGTCGATGACCAGGCGATCGCCGTACCTGGCGTTGGGGCCGGTCGTGAAACTGCGCGAACGGACGCCGGGGCTGAGGTCCAGCACCACGCGCAGCTGGCCGTTCGCCCGGATGGCGCTGCGTATCGCCCTGACCGCGCCGGTGCCGCGCGGCATTTGAGTCAACGACTGCGCCAGCCGCCCGTCCTGCAGGTCAATAACGAGGCGATCCGGGCCTCGCAGCGTGAAAATCTTGTGCGCAACGGACTGGCTGAGATCGAGGACGACGCGCGTCTTGCCGTTTTCGTCCCAGATGCGCACATTTTCGACCGTGGTTCCCGCCGTGGCTGCGAGGGGCAGCAGCAGGCCGAGTATGACGAAAATGAGGGGACGTGAAGCCATAAAGGATTGAACAGCCAGATTCCGGGATTATGTCCGGTGAGTATACGAATCTGACGGCAAAAACCAAGACTTTTTGTTTGAATATTATGCAGATACCGGAACTAGTTCACACTTTGATTCAGGATGACTCGAAGCCTTTGACGAGTGCTTCGCCGCGCTCGCTCAGTGCCCTGAGTTCGACACGACGCCCCGTATTTTCGTAAGTGAGCGTCAACACGATGTCGGCCTGCGTCATGAGGCCGGGCGCACGATCCGGCCATTCCACCAGGCGCAGACCATCCTCTAGCTCCTCCCAACCCAGATAGCTGAGCTCTTCCTCGCTTGAAACTCTATATAAATCAATATGATAGATATTGCCGTGCGCCATTTGGTAGGGTTCCACGAGCGTGTAGGTCGGGCTCGGTACCGGC
>JAOTWB010000053.1 GCA_029863125.1 Gammaproteobacteria bacterium
GAGGGATTCTTACGTGACGGAGAGGGGTGGTCGTGCCGCTGCGGGGAGAGGGATTGACTCGTCGCTTTGCTCCTCGCCCTTCGGGCGCACTTCGTGCGTCTTCCCTCTCCCCCAGCCAAAAAAAAAGGGCCCTATTGTGGGCCCTTTATTTTTGGCTGGGGGAGAGGGATTCGAACCCCCGTTGGCGGAGTCAGAGTCCGCAGTCCTACCGCTAGACGATCCCCCAGTAAGAAGAGATCGGTCGTCTCGCGCGCCTAGCGCTTCGAGTACTGAGTAGCGCGACGTGCTTTTCTGAGTCCAACTTTCTTCCGCTCTACTTCACGGGCGTCGCGGGTCACGAAGCCGGCTTTTCGCAAAGAGGGCCGCAATGACTCATCGTACGCCATCAGCGCACGCGTCAGGCCGTGACGAATGGCGCCCGCCTGCCCGGTCGTACCACCACCCCTGACCGTGACGTTGACATTAAACTTGTCCGTCAGCTGGGTCAGTTCGAGCGGCTGCCGAACGATCATTTGCGCCGTTTCGCGGCCGAAGAAAGTACCCAGCGGGCGCTTGTTGACCGTAATATCGCCATTTCCGGGCGAGAGGAACACGCGCGCTGTAGAGGTCTTGCGACGACCGGTACCGTAAAAAAATGTATCACTCATAAGTCTGTTCTCAACACGGGAGGGCGGCGCCTCAGGCATTTACATCCAGGGGAATGGGCTGCTGCGCAGTGTGGCTGTGCTCAGGACCCGCAAATACGCGGAGCTTGCCGAGCATCTGGCGTCCCAATGGGCCACGTGGCAGCATGCCCTTGACCGCGAACTGCAGCACACGCTCGGGCGTCTCGTCGAGCATTTTTTCCATTGACACGGACTTCAGGTTGCCGATGTAACCCGTGTGGTGGTGGTACATCTTGCCCTTCAGCTTGTTACCGGTCACTCGAACCTTGTCGGCATTAACGACGACAATGTAGTCCCCGGTGTCCACATGCGGCGTGTATTCGGGCTTGTGCTTGCCACGAAGGCGACGCGCGATCTCCGTTGACAGGCGCCCCAGGGTCTTACCTGTTGCATCGACGACGTACCAATCGCGGCGCACCTCTGCTGGCTTCGCAGAAAACGTCTTCATAATTCTGGTTTCCGTAAGGGAATCAACTTGTTTTTCCGGGGATCCGGCCTGACCCGAACACCCCGTCAGCCATTCACGCTGTCACACGCTCGCGGGATTGGCGAAAGGCGCGAAATTCTACTGTAGCCCCTGCCGCATTGCAAACGATCCCGGCTATTTTTGCACAGAAAAAGCGCCCTTCCCTGGGCGCCTTTTATGCTTATTTTTCAGTCCCTTACCATCATGTCGCCAATGGCTGGCGCAGCGCCAGCGTACTTCAAAAGACGTATTCCAGCGATAAAGCCGTGTAGGTATCGCTTTTCTCGGTCAGGGCCGGGACGTCAGTATTGTGCTTGATGGTGTAAGACGCGACCAGCGCCAGCTGTCCCATCACCTTCGCCGACACCGCCGTGATCGACTCGAGGTAGGTGTTGTCGCTGCCGGACTCGGCCGTCAGGTCCTGCCGAAATTCGGCCGTCTCGCTGATCTTCCACTTGTAGTACGCCCCGCCGCGGAAAATTGTCTCATTTTCCGAGATCCCGGACTGCAGCTCCGACTGCCGCGCACCGACACCAACCTCGACATTGAGCAGATGCCTGTCCGTCTTGAGCAATCGGCGACCGTAGCCCACAGTCTGCGCAAACTGGGTGTTGAACGCGCCAAAGTTGTCTTTGCGCCAGTCGAGACGCCCAAACAGGAAGTCGACGTCAGTCAGGTTCCGCTCGCTCTTCCAGCCCAGCTCGTAAGCCTCGGCCGTCGTAATCTGATTTTCGGATGCGTATAGCGCAAAGGCTCTGGCCAGATGTTGCCACTTGCCGGTCGCGAACCCGACTTCGACGCCGGAATTCAGGGTGGAGTTCTCGGTATTGCCGGACGTCGCCAGGTAACCGAGCGTCGCCTTGCCTGACCAGGGATCTTTCGGTTCTTCCTGAGCCAATAACGAAATCGGGGCCAGTAATGCTGCAACGATCAATGTCACACGCAGTTTCATGCACTTTCTCCTCAGTCTTCTTGGGCTTGCTGCCAAAAAAGGTAGCGGAGTATACCGTCACACTGCCCGGGTTCGCTATACTCCAATTGTGACAGTTCGTGAACTTTCCCCGATCGACCGCCTGTTGGCCGGCGCCGACAAGGCGCTACGCACCATCGCCGCACCAGTCGGACCTGCAGCACGCGACTATCCCGCCCGTTCGATCCATGAACCAGCCCTCAGCGCCGCACAAAGGTCGCATGCCGCTGGTCTCATGCGCGTGAATCATGCCGGCGAAGTTGCGGCGCAGGCCCTGTATCAGGGACATGCCGCGGTCGCGCGCGACAGCGAGATCGAGCAGCAGATGCGGCAGGCCGCCGCCGAGGAACTCGATCACCTTGCCTGGTGCGAACAGCGTATTCAGGAACTCGGCGAGGAGCCGAGCCGGATGAGCCCGATCTGGTACGCAGGGGCGTACGTCATCGGTGCGGCGAGCGGCCTGCTCGGCGACAAATGGAGCCTGGGGTTCATCGCCGAAACCGAGCGCCAGGTTTGCGTGCACCTCGATGAGCATCTCGATGGCCTGCCCGCCGAGGACACGAGGAGCCGGGCAATCGTCAAAACCATGCGGGACGAGGAGGCGCAGCACGGTGCAAGCGCGGTGGCGGCCGGGGCTGCCGACCTGCCGGGACCGGTCAAGACGTTGATGCGACTGACGGCAAAAATCATGACACGAACCGCGTATTGGGTGTAGCGCAAAGAAAAAACGCGATAAAGCGCGACAAAACACGGACTTAGCTTGCCGTGATCGGTAAACTGTATTAAAAGAGGACCGCAACAGGGGCGAGGATTAATCAATGCAGACTACAGTCAAGAATCTCAGCGATGTGCCGGCGATCAATCGATTTTTGAGCTACTGTCGCGTACGCACAGTGCCGTCGAAGACCGTGATGATTCATGCAGGCGATTTGCCGGACGTCCTGTACTACATCGTCGACGGATCGGTCGAGGTCATGATCGAAGACGAAGACGGCAATGAAATGGTCCTTGCGTACCTCAACAAAGGACAGTTCTTCGGCGAAATGGGCCTGTTCTACGAACAGCCAACGCGCAGCGCCTGGGTACGCACTCGCACCGAATGTGAAATTGCTGAAATGACCTACCCCCGGTTCCGCCAGATTGCAAGCGAAAGTCCGGGTCTCGTTTTCGAACTCGCGACGCAGCTCGCGACGCGACTCGATCGCACCAACCGCAAGCTCGGCGATCTCGCGTTCGTCGACGTCACTGGACGCGTTGCACACGCGATCATGGATCTTTGCAATGAACCCGATGCGATGACGCATCCCGACGGCATGCAGATCAAGGTCAGCCGTCAGGAGCTCAGCCGCCTGGTTGGCTGTTCAAGGGAAATGGCAGGTCGTGTTCTCAAGGTGCTCGAAGAACAGGGACTGGTGTCCGCCAGCGGCAAGACCATCGTCGTTTACGGGGCGAGGCCCAACAGGAAACTGTAGCAAAGCGCCCTGGACGCGCCATGGCGCTGGAAGCGCGACCCGAGCGCGAAAAGGGCGACAGTGAGGTCGAATGCAGGCCGGACTTCTACGTCGCGTTCGCGATTGCGGATTTCATCGCTGCAATGGTCGCGGCATAGTCGTCGCTGCTAAAGATTGCTGACCCGGCCACGAATGTATCCGCCCCGGCGGCTGCGATCTCCCCGATGTTACTGACTTTGACGCCACCGTCGATTTCCAGCCGGATATCGCGCCCACTCTCTTCAATTATTTTTCGAGCCTCGCGCAGCTTGTCGAGCGCCGACGGGATGAACTTCTGGCCACCGAAGCCCGGATTCACGGACATGATGAGCACCATGTCCACTTTGTCGATAACGTACTCGAGGGAGCCGAGCGGCGTCGCCGGATTGAATACCAGCCCCGACTTGCACCCAAACTCACGAATCAGCCCCAGCGAGCGGTCTATGTGCCGGCTCGCCTCCGGATGAAACGTAATGTAGCTGGCACCGGCCTTCGCGAAATCAGGAATGATGCGATCGACCGGCTCGACCATCAGGTGCACATCGATCGGCGCCTCGATGCCGAAGTTGCGCAAAGCATCGCAGATCAATGGACCAATTGTCAGGTTCGGCACAAAGTGGTTGTCCATCACATCGAAATGCACGACGTCAGCCCCCGCATCGAGCACGGCTTTTACATCGTCGCCGAGACGGGCGAAATCAGCAGACAGAATCGAGGGAGCAATAAGTGGTTTCACGGTCATTCCTTTGGCATATCGGGCAAGTCAGCTTCGTGTAATAAGATCACACCGCTCATCTGATCGAGCGTCTTGCTTTCAGCATTTCGTAGGCGCCGCGTATTTCGCGAGTGCGGCGCTCGGCTTCCGCGACTACGGCGGCATCCGGATTGCGGCCGGCAATCTTGTCAGGATGACTCTTGTTCATCAATCGCCGGTAGGCCTTCTTGATTTCCTCGTTGCTCGCATCGGGTGACATGCCAAGCGCTTCATACGCGCCGCGCACCCGGGCCGCATCCGCATCGCCCGCCGGCGAGCGCTTGAATCCTTTCTGTGCGCGGATCATGGCCTCGAGCTGTGCAAGCTCCACGCGCCCGACGTCGAGTTCGACGCAGACTTTCCATATCAGTGAACGCTCATCCTTCCTGAGCGTGTCCTTCGCCAGCGCCACCTCCAGCAGCAGGCGTATAAACATCGCGCGCTGCGCCGCACTTCTGGCGTTGACGCGCCGCAGTTCGCGAATCGTCTGCACCAGCGGGAATCCGGGCCGCTTTCCATCCTCGAACCAGCCGATGGCGCGCCGGACCTGTGACGGGCTCAGCCCCAGGCGATGCATGACCAGGCGCGCAGCACGGATCTCGTCCTCGGAAACGCGCCCGTCCGCCTTGGCGAGATGGCCCAGGGCCTGGAAAAGAGCCCGCAGATAGCCTTCCGACACGCGGCCTATATCCGCGCCCTGCTTCTCAAAACTGCGATATCGCTCGGAGAACCCGCGGTCGAACTGGTGACCGAGAAACAGGCCGAGGGCAGCAAACCAGGGCTTGAGCGTTGCGAGCCCCGCCAACGTGCCTATTATCTTGCCCCAGTACACCGCAAATTCCTGCCGTCGGGCTTGGATTGAACGTCAATCCTATCGTTTGTTCGCAGGCATTCCTAATGTTGAATGCTTGCCTGCCTGTTGCGTAAAGGCGATCATCTGATCTGAGCAGCCCGGACATTGAGCGCCCCGCGATGAACACCAACGACGTGTTATTCGAGTCTTCGGTTCCCGAACTGCCGTTACTGGGACGCGGCAAGGTAAGAGACATTTACAGCGTTGATGATAACCACCTGCTGATCGTCACGACCGATCGCCTGTCAGCGTATGATGTCGTGTTACCGGACCCGATCCCGGGCAAAGGGCAAGTGCTCACCCAGATCTCGCTATTCTGGTTTCGAATGATGGCCGATATCATCGATAGCCAGCTGACCGAGCTGACGGTCGATGATGTTGTCAAGGATCCGGAGACGCGCGAGCAGCTCCGCGGCCGATCTCTTGTCGTAAAACGTCTGCGGCCTTTGCCCATCGAAGCGGTGGTGCGGGGGTATTTGATCGGCTCGGGCTGGCGCGACTACCTCGAAACCGGCCGCGTCTGCGGCATCGACCTGCCCAGGGGTCTCGAGCTGGCGCAACAGCTGCCGCAGCCGCTTTTTACGCCGGCGAGCAAGGCAGCAGCCGGGGATCATGACGAAAACATCAGCTTTGAAGCCGTCGTGGACCTGATCGGTGAGAAGCTCGCCCGACGCGTGCGCGACGTCTCCATCCAGATATACCAACGTGCGGCCGCCTACGCGCTCGAGCGTGGCGTTATCATCGCCGACACAAAATTCGAGTTCGGCCTGGACGATGAAGGCCGCCTGCACATCATCGACGAGGCATTGACGCCGGACTCATCGCGCTTCTGGCCCGTGGACGGCTACAAGGTCGGCATCAGCCCGCCGAGTTTCGACAAACAGTTCGTTCGCGATTATCTCGATACACTCGACTGGGACAAGACGGCACCAGGCCCCGAGCTTCCCGCCGATGTTCTGCAAAAAACAGGCGACAAATACCGGGAAGCCCTCAAGCGAATGACGGGCTCGTAAACCCGCCACTAACCCTTCTTACAGATGGGCGCCGATTGGGTAGCTCCTCACGCAGCACGATGGGCGGCGGCGGTGAGTGCGGGTGGGTCTTGCGAAGCGACATCGCGTCAGCGCGAGCAAGCAAGATCTCCCCCGCGATCAACGCTGCGGTCACGATCATGGGTCGTCAGGGGTAGGCCTATGATGAAACAGACCACATCGCTGAAGCCGCTCATCGTTGTACAATGATCGAGTAATGACCAAGAGCTTACTAAACCAGGTCGACAAACTCATCTGGGGCGATGCGCTGGCAAAGTACGGCTTGCCCGGCCGGCTGCTAACCACCATCCTGCGGTACCTCCACGCCGTGCTCCGCGACATGTTTGCCGGCCAGTTGACGCTGCGGGCAATGAGTCTTGTTTACACGACGCTGCTGTCGGTAGTGCCTCTCATTGCCTTCAGTTTTGCGCTGCTCAAGGGATTCGGCGTCGATGACCTGCTCGAAGTCGAAATTTACCTGTTGTTGGAACCGCTGGGGGAAAAAGGCAAAGAAATTACCGACAACGTAATGCGGCTGGTCGATAACGTGAATGGCGGCATTCTCGGCGGCGTCAGCCTCGGGTTCTTCATTTATACGGCGATATCGATGGTGCAGAAGGTCGAAGAGGCTTTCAACTATGCCTGGTACGTCAGCAAGCCAAGGAGCTTTGCACGCCGTTTCACCGAGTACGTTTTTGTAATGACCATCGGTCCCATTGTTGTCGTTCTTGCTATTGGCATGATCGGCTCGCTGCAAGATGAGGACATAGTCAGATATCTTGTCGAAAACCGGTTCATCGGGCCGCTGTTCGTTGCGACCAACAAACTGACGCCTTTCCTGCTGATGACCGCGGCATTCGCCTTTCTCTATTGGTTCATACCGAATACAAAAGTCCGTTTGAGCTCTGCGCTTGTGGGTGGGCTCGCCGGCGGGGTCTTGTGGGCGACGCTTGGGGTAATCGTAGCGACCTTCATCGTCAATTCCGCGAGAACCATGAGCGTTTATGGCGGCTTCGCGATCGCCATCATTGCTTTGATCTGGTTGTACCTCAACTGGCTGGTGCTACTGGTCGGCGCTCAGCTTGCCTATTACCATCAAAATCCGGCGTACCTGCGCATAGGCCGGCGCGAGCCGCGGCTGCCGAGCGGTGCGCGAGAGCGACTGGTGCTGAACATCATGCTGCTTGTCGGCCAGGCTTTTCGCGATCCGGAGGCAAGCGTGACGATCGCCGATATCAGCGAGAAGATCGGCATCCCGTCAATTACGCTGGAGCCAATCGTTACCGGCCTCGAACAGAACGGGCTGCTGACTTCAACGGACAAAGAACAACTGATCCCCGGCCGCGACATGGCCAGAATCGCGCTCCGTGACGTTCTCGCGGTCGTTCGCGAGGTTGGGGAGACCGGGTCCATCGGTGAACCGCGGTGGTCGCCGGCTATTGACGAAATTGGCGCGAGGATCGACATGGCGGTAGCCGGGACGGTCGAGAGCACAACGCTCGCCGAGCTGCTTGATAACGTGGCACGCGAGCCGAAGTCCTAACTGCCCGCGATCGTCATTTCCGCAACGAGTATAGATCCGCAGCGGATCCCGCCGCGCGTATCCTGATCGCTGCCTATCGCGACGATGCGTTGATAGAGCTCGCGGAGATTTCCGGCAATCGTCACTTCATGGACCGGATACTGAATCTCGCCGTTTTCTACCCAATGGCCGACCGCGCCGCGTGAATAGTCACCCGTGACGCCGTTCACTCCGTGGCCGATCAGTTCTTCGACAAGGAAACCCGTGCCCATCTCCTTCGTCAGGGAGTCCAGATCCTTGCCGCAACCCGGAACGATCAGGTTTTGTGCCCCGCCGGCATTGGCTGTTGTTGTCAGACCGAGGCGGCGTGCCGAATAACTGCTCAGAATGTAGCCCCGCAGAACTCCATCGGTGACGATGTCGCGATCGTAGGTCGCAACGCCCTCGGCATCGTACGGAGCACTCGCCATGCCTTTCTCGAGATGCGGCCTCTCCTGGATATTGACAAAGGCCGGGAATATTTTTTCGCCCGCGGCGTCGAGCAGAAACGATGAACGCCGATATTGTGCCCCGCCGGCAATGGCACCGATTGCATGAGCAATGAAGCCCCGAGCAATCTCGGGAACATATAGCACCGGCGCGCGCGTCGTCTTGATTTTTCGCGCTCCCAGACGGTTTACGGCGCGCCGCGCCGCGGTTTCGCCGACAGTCGCGGGGTCCCAGAGATCGACCGGATCACGCGAAGCCGTGTAGTGATAGTCCCGCTGCATGACACCGTCCGATTCGGCGAGCACCACACAGGTGATGTTGTGACTGGTTCGCGAGTAGCTGCCAAGGAAGCCATGCGTATTGCCGTAGGCACGCGAGCCGCGATTCCGGGAAACTGTGGCGCCCTCCGAATTGCTGACCCGTTTATCGAACTGCAGCGCTGCTGCCTCAGTCTCGATTGCGATCGCGATGGCATCGGCTGCTTCGACTTCCCACGGGTGGTCGAGCCTGAGGTCCTTGATATCGGTGCACATCAGATCCGCGTCGGCCAGCCCCGCATGCGGGTCACTGGCCGTGACTTCGGCGAAGGTGCACGCCTTGGCGACTGCTTCCCCAATAGCCTGTGACGAAATATCGGAAGTGCTCGCGCTGCCTTTACGGGAATTTTTGTACACCGTAATACCGATGCCACGATCGTTCGTGTATTCGAGGTTTTCGACATCGCCCAGACGCGCGGTTGCCGCCAGCCCGATATCGTGACTCGCGGCGACTTCGGCCTGGTCAACGCCGCGTTTGCGGGCCTCGTCGAGCGCCAGCTTCACAAGACCCTCGAGATCTTCCCGGCCCAATGAATCCCGCGTGGCAGGTTTATCCATGGTTTGCTGCATCCTGTTGTAACTGTCCGTCAGCCGATCGGCCACATGGTAAACTCCCGCCGCAGAACAGAAGACCTGGCCGCGGGAGTACTTTAGCCGGTGACAGATTTAAAGCCCAGCAAAAGCGCGAGAAAACGCGAGTTTCTTGCTTTGCAAAAACTTGGTGAGGGGCTGATCGCATTGCATGAGTCGGACATTCGAGAAATCGGGCTCGACGAGGAGCTGCTCGAGGCGATCCTCGACGCACGTCAAATCAAGTCTCACAGTGCGCTGCGACGGCAGAAACAATACATCGGGAAGATCATGCGGCATGTTGACCCCGAACCCATCCGCGCGGCGATCAAGCGTCTCTCCTAAAGGCCCGCGGGAATGATAGACTTTCGCGATGGGTATTGATGTCGGCATTATCATGGGATCGCAGTCGGACTGGGAAACGATGCGTCACACGAGTGAGACTCTCGCGGCGCTGGGCATATCCTGCGAGGTGCGCGTCGTCTCCGCGCACCGCACCCCGGACCTCCTGTTCGAATACGCAGAGAGCGCCGTCGATCGCGGCCTGAAAGTCATCATTGCCGGTGCCGGCGGCGCCGCGCATCTGCCCGGTATGACGGCCGCCAAGACGCGGTTACCCGTGCTGGGAGTCCCCGTGCGGTCCGAAGCGCTCAGCGGCATGGATTCACTGCTGTCGATTGCGCAAATGCCCGCCGGTGTTCCGGTCGGCAGCATGGCCATCGGTCGCGCAGGAGCCGTCAATGCCGCACTACTCGCCGCGGCGATGCTCGCCATTAGCGACTCCACGATTGCGGCGGCCCTCGAGAATTTTCGCAAGACGCAGACCGAAAAGGTTCTGGCCGACAGCGATCCCACCAACTGACGACGATGCGTATCGGCATAATCGGCGCCGGGCAGCTCGGCCAGATGCTGGGATTTGCGGCCCGCGACCTCAAGGTCGAATGCCTTTTTCTGGATCCATCTATCTCACCGCCGGCCCGCGTATGCGGTGACGTCATCCAGCGGCCGTTTGACGATGCAAGGGCCTTGGCCGAACTGGCCAAATACTGCGACGTCATAACTTACGAATTCGAGAACGTCCCCGTTAGCGCGCTGCAGCGGATTGAGGGCACGGTTCCGATTTACCCGCCCGTGGCCGCACTGCGGCATGCACAGGATCGGCTCGACGAAAAACGACTGTTCGAGCGACTCGGCATTCCTCTGCCCGCCTTTCGGGCTGTCGATGCGCGCGAAGACATCGCCGCCGCCGCCGAGGTGCTCGGCCTGCCGATGGTCATAAAGACGCGACGCCTGGGTTACGACGGTAAAGGCCAGTTCGTGATCCGAAAGGCGGGCGATATCGATGGAGCCTGGGGCTCACTCGGAGCCCAGGCCCTGATTGCCGAGCAGTGGGTGCCATTCGATTACGAAGTCTCTTCGATCGGTGTCCGCAATGTCGACGGTGAAGTCCGACTTTACGCGCTTAGCCACAACGTCCACAAAGACGGCATTCTGCGGAGTTCGCGATCACCGCTTGACGCGCCGGAGTTTGCCGAGCGAGCCGCACAGTACGTGCGGCGGCTGCTCGAGCACCTGGACTACGTCGGCGTGCTGGCCCTGGAACTGTTCGTCAAAGGAGCCGAGCTGTTAGCCAATGAATTCGCGCCGCGCGTGCACAACTCGGGCCATTGGACGATCGAAGGCGCCGCAACCAGCCAGTTCGAAAATCATCTGCGGGCAGTTTTGAACCTGCCGCTCGGGTCCACC
>JAOTWB010000054.1 GCA_029863125.1 Gammaproteobacteria bacterium
TGGCCGATCGTGTCGATCGCCGAAAAGCGTCGATCGTCATCAACTCCTGCAGTACGGCAAATATGCTGGTGCTCGCTACACTCGCAGCGCTTGGGCAGGTCAACATCGTTGTGTTGACAGCATTTTCGCTCGTACAGGGCGCGCTGGATGGCGCGCACACGCCAGTGCGCATGACGCTGGTACCCAACCTGGTCGCCAGAGAACAACTCGAGAGCGCGATTGCAAGCACCGCGGTCTCTTTCAACGAGTCGCGGTTCGTCGGTCCGGCCATCGCCGGCGTTGTGATCGCCGCGCTTGGAGTCAGCGCTGCATTTGCTTTGAACGGCGTATCCTATCTCGCCATTGTCACGGCCGTACTCTTTGTCGAGCTGAGGCCCAGGACGAGTCGTGGGACGAAACCGGGCGCTGTCTGGTCCGAGTTGCTCGATGGCGTTCGCTACGTGCGTGATCACGAGACGATCCGCGGTCTGCTTGTCATGATCGCCGTCGGATCGGTGTTCGGGCGTGGTGCGATGGAGATGTTGCCGGCATTCGCGGACGCTGTGTTCTGACGCGGCAGTTCCGGGCTGGCCATCCTCACGTCCGCTGTCGGCGTTGGCGCGGTCGCGACAGGCTCGTGCTCGCGCGCACGACACTCTGGCTCAATGTCGTCATCATCCGCATGTCTGTCGTTCTTGCCGGCCTGTTGATCGCGGCTTTCGGCGCCAACAGCGCATTTTGGATTGCCGTACCCATTGTAACAATGCTAGGCGTTATCCTGTCGTTGGGCGGCATTGGCTCGCAGATCCTGATGCAGAGTCTCGTTGAAGAGGACGTGCGCGGCCGTGTCAGCAGCCTTTGGGGCATGATCGCATTTGGCGGCGTTGCCTTCGGTGGCCTGGTTGTCGGTGTCGCGGCATCAGGGTTTGGCCTGCAGCTTACGGTTATCGTGACCGGACTGCTGTGCAGCGCCGCAGCGCTGATTCCGCGCTACGGTACAAAACGAAATATGGGCCACTAAAGAGTTGCGCCATGTCACAGAGCACGGCGGAACCAGCGCACAGTCCGCTTGCACCGGGCGGCCGTAAATCCCCGCGGCTCGGTGTGAGCTGTCGATTCTCTTTACACGTCGTTTAAGGCTTCTCTGTAACTATCTGAAATATCGTATTTTTTATTTCCGGCATACGCCTTGCATTCATCAGTCGGTATGAAACGACTCATCGCCGCACGACTCACGCTCCTCGCTTTACTTATTGTTGCGCCCGCCACGTCCGCTCTCGCCGGCAACTTCAGTGCGGTGATCAATGGCCGCTCGATTCACATTGATGCGACCGAGAACTGGAACGAGGATAACGTCGGTCTCGGCCTCGAATACCAGTTTGCGACCGAGTCGCGCTGGAAGAAACAGCTCATGGTCAACGGCTTTCGCGACAGCAACGACGAGATGTCCTACATGGCTGGCGCCGGCCTGCATCGCACGCTGTTTGCGACCGATCGCTTGAACGGCTTTTACATCGATGCCGGCGTCAACGCATTCCTGATGACCCGTAAAGACGTCAACGACAATCAGCCGTTTCCGGGTGCGGTGCCAAGCCTGTCCGTCGGCAACCGTTACATGGGACTCAACCTCACCTATCTGCCGGTGAAGGCCGTCGAACGCTTGCTTGACGTGCGAATGATGGATGACACCGTCAGTGGACTCTTCTTCCTGCAGTTCAAAGTCGATATCAGCCGACTGCTGCCGCACGACTAGCTCAACCGCACAGCCATACCTGGCCACTGGTAGAACACCGTCAGCTTTTCGCCAAAAACGACACCCTGAAGAAAAGCGAGTACAAGACGGGGACAACCAGCAGCGTCAGCGCTGTCGCGAATGCCAGTCCAAAGATAATGGTAATGGCCATCGGCTTGAACATGGCGGTGCCGCCCCACAGCAGCGGCGTCATGCCGAGGACGGTGGTGGCCGTTGTGAGCAGGATCGGCCGCATCCTCTGTTGGCAAGCGGTCATAATGGCATCCGCCTGCGTACGTCCAAAATCCCGTATCTCGATCGCTATGCGATCGAGCAGCACTATGGCGTTATTGATAATGATGCCGGACAGAGAAATCAGGCCCAGGATTGTGAAGAAACCGAAGGTTGAATTGGCAACGAGCAGGCCGAAAGTGACACCGATGAGACCCAGCGGAATCGTCGCAAGAATGATTGCCGGCCTGCGCAGGGAATTGAATTGCCAGACCAGCAGCAGCAGGATCAGCATTCCGGCCGTAGGCAGCTCGGCCGCGATCGATGCGTTCGCGTCGCCGGACTCCTCAGTCTCACCGCCGATCTCGAACGTATGGCCGGCGGGCCAGCTCTTTGCCGTTTGCTCGAGCCACGGAACCAGCTCATCAACAACTTCAGCCGCCGTCGCGCCACCGCGCAATTGGACGTTGAGCGACAGGGTTCGGTCTCTGTCGCGTCGCTCGATGATGCCAGGTTCGAACGTCAGCTCGACGTTCGCGACCTGCTTCAACGGCACATTGTTGCCTTTGCTCTGCGAGTAGACTGTCAGGCCGTCAAGTTTGCTAAAGTCCTGCCGGTCGGCGGCAACGGTCCGCAGTGTGACCGGTATGAGTTCTTCGCCTTCCCGATACTGCGTCAGGTCGATGCCGGTTAACCCGGACTGCAGCGAATAGGCTACATCTTCACTGGTCACACCCGATCGGCGCGCCAGTTCCTGGTCAATCTCAACGCGCAGCTTCTTGGTCTGCAGTCCCCAGGAGTTCTGCGCGTTCGATACCTGAGGAAGACCGTAGAGGAAACCGGTGACCTGGTCGGCAATTGAGTACAAGGCATCGAAATCACTGCCCGAGATGCGCACTATGATCGGGTAGTCCACGGGCGGGCCATTCTCGAGGCGCTTAACCTGTGCCGCCAGATCCGGATGATTTTTAAGCACGTAGTTTTCGATGCCGGCAATCACTTCATCGACATCGTCGCCATGCACGGTGTTCACGATGACAAAGGAATTTGCAGGATTCGGATTCGGCGGGTTGAGATTTAATTTGAAACGTGGGCCGCCGTCGCCGATAAACGTCAGCCAGTTGCGAATACGCGGCTCGCCGCTCGCCGGCTTGAAGTAGGTTGCTTGGATGTACGCGTCGACCTCGGCTATTACCTGCTGGCTGGTTTCAATGGACGTGCCCAGCGGCAGCTCGAGTTTGGCCGACAGTATCGGGTCCTCCGATGGCGCAATGAACTGCTGGCGTACCATACCCAGTCCGATAATTGCGACGGCGAACACCAGCGCGATCACGGCAAGAAAGCGATACCGGCAGCGCAACGACAGGCCAAGTAGCTCGCGGTAGTATGCGTACCAGCGCCCCCCGAACGGCTCCGCGCCGCCGTTGCTCGCGGGCTGCACTTTCAGTGCGATCGTCGTTAGCATTGGCACGAATGTCATAGCCAGCAGCCAGGACGTCAGCAGTGCAATCGTTACGACGTAAAAGATGTCGGCCGTGTATTCGCCGACCGCGGACTTTGCCAATCCTATGGGCATGAAGGCCGCCGCCGTGGTCAACGACGAGATCAGCAGAGGTGTGCTGAATTCCTTACCCGACTCGACGGCAGCCGTAATTGCACTCTGGCCTTGCTGGCGCCTTACGAGGATCGACTCCACGATGACGATGGCGTTATCCACGAGGAGACCCAGCGAGATAATCAGCGCCGTCAGCGATACCTGGTTGATCGATATATCGAAGATTTGCATCGTGAACACAGACGCAATGATGGTCGTCGGAATCAGCGCCCCAACGACGATACCGGTCCGCAGACCGAGAAACGCGATCATGACGAGTATGACTATCAGGATCGCCTGGGCCAGGCTCGATGAAAACGCCTGCACGACGTCCGCAACAAGATCAGCCTGAAACCAGACCTTGTCGATCGTAATGCCCCACGGGTATCGGGCAATCAGCTCCGGCATCAGAACGTTGAGTCGCTCGCCCAGCTTGAGGATGTCACCGCCATCGCGCATGGCAACCGCTATAGCCAGTGTGGGCTCGCCGTTGACGCGACTGACGCTCCGCGGCGGGTCCTTGTAGCCGCGATAGATATCGACGATATCTTCGAGATACACAAGCGCTCCCCCGGGCAGCTGAATAACAGTGCGCTGCAAATCGGCAACCGACTCGAAGTTACCGCTCGGTTCCAGGGTTATTCTCTCCCGCCCGCTAACGATATCGCCACCGGACGACAGGATGTTGACGGCCGCGAGAGATGCGGATAGCTGCTGCGGCGACAGCCCGAGTTCGGACAGGCGTGCATTGTTGTACTCGACGAAAATAACTTCCTGTTGCGCGCCGTGGATCGAGACTTTGGCGATATCGGGTTCTTTCAGGAGCTCGTCGCGCAACTCATCGGCGACAATTTTCAGCTCCGCGTAGGAAAAACCATCGCCCGACAATGTATAGACGCTGCCGAATACGTCACCAAACTCATCGTTGACCTCTGGCGTAAGGGCGCCCTGCGGCAGTTCCGCCGCTACGGCATTTACCTTGCGACGCAGGTCATCGAAGATTGGCCGCATGATTTTGTAACTTTCCTTGAAGTTCGCATAGATGATTGAAATACCGGTTCGCGATTCGCTCGTAATCGCATCGATTTCCGGCATTTCCTGAATTTTCTTCTCGATCTTGTCCGTGACCAGCAGTTCCACGCGCTCGGGACTTGCACCGGGAAAGCGCGTCGTGATGACCGCCGTTCGAACGATAAAGCCCGGATCCTGTGCTTTGGGCAAACTCTGAAATGCGAATATCCCGGCGATTACAATCAGGGCCACTATCGACAGCGTGATGCGATTCCTGTCGATTGCAAACGCAGTGAGACTCACGGCAAACCCCGGTTCAATCCCTGGACGGGACCAGAACGCGCTGGCCGTCACGGATCACGGATAGGCCCGCCGTGATGACACGGTCGCCGGTTTCAAGGCCTTCGACGACTTCGATACCGGACTGCGACAGCTCGCCCAGTGTGACGCCCCGCCGGCGTACCAGCGCCTCGCCATCGGCATCGCCGGGCTCCGCCACAAATACGAACGTCCCGTTCGGATCGTGGATGACCGCGTTCACCGGCAGCACGAATCCACCGCCCTTTGACGCCGCCGAATCGAATTGAAACGTCACATCGGCCGCAAGACCCGAGCGTATGGACGGATCACGATCCGTGATTTCAATAACCACCGGAAATGCGGCCGCGCCCGCGGCCGACGCCACTGCAATTTCCGAGATTTTTCCGCTGAATTCCTTGTCGGGAATGGCGCCGAATCGCACGCTGACAGGCGTTGATTCGTCGATGCTGCCAATCAGGCTTTCCGGAATATCCAACGTGACTTCAAACGCGTCGCCACAGCTGACGACCGCCACCTGTTGACCGGCGGCGACGTTCTCATTCACCTCGATATCGAGCGATGCAATCGAACAGTCCGCAGCCGCGGTCAGTTTCGTATACGAAACATTGAGTCGCGCGATCTCCAGTGCCTTACTTGCCGCGCGAACCACGGCTCTGGCCGATTCCGCCTGTGCACGGGCCGACTCGAGGTCGTTCAGGGACGCATTGCTGTTGGCATACAGGCCCTTGGTACGCTCGTAATTTGCGTCGGCGCGGCGATCGTTCGCCTGCGCTTCCACGAGCGTTGCCTGCGCCTGCTGCGCCTGCAGCACGTAGCTCGCCGGGTCGATTTCGGCAATCAGGTCACCGGCGTTCAGACGTTGACCGATCTGCACCGGGACATTGATTACGGTCCCGGATATTTTGAAACTCAAGCGCGATTCCCTACTGGACTTGGACGTACCCGAAAAGCTCCGGTCGCGAAAAACGCTCGCGTCACTGACGGTCACGTAACGCACCGGCCGCAATTGCTCCTCCATCGCGTCATCGGACCGGCCGCAACCGGCCAGCATCAAGCTAACCACCAGCCAATAATATACGCTCGTCTTCATCACCTGGATCCCGTCAGCGTCTGGCGAAATTCGGCTGCCAGCGCGTCCCTGTCTTCGGGCGACAACAGGTAGTCATAGCCGCCGATAGCCCGCTGCAGCGACACGATTGTAATCAGGAAATTGTAAAGGGATTCCGCTGCTGCGGCCGACGCCGCCAGACTCGTATCCTGCGCGTCAAGCAATTCGATGATGGTCACAGTGCCGCGTGCGTAAGCGTCGCTCACCAGACTGAAGTTCTTGATCGACGCCTCGGCCGCCCTGTCAGCGAGATCAATCTGTTGGTAGGCCGCCTGTGCCGCATGCAGCTGATTACGAATCGCTTCCTCGACACGTTCCGCGGTTGACGCGTGTAAAGATTCAAGTTGCCGAAGTTCGAAACTCGCCCGCGAAACATTGGCCTTTTTCAGGCCTCCGGAAAATAACGGCAACGTTGCCCGTATGCCAACGCTCCAGTCATTCAGGTCCTGTCCGGCCTGCGGCCCGGCGCCGAGTCCGGACTGGTCGAGGTTGCTTGTGTAGAGGCCGCCCACCGAAACGTCCGGCAACCAGTAGGCGCGCCGCCGGCTTGTCAGCTCGCGCCGTTTTGCAGCGATCCTGGCAGTCAACTGCTCCAGCTCCGGCGCCTGTCGCAGCGCACGGTCGATGTAGAAACGGGCGAATTGCGCGTAGTCCCGCGGACTTTGCACCAACTGGTCGAATTCCTTGTGGCTCATGACGAACGGTTCGTCGAACGTCGCCTCTCTCAGGGCAAGACGTTCACCCTGGCGTTTGTGCAGGATTCGGTTGAGTGTTTCCCAGGACTGGTTTAACGCCGCTCGGGCATTCAACACCGATATCTGTGCCCGCGCGACCTCGGCCTGCCAGCGATAAACGTCCGCTCGCGTCGACGTACCCAGTCGAACACGATCTTCCGCCAGCTCCAGGTTGGCCCGCGTAATTCGAAAGTTGTTTTCCTGCACTTCGAGCTGCGAGCGCGCGTTGAGTACCGTGTAGTACGACGTCGTTGCGGCCTGCACGACGTCCAATTTGAATTCGTTGAGGCTCGCGACGCGCGTGCGCTGCAGCTCCTTCTGAATTTTGAGATTGGCGCTAGCGGCATCCGAGTAAAGCAATTGATCCAAACTGATTGCGGCATCGCTCGAACGTTCGGAAAATATGCCTGCCGCCACCGACGGCGAGTCCTTCCGCAACGTCTGGCTTGCCGAAGCGCCAACCTGCGGCAGGAGGTTCGCCCTTGCCCTCGCTATCTCCTCGATCCCGGCCCGTACGCCGAATGATTCGGCCTGCAGATCCAGGTTCTGGTCCAGAGCAAGCCGTGCGATCTCGACGAGGCCGTACTGCTCGCCACTCGCTTCCACGTCCTGATTGAGGAGAACGGCGTCGGTCAGGAGGTCAAAACTCGGCGACAGCCCGATTGCTCTTGCCGTCGCCATGTTAATGGTGAGCTGCTCCTTGCGCTGCGACTCGGTCGGCTGATTTTCCGCCCGCCCACCGAGCATTACAGCCTGCATATTGAGCGCATTCAGTCGCGCCTGACGATCCACGTCGCGCGGCTCGGAATCGGTAACGAGCAAGCCCCGCTCAACATCGGTGACGCCCGCGAAGCTGTAGCTTGGCAGTCCGGCTGCGTTAATTTCCTTGATCAAGCGATCGAAAGCCTCCTCGGGCATCCGCGGCAAGCCGGCGATAAAGACGGCGTCGGTTTCGGCCGGTACGCGATTCATAAGCTCGTGGTCGACGCCGTCATGGGTGACCTCGGCCAGATTGATGCCTCTCGCGGCGCTGGCAGCCAGGGCCGCGTCGCGCAGCGCGGGAATTGCCGACAGCAGGCCGGCATCGACGAACAGGATGAGATCACGATAAGAAGTGAAACGCGACAGCGTGTCGAGATCTTCCGCGAAATTCGCGTAGAAGGTCAGATAGTTGAGGTTGCGCACGCCGGAGCGGCCAATGGCCGGATCGCCGACGATGAGTCCGGTATCGATAATATGCGGAAGAAACGTCGGCTTGGAATAGTCCCGCCTGATGGCTGCGATCTGGTTCGCCAGAAAGCCGGTCACGAGCACCATGTCGATCTCCGGATTTGCATAGGCGCTGTCGAGCATGGCATTGATCGACTCTCGGCTCCATTCGCCGGCTGAACGCCGGATCTGGACGTCAAATTCGTTCGAGGTCAGCGCAAGCAATTCGTCGATGTACTTTTGATGCTGCTCGGCAAAGCGATCCGAGGGACCGTCGCCGACAACCGCCACAACTACCTGTTGCCGGGCCAGAGCCGGTAGCGCCAGGCACAAGAGCACGGCGAAAAGAAAAAGATCGAATAATCGCAAGCTGATCCTTGCAGGCAACGACATACAAAACTCCGCGACGTCGTGATGATTAGTGGAAACGTTTCTTGAGCTCGGCAAGTTCGACTTCCAACACACTTACGCGTTCCGCCAACTCTGCGACACTCACTCGTTCGGATGAAGAAGCAGGTTTGGCCGCCTTTGCCTGGCTTGCGTGCGCATCGAGGTCGACGGGACCCGAGAACAGGTGCATATACTCCGATTCTCTGCGCCCCGGCGTACGTGGCAGTTCAACGAGCAGCGGGTCCCCGTCGCGCACCATCAGTCGCTTCAGAGCGGCCATCACTTCCGCGTTGTCGGCGAACGCATGCAAACGTCCGCTGCGTGCGCGTAATTCACCCGGCGTCTGCGGGCCACGCAACAAGAGCAGGCACACGATGGCAAGCTCCGCAGGGTCGAATTGCAGATCGCTGTAACGCGTGTTGCAAAACCGCTGCAGGTATTTCTCGGTTCGGCTTTTGAAGTTCTCGTCCGCTTGTACCAGGTGTTTCGCTTCCAGCACTCGCAGCGCATGCTGCACCTCGCCTTGCCGCAAGACCATCACCGGACTGCGGGCGGATTTCTGGTTGCAGGCGTTGGTCAGGCTATTGAGCGTCAGCGGATACTGGTCCGGTGTGACGATCGACTTCTCGATCAGGCAGCCAATGATGCGAACTTCAATGTCGTCCAGTGGTTGCAGCACAAAGCGGTCCTTTACGCGGGGTCCGGAGATCAAGAGGCCGTACTTTGGCGCATCGGGGCCCGTTGGGCAACCGGCGGATATAATTGTGTATTGCATGATTAATCACGTATCTATTATGCTTATCGCATGAATAGTCAAATTACCCGGGAACAGTCACTGGCCCTCGCCTTCGCGTCAGCCTGGAGCCGCGTCGAAAGACGGCTCGACAGCAGTCTTGGCGCCATTCGTGGTATCAGCCTGGCGGAGTATCGCTTGCTGCAGGCGCTGGGCGACGCGCCAAACGCACAGGCCAGTCGCGTCGACCTGGCGCACGCCGTCGGGCTTACGCCGTCCGGCGTCACGCGGGCACTGCGGCCCATGGAAAAGCTCGGCATCGTCGCGACCGTGAAGAGCAAACGGGACGCCCGGCTAGCCATTGCCGCGCTAACACCGGCGGGGCGTGAATTGCTCAGAGATGCGTCTGCCGTAGTCGACGATACGATGAAAGCCGTTCTGACGCGATCACCGAAGACGGTCGCTCAACTGGATGAGCTGATTGAAGTTCTTGGGGATATCGGACATTAGGCGGGAAGCGCCGTTTAGTTCTTAGGTCCTCGAAGTCGATTCAATCTCGTTCAGGAGCGAAAGTAGTACGCCATTGGTCCAGCCAAAACCGTCTTGAACTGCGTACTCGCCGCCTTTGGCGGTATGGCCGATTTGCTCGACATCATATTTCTCCAGCAGCTTGCCGGTGCTTTGATAGACCGCCTCGTTGTTTTGCACCCAGCGCGCGGCACCTTCATTTGCATCGTCGACAAAACCGTAGTTTTTCAATCCCGAGTAAACGATCCACTGTAACGGTGCCCAGCCATTTGGTGCGTCCCATTGTTGGCCACTATTGACCAGCGTTGTAACCCAGCCACCGGCTCTAAGGAATTGCTTGCGAATCACCGCGGCGACGCGTCTTGCCTGATCCGGTTTGGCAATCTCAAAGTACAGCGGGAAAGCAGCAGCCAGCGACAGTACGCCGCCCGATTTCATATCGGGCAGCGTCAAGTCGACAAAGAAACCAACCTCGTCATCAAAAAACAAGGACTGCAAAAGCCGCCTGCGGTCCTTTGCGCGGGCTTCGAAATGTCTCGCGCGTTCAATATTGCCAACATCATGGAACGCTCCGGCGAGCGAGGATTCAAGTTTGTACATGATTGCGTTGAGATCGACAGGTACAATTTGACTTGTATGAATGGATGCCAGGGAATGCTGATCCGCGAACCAGCGCGTACTGAAGTCCCAACCGGATTCGCAGGCCGACCGGATATCTCGATAAAGGCCCGCCGCGTCGCGATCACACTGACTTGCCAATTCCACGTCCTCAGCGTAACTCTCCGGTCTGGGCGCGACGGAGTCATCCCAGTATCTGTTCAGGTATCGGTCCTGTACCGCCACGACGCGTCGCTCCGCGCCCCGGCCATCGCCGAGCTTGCCCAACCCCGACATCCAGAAGTCATACTCTTTTTCGAGTTGTGGGAGATATTCCACCCAA
>JAOTWB010000056.1 GCA_029863125.1 Gammaproteobacteria bacterium
GAAAATGAGGGGACGTGAAGCCATAAAGGATTGAACAGCCAGATTCCGGGATTATGTCCGGTGAGTATACGAATCTGACGGCAAAAACCAAGACTTTTCGTTTGAATATTATGCAGATACCGGAACTAGTTCACACTTTGATTCAGGATGACTCGAAGCCCCTGACGAGTGCTTCGCCGCGCTCGCTCAGTGCCCTGAGTTCGACACGACGCCCCGTATTTTCGTAAGTGAGCGTCAACACGATGTCGGCCTGCGTCATGAGGCCGGGCGCACGATCCGGCCATTCCACCAGGCGCAGACCATCCTCCAGCTCCTCCCAACCCAGATAGCTGAGCTCTTCCTCGCTTGAAACTCTATATAAATCAATATGATAGATATTGCCGTGCGCCATTTGGTAGGGTTCCACGAGCGTGTAGGTCGGGCTCGGTACCGGCCCGGAGTGCCCCGCCGCATTGATCAAGGCGCGCGCGAACGTGGACTTTCCGGCGCCGAGTTCGCCCCGCAGCAGTATCGTCCAGCCCGACAAATCCGGCGGCAACTTGCCGTACAGGCGCCGAGCGAAATCAGCCGTAGCGGCAGCGTCGGCGAGCAGTCGATTCACGGCAACAGGATCACGAGTCGGCATTCACGGATTGATCACGGCACGCAGTTCCAGAAGCAGATCTGACGCGATCAGGCCACGCTGACCTCGTAAGGCCGCCATATCGCCGGCGCGCGCATGGGCTTCGACGCCCACGAGTGCCGCCTGCTCCGGCGACCGGCCGCCTGCAAGTAGTGCCGCAATGACCCCGGTCAGAACGTCACCCATCCCTGCCGACGCCATCCCGGGATTGCCCGACGTACAAATCGAGGGAATGCCCCCAGCCGACGAAATCAGCGAACCAGACCCTTTGAGCACGGCAATACCGCCGAATTGCTGCTGCAATGCCCGCACGGCCGAGAGCCGATCAGACTGGATATCGGCCGTGGACAGCTTGAGCAGAGCGCCCGCTTCGCCCGGATGCGGTGTTATGACGCGCGCATCGGCCCTGTTGGGTTGCCGCGCCAGCCAATAAAGTGCGTCGGCGTCCCAGACTGCCGGACGCGCGTCGGCCACGACCGCCTCGAATAGCGATCTTGCCCATTTGGACCGTCCCAGTCCCGGACCGAAAGCAATGACATCGGCTTTTTGCAGCAGCGGCTCGAGATCGGCCGCCTCTCTGACGCCGTGGGGCATGAGTTCGGGTCGCGATGCAGCGATAAATGCCGCGTGCGCTGGCGCTGTTGCAATACTGACCAGTCCCGCCCCGGCGCGAAGAGCGGCCTCGCCACACAGGCAGACGGCGCCCGGCATGCCCTCACCGCCGCCAATGACCAGGACGTGACCGAAGTCCCCCTTGTGTGCGGTTCTTCGCCTGGGCGGCAGCGCATCTCGCATCAGTGCGTCGTCAATGCGGCGCAGTTCCGGCTTCACTCCGGCCCTGCATTCGTCCGGGACATCGAGACCGTCATAACGTAATTCGCCGCAGTAATCCGGGGCGCAGTCGAGAAACAAGCCTGCTTTCAGCCCGACGAAGGTCACGGTCAGATCGGCTTTTACCGCGCACCCGAGTGTTGCGCCAGTGTCGGCGTTGATTCCCGTGGGTACGTCCAGGGACAGAACGCCGGCTGAATGTTCATTGATTGCCGCAACGGCCTTCGCGAACTCTCCGCCGACCTCACGCTCCAGGCCGCTGCCGAGTATGGCATCCACCAGCAATTCGGCTTCATCGTCGCATTCGCCGTCCCACGGCATGACGACGCCTCCCTCCGCGACAAAATCTTCGCAAGCCGTCGCCGCATCACCGGCGAGAGACCGCGGATCCACCATCGACACAACCGAGACAAGCATGCCGTCGTTCGCCGCAAGTCGTGCGACGACATAACCGTCGCCGCCATTATTGCCGGCCCCGCAAATGACCTGCCAGCGCTTCGCATCGGGAAATCGCCGGCGAGCTGCCCGCAAGGCGGCCTCCCCGGCGCGCGTCATTAACGTATAACCCGGGATGCCATAATCTTCGATCGCGGTCCGATCGATCTCACGCACGGAGGCGACGGAGTAGATGTTGATGGGCATGGTCTGCATCGGGGCGATTATACTGTCACGTGACACGGTACCGACATTGACGATATCCACGCAACAATACGGCAATACCGAGATGGCGGCTCTCAAGGCCGAGGTCATTGACTGGTGTATTGAACTCGGCTTTCAACAGGCCGGAGTCAGCGATGTCGATCTTGCTGAAGCCGAGGGCCGTCTGGCGGCGTGGTTGCGCAAAAAGTTTCACGGCACGATGGACTACATGCAACGTCACGGCGGGAAGCGCAGCCGGCCGGAACAACTAGTGCCGGGCACGGTACGCGTCATCTCGGTGCGCATGGACTACTTGCCCGAAGCACAGGACACGTCCAGGCAGCTGCTCGATGACGACACGCGCGCCTATATATCGCGTTATGCACTGGGTCGCGACTACCACAAGGTCCTCCGCGGCCGCCTGCAGACCCTTGCTCGCCGCATCGAGGAGAGAATCGGACCATTCGGACATCGCGTTTTTGTCGACAGTGCCCCGGTGCTGGAGAAAGCGCTCGCCGAGAAAGCCGGCATCGGCTGGATCGGCAAACACACAAACCTGATAAACCGCGACAACGGCTCCTGGTTTTTTCTGGGCGAACTGTATACGGATCTGCCTCTGCCGGTCGATCGACGCGAAGATACGCACTGCGGGACGTGCGCTGCCTGTCTTGAGGTCTGCCCCACTCGAGCCATCGTCGCTCCTTACCTACTCGATGCACGGCGCTGCATATCCTATCTGACGATCGAGCTCAAAGACGCAATACCGGTCGAATTTCGCAAAGCGATCGGCAACCGCGTATACGGTTGCGACGACTGTCAGCTGTTTTGTCCCTGGAACAAATTTGCCAGGCCGAGCGGCGAAGCAGATTTCTCGCCACGACACGGTCTGGATGCAGCCGAACTTGCCGAATTGTTTGCCTGGAATGAAGAAACCTGGTTACAAAAGACGGAAGGAAGCGCTATTCGGCGCATTGGTTTTGAACGCTGGTTGCGCAATTTGGCCGTTGCCCTCGGCAATGCCAAAAGTACGCCCGAAGTAGTCGCTGCGCTGCGCGCGCGGCAGCATGACAATTCTGAACTGGTTGCCGAGCACGTTTCGTGGGCGCTCGAGCAACACGACGTAGCAGCAAAAATGGAGAGCAATGATGTTTGAGGCACCCGATTCGCCGTACCTCGTGCCGTTTGACGGTAGTTTCGACGTAGCGGCAGCCAGTACCGTACCGCAGACCGACGATCTCCCTCACAAAGGCAAGCATCGGACCCGACGAACCGAGGACCTGAACAAGCTACAGCGGGTGCTCGCGGCCGGCGATCGTCACGCCGTGTTGCTCGTGTTCCAGGCCATGGATGCCGCCGGCAAAGACAGCACGATCCGATCTGTCATGCAGGGCGTCGACCCGTCCGGCTGCCAGGTATTCAGTTTCAAAAAGCCGTCGAGCCTTGAACTGGATCATGATTTTCTCTGGCGCACGACGTGTCGCTTACCCGAACGGGGTCGTATCGGCATTTTCAACCGCAGCCAGTACGAAGAGGTACTCGTTGTGCGCGTGCATCCGGAGATTCTTGACTATCAGCAGCTGCCCGGCGAAGTGAATCTCGAGACAATCTGGGATGAGCGACTAACCTCGATCCGTCAGCAGGAAGAACATCTGGCGCGCAACGGCACGGTCATCCTGAAATTCTGGCTGAACGTTTCCCGAGATGAGCAAAAACGCCGTTTCCTGGCGCGCCTCGACGATCCGGACAAGAACTGGAAATTCGAACCGCGCGATGTGGTCGAGCGACGTTCCTGGGATGACTACATGAAAGCCTACGAGCACGCATTGAACGCGACCTCGCGACCCTGGGCTCCGTGGTACGCAATACCGGCGGACAACAAGTCCTACATGCGCGCAAGAGTCGCGGACATCATCATAGGCGCTTTGCAGAGTATTGGTCTCAAATATCCGGACCCATCGGCCAAGGATCGTGAGGAATTCGCGCAAGCCCGGGCCGAGCTTGTTGACGGCGAATCCTGAGTCGCCAGAACCGCAATTTGCGTGGCTTTCTCCCCGAAAATGTGGCCTGGTCGGTACTATTCCCGGGTTGATTGACGCGAAAATCATTTCTTTTTGGACGAGAAAACGCATTGCACGGATCTCCGGCCACAAATTCAGACTACCGGCGCTCGCTGCTCGAGGGACTCGAGTTGTTCAGGCATGTGGTTCCCAACGATATCCACGATTTGCTGCAACGCTGCGATCGGCGCGATATCGAAGCCAACGAGTTATTGCTGTCGCCCGATCTGGAGAACGAGAACGTATACGTCGTTTTGTCGGGCAGCCTGAACGTATACGTCGGTTCTCCCAAAGCACCGGTACTCGCAACAATGGAAACCGGTGCTTGCGTCGGTGAAATGTCGATCATCGAAGATCGCGATCCCTCTGCCTACGTCATTGCCGCCGAAGACACGCACATGCTGGTCATACATCGATCTATATTGTGGGAAATGGTCGAGGCCTCGCATGAATTCGCCAAGAACCTGCTTGTCGTGTTGTCCGAGCGCGTGCGCAGCCACAATCGCGTCATCGCCCACAACTATGGCGAGATACGGAAGTTCGAACGCCACGCGACAACCGATGCGCTGACCGGTCTGGGGAATCGGCACGCCATGATGGAGTCGTTTCCCGAAGAGGTCTTAGCCTGTGTCAAAGACGAAAGACCGGTAGCTTTGATCATGATCGATGTCGACCGGTTCAAACAGTTCAACGATATGTTCGGCCACATCGCCGGCGACCGGGCGCTTTGCGCGGTGTCCAGGATCCTGAAAAAACATTTCCGTCCTGGTGACCTGTTGGTACGCTACGGCGGCGACGAATTCGCCGTGTTGCTGCCCGACGCGAATATCGAACAGGCAGTGACCGTCGGCGAGCGAGTCCGTGAATCGGTGTGCGGCGCGACCGGAGACGGGACTGATTCCCTGATACAGATCCCGCTCGCGGTATCCATGGGTGTCGCCCAACTTAGGGAAAAAGGCACTCTCGACACGTTGATTCGCGACGCTGACGCCGCGCTGTATCGCGCCAAGCATGCGGGAAGAAACACCGTTTCGGAGTAATCAGACCGTAACAACGATGTTATCGATGAGGCGAGCCGCACCCAGGCGTGCCGCAGCCAGAACGACGAGATCATCGCAATCCCGGTCCGGGATTGCGAGATTCTGCGCACGACGAATGGCGAAGTAATCAACCTCAAAACCTGCATCCGCGAGTTTTCGCGTCGCGGCAATTTCGAGCTCACTAAAGTTCCGCCGGCCGTTTTGCAGATCCTCGCCAACCGACTTCAGCGCCTCGTACAACTGCGGCGCCGTGGCTCGCTCCTCTTCTGTGAGGTAGCTGTTGCGCGAACTCAGCGCCAGCCCGTCATCTTCACGAATTGTCTCGCACGTGATGATCGTGACGGGCAGGTTCATATCCTCGACCATGCGCCGTATCACGAGCTGCTGTTGATAATCCTTTTGACCAAATACGGCAACGTCCGGTTGGACGAGGGCAAATAATCGCGCGACAACCGTGGTCACGCCATCAAAATGACCGGGACGCGACGCGCCGCAGAAATTCTCGGTCAATTCTGGTACGGACACTGTTGTCGCCTGATCGATGCCAAATGGATACACGGTATCCACGTCCGGCGCGAATATCAGGTCCGCTGCCGTCGTCTTCAGCCGTCGTTTGTCGACCTCCAGCGTGCGCGGGTAATCGTCGAAGTCTTCACCGTCTCCAAACTGAGTCGGATTGACGAAAATACTGACAACGACGCGTTCGGCGTGTTCGCGCGCAAGTTTCACGAGCGCGATGTGACCCGCATGCAAGTTCCCCATCGTTGGGACCAGCGCCACATGCTCATCTTGCTGACGCCACTCGGCAATCCGTTCGGAGAGTTCCTGCTTACTGTGTACGACCCGCACGGCTTATCGAGACCCGGCAGCTGATCAGGAGAAGCAATGTTCGGCAGCCGGGTAGCTCCGATCTTTGACCGCGTGCACATAAGCCTTGACTGCCTCGAGCGGAGAGGTGTGCTCTTGCTGGAAGTTCCTGACGAATCTCGGCGTCCGGCCCTGCGTGATATCGAGGATGTCATACAGAACCAGGATCTGGCCGTCGACGTCCGGGCCTGCCCCGATACCGATTACCGGAACCTGAAGCGCCGCCGTAATCACTCTTCCTACCTCATTCGGCACGCATTCGAGCAATACGACGTCCGCACCGGCATCCTGCAGTCGCTCGGCCGACTTGACCATCTGCCGCGCTTTGTCCGGCTCCCTGCCCTGCACCTTGAATCCACCGATCTTGTGAACCGACTGAGGCTTCAATCCGAGATGGGCGCAAACCGGGATGTCGTGGCGCGCGAGGTGCTCGACAATCTCCACCTGATCGTCACCACCTTCGAGTTTGACCATCATCGCCCCGCCGACCTGCATGAGACGGACTGCATTGTCGAGGGCCTGACCCGGTTCGGTGTAGCTCATGAACGGCATATCGGCGACGAGAAACGCGCGGCGCAGCCCGCGCGCGACGGCGCGGGAGTGGTAGACAATGTCGTCAACCGTAACGGGGACCGTCGTGTCGTGACCCTGGATGACCATGCCGAGCGAATCTCCGACCAGCACCAGATCCGTGCCGGCCGCATCCACCAGTGCCGCATAACTGGCATCGTAGGCTGTCAGGCACGCAATCGGCTCGCGGTCCTCTTTCATCTTGCGCAATGTTGAGACATTGACCGGAGGCTCCGGCATGCCGCGCTGTTCAAGCTGCGTGTACATCGTCTTATTTCCTGCTAGCCGAGTGCCGCGGCAACCGGATTGAAGAAGTGGCGGCCTCCCGTGGTTCTCTCTATTTGCTGGAACAGCTGCTCATAATCAAGATTATTATTGATCGGATCTATTTGCGACGCATTGACAATCAACAGCGGACCGTCATCGTAAGCATGAAAAAACCGCGCGTAGGCATCGGTCAATTTCTCGACATAATTACGGTCCACGAATCGATCATATCGCGAATTGCGCTGCGCCAATCGCCCCATTATGGCGTCGACCGACGCCTGAAGGTAGATGATCAGATCCGGCACCGGAGCATCTACGGACAGGCTTTCCGCGATCTGTTCATAGAGCTTCAGTTCTTCCGCGTCGAGATTGAGCTCGGCGAACAGCCGGTCTCTTGTAAACAGGTAATCCGAGATTCGCACACTCGAAAAAAGATCCGACTGGCGCATGCCCTCTATCTGCCGCGCTCGGGCGAATAGAAAAAACATCTGCGCGGGCAACGCCGCCGAGCGGCCGTCCCTATAGAATCGTTCAAGAAACGGATTCTCATCAACTTCTTCAAGCACCAGGTCGGCAGACAAGCTGTCGGCCAGCCGCCGCGCCAGTGCCGTCTTGCCCACCCCGATCGGTCCCTCGATCGCAATATATCGGGATGCAGTTCCAGGCGATTGTAGCTGACTAAGGGACACTGATTTCCTTTTACGCGATGCGTGAAATTTTCGGCTCGTTCATGTTGGCCGAAATAGCCGCCAGCCGACCAAGCCCGGGGATAATCAGCCCCGGCGCAATCTCCTTGAGCGGCAACAATACAAAATTTCTTTCGGCGATGCCCGGATGCGGGAGACTGAGGCCGGGCTCTTCGATCCGGTCGCTGCCATAAACGAGGAGATCGAGATCGAGAACGCGCGGGCCCCAGCGGACGTCTCCGCGTTCCCGGCCTCGCTGCAACTCGATTTGCTGTAACTCGTCGAGCAACTGCCTGGCCGTGAGCCGCGTCAGCAGCGAGGCCGCCGCGTTGACAAAATCAGGCTGTTCCACCCCGCCGAGCGGCGCAGACCGGTAGAGCGAAGACCGACGTATCAGCCGGGTGCGCGGGATTGTCGCCAGCAGGTCGAAAGCGCTCTCGAGTTGACCGGCAGGGCCCTGCAGATTACTGCCGAGCCCAACGTAAGCCGGGTGCCAGTGGTGTTTTGTCGTAGTCGCGGCCAAAAGGGCTCTTCACGCGTCCTGCCGCTTCTTGCGACGGCGCCTGGACCGAGGCCGACGTTTCTTTCTCGCCCGCGAATCGATCTGAAAACTCGCCGCACGCTCGGTCGCCGATTGCGTCTGGACTTCCGTCCAGAACTTTGCGACGCCGGCATCGACCTGACCCACCTCTGCCAGAAGCACCATGAAGTCGTAGGCCGCGCGAAAGCGACGATGCTCGAGCAGTTTCATCGCACGTTTCCCGCTCATCTGCAGAAAGCGTGGCTGTAGCGCCAACATCTCGCGCATTGGCACTGTGAATCGGCGAGGAATAGTAATACGGCGTTGTTGCTCGGCGACGATATCGTAAGACGCGAGACTCAGGGATTGTGACTCCGACATTTTTTCTTCGGCACGGCGAATTTGAGCCAGCTTGCGAATTGGCTCCCAGAAGAAGACGCCGAGCAGGAACATCGGTGTTACGGATTTGCCGGCCGCGACCCGGCGATCCGTGTTCTTCAGCGCCGCACGAATAAAATTCAGGAAGTCATCGTCCCGGAGAATCTCCTGCTCGGTATCAGGAAACATCTCGCCGAACAAGCTGTGCTCACGCAAGAGATCGAAAGTCCGTCCGGCGTGACCGGACTGGAACAGCTTTAAAAATTCATCGAACAGTCTCGCCGCAGGCACATTCGAGAGCAGATGAGCGTGATGGTGAATCGCCTCTATAACAGGCTGGTCAATCGAAAAATCCAGTTTCGCCGCAAATCGAACGGCCCTGAGCATGCGCACCGGATCCTCGCGCAGTCGTTGCTCCGGATCGCCTATTAGAACAAGCTGACGGCGCTCAACGTCCTCGACGCCGCCGACGTAGTCCCAGATACTGAAATCCGCGATGTTGTAGTAGAGCGCATTGCACGTAAAATCGCGCCGCCATACATCCTCATCGATGGTGCCGTAGACATTGTCGCGAAGGATCCGGCCTTCGCGATCATGCTCGACGTCATCGTCGACGTGAATTGCCGCGGCACGGAATGTTGCCACTTCGATAATCTCGCGACCGAAGCGAACGTGCGCAAGCCGAAAGCGCCGTCCAATCAGCCGGCAGTTGCCGAACAAGGCGCGCACCTCGTCCGGCGTCGCGTTGGTCGCAACGTCAAAGTCCTTGGGGTGCAGCAATAGCATCGCATCTCGCACGCAGCCACCCACGAGAAACGCCTGGTAGCCTGCATTGTGCAATCGATACAGTACCTTCAGGGCGCTCTTCGAAAATTCGTTCCGAGAAACGTTGTGGGCGGCGCGGGGGATGATCTTCGGCGCTGTGGACCCCGGGTTCCCGCTGTTATTCAAGTGTTATTCCGCATGAGGATCATTGGTTCGGGCGTATGATAGCAGCCAGCCGCTGCCGCAGGCTCGTGGACGATAAATATCACGCAAAATCTCGCTTGAGCATTTGAGATCCGGCCGTATAATAGCGCCCCCGGTTCAGCTGGACCGGCAGAATCCCTGCTCCCTTCGTCTAGTGGTTCAGGACGCCGCCCTCTCACGGCGGTAACACCGGTTCGAATCCGGTAGGGAGTGCCAAATCGCAAAGGGTCCACATCGTGGGCCCTTTTTGCATTAGCCCGCAAATCGCTGATCTTCCGGCTCTAGTATACTGACCTGCAGGCAACGGGATTTCTCTGGATGCGCCGCAACGTTCTTTCCATTCACTTTGCTCTTTTCTGGTTAATGCTGTTAACCGCGCAGGTTAGTGCCGCAGCCGACAGCAGCATGGACGAGAAGATCAGCGCCGGCAGCACTCCGGCCGAGACGCTGA
>JAOTWB010000003.1 GCA_029863125.1 Gammaproteobacteria bacterium
TTTTCTGCCCCAGGCGGCAAGGCTGTCGAAGTACACGTACAGCGCCGGAACGACGAGCAGGGAAACGACCGTCGAGAACGCCAGTCCGCCGATGATTGCCCTGGCCATCGGAAAATACGGCGGGCCGTCGCCGCCGACCTGCGTCGTGCCCATCGCAAGCGGCGTGAGCCCAACGATGGTCGTGGCGACTGTCATCAGGATGGGCCGAAGTCGATCGCGTCCAGCGATTACGATGGCTTTCTCTCGCGCCATTCCGGTGTGGCGCAGGTTATTAACGTGATCGACCAATACAATGCCATTGTTTACCACGACCCCGATCAGAATCATGATTCCGATCATTGCCATGAACGAAAACGTTGTGCCGGTTACAGCGAAAAACAGGAATACACCGAAGATCGAGAATACGATCGAACCGAGAATGATCGAGAAAGGTAGCAGCATCGACTCGAACAATGCGGCCATGACCAGGAAGATACAGGCAACGCCCAGTACGATATTCATGACCATCATATCCGCCGTTTCGTCCTGGCGTTCGAAGCCGCGTCCCTCTTTCCAGCCGTAGCCTGGCGGCAGTTCTATCTGCTCCATGAGATTCTTGACACGAGGTCTGATCTCGTCTGCTGTTACTTCGTCGTCGAGGTTTGCAGACAGAATTACGGCGGTCTGACGATCGGTGCGGCGGATCGTATCCGGCGAGGCGCTCATGTGGAACGAGGCGACGCTGCCCAGCGTGATCCGCCGTCCGTCGGCCGTGTACAGTGGCAAATCGGCCAGCTGCTCGACGCTTTGCTTGTCGTCGTCTCGAAAGGCGACGCGAACCGCAATTTCTCCGGACTCTCCGCGGAATTCGCGCAGGTTCTCACCGCGCATGGCGATACTGACCGATTGCGCGATCGTCGAGGCTGTCAGGCCTACCGCTGCGGCCCTTTCCCTGTCGATGCTGATACGCACCTCTCTGTCACCCGACTCGGCGTCACTGCGCACATCTTTCAAGCCTTCTACCGTCGACAGCAAACGCATTACGTCGACGCTCAGCTTATTCAGTATTTCGGTGGAATCACCGCTGATCTGTATCGAAAAACCTTCGCCGCCGCCCTGCTGATCAAACTGGAAATTCGGTTTGCCGAGGGCTATTTCCGGCAGATCCTTCTCGATACGCGCAATGATTTCTTTTGTCGACAGGGTGGCATCTTCCTTGTCGGTGAGCAGAATTGTGGACTCGGCCCGGCCCTGATCATAGTAGCTGTAAATCGAGCGGATATTGAATTCTTCCTGGCGTGAGTAAAGATAGTCTTCGATCGTATCGACTGTTGACTCGACGCGCTCCAGAGAGTGCTGTCCCTCGATGTGATACGGCATGAACAGGCGCCGTCCGACATCCTGCGGGAACATGTCGAACTTGATAATGCCGAGTGCCATGGGCAGCACGCCGATGACGCAAACCAGGAAGATACCGAGCGCCGTCCACCAGCGATGGCCAAGAATCCACTCGAGGGCGCCGACGTATTTGTGAGTCAAACGTGTGATCCATGCGTTCGACTTCGGCCTCGGCGGTACCGCAACCCGCGCGGCCAGCATGGGCACCAGGGTCTGGGCTATCAGCAGGGATGCCAGCAGCGCGACGATTATCGTAACGGCGACGTGCGTCAGAAAAATTGTGATATCGACCTTGGCGCCGAAGATAATCGGGGCAAACACGATGATCGTCGTTGCCGTACCGGCGATGACGGCGAGGCCAACTTCGTTGACTCCCTGGATCGTCGACTTGTGCGGTTCGTCCGGATTCTCGGTCCTGTAGCGGAATATACTTTCAGTAATAACGACGGCGTTATCGACAAGCATGCCGACGGCGAGCATGAGTCCCATCATCGATAGAATATTCAGCGTGAGCCCCGCGAAATACAGCGCACCCAGGGTGATCATCAATGAGAACGGCACCGACGCCGTGACGATAAGAGTTGTTGTCACCTGTCGCAGGAACAGGTAAAGGACAAAAATGGCGAGCAGCCCGCCGAGCGCTCCGGCTCTGAGCAGGTCGCTGAGCGACTCGCGCACGCTGTCGCCCTGGTTGTCCAGGGAAAAGATATTGATGCCCTGCATCTGCGGCAATTTGCCGATCTCTTCGACCTCGGCGATGACTCGGTCCGTAACGTCGACGAGGTTTGACCCGGTTGTCTTGTTTATAGCGACGCCGATGGCGTATTTCCGATCGAGGTGGCGGCCATAGTTGCGATCCGGCGTTCGCAGCTCGACATCGGCGACATCTCGTAGGCGCAGCCCGGCCTTGTTGATGGTGAGTTCACGAATTTCTTCCAGCGACCTGAATTCGCCGCTCGGCCGGATGCTGAAGCGCTGATCGCCTGCCGTAATCTTGCCGGCACTGACGGCGAAATTACTGTTTACCAGCAGATCGCGTACTGCGGCGATATCGACACCATGCGCAGCAAGCAGATCCGGTTTCATCAGTATGCGTATCTCGCGGGGATCGACACCATGCAGGTCCACGCGCGACACGCCTTCGATGCGCTCCAGGCGCCTTTTGAGCGAACGTTCGATCAGGTCATAGCTGTCCGAAAGATCGCGCTCGCTGGAAATTCTCAGCTGCAAGACCGGCTGGTCGCCCAGCGAACCGGTGAAGACGAAAACGCGACGCACGTCATCCGGCAAAAGGTGGCGAATACCGTCTACCTTCGCGCGGGCTTCGATACCTTTGGCGCCCATGCTCTGATCCCAGCCGAATCGGAGGAATATCTCGGATTGTCCTTCTCTCGAACTCGAGACCATCTGCTCTACGCCGGACAAAGTGGCCAGTGCCTCCTCGACCGGGCGCGTAATCTGTCTCTCGATATCCTCCGGCGTCGATCCGGGGTATGGGATCTGAACGAATATTCCGGGGAACTCGATGTCGGGAAACTTTTCGAGCGGCAATAACCTGGCGGCAATAACGCCAACCAGTGCCAGCGCAACGAACACGACGACGGTCGTGACGGGGCGGCGTAGGGCTGTCTGTGTATGCTTCATTGTGCCAGCTGTGTATCAGGCGCTGCCACGGGCCATCGTTTTCTGTCGAGCAGCGAATATACGACCGGAATTACGACGAGTGTCAGCAATGTCGACACAACCAGGCCACCGATTACGGTGATTGCCATCGGCGTCCGGACCTCGGAACCTTCACCGAAACCCATGGCCATCGGCAGTAGTCCAAGTGCCGTTGTTAGCGATGTCATCAAAATCGGCCGCAGGCGAGCAGTGCCAGCCTCCAGGATCGCGTCGTGCCGGTTCCTGCCCTGCGCGCGCAGTTGATTGATCAGGTCGACGAGCACGATAGCGTTATTGACGACGATTCCGGCAAGCATGATGACACCGATAAACGCAACTATGTTGACGGTAGTACCGGTAATGAAAAGCGCGATGACCGCGCCGACGAGTGCGAGCGGAATCGTGAAAAGAATAACGAAAGGATGTATCAGGGACTCGAACTGCGAGGCCATGACGAGATAAACCAGAAATATGGCGAGCGCCAGCGCAAACTGCATGGACTCGAATGAGTCCTGCATTTCTTCGCTCTGCCCGGACACCAGCGCCGTGATTCCAGGAGGCATCGGTATACGGCTGACAATATTGCGAGCTTCGAGCGTAGCGGCACCCAGATCGCCATAGGCGAGATTTGCCGAGATGATTGCGACTCGTTGTTGTGCAACGCGACGGATTTCGGCAGGGCCCTGAGATACCGAAACCGTTGCGACAGCATCCAGCGTTACGGGCCTTTCAGATGTAGGGTTCACGATCAGCCGGCGGATTTCGTCGATACTCGATTGCCGCGTGTCTACGCTTCGAACCAGTACATCAATCTTCTTGTCGCGCCAGGTATATCGTGTTGCCAGTTCTCCGCGCACGTTGGCGACGACCAGGTTGGCTATGTCGCGAACAGCCAGTCCCAGATTGGCGGCGCGTTCCTGGTCGAACACGATCTGGATTTCGGGATTGCCTCGTTCCACGGTTGTCTTGATGTCGGAAAAACGATCCGAGGCGGACATTGCTTCGACGACCATCTGGCTGACGCGCGCCAGCCCGTCGAAGTCGAAGCCCGAAACCTCTATTTGCAGCGGGCTGGCAAATGACAGAAGTGCTGGACGACTGAACTTGTACTGCACGCCCGGCAGCCGGGCGAGTTCTGCTCGCATGGCGTCCATGGTCTGGTTTTCTGCCTGCCGCCCCGCGCCTGGTTTGAGCGTAATACTCAGGGTACCCGTGTTGTCGCCGGCATCGACCGGGTTTGCGTCCAGACGGTTCCCGGTGCCGGCGACCGAATAGTCCAGCTCGACGGCGTCGATTGCCGCGGCGGCACGCTGCGTTGCCTGGATCGCCCGATCCGTTTCGGCCAGCGGAGCGCCGGGGGGCAGCCGCAGGTCAACGTTGAATTCGCCCTGCGAAAACTGAGGAATAAGTTCGGTCCCGAGTCTTGGAACCAGCGCCATCGTAGCCACAAATATCAGTGCGGCCGCGGCCACCACTGTCGCGCGGTGGGACAATGACCACCGCAGGAGTCCAGGGTAGACGGCGGCTACCGCAGCATACAGGTGCTGCATGGCCCAGGTCGGTGGCCATAGCAGTACCCAGAACACTTTCCGAATGCCGAGAAAAACGACGCCGAGCCCGCGCACGATAAAGGCGACTGCTCGGGTGAACCACCCTGCCGGTCTGTCGTCACCGCCGTCATCATAGCGGCTGCGGGACCCCAACGACGCGAGCATCGGAATGAGCGTAAGTGCAACGATGAGCGAGAAGACGAGCGCAAAGGTGACAGTCAGGGCCTGATCACGAAACAGCTGCCCGGCGATTCCGCTGATAAACACCATCGGAAAAAATACGGCTATGGTCGTCAAGGTCGCGGCTGTAACGGCTCCTGCTACTTCCACTGTGCCGTTCTGCGCGGCCTCGACGATGCCCTGTCCCTGCTCCTTCTTTCTGACGATATTCTCGAGCACGACGATCGAATTATCGACGAGCATGCCGACCGCCAATGCGATACCACCAAGAGACATGATATTGAGGGAAATATCGTTGATGTACATCAACAGAAACGTGCCGATAACGGAAACGGGAATAGCAATGCCGATGATCGTCGTGGCCCGCGAGTCGCGCAGAAATCCGTAGAGCACCAGTATCGCAATAAGGCCACCGAGAATCGCCGCAAACCTGACGTCGTCCACGGCGGACGAAATAAATTTCGACTGGTCATGGATCTTGATGAGTTCGATATCGTCCGGCAGTGATTCGCGGATGCGTTCGAGCCGCTGATCGATTCGTCGGGCGACCTGCACAGTATTTGCGTCGCCCTCTTTGTAAACGGCGAGTTCGACGGACTCGCGGCCTTTGACTCGGGTGATGGCCTCCCGCTCTCTGTAACCGCGTTCTACGGTAGCAACATCGCGGAGATAGACGGAGCGGCCCGCGACATTCGCAACAATAGCGCCGCGGAATTCGTCGATACTCTCAAACTCGTTGAGGGTCCGAACAAGGAAACGCTGGTCGCCCTCCTCGAGACGGCCGCCTGACAGATTCACATTTTCTGCCCGAATACGAGCCGCAACCTGCTCGATGCTGATGCCGAGTTGTGACAGTTTTTGCTGGTCGACACGAATCTGGATCTCATCTTCCAGGCCACCACTGACTTTTACGGCTGCCGTTCCTTCCTGTGCCTCGAGGTCTGTCTTGATGCGATCTTCGGCGAGCCTGCGCAGGGATTTGAGACGTGTCTCGGGTGAATCGACCCGGACGTCGGCATCGTCTTTGAACAACAGGCCGAACCGCACGATCGGTTCGGACGAGGGATCGAAGCGCAGCAACAACGGACGGTCGGCCTCGAGGGGAAGAAACAGGACATCGATTTTTTCGCGAACGTCGACGCCCGCGATATCCATATCGGTGCCCCACAGGAACTCGACCGTTACATCAGACTGGCCGGAGCGTGAAACAGAGCGCACCAGGCGAACATTTCGAACTACACCGACCGCCTCCTCGATGGGTTTGGTGATGAGGTTCTCGACTTCGACAGGCGCTGCACCCGTCAACTCGGTTCGCACCGTCACCGTAGGGTAAGAAATATCCGGGAGCAGATTCAGCTTGAGTCGCGACAGCGATACCATTCCGAACAGGACAATAGCGACCATCAGCATCAAGATCGTGACGCGCCGCTCGGTTGCCAATTCGATAATGCGGCGCATCAGTCATCAACCTCGACGGCGTCTTCAGCCTGTTGCGAATCACCGGCCGGACCTTCGTCAGCCGCATTGATAACCGTGACCTTGGCGTCCGGTTTCAGGCCAACTTGTCCCACCGTAATGACGTTGTCACTGTCCGTCAGGCCCGCCACGATTTCTATCAGCCCGTTTGCGCTGAAACCGGTCTTCACGGGCCGACGGATAGCAACGTTGTCTTCGACGACGAATACGCTGGTCGTACTCATTTCATCGACAATTGCGCTTCGCGGTACCTGCAGCGCGTTTTCATGTCTGTCATAGACGATATTGATGCGACCAAACATCCCGGGCTTGATACGCCGTTCGGCATCAATGATCTCGATCGTAACTTTGAATGTCCCGGTTTCGGGGTCGATGCTCGGACTGACACGCGTTACGGTTGTGAAGACTTGTGCGCCGGCGAGTGCGTCGATATCAACTCTGACCGGCTGTCCGGGAGAGATCTGCCGATACTCGCGTTCCGGAACAAACAGATAGGCGACGAGTGGTTCGATACTGGTTACGCGGAAGACCGGCTCACCGACATTGATCGTATTGCCCAGCTTGATATATCGCTCCGAGATTACACCGCTAATCGGCGCCCGAATCTGCGTGTAGTCAAGCTCGAGGCTGGCCAGGTTGTATGAGGCCTGCAGCGCTTCCATTTCATACTGAATGTTCTCGAAGTCGCCTTCACTGATCAGGCCCTTTTCTTTCAGGTTGCGATTTCTGTCGAAATCGCGCTGCAGCTTGCGAAGCCTTGCCCGAGATTCATTGAGTTCCAGGCGCAGCCGGTCGCCGTCGAGCTTTGCCAGTATTTGACCCTCTTCAACGTCGTCACCTTCTTCGACCAGCACCTCGCGAATTTCGCCGGCAACTTTTGCGATCACGTCAGCTTCAGCGTAGGCCTCGATGGGCGCCGTACCGGAGTAGACAGCGTAGACATCGCCGCGAACCGGAAGGCTGGTCTCTACGGGAATCGGCGGTGATTCATCTTCCTCGTCCTTGCTGCCAGGCCGCTCACAGGCACCCAGCAGGAAGACGCAGGAAAGTGCCGCTGCGCTGATCAGGTGTAGCCTCATTGATTCTTCCCCGGTAGAACCGCAGCCCGGAACCACACGTTGCGCCCTAAAGCGCTATTGCGGCGGGCCATCTATCAGCCGCTAAAGCTGTTCGTATCTGTATTACTCGCGAAGACCTTGCTGCCGTCACGGAGACCGGAATGTCCGATGACTACGATTTCTTCGTATTCACTTAGCCCGGCGAGAATCTCGATCATATCACCTGCCCTGATCCCGGTTTCGACGGCGCGCTTCGCAACCTCCCCATCATTGACAACGTAGACGGTGCTTTGTTCGTCCTCGTCAAATAAAGCGGCGGCTGGAACTACCAGCGCATCTTCATGCAATTCGTACTCGACCATAAAGCGCCCGAACATGCCGGGCGCGAGACGATTTGCGCTGTTCTCGATGACGGCCGTAGCTCGAAAAGCGCCATTACGCGCGTCTATCGTAGGGCTGATTCGGACAATCGATGCGGGAAATTCGACGCCAGGCATTGACGCGACATGCAGCGTGGCCGTTTGGCCCACCTGAAATTTGGGTAGCTGTGATTGTGGAATCTGCAGGTGGGCGGTCAGCTCGGCTGTGTCCGTTATTCGAAACGCGACGTCGCCAGCATTAATATTCTGGCCCGGTTTGATTTCCCTGGCAGCTACGACACCGTCGATGGTCGAGCGGATATTCGAGTAACCGTAGTTCAGCGCGGCGAGGTCGTAGCTTGCCTTGAGTGCCGCGAGGTCGTATTTCAGGCCTTCCACCGCCGAGGCACTGATTAGTCCTCGTTCGTGAAGATTGGCGTTTCGCCCGTGTTCCTTTCGGGCCCGGGTGAGATTGGCTTTGGCGGCTAGCATTTCGAGGCGAAGACGCTCGCCGTCGAGGCGCGCCAGGACCTGGCCCGCTTCTACGGTGTCGCCTTCTTCAACCAGGAGCTCAACGAGCTCTCCGGCGACGCGCGCAACAACCGGAGCGTCTGCATCCGACGTGAGTACCGCCGTCGCCTCATAGCTTGCATAAATGTTCTCTCGGTAGGGATACGCAATCTCGACAGGGACAGGCGTTGTCGCTTGCCGGACATCCGAATCCGCAACGCCGGCTTCGCCCACACCGCACGCCGCGAGCGTTGCCATGCCGGCGAGCGTGAGTGCCGCGATGACAGGTGTTGTAATGTTCATTGTTCGACCGCCGACTACATTAGTGTTATAGTTAAGTATAACACTAGTTCAGTGGAATGCAACTCCGCGCTTCGGGAATTGCTGGATGCGTGCAGACCTTTATAATCAATAAGTTAGGCCAAAAACCGCCACTGTCACTGGCATTGCATGACTATTAGATGCCTGAAAAGCGGATTTGGATTGATGGGCAGGAAGAAATCCTCGCTGCGTGCGACTGCGTGCAGGCGACGTCGTCAGTTGATCAGGCGAAACTCTGGGCCAGGAACGGGTTGAGCAGGCGATTATCGGGATCGAGCTGGCGTCTGATCTTCCGGAAGAAGTCCAGCCGCGTCGAATAGCTTTGCGCGGCGTGCTCGGCCCGGAAGGCGCGGGACTGGCTGAATAGCGGCGTGCCGCCCCAGTTCTCCGCAAACTGAGCAAGATCGATGACAAAATCGTCCCATCCGCGATGCTGCGTCGACGTCGTCTGTAGGCTGAATACGGGCTCGTCAAAGGATGGCGAAAGCATGGCGGACGGATCCCTGCCGACGCGAAAGCCAACGGCGGGCATGTCGCAACGATAGCCATTACCCTGCTGCATTTGCTGGCAGAAATCCACGTAGGCTTTGGCTACGACGGAAAAATCGGTCGCAGGGAAACACCAGGTCGAATACAGCAGGCTGCGCGGCTTGGTGCGACGGCGCCGGCCGGATGCTGCTACGTTGTTGCCGCTGTTGACAAGCTTGGTATTCACGAGTCCATGCGTGGCAGCGGAGATCCCGTCGATTAGCTTGTAGCGCACGGATGGGATGGGTACGACCCGGTTCAGCGATTTGAAAACGTGCGGCAAAATGGTGCTTTCGCCCCAGTCTTTGATTCGCCACGGCGTTTCGTACGCGTTTCCGGGATCAGCCGCATAGCGACGCACATCGACATATACACGATCGCGATGCGGAAGCAGGTAGAATTTCAGGCCTACATCCTGGGCGGAAAGGCGATCGACAACATCGGAAAACTTGTCCACGCAAAGACTGCGATGGCTGGCTGAAAACGTAGAAATCGGCCGCACCCGAAGCGTCGCTTCGTAGACGACCCCCAGCAAGCCATAGCTCAAACGAAATGCATTCAACAGGTGTTTCTTTTGCTCTGTTACGGTCATGATCTTGCCGCCTGGGGTGATCACTTTAACGCTGATCAACTGGCTCGAAAGGTAGCTCGCGCCGCTCCCGATTCCGGGACCCATGCAGGGCGAAGCGAGCGCACCGCCTAGCGTTCTTTCCATCTGATCATGATTGCCGATGAGTTCGAGACCCTGCTTGGCGAGCGCGGATACCAGCGTTCCGAGCCTGACACCGGCCTCCGCGGTGACCGTATGGTTGTAGGCATCGATCCTGGTAATCCTGTCGAGAGCAGTTGTTCGGATGACGGTGCCGGCCGGGCTCTGATTGCAGTCGGTCGATGCGCTTCCAGCGCCTTGCGCTCGAATGGGCGGGGCGATGTTGGCGTGCGGATCGAGACAACGCATGAGCCTTGACAGGTTGGTAGGTGTAAAGACGCCCGCCCGGGCAGGCCGATGCACGAACCTGCCTGTGTCACGAAATCCGCTTGCTTGCATACCATGTCTCCAGCAGCACTAACGAAATTGCCAAAGACACCCAATGCGCTCATCGCGACGACGATGAGATATCGTGTTGGCAGTCCCGCTATCGTAGGAGAGACCCTTAGACCGGAGACTTTGCGGCGCTGTCTTTCGACAGGTGTGCCTTTGTCAAACGAGACGTCATCGTTGCACAGTAAGGTAGTCTGTGCAATGAATCGACGTTAGCGAAATATATTCTGTTAAATTCAACTACGTATGGGAATGTTAACGACACTTGTCGGCACGCGCCTGCCGGCGAAATACCACAAATTTTTCAAGCTGCCTGAACGACCGGAGTCCTATAAACACGCGGATGCCGAAGGCACATTGCTTGGACAGGCGGCGCTCCGGTGGCTTCGAAAAAATGACGCAAGTTGCGGCGTATTGCGCCTTGAATCGGGGCAGGATGCGCTGGGTGTAAGACTGGGCCTTATCGATCGCGCGGAGCGAACGATCGATATTCAAAGCTACCTGATTCGCGACGATATCAGCGGCAACCTGGTAGCACTTCATCTGGCTGCGGCGGCCGACCGCGGCGTTCGCGTCCGTCTGCTAATGGATGACGCGCTGACTCATGAGATCGACGCCGGATTACTGTCGCTCGACGTTCACGGCAACATCGAGGTGCGCGTTTTCAACCCGTTCCCGCGGCGCCGTTCGCGACTGATCAGCTTTATTGCAAACTTCAATATTTTGAATCGTCGCATGCACAACAAGTCGTTTACGGTCGATAACCACGTAACGATTGTGGGGGGAAGGAACATCGCGGACGAGTATTTTCAGTCGGGCGGGCAGCTGGAATTCATCGACGAAGATCTGCTGGCCATCGGTCCGGTTGTCGACGAGGTATCGGACGGTTTCGACTCGTACTGGAATTCGCAGGAGGCGATCCCGATCAATGCGTTTAACACTATGGTGCCGCACAGCTCACTGGAGGACTCCACGCAACAGGGGCAGCAGTATCTCGACGAACATCGTGACGGGGCGTTCCTCAAAAGCGTCGACGACGACCTGGCAAAGCAGCTAGTCGACGGCACGCTGGCGCTGGTTCCGGCGAAGGCAACCGTGGTCCAGGACTACCCGGATAAGATCCGGAAGTTATTGCCACGGTCGACAAGCGTTACGACGGTTTTCCTGCAGCAGAACGTGGCGCTGGCGACTTCCGAACTCATCATCATTTCTCCGTACTTTGTGCCGCAAAAGGCAGGCGTTGAATTTTTTAGCGGGATGGTCAGGAAAGGCGTGCGCGTGGTCATTATCAGCAACTCGCTGGCGTCGACGAATCACTCCAGCGTTCACGCGGTATATGCCCGCTACCGGAAGCCGCTGCTCAGGCGAGGCGTCGAACTGTACGAGCTGCGACCGCACGTCGCGGCTTCGAAATCGGGAACGAAACTGACCCTGCATTCCAAAGTTGCGACCATCGATCGATCGCGGATGTTCGTGGGTTCATTCAACCTCGACCCGAGGTCCCTTTACCTGAATACGGAAATGGGCATGATGGTCGACTCCGACGAATTGGCCGGCCCGATGGCCGTTAACATCCTCGAGTCGCTGCCGGTGATTGCTTACAAGCTGCAGCTATCGGAGAAAGGGCGCTTGCAGTGGCTGCTGAGTGCGGAAAGCGGTGACGAGATCATTACGACCGAACCCCGAACAACCTGGTGGCTGCGTTTCAAGACCAAGCTCATGAGCTTTTTGCCAATCGAAGGTCAAATGTGACCTGAACGAATATTTGTCAAATCGCTCACAAATATCTGACAATGTCGGGCCTGCAGCAGATGGAGCAGCCGATGCGGTGGCGTGGCGGAAGACGAAGTTCGAACATTGAAGACAGGCGCGGTGCCGGTACGGCGCCGAAGTTACTCGGCGGCGGCATCGGCACGATCGTTCTGGTCCTGGTTGCGATGTATTTCGGCGTGGATCCGACACCGCTCCTGCAGACCGTGCAAACGAGACCAGCGGCATCGACGACCGGCACGCGGCCGTCCGCCGAGGATCTCAAGAATGACCCGCTTGCGGACATGGTGTCCGTTGTCATGGCTGACACAGAGGACGTCTGGACGGAGATATTTGCACGCCAGGGCAGGCGTTACCAGGAACCGACGCTCGTCTTGTTCAGTGGCGCGACCCGGTCCGCCTGCGGTCTCGGGCAGGCCGCGATGGGACCGTTCTATTGTCCGGCGGACCAGAAAGCGTATATCGATCTCAATTTCTACGAGCAGATGCGAACGCGTTACCGGGCGCCGGGTGATTTTGCACAAGCGTATGTCATTGCTCATGAAGTAGGACATCACGTTCAGAACCTGCTCGGCATTTCCGGGCAGATCCATGCCATGAAGCAACGCGTGAGCCAGGCCGAAGGCAACGCGCTGTCGGTCCGCCTGGAGCTGCAGGCTGACTGTCTCGCCGGTGTCTGGGCCAACCATGCGGACAAAGCGCGCAACATCCTGGAAGTGGGTGACGTCGAAGAAGCGCTGAATGCCGCGAGTGCGATCGGTGACGACACGCTGCAGCGGCAAAGTCGCGGCACGGTAGTGCCCGAATCATTCACGCACGGCAGTGCGGAACAGCGACAACGCTGGTTCCGTACCGGCCTGCAGAGCGGCGAACCGGATGCCTGCGACACTTTTAATGTCGATCGGGTCTAAGCGGTTTCAGGACACAACGGGAACCGCGCAACGGGCGCGAGAAGCAGCGCAGCGTATTCGTGACTTCGTTCTCGAGACCCCGCTGCGGCACTCGATTGAATTCAGCACGGCGCTCGGCGCCAACGTCTACTTCAAGCTAGAGAACAGACAAACGACCGGGTCGTTCAAGCTTCGCGGCGCGACCAATCGCCTCCTGACGCTCGCCGAAGAACAGCGCCAGAGAGGATGCGTCGCAGCATCCAGCGGCAACCACGGCGCGGCCGTCGCCTGTGCTGCGCAAAAGCTCGGTGTGAGCTGCATCATTTTTGTGCCGGAACAGACCTCGACCGCGAAAGTGAACGCGATCAAAAGCTACGGCGGGGAAGTTCGTTTCTTTGGTACCGACGGCCTCGATACCGAACAACACGCTCGTAAATTCGCCGATCGGCAGGGCCGTTCCTATCTGTCGCCTTACAATGACAGCGAGGTAATCGCAGGCCAGGGTAGCTGCGGAGTTGAAATTATCCAGCAGTTACCGGATGTCGAGGCCGTATTCGTCGCTGTTGGCGGCGGTGGATTAATCGCCGGTGTGGGCAGCGTACTAAAAGAGCATAACCCGGATATCCGTATTATTGGCTGTCAGCCGTCGGCCTCACCCGTCATGGCCCGGTCGATCGACGCCGGCCACATTATCGAGATGCAGAGTCAGGCAACATTGTCTGACGGTACGGCGGGCGGGATCGAAATAGGGGCAATAACGTTTCCGCTCGTGCAGTCGGTCGTTGATGAGTTTGTGCTTGTCGATGAAGACCAGATCGCATCGGCGATGCGACGCTATATGGCGTGCGAAAAGGACACGATAGAGGGTGCTGCCGGTGTTGCGGTTGCCGCCATGCTGGAACTTCAGAATTCGCTTAGCGGTCAAAATGTTGTGGTCATCATCTGTGGTGGCAACATAAGCAAAACGAAACTCGAGCAAGTCAAATCGGGAGAGAACTCGAAAGCATCATGAGTATTGCTACGCATCGATTGATACTTGTTATCGTCGCGCTGCTCGGTGCCGAAGTATCCTTTGCGGAAACAACGGCATTCGTCAACGTCAATGTGGTGCCGATGTTGACGGATACCGTGATTGCCGCACAAACGGTGCTCGTCGAGGACGGCCTTATTAGTGAAATCGGCAGCGTCGACGAGATTCGAATCCCGAAAGGGGCCAAGGCGATTGACGGCACCGACAGGTACCTGCTGCCCGGTCTTGCCGAGATGCATGCACATGTGCCCGCGGCAGATTCACGCAACCTGGACCGCGATTTCAGCCTATTCGTGGCTCATGGCATAACGACAATTCGCGGAATGCTTGGCCAGCCATCGCATCTTGCGCTGCGGGAGCAGCTTCTGGACGGTGAGATATTCGGTCCACGGCTCATCACTTCGGGTCCGTCTCTGAACGGCCGATCCGTGCGGGGTGCCCCCGACGCCAGACGCCAGGTGCGCGAGCAGGCCGCCGCCGGCTACGACTTCATCAAGGTGCACCCCGGCCTAAGCGCGGATGAATTCACGGCGATTGCGGAAACGGCCAACGAGCTGGGTATGCCGTTCGCGGGGCATGTGCCTGTCGCTGTTGGAGTGAGGGCGGCCCTGGAGCTGAACATTGCAACGATCGATCATCTCGACGGCTACCTGGTAGCGCTCTTGCCTCCCCACAGTTTCGAATCGGGCGGCTATGGGGGTTTCTTCGACATCATGCTGGCAGCGGAGCTGGATCCGCAGCAGATTGGAGCGATAGCGGCGGCCACCGCGGCGTCTGGAACCTGGAACGTGCCGACACAGATTTTGATAGAGCAACGCGTTTCGGCAACCCCTGTGACTGAGCTGCGAAACCATGACGAAATGAGATATATGCCGGCTGAAACCGTGGAGCATTGGGCTACAACGAAACAGGCGCTTCTCAGCGAGCGAGATTTCGACCCCGCAGTTGCGGAATTGGCGATCAATCTGCGCCGCCAGCTCATACTTGCGCTGCACGAAGCGGGTGCCCGACTATTGCTGGGATCCGATGCTCCGCAGGTCTTCAATGTGCCCGGGTATTCGACGCACAGGGAACTGAAGGTACTCGTCGCGTCGGGGCTGACGGCCTTTGAGGCATTGCAGACGGGCACTACCGCCGCTGCCGAGTTTCTGGGCACGAACGCGGGCTCCGTGCAGGTAGGAAAAGACGCCGATCTTGTGCTACTCGACGCGAATCCTCTTGACGACATCGAGAACAGCCGCAGGATTCACGGCGTGATGCTGCGCGGTCTGTGGTTATCCGGCTATACCCTGCAACAACGGCTCGAGAAATACCGGCGCGACTAGGACTGGCGGATGATCGCCTCTAACTTATTGTATTAATTAAATAAAAAACCTGCGGTGGCCGAACGGCTGCCGCGTTCCACCCGGCAATCCCACGGGCTGCTAGAATTCCAGTAGAATGCCGGCGATTTTCGCCAGCCGGTCCAAGAGGGAGACAACATGAAACTCGTCAAGCACCTGCTCGATAGAAAAGGACGGGAAGTGACTTCGATCGCCGAAGACGCATCTGTGCTCGATGCCATCAAGATGATGGCCGACCGATCGATCGGGTCGCTGTTGGTGATGGATGGCGACGCGCTCAAGGGCATCGTCACGGAGAGAGACTATGCCCGTAAGGTCATCGTCAAAGGCCGCTCGTCGAAATCGACGCAGGTCAGAGAGATCATGACGACAAAGGTGTGCACGGCGAATTCCCACCAAACCGTAAACGACTGCATGACTGTCATGAGCGAAAAGCGTATTCGCCACCTGCCCGTCGTCGAGGACGAAAAGGTCGTGGGTTTGATTTCGATTGGCGATCTCGTGCACGCGATCATCGAAGACCAGCAGGAAGAGATAGAGCAGCTCGCGCAATACATCAGCAGTTAGGTCCGGCATCGGAGCAGGTATGTCAGAGAAATCGGAGCTGGACAGTCGCGTCATGCGGCTTTTTGATGGCTATGTGCATGGCCAGATTACACGGCGCGAGTTCCTGGACCGGGTGGCCGCCGTAACGGCATCCGGCGTAACTGCCGCCGTCTTGCTTGAAAGCCTGAGTCCCGATTACGCACTCGCAAAGCAGGTCGATCCTGACGACAAGTCCATCTCGGTCAGCTACAAGAAATACGCCTCGCCAAATGGCGCCGGCGTCATGCGGGGTTACTACGTTCGTCCTGCAGTCATCCGGCACAAGTTACCCGCCGTCCTTGTCATTCATGAGAACCGCGGCCTTAACCCTTATATTGAAGATGTCGCGCGACGCCTGGGCGTTGCTGGATTCATCGCGTTCGCGCCCGATGCACTGACACCGCTCGGCGGCTATCCCGGCAATGACGATGACGGTCGCGCGCTGCAGCGGCAGCGAGACGGTGCCGAAATGGTCGAGGATTTTGCCGCCGCCGCCCAATTTCTGCAGCGGCACCCGGATTGCACGGGCAAAGTGGGAGCCGTCGGGTTCTGTTTTGGGGGCAGCATGGCCATGCGCCTCGCTATACGACTGCCCGATCTTGGTGCAGCCGTTGCTTTCTACGGCAGGCACCCTGACGCGAACGAGGCGGCCTCCGTACGTGCGCCGCTCATGCTGCACCATGCCGGGCTCGACGAGCGCGTCAATGCGAGCTGGCCGGCCTTTGAGAAAGGCCTCGACGCTGCGGGCAGAAACTATGCAAATTACGAATATGCCGATGTTAATCACGGGTTCCACAACGACACCACTCCGCGCTACGACAAGGATGCAGCGGAACTGGCGTGGCAGCGGACTGTCGAATTCTTTGCCAGTCACCTGGAACTGGAGTCCCCGGATTGGAGGAGCTGAATACCAATTCATCTAAATTCGATGAAGAGCGGGCTGAAATTTTGCTGCCACATTCTGTCGGCTATCCTGCTGCTGGCAGGTTCGTCGGCCGCGGCAACGGAAGAGGCGAAGACCGTTATCGGACCGAGCAACGTCGATCTGCACGACGGCGCCAACGCACTAATGGCTGGTGACGGCGAACAAGGTGTTCGCCTGACTTTGCGGGGTCTTGAGGTGGCGAAGGGCGCGCAAGAAGAAAAAATCGGGCACTCGAATCTCTGCGCCGGATACGTGTTGATCAACCAGCCCGAGAAGGCCCTGCCGCACTGTAACTGGGTACTCGAGCGCGACGACAGGCACTGGCGAACCTACAATAATCGCGCACTTGTATACATGCGACTGGAGCGTTTCGAGGAAGCCGAAGAAGACATTCGCAGAGGACAAGAGTTACATCCTAAATCGAGAAACCTCAAGATCGTAAAGGGCATGTATCTCGATAAGACCAAGCCCGTAACAACAAAAATCGAGGTCGACGACCGCCGCAGCGCGGACGAAGAGCTTCGTGATGAGCCGCCGGGCGATGCGGCCGACTAGGGGAGCCGCGAAGTTACTCCTCCTTGCGCTAATAGCCTGTTTGCATGCGCCGACAGCGTACGCCGGAGATGAGCAGGAGCTGCAGCCAGGCAAGACCGATACCGACAGAACCCCACTGCATACGGTAATTCCCGAGTACCCGGAAATCGCTCGCCGTGACCGTATCGAAGGCGAGGTCCAGGTCTGTTTCGATATTACCCGCGATGGAAAGACCCGGCGCATCGCGGTGCGGAAAAGTACCCATCGGCTGTTCGAGAGGCCGGCGATACGTGCTGTTCGCGCCTCGACGTATGCCCCGATACCGCGCGACACGAAGGTGCCCGCGATTAAGGCCTGCCGAACGTTTCGCTTTACGCTCGAGCCCGTTGTAGTCGAAAAGGAAAACTAGTCGTCGGGCGCTGATTCGAGTAGGGCCAGTATTTTTCTTGCGGCCTCTTCCAGCGTCGTGCCGAAGCTCAGAATTCCCTCTTCATGCCCCGCCATCACGGCCAGCCCTGTTTGACGAAACTCCGTATCCCTGTACAGCCGGCGGAATTCATCCGCCATCTGTGGTGTGCCATAAGCGACGTTGGCGCCGGTTGTCGGAAGCCTGTTCAAGAGGCTTCGCCACAGCGCGCGACTGTGCCCATGCACGATGGCACCGATACGGCCGTCAAGCCCGTAAATTGCGGCATGGGTCATTGCTTCTGACGACGCCTGCACCGGGCCGACCGAACATACGATGTTGGCGTGGGTGTTGTACGACGTGACCAGCGAATAGTGCGTTCTGTCGGTTTTTTCGAGGTGTCCTGTCTGCGTGCCGCTGATCAGGAACTGGCCCGGCTCGCCGCAACGGATACTGATATTGCCGTATCCGATTCCAAGTTCTTCGTAGTGGCCGATGAGGCCAGCCGCCAGCAGCGGCTGCCGCCAGGTGTCCAGCTCTTCCGTGGCCGCAGCGTTGGGGACCGGTGCCTTCGTCCAGAAGCTTTTGTACTTGATGTAGCCTTCATCGATTGTCACGATGCCGCCATTTCGGGGAAAAGCCCGAGCAAACCGACCTCGGAGGCCTCACAGATGCCTCGCTCCGTTATCAATCCGGTGACGAGTCGCGCCGGCGTTACATCGAAAGCAAAATTGCTGATTGGCGTGCCCGCTGCTGTAGTACGCACGTGAACCGGCTTGCCGTCGATCACGCCATAAGCGACGCTGACTTCCGCCGCATCGCGCTGCTCGATTGGTATTTCTGTCAATCCATCGCGGCTGTTCCAGTCGATCGTCGTTGACGGCAGCGCTACATAGAAAGGAACGTCGTTGTCATGTGCGGCAAGGGCTTTTAAATACGTGCCGATCTTGTTGGCAACATCACCGCATCGCGTCGTGCGGTCTGTGCCGGTAATGACGATGTCGACCTGGCCATGCTGCATCAGATGACCGCCGGCATTGTCGACGATAAGCGTGTGCGGGACGTCGTTCGCAGCCAGTTCCCACGCGGTCAGCTGCGAGCCCTGGTTGCGGGGCCTCGTTTCATCGACCCACACGTGAACGTCGATACCTCGTTGCTGCGCGAAGTAGATTGGCGCAGTCGCGGTTCCCCAATTGATGGTGGCGAGAGATCCGGCGTTGCAGTGCGTCAGAATGTTGACCGTTGCACCCGACTTTTTGCGGGAAATAGCTTCTAGCAGGGCAACGCCGTGCGTGCCGATGCTGCGGCTGATTTCGATATCCTCATCGCAGATGGCCTGTGCGTCCGCGAGGATGAGTTCGGCCAGCGCAGTGCCTGGCGCGGCCCGGTCAACCAGTGCGAGGATGCGGTCGACGGCCCAGCGCAGATTCACGGCCGTCGGCCTCGATTTCAGCAACGCTTCTGCGGCCTCGCGAACAGCCACCTCCGAATTCGCGCCGGACAGAGCGGCGAGATACAGGCTCCAGGCTGCGGTGGCGCCGATCAAAGGCGCGCCGCGCACGTACATGTCGCGGATGGCGACGAGACCATCCTGCCAGGAGCGAAGATCGTGCACATGGTATTCATGCGGCAGCAATCGCTGGTCGATGATCTGCACGGTCGTCGGATCATCCGGTTTTAGCCAGATCGTGCGAAAGTCTTCACCACGGCTTGCCATATGTTATTCCTGCAGACTATTTCGCAAATTATGCGAGCAGGCCGAATCCGGGCTCGCGGTCAGTCCTCGAGGCCCGCCGACAGGCGGGCCGACCGCAAGGTGTTGAACATGAGCATCGTAATGGTCATCGGTCCAACGCCACCGGGCACGGGAGTAATCGCGCCGGCCACGGCACAGACCGCATCATAGTCGACATCGCCGGTCAGTCGGGACCTGGATTCACCATCGATCGTCTCCTCGATACGATTGATGCCAACATCAATGATAACGGCGCCCGGCTTTACCCAATCCGCCTTCACCATGTTCGGCCGGCCGACAGCAGCCACCACGATGTCGGAATTTCGGACGACCCCCGGAAGATCCCTGGTGCGGCTGTGGGCGACGGTTATGGTCGCGTTGCGCTGCATTAGCAGGCTTGCCATCGGTTTCCCGACAATATTGGAGCGACCGATTATTACGGCATTCAATCCCGACAAGTCGGGCCCAAGCTCATCCTCGATCATGAGCATACAGCCGGCCGGCGTGCAGGGCACGAATGCATCGGCAGTGTGGCCGGCAGTCAATTTCCCGATATTGATGAAATGGAAACCGTCGACGTCTTTGCTCGGTGAGATGGATTGTGTGATGGCCTGCTCGTCGAGGTGTCCCGGTAGCGGCAGCTGTACGAGAATGCCGTGAATGGCATTGTCGTGGTTTAGATCATCGAGGAGCTTCAGTACCTCAGGTTGCGACACGTTCGCCGGCAGCGTGTGTTGAACCGAATAGAATCCACAGGCTTCGGCCCTTCGCTTCTTGTTGCGTACATAAACCTTGCTCGCCGGATCTTCGCCAATAATGACGACGGCGAGGCCCGGCGTGATGCCGTGCTTCTTGAGCAAGGATGCGGTTTGCCCGGTGATGGATTCAGCCAGCTGTTCGGCCTTGGCCTTTCCGTCGATTCGTCTTGCAGTCGTCATCTGGACGTATTCCGTAGATTGCTGGGAGCGCGGCGCATGGTAACGCCGTGGCTTCAGGCCGTAAAGCTCGGACACCTGCTCAGCGATACGATGAGAAGTCGCGTTTACAGTTGGCGCATGCATTACCACGCAACGTGGCGCAAAATAAAGCTAGAATGAAAGCCCGGTTTCGCCGAAAGCGCTCTTTGTGACAGCATTGTTTCGCCATCTCCGTGGCATCCTCGTTTTCCTTGGATTCACGGTCAATACGATCTTCTGGTTCGTGCCGATCCTGCTCCTGGCCGTCGTGAAATTGGTTGTTCCAATAACGTCGTTCAGGCGCAGCATCACGCGGATCCTGATGGCAATGGGTGAACACTGGATAAGCGTCAACTCTTCGATTTTACAGACCGCAGGTTCGATCGACTGGCAATCGCGCGGGTTGGGAAACCTTAAAAAGGACAACTGGTACCTGGTAATGGTCAATCACCAGACCTGGGTAGATATTCTCGTGCTGCAACAGGTCTTCAATCGACGCATACCGTTCTTGAAGTTCTTCATCAAGCAACAGCTCTTCTGGTTTCCGCTGCTCGGAATTGCGTGGTGGGCGCTCGATATGCCGTTCATGAAACGCTTCTCGAAATCCTACCTTGCGAAAAATCCTCATATGAAAGGCAAGGATTTCGAAACGACTCGTCGTGCCTGCGAAAAATTCCGGCACACGCCGACGTCGGTTATCAATTTCGTCGAGGGGACGCGCTTCAGCGCGGAAAAGCGCGAGAAACGGAAGTCGCCCTATCGGTACCTGCTGCCTCCGCGCTCCGGAGGATTCGCCATAGCAATTTCGTCCATGGGCGATTTCTTCAGTGCTATTCTTGATGTCACCATGGTGTATCCGGAGGGGGCGGCTCGCTTCTGGGACATGTGCTGCGGTGGTCACGTGCCGGTCATCATTGATGTTCGGGAACGGCCGATCGACGATTGGCTGTTGGCCGGCGACTACGAAGAGGATCGTGAGTTTCGGCGCCGAGTCCATCGCTGGCTCGGCGAAATTTGGCAAGAGAAGGACGAGCTGATACAACAAGTCCTTGATGAGTCGAGAATCCGATGACCGATAGCCGCCATTACGATACGGTTGCATTTGATGTGCGCGATAATGCGACGATGCTGTTTTTCGCGAAGACGACGGACGAAGGCGATATCAGCGACTACCTGCTGCTAATGCGTACTGTCGAAGAGGACTTTGACGAGTCCATGTATATCGAAATTAATGAAGAGCAGTTCGGCGGACACAATCTTATTCGCGAAGCAGCGATGACAGGGAACGTTCTCACGCTGCGATTGCACAAACCGGCGGAAACGCTGAACGGTGCCTCTGAAATAGTGCTGAGCTTTGCCGAGACAGTAGAAAACCTCGAGAGTATCGAAGCCGGTGCATTCCGTGTACTTGGCGACATGCTTGTCGGCGGAAGCGCCTGAAATTTTGCCGGCATGAGTAGCAGCATGGTATTCAGTCTGTATATTTTGCGTTGTGCCGACGATACGCTGTATACGGGTATAGCATCCGACGTCCGCAAACGGATTTCGGAGCACGAGACCAGTGCCCGCGGCGCGAAGTACCTGAGAGGAAAGGGACCACTGCGACTCGAGTTTGCCGAGCAAGTTGGCGACCGCGCCGTCGCGTCAATGCTCGAGTACCGCGTCAAGCGATTGCCCAGAGCACGAAAAGAAGCAATTATTAATGGCCGTGAATCGCTGGGCGATCTGCTGAACCCGGCCGAGCCGGATCAGGCCTCGGGCGTGGGCTGAGCGTAAATCGCGACGGGGCGCCCGAATTCCGGCATGAACAGCTGCACATCGTTGTCCCAGGTAGTCCTGAAGGCCTCGAGCCACTCGACGGTGGTTTCGAAATTACTGATGATTTTCGGTCCCGGCACGATGCTGCCGAACGGCTTGGTAAAGTCATCGAAGTGGATCGGGTATACGCTGTGTGCGCCGGTGGCGGTTACAAGGGCCTGCCAATATTGCTCGGCGTAGCTTTTGCCGAGACTGGTCAGACCGCCGACGCCGAGCATGACCACATCGGCGCGCAATTCGCGAAACGCGCCATCGGAAAACCCGGCGCTGCCTTGTACGATGGTCGTGCCCTTCGGATGAGATACCAGGATCGAGTAACTACCGCCCTCGCGCCACGCGCTTACGGGCTGTGGCATGGCGAGCGGCGCATCGATCGAACCGGGAATAGGGACCGAACCACGCCAGCCAAGCGGCGCATGTGGTGACGACAACAGCATCACGTTGAAGCGACCGAAGGCGTAGGGTCGATTCTCGACTGCGACCGTAATCTGGTCTTCGGGGACGCCGGCGCCGCGGGCGATCTGTGCCGTCGATTCGGAGCCGAGCACTGACGCGCTGGTACGATTTGCGATCGCGCCGATGTCCATGGCGTGATCGAAATGCGAATGCACCGGAACAATGGCCGCCAGCCGGCGCATGCGGTATTCATCGAGCGCGAAATTGATCTTCGCCGCATCATTGTCGACCGGACGCCGCAAGATAACGTCAAAAAGCGATGGCCGTGAGAAGAAGCCATCGATAAGAACCTGGGTTTCGCCGTCGTCGAACAATAGTGTTGTCACGCCGAGCCACGTGACGGTCACGGAATCTGCGGCCGCGGCGGATGACTCGGCCGGCGATGGCCAGGCGATCTTGTCGAGGTCCGGGCGGTCATTCCAAAGCCAGATCAGCGCTGCCGCGGCAATAGCAATAATTGCAGCGGCGGTGAATGTGGCCTGCTTCGCCCGGCGCCTCCACATCGTCATTGCCCCGCGGCGATTCTCGCGAGCTGGCCGGTTAAGGGCGCGAGGTAGTTGCCGAGGGCGTATCCCAGCAGCGCCATGAGTATCGACGCCGGAACCAGGCTCGGGCGATGATGGGCAGCGACGATGGGCGCCGACGCGGCAGCGCCGATGTTTGCGGCTGATGCTATGGCGACGCTGTGGACGTCGACCCGAAAAATCCAGGCCCCGGCAAGGCAGAACAGGCCATGAATGAAGATCCAGATGAAAGCGCCCAATACGAAAGCCGGCGCCTCGGCGAGACCGGCGATTGAGGCGCGGGCACCCATGCCGGCAACGAACACGTAGACGAGTGCGGTGCCGATCGCCGTTGAATTGGGCAGCGTCGATATCGCCGTTGTTGAAAGAATCAGCGCGAGAGTCGTTACCAGCAGGATGCGGGTCGTCGTTTCCGAGAATACTCCCGCGAGGTCGGGCGAGGCGGATGCAATCCAACTTGCCAGGCCAGGCGACAGCGCGTGGCCGATCGCCGTGATGCCGAAAACGACGGCCGCAAGATAGAGATATTGAGACATCGTCGGCGCTTCGTCGTCTTCGACATGCATTGCAGCTGCTGCATCCATGGCATCCAGCCGGTCGGCCGGCACGCGAGCCCACTTATTGAATCGGTCGGCGAAGTCACGAGACATCAACAGCAGCGGCAGCCAGACGACATACACTGCATTGTCGGCGATCACGGCCAGCCCGAGCTGAGCATCGGAGGCGCCAAGCATCTCCTTGGTGGCCAGCATGTTTGCGGTGCCGCCAATCCAGCTGCCTGCAAGGGCTCCGAACCCCTTCCATGCGTCGTCGCTGAGCCAGCTATGTACGATGAAATAGGAGACTACGCCACCGACGACGACACCCGCCGTGCCCATAAGCATGACGAGCACACCTTTACCCATGACGCGAATCACGGCCGGCACGTTGACCTTTATCAGCATTAGAACGATGAACACGGGCAACGCAAACTGGCTCAGGCCCGTGTAAATAACCGATTCGCTGGGGATGACATCAAAGTTGTTGAGAAAGACCGGTGTCGCGTAGATGAACAACAGCGGCGGAATGTAATTGAAGAATTTGGCTTTGCTGACCTGCGCCAACAAAAAAAAGAATGCTGCTACAAAGCAGAGTACCGAAAGTACACCGATCGGTGACGAAATCAGAGTCTCATTGCTTGCCATTCAGCACGCCTCGGCCCAGGTAATCGAAACCGAGTATAGAACATTGGCTGAAGCATGGCGTGTAAGTGTGGGGTGACTCCTGAAGCGGGGCTTGCTCAGGTGAAAGTCAGCTGGGCCTGCAGATCTTTGCGGGACTCTTCATCCGTCAGCGCCGCAGCCTTGACCGTAAGCCACGCGGCGTCCCAGTCTTTGACTTTGCTGGGGCCGAAGACAAACTTGGCGACAAAGCTCTCGAGGTCGCGGACGTGGATGACACCGCGCGGTGGCGCAGACGTGAATTCGACCGAACCCGTAAAAATGACCAGGTTGGCAACGGGCACATCGGGCACAATCTGTCGGAGCGCGCGGCTGCGGCCTTCATTCTGGATCAAGGGATTCAGGAATCGTCGCCGTTTGACGCCATCCACATTTGTCCACTGCGCGTCATCTTCAGCACCGAAGACGATGCCATTGTAGTGTTTGGATTGAATGCAGAGGATGCCGCCCGCCGTCAGAATCGCATGATCGATTTTTACGAGGCCGCCGTAAGCGCCGGGGAGGATAAAGTCATGCAAGACGTCGGGGCTGCGTTTTTCGAGCGCAGATCGTATTCGACGCTGGCCAATTCCTGCGGTGATGAATCGTGCCACGTGGTGCACCACCGGGCGAAAAACCAGCGTTAGCAGCAGCGCGGCGGCAAGCGTGAATATGACCACTGCAGGGCCTACGCTGGTAATTCCTGTCCTGGCCTCGGTATCGGCAGCCAGCGTGGGCAGGGGCACGAGCGGCAGGCTCGCTAGTAGGGTTGCTGCCGGTTTCAACATAAGCGACAGATTAGGCCCGTTCGCGCTTCGAATCATCGTATCAGGTCACGTTTTTAAGAGCCTAGCCGGGGTACGCGAGATAATAACCGTCAATTTCGGCCACCCGGACAGGGGTTTCATAGACTTTACTCAGGATCTCGCTGCTGAGCACGGCTTTTTTGGGGCCGTCGGCGGCGACCTGGCCGTTCTTCAATAGCACCACTCGATCAACCTCCGGTGGGATTTCATTGAGGTGATGCGTGACGATCACGATATTCCTGCCGGCTTCTGCCAGACGCCGGAGTCGCCCCAGGTAGTCAAAGCTTGCCGCAAAATCCAGGCCGGCCGTCGGTTCGTCAAGGATCAGGGTATCCGGCTGGTGCACAAGCGCACGAGCCAGCAGGCAGCGGCGCTGTTGCCCCGTCGACATGGCTCTTAACGGTGTGTTCTGCAAGGACCCGATGCCGAGGTCGCCGAGTGTTTCGATAGCCGCGCCGAGCTGATCTTCATTGACGTGCCTCGCCAGGGTTCCCTGCACTCCGATGCTCGCGTAAAAACCAGAAACGACAACCTCCAGCGCGGTTGTGTCCGGCGTGTAGCGTTGCTGCAGATCGTGCGACACGATGCCGATATGCTCCCGCAACTTCCAGACGTTCCAGGTTTCGAGACCCAGGATGCGCACGAAACTGTCCGGTTTTACGACCGGGTAAAGCTCGCGATTGATGATCTTCAGGAGCGTCGTCTTGCCGGAGCCATTGGGTCCAAGTACGGCGACTCGTTCATGCTGGGCGATAACCAGATTCAGGCAGTCGAATACACGGCTCGTTCCACGCCAGATCGTCGCATTGCGAATCTCGATCAACTTCGCGTCAGGCGACTTGGCGTTTCCAGTTTCCACGCCGGAACATTATCACGCCGAGAATCGTGAGTAGTGACTCAGAAACGACAATTGCGGTGAAAGCGCCATTTGGTCCGAGGACTGTGCCTGTCGCGAGCACGAATGCCAGTGGAATCTGGACGATCCAGAAGCAGATGAAATTTAATACGGCCGGAGTCGTCGTATCACCGGCCCCGTTCAAGGACTGGATAATTACCATGCCGACGGCATACATGGGAAATCCAATCCCCATGATTTGCAGGCAGCTTGTGCCCCAGCGCAAGACGTCAATTTCGTCCGTAAAGAGTCCGGTGATTCCACGTGCGAAAGTCAGCAGGATTACTCCGGCAACGGTCATGAACGCTGCATTGTATTTTGCCGCCCGCCAGGCCGATTGTTCGGCCCTGTCCGGCTGTCTTGCCCCGAGGTTCTGGCCGACAAGGGTCGCAGCGGCATTGCCGAGCCCCCAGGCCGGCAGGAATGTGAATTCCATCATTCGCAGGGCAATGGTGTACGCGGCGATGGCCGGGCTGCCATAGATTGCGACGATCCGCATGACGCCGATCCAGCTCGCCGTTGCAATCAGAAATTGACCGATGCCTCCGAAAGAGATCCTGAGCAGGCGTGAACTCAACGCAGGAACGAGACGCAGGTGACGAAGCTGCAGAGCGATACGTCCACGACCAGCCATCAGGTACCAGAGTTGATAGATCACACCGATGCCACGGCCGATCGTCGTGGCGACGGCCGCCCCGGTTACGCCCATCTCCGGGAACGGCCCGAGCCCGAAGATCAGGCACGGGTCAAGGACAATGTTGCAGCCGTTCGCCAGCCACAGTGAGCGCAGCGCGACGGTGGCGTCGCCGGCGCCCCGAAAAGCAGCGTTGAGGAGAAAGAGATATATGATGCTGCAGGAGCCGCCCAGAAGCACGGCGGTGAAACCCTGGCCCTGTTCGACAACGCTCTTTGAGGCGCCCATGATCTCGAGCAGGTCCCGCGCGTAGGTGACGCCGGCGACGCCGATGAGGATCGACAGAATTGCTCCGATCCAGATGGCTTGCCCGGTCACCTGTGACGCCGCATCGGCGTCCTTCGCGCCTATGCGCCGTGCAACCATCGCGGTCAGCCCCGTGCCCAGGCCTATGGCGATTCCGTACAGAACCGTGACCAGTGCCTCGGTGATGCCGACAGCCGCGATAGCATCGGTGCCCAGTCGCGCCACGAACGCGATGTCGACAACCGCAAAAACGGACTCCATGGCCATTTCCAGCATCATCGGAATCGCGAGCAATGCGAGCGCGCGGCCGATCGGACCCCGCGTAAAATCCTCGTCATTGTCGCGCAGGGCGAGGCCCATCAGCCCCGCTGTGCGCCGCCAAATAGATTCCCGTCTGCGGCTTTCAGTCATTGTTGATTCGTGCCTTGATGCTAAACTGTTGCTTCGGGTCGCTGCGGGAAACAAGCGATGCCTGACGGTCTGGGCTTCTTGCTGATAATGATTGCGGTCATCGCTGTCTACACGATAGCCAAGGTACTGCAGTATGTCCGGCTCAGCAAAAAGCAGTGGGAAGAGGTCGACAAGAGCAAGCTCAAGGAGTGGGAAGACGACGAGTGGTAGTCACGAGTTCGCATCACCTCTACACTATCGCCTGTACGGAATCGGCGCGATGCTGCTTTCCCGGTGAAAACGAGTGTATTGCAGGTTAATTGTATGTTTATAGCCAGGCTCCGAAGGACGGCGATCGTCGCAGCGCTTGTCATCAGCGGCACATTGCTCTATGCCTGCGGCTCATCGGATCAGGATACGGCTGCACGTGACCAGGCCGCCGCCCGTGCCAATGTCGACGCCATGACGAGGGAACACGCCGAGGATACGGCTGCTCCCAGCCCCGCCGCAGAGATTCCACCGGAACGAGCCGTGATTTCGGAGACTCTGCCTTACGCGGAGCTAGGCGACCAGCTGGTTTACGGTTACTTCGTTGCGCCGTCGGACATGTTCGAGCCCCTGCCGGCCGTGATCATGATTCACGAGTGGTGGGGACTGAATGACAATATTCGCGCAATGGCGGATCGCCTCGCGGGCGAGGGATACATCGTTCTCGCGGTTGACCTGTACGGTGGCAAAGTTGCCGGGAATAGCGCGGAGGCTCGCGAATTGATGCTCTCGGTCGTCGAAGATCCCGAGTCGGCCAATGCCAACATCCGCAGCGCTTATGAATTCGTCAGCGCAACAGCCGGGGCGCCGAGAGTTGGATCACTCGGCTGGTGTTTTGGCGGAGGCTGGTCGCTGAATACGGCGCAGTTATTTCCGGACGATCTGGACGCAACCGTTATCTACTATGGCCAGGTAACCAGCGATGAAGACAAGCTTCGCCCGATCAACAGCCCGATACTGGGCCTTTTCGCGGAGGAGGATACGGGCATAAAAGTATCGTCAGTGAAAGCATTCGGAGAGGCGCTCAGGAACCTGCGCAAGAATCACGACATTCATGTTTACCCCGGTGTCGGCCATGCCTTCGCAAATCCGACGGGCAACAACTACAACGAGACTGCAGCGACTGACGCCTGGCGCCGGACGCTGGAGTTCCTCGATCTTCACCTTTCTGTCGACGCTTCCTGATTTTCGGCAGGCGCGCAATCGAGCCAGAGTGGTAGCACGGTACTCGCGAAATACACGGACAAACCGGTTTCGCTGCGGCACCTCAGCGATGCCTGTGCCGTTGCGACCCCTGGCACCAGCAGGCCTTCTTCATCTCCGGCCCCACCGTCAATGCAGAAATCTGCAATTGCAATCGGTGCAACCTGGTTCGCAGGCACTCTGATGCGGACGTCAAGCGCGGCCTCGTCGCCAATTTCAGCGGGGCCAAAGTGCTTGTGCGTGTCCGCTATACTGACGGTGACAGCTTCGACATCGGCATCCGACGGACAGTCAACTGTCGCCACCAAAGAGAATTCCAGCGAAGGCAGGCTGACTTGCTGAGGACCTTGTTTACGCGGTACCAGTTGTGCGCTGGATTCGTTCGCGCGGAGGGTCAACGGGCCGTCGGCTGCAGCGACGATCGTCGTGATGCAGAGGCACACGGCGAGTACAATTGGAACTCGTAGTCGCTTCATCGGACTAAGGCTACGGTAACAGGTCTCAAAATCAACAACAACCGGGGCAGGTATTGATCAGGAAAGTCGTACACTTCACCTACAGGTCGGCACGCCGCATCGTGGTTGGCGTAGTCGGCGCGACGGTGCTGCTGCTGGGCCTTGTAATGATCGTGACGCCAGGGCCGGCGATCGTCGTTATCCCCGTGGGGCTCACCATTCTGAGCATCGAATTCACCTGGGCGCGTCTTTGGCTCAAACGGCTGCGCAAGACTATCAGTCGTCGCAACTCCATCGAAAGGAACAGGCGGGCAGAAGCCCACCGGCATCGTGTCAGTGATTAGAAAAGAAAAGGCGCCGGAGAACTGATTTCAGGAAGTGAACCAGCGGGCCGTTCCAACACGGAGCGGTCTCCGGCGCCTTATCAAGCAACGGCAGGGGGTGCCGCCGGACCTTCATGGTCCGTTAAGCTGGATTCCTGTCCAGCTGAGCCCGGCGCCGCCCAGCAGCTTGTAGGGGGGATATAGCTGGTGGCACACCGCCGGAGGGGATTTGTCTGCTGCTTACTTGACCCGCGCCATCAAGGTTGAAGTAAGGACGTTCAGGTGATTATCAAGGTCGAACTTGTTTTCGGCCCTGAGTGCCTCGGCGGCATTGGCCGCTGCCTCTGTCATGGCTTCGCGTGCGCCGACAACCGCATGGTCCAGAGCTTCGCGGTCGGCGACGGCCGCGGCCTCGAATCTCTTGGGTTCGGCGCCAAATGCCGAGCCAGCAGCCCAGGTTACGCCGATCAGTACGATCAGTGCGCCGACATAGGCCAGTCGGTTTTCTACATTCCGGATCTTCATCATCTTGTCCCCAAGCGACTGCGGCCAGCGCTGGCTGCGTCGCGATGTTGGTAATAGCGATCGGCCAAATTGCCGTTCTCTGTACTCCCGTCCTGCATAAGTCGTGCCAACTTCATAAATCAAATAAAAACAACCAGTTATAAAAATCCCGCCGATTACGAAAAATCGTAAATTCCGAAAAACCGTAAGACTATTTACGAAATTTCGTATATCATGCGTCGATGATCACCCCCGACGACTACCAGTGGTTATTCCGTAAGGCCCCCGTCATGGCGACCTCGATTGCCGAGGACGGCGCTTTCCTGGACGTTAATGACGCGATGCTGTCGCGCCTTGGCTACGATCGAGCCGACATGGTGGGCCACCGGCCGGAAGAATTCGCCACGCCTGAAAGCGCGCGACGTGTGCGCGAAGAACTGCGGCCTGCTTTGCGGCGAACCGGCAAGCTCGAAAACAAGCCGGTCAGTTTTGTCAGCCGTTCAGGCGAGGAGGTCGATTGTCTGGTCAACGCGCTTGTCGAGGTTGACCGCGAAGGAGAGTTCCTGCGCACGGTCGCGATGTACACGGAGATATCCGACCAGGCGCGGGCCAACCTGAAATATCGCAATCTGTATCGGTCAACGCCGGCGATGCTGCACACGGTCGACAACAAGGGATTGATTGTCACGGTAACGGATCACTGGCTGCAGAAGCTGGGCTACAAGAGAGAAGAAGTAGTCGGTCGGCCGATTACTGATTTCTTCAGCCAAGCCGATCGCAAAAAGTATGTCGACGGCGGCTTGCAGGAACTGATCAAGAAAGGCACTTTTGACAACCTGCAGCGGCAGATGATCACGAAGAAAGGCCGGGTTATCGATCTCGTGATGTCGGCAGTGCCAAATCGCGAAAACAACAGGGACTTCGGACACATGCTCGTCGCATCGAAAGACGTGACTGAGCGCAATCGTGCGGAACGCGAATTACGCCGCACGCTTGCGGAAAACGCCCGTTTGCGCGAGGAGCTCGAGCGCGAGCGGGATTATCTGCGCGAAGAAGTCAACGTAGCAATGAATTTCGGTCGAATTATCGGCACCAGTTCCGCTCTGCGGCGCATGCTGAAGCGCGTAGAAGCGGTCGCCGAGACGCCGGCAAACGTGCTTCTGCAAGGCGAGTCAGGAGTCGGCAAAGAACTCGTCGCCCATGCGATCCATATCCGTTCTCCGCGGGCGGAAGGTCCCCTTGTGAAAGTCAACTGCGCGTCGATACCCAAAGAGCTATTCGAAAGCGAATTTTTCGGGCATGTGAAAGGCGCTTTTACGGGCGCGCATCGGGACCGCATAGGGAGGTTCCAGCTTGCCGACGGCGGAACATTGTTTCTCGATGAAGTAAGCGAAATTCCGCTCGAACTGCAGGGCAAGCTATTGCGCGTATTGCAGGAAAGCGAGTTCGAGCGTGTTGGCGATGATGTAACCCGTTCGGTCGACGTTCGCGTCATTGCTGCAACCAATCGCAACCTGGAGCAGTTGATTGTTGACGGTAAATTTCGAGAAGATCTTTTTTATCGTATCAGCGTCTTTCCCGTTGAGGTTCCGCCGCTTCGAGAACGGGATGACGACGTTGTACAACTGGCACAGCACTTTCTCGAACAGACCTGCAAGGACTTCGGACGCGAGGTCCTTACCCTGACCCGTGCACAAACCGAAAATCTTCGCGCGTATCCATGGCCGGGCAACGTCCGGGAACTCAAAAACGTCATCGAGCGGGCCGTTATTCTGTCGCAAGGCAAGGTCCTGCGGCTGGACCTGTCAATGCTGGATCTTCACACCGAGACGGATGAGGCGACCGAAACTGCGGCCGCTGGTAGTGATATCTTGACTGACAAAGAGATCAAGGACCTGCAGAAATCGAACCTCATCAAAGCGCTGGAGCAGACCAACTGGAGAGTGTCGGGCGCAGGAGGCGCGGCGGAGCTGCTTGGCGTCCGACCGACCACGCTTGCCGACCGCGTGCGGACCTACAAAATCAAGCGGCCGTCTGCATAGGGATGGGGACATCAGGATCTTGAACAAACTGGTCATTAATAGAGTCCTGCTGGCAGCTGTATTTCTGGCGCTCGCCTTTTCCCTCTACGCGCTGCCGTTTGCTGAGTGGATTGTCGCGATCGGGGACTGGTCTGATAGACACCCGGTAGCCGGTCCGATTACTTACGTTGCATGCGTCGCCGTGGCGACGATCCTGTTTCTACCGGGCTCCGTCTCGATGATGATCGCCGGATTTCTGTTTGGCGTGGCGCCGGGCTTTTTGTACGCAGGCGCCGGTATCGCGTTTGGCGCGCAGGGGGCGTTTTTGACGGGCAGGAGAGGAGCCCGGCGATGGGTTGAACAAAAAGTCGCAGGTAACAAGCGACTCGAGGCGATTGAAAAAGGACTGCGGGAAGAGGCGTTCCTGATCGTTGTGCTGACCCGCCTGTCATTGATCATCCCCTTTAACGTACTTAATTACGCGTACGGGATTACTTCCGTCAGATCACGTACACATTTCGTCGCAACAACAGTGGGAATGCTGCCAGCCGTTGCACTGTATGTTTACCTTGGCACTCTGGCCCGGGACGTCGGTCAAATCCTGTCCGGCGATGCGACGCCACAAGGCCTCGGTTACTGGATCGCAGCGGCCGGAATCGCCGCGATCGTCGTGCTGACCTGGGTAATACACCGCGCAGCCAGCCGCACACTTGCGCGGCACCTGCCTACACTGGAACCTGACAATGCCAATTGAATTTCAATCAAGCTCATAAAGCCATGAAATCAACCTTTTCAATCCTGCTGTTTTGTCTGTTTATGGCCACGGCCGCATCCGCCAGCGAAGGCAAACTGCCGCTGCGCGTGCAGAGCGTACTGAACCTTCGCCAGATACCCGAGGATTCGCTCAGTATTTATGTCGAAGACGTCGATACGGGCGAAACCGTATTGCGATGGCGTGAGGGTGCACGCAGGAATCCTGCTTCGACGATCAAGCTGCTGACGACGCTGGTCTCGCTTGACGTTCTTGGCCCCGCATACCGCTGGAAGACAGAGGTATACGCGAATGGTGAAATGCACGGCGATCGGCTCGACGGTGACCTGCTGATCAAAGGTTACGGAGATCCGTTCCTGGTCACGGAGCGTGTCTGGCAGCTGTTGCGCAACATTCGCCTTGCCGGAATACGCGAGATTGACGGCGACCTGCTTATCGACGATAGCTTTTTCGAAATCGGCGATTACGATCCCGCTGCCTTCGATAGACAGCCGTTGCGGGCGTACAATGTTGCTCCGAACGCGCTCCTGATGAATTTCAAAGTCGTTCGCTACTGGTTCGAGCCCGATCATCAGTCAGAAGCGGTCACGGTCCGGCTGGACCCGGCGCTCGAAAACCTGCGCGTTCGGAATGACCTGAGCCTTAGCCCAGGCCGTTGTCGCGGCTATCAGCGCGGCATCACCATTAGCACCAACGAACGCTCCGATGAAGTGACATTTTCCGGCAGTTTCCCGGACAGGTGCAAGCGCTATGCCATGGATCGGGCCGCTCTGTCGCACAACGAATTTGTCTACGGCTTGTTTCAGTTGTTATGGCGCGAATCCGGCGGCGAATTCAACGGCGGCTGGAAAAATGCGCTGGCTGATCCCGACGCCGAGCCAATCGTGTCGTTCGAGTCACCGCCGCTGAGCGAGATGATCGCCCGCGTCAACAAGCACAGCAACAATGTAATGGCCCGCCAGCTGCTCTACACCCTGTCGGCCGAAGTCGCCGGGGAGCCGGGTACCGAAGAGGTCGGTCGGATGGTAATCGCTAACTGGCTGGCCGAAAACGAACTGGAATCCGGCCAACTCGCGATCGATAACGGCGCGGGCCTGTCGAGGAACTCGCGCATTACCGCGGCGGAGATGGGTTCCTTGTTGCGGTTCGCGTGGCGGCAGCCCTACATGCCTGAATATCTTGCCTCAATGTCAATTTCCGGACTCGACGGCACGCTATCGCGTCGATTTCGCGGCACCGAACTGATTGGCAAAGCGCACCTCAAGACCGGATCACTGGATGACGTCAGTGCTTTAGCCGGCTATTTGCAGTCGAGATCGGGCCGTCGCCTGGCCGTCGTGGCAATGCAGAACTACAAGGACATTCACCGCGGGCCGGGCGAGGAAGTCCAGGAAGCCCTGTTGCGATGGCTTTACGAGCAATAGTCGAGGTCGTAATTCGTATGTCATGTAGTACACTCGCCGCGAGCAAAGGAGAATGACGATGCGTCTGGTTATTGGGGTCTTCGCATTACTGCCCATGGTTGCGGCCGCCGAGACGGCGTATATCACAGATAACCTGCGGCTGGGTCTGCACCAGGCGCCCGACACGAGTGACCGTGCGTTTCGCATGCTCGAAAGCGGGCAGGCGCTCGAAATTATTTCCCGGGACCGGAACTACGCCAACGTCCAGCTTCCCGACGGCGCCCGCGGCTACGTCAAAGCGGCCTATCTCGTAGCCGACAAGCCGGCCAAGCTGATTGTTGCGGAGACAATTGCCGTGCGAGATGCGCTGCGGGCCGAGCTCGAGGAAACAAAGCGGTCCTTTGCTGCTCCCGCTGCAGCGATAAAGAGGCTGGAGGAGCAGGCGGCCGAACTCACGTCGAAGCTCGACGGCGCTGAAACCGAAATTGCGGACCTTAAGGATGAAAACGCCAGCATCGAGGTTCTGAAGAGACGATACAAAGGCAGCCTGCCGCTGAGCTGGGTCGCAGCGGCTATCGGGGTCTGCCTGGTTGGCGGTTTTCTTTTGGGCCTGTGGTGGGTCGACTACAGTAGTCGCAAACGACACGGCGGGATTCGCATTTACTGAGCTGGTCGTGCCGGCGCAGTCATGCCGCTCATGCCGCTTCGATTATCCCGTCGGCGCAGCCGCTTCGAACAGGGAGCTCGACATCTTCGAATAGCTCGTCTACCTCGTGCTGAGAGGTGGCTCGCCGTATTTGCTCGATATGTTTCGACGTTACGTGCGGTGCAAACAACTGTATGAATTCGATCATGTAGCGGCGCAGCACCGAGTCTCTCCGGTAGCCGATCCAGGTCGTACTGCGTGGAAACAGGCCTTCAGCATCGATGGCGACCAGGTCTTTCTTGTCGGCACAATCCGCTGCCATGCTCGCTACTATTCCCACGCCCAGCCCCATGCGAACGTAGGTCTTGATGACGTCCGCATCACGAGCCGTGAAAACAACATCCGGTTCGAGCCCCTTTTCTGCAAAAGCGCGCTTCAAGGATGACTGACCGCCGAAGCTGAACACATAGGTAACCAGCGGATATTGCGCCAGATCATGCAGCGTGAGCTTTCGATCAAGTTTCGTTAACTCGTGCTCCTTCGGCACGATAATCGAACGATCCCAACGATAGCCAGGCAGCAGCATCAGTTCAGAGAACAGATCTCTTGATCCAGTAGCGATGGCGAAGTCGATATCGTTTGCCGCCACCATGTCGGCAATCTGTTCCGACGTGCCCTGATGCAGGTTCAGCCCGACTTTTGGAAAGCGTTCGCGGAATTCGCGGATGATCTCCGGTAACACATAGCGTGCCTGAGTGTGAGTGGTTGCTATCGACAGCGAACCTTCTTCTTCCTCGTAGAAGTCGGAGGCAAGACTGCGGATGTTGTCAACTTCCTGCATGATTATGCGGGCGCGGTCGATAATCTGCTGACCCGCTGCTGTCACACCATCCAGGCTTTTCCCCTTGCGCGTAAACAGCTGCAGCCCGAGTTCTTGCTCAAGCAGCTTAAGCTGTTTACTAACACCGGGCTGCGACGTGTAAAGTCGCTCAGCTGCTGCCGTGATATTCAATCCGTTATCGGCAATTGCGAGCAGGTATTTCAATTGTTGAAGTTTCATGTGTCAGGTCGTTGCGCCATGTCCGGCTTTGCGACTGCGCCCGGACCATTGTTTCCGGAAATCCGCGTCTGCCGTCGGCGAATAACAGCTACATTCGAGTATAAGACAATTTCCCGGGTATGGCGGGCACGCAATCCTGCCTAATTTGTGCTAAACACAGTAATACGATCGCAAAATCAAGGACACAAGATGATCTATAACAACATCCTGGAGACGATTGGCAACACGCCCGTAGTCCGCCTCAATCGCATGGGCCCGGATCATGTGGAGATGTATGTCAAGGTCGAGTCATTCAATCCGATGGCCTCGGTAAAGGATCGCCTTGCATTCGCGATAGTCAATGACGCTGAAGTCCGCGGTACTTTGAAACCCGGCCAGACCGTCGTTGAGGCAACCTCGGGCAACACGGGCATCGCACTGGCCATGGTGTGTGCGGCCAAAGGTCACCCGTTCGTTGCGACGATGGCCGACTCTTTTTCGGTGGAACGGCGCAAGATCATGCGCGGGCTTGGTGCAAAAGTAATACTGACGCCGGCTGCGGAGCGTGGCAGCGGTATGGTCAAGAAGGCCGAAGAGCTTGCGGAGAAGCACGGCTGGTTTCTCGCACGACAGTTCGAAAACCCGGCCAACCCCGAGTTTCACCGCCAGACGACGGGCCCCGAAATCCTGCGCGACTTTGCCGGCAGGCGACTCGACTACTGGGTAACAGGATACGGCACCGGTGGCACGATGACAGGCGTCGGTGAGGTGCTCAAAGTGGCCAGGCCCGGCGTTACCATCGTTGCGACGGAGCCGGCCGGTGCGTCCTTGCTCGCCGGCAAGGAATGGAGCCCGCACAAGATTCAGGGCTGGACGCCCGACTTCATTCCTGAGGTTTTGAATCGCGAGGTGTTCGACGAGCTGGTCCCGGTAACCGACGACGAGTCAATCGCGGTATCAAGGGAACTCGCCGCCAAAGAAGGCATATTCACCGGCATTTCCGCCGGTGGCACGCTTGCGGCGGCACTCTCGGTCGCCAGGAAAGCGCCTGAAGGTTCCGTGATTCTGGCCATGTTGCCGGACACCGGGGAGCGGTATCTGAGCACGCCGTTGTTCGAGGGCGTCAACGAAGGTTCGGACGACGACTGGTTGGCTGCGCAGTAAGGAAGTCGGGGCAACGCCCGCATCCCTGAGAATTATGCCAATCGGGTCAAAAGCGTGCGTAATTCGCTGAATTACGGTGGAAATACTGCGACTGCTGAGACTTGAGTCACAGCGTTCTGGCGCTGTCACAGGCATTCTGGGCCACTGAAAACCGTTGACCGTGGATCAGGACGCCCATGTCTGCAGAATTGCGTAGCCGGGAAACAAGGACGAGTGTCGGCAAAGCGACCACCCTGTTGCACGCACTCGTGCCCCGGGCGCAACTTTTTTGTTTTTACGATCTTGATCGTGATTGCGTCTGGAGCAGTGAAAACGCTGACGATTTCGAGGTCGACAACTTTGTCGCAGAGCTTCCGGACGAGGTCATCGCTGACCTGAAAAACGGCGACGAGATACTGAAGAGAACGTTGCCTTCCGCACGGACGGTGCTGGTTCTGCCGGTTTACGATGACGAAAGCCAGGTTATCGGTATCCTGGTCTCGTTGTTTTCGAAGAACGTCGGCAAATCCGCGTCCTTCAATCCGACCCTGCTCGGCAACATCCTCGAACCAGCGGTAGAGCTCATTGGAGAAACGCTGGGCCTCGGCAAAGAACTGGCGGCAACAAGGGCGCATGTGCAGGAGATCGAGAAAGAGCTTAAGCTCGTCTACGAGGTCGACGAGAAAATCCACGGCGCATCCCGACGCCACTCTCACCTGGCACAGCTCGTCGGGCAGAGCGGGCGCTACCTCGGTATCAACTACAGTGTATTGCTGATTCCGTCGAAGCGGATCCGGATCAGTGCGACGCACGCGAGCTGGAAAAACGTTAACCGCAAGATGCTGGATCGGTACCTGATTGATCAGCTGTTGCCAAAGCTGGATGGACAGCGACAACCTTCAATTTTCGAGATTCCCGCGATCGAAGGTTCGACGGAAGAGGCCGAGCAGGGATACCAAACGTTGCTGAGTCCGCTGCTGGACAAACATGGTAATGTCGAGGGCGTATTCGCCCAGCTTGGTCGTGTCGACAAAAGACAATTCTCGAACAGCGATCGGCGTTTCATGTCGCATATTATTCGCAAGGTCGAGTACGTCATCGAGCGCTCTTTCGATTCAATGACGGGTCTCATGAACCGTGCCGGGTTTGAGGCACAGCTGCATGAATCCTGGAAAGCGCTGGATTCAGAGACGGATACGCATCAACTAATATATTTCGATCTCGACAATCTGCAGCTGGTCAACGACAATTTCAGTCGTAAGGCCGGCGATGAAGTGATCATGCAATTCGCCCGCCTCCTCGAGGAAGACCTCCCGAATAGTGCGGTGCTTTCACGCCTGACGGGCGATGAATTCTGCATATTGCTAACGCATGCCGATACGGAAGCAGCGATCCAGCTTGCTAACGTGGTGCGCGAGAAACGTTCTGCATTGCGATACCTGGAGGGAGACAAATCCCTGCAGGTCACAATGAGTATCGGCATCGCCGAATTCACTCGCAGCAACGGTGATGATGGCAGCGCGCTTACGACAGCACGCATGGCCTGCGAATCAGCGAAAGACCATGGACGTGATCGCGTCGAGATTTTCGATGCGGGAAACCAGAGCATTATCCGACGCTATGACGATATGCAGTTGATTGCCGAGATCCAGAAGGCGTTGGACGGCGAAGGCTTCGAATTGCGAGCACAGCCGATCGTCAGTCTGCACGGTTTGTCAACCGGGCCGCGCTTCGAGCTGTTGCTGCGCATGGTCGATTCGGACGGCAATCGCGTGGCGACAAAAGCGCTTTTCTCTGCAGCCGAGCGCTACCATATTGTGCCGCAGGTCGACCGATGGGTCGTATCGACCGCGCTTGCGAGGCTGAGCGAGATCAAGGAGTCTGTTATCGCAAGTGGTGCTGTCGTCTCGATCAATTTGTCCGGGCAGTCGCTGGGCGACGACGATATTCTTGAGTTTGTCGAAGAAGAAATCCGGATAAGCGGACTGCCGCCGGAGGTGCTGTGTTTCGAGATCACCGAGTCGGCTGCGGTCTCCAATCTTGCCAAAGCACAACTTTTTATCGACGAGCTCAAGAAATTTGGCTGCACGATATCGCTCGACGACTTTGGTGCCGGCCTTAGTTCATTTGCCTACCTCAAGAACTTCAATGTCGACATACTCAAAATTGACGGGAGCTTTATTCGCGACATTACGGAAAACCGGATATCGGAATCGATGGTCGCGGCTATTACGCAGGTGGCGAAAGTCATGGAACTCAAGACAGTGGCTGAGTACGTCGAATCAGATCTCTCGCGCCAGCTGCTAAGCAAGTTGGGCGTCGATTTTGCCCAGGGACATATTTACGGCAAGCCGCTGTCGTTCAAAGCCATGTTGTCGGGTCTCGCGGATACGGCGCAAGAGTCAGTATCCTGAGCGGCTAGAACACGCCGGCCTCGAGTCCGGCAGCCATCGTCGATCCGAGTTCCTCACAGTCTGCCAGCCTGGACTCGTCGAAATCACCTTTGATGAGCAGCGGCTCCTGAACTTCCTTGACGGCGAGCCCGGTGAGAATGCGACGGACGCTGGAAATCGCCCCTGTCCCATCGTTGCCCGCCCGGACAAAAAGCGCCCAGGGGCGACCATTCAGTTTTCCCTCGCAGGGATAATAGACGCGATCGAGGAAATACTTCATCCCGCCACTCATGTAACCGAAGTTTTCAGGTGTACCCAGAATAAATGCGTCTGCCCACAGCAGGTCCCCGGCGTCGGCATCAAGTGCCGTTTTCGCTCTCACGTCTACGCCGTCGATGTTTGCCTGCTTCGCGCCGTGAATGACAGCATCGGCCATGCGCGTCGTCGTTCCGGATTGCGAGTGATAAACGATGAGGAGGTGTTTTTGCGCCACGAAATCAATAGTGCCGGAGTCTCGCCGTTTTTTCGATAGACTGGTAGTGTCCTGGCATGGGAGGCAGTGTGGAAAATCGGGTTGCCAAAGCCACGGCCGCGCTGCCGCAGGAATTGCAGTCTCCGGTAACACGGTGGTTTGAGCGGCTGAATGAAAAACGCGGCCTGCCGGAGCTGCAGGCCGAACAGGTCGAGCCACTGGTCCGGCTCGTCGCCTGCAGTGAATTTGGCGCCAATGTCGTGCTGCAGGACTGGAGGTGGTTTACAGGCAGCGTGGCTTCGTTCAGCCGGCGCACAGACCTTGACGCCAGGCTTCTCTCTGCTTTGGCCGACGGGGATGCCGCCGTTGACGCGGTCAAATCCGAACTGCGCCGAATCCGGAATCGTGTCCTGTTGCGCATTCTCTGGCGTGAAATATTCGGTCTCGCCGATCTCGACGAAACGCTCGAGCAACTCTCGGACCTGGCGGACTCGACGCTCGATGCGGCGACTCGTTATGCGATCCGCACGCTCGAGCCGCGTTACGGACAAGTGCGTGACGCTGCGGGGAAGACGGTACCGCTGGTTATCCTGGGAATGGGCAAGCTGGGCGGCCGCGAGCTCAACTTTTCATCGGACATCGACCTGATATTCCTGTTTACCGAAAACGGCGAAACGGACGGCGCCCGGACCGTCAGCGCACAGGAATACTTCGGACGATTATCCCGGCTCTTGATCTCGCTGATTGACGAAGTCACCGTCGACGGTTTCGTTTTCCGTATCGATACCAGGCTGCGGCCGTTTGGAGAAAGTGGCCCGCCTGTCGTCAGTTTTTCAGCCCTCGAGTCGTATCTCATGCAGCACGGACGTGACTGGGAACGCTATGCGTACATAAAAGCGCGCGTCGTCGGACCCGATCCCGGACCGGACGCGCGAAATGAACTGGACAGCAACCTGATTACACCGTTTGTATACCGCCGCTACCTCGATTACGGTGTCTTCGAATCGCTGCGCGAAATGCACGCGATGATCGCGGCCGAAGTCAAGCGTCGCGAGCTCAAGGACAACGTCAAACTGGGTCCTGGTGGCATTCGGGAAGCCGAATTTATCGTGCAGTCGTTTCAGCTGGTTCGCGGTGGCAGCGAAGTTGCCCTGCAGGGCCGACGATTCCAGGAAATCTTGCCGAAACTGGTGGGCAGTCGCGGGCTGTCGGCGGACGGCGCGCGGAGTCTTCGGCAGGCGTACCGGTTCCTGCGACGCCTGGAGAACTTCATCCAGGCCATTCGTGATCGTCAGACTCACGACCTACCGCGCCACGCGGCCGATCAGACACGACTGTGCCTTGCGATGGGTTATGCCGACTGGCCCGCCCTGCGCGCAGACCTCGAGATGCACCGTCGTGTGATTTCGGAAGAATTCGAGCGCGTCGCGCTCCGGGACCCGAGCGACGCCAAACCCTTGCGCGAAAAGCTGGTGCGTGCGTGGGAGAACGATGCCACTGAAGAGAGTTGGTGCACGTTGTTGTCGGCCGCGAACGTGGAAAGCGCGGCGGATATGGCGGCCATTCTCGTATCCTTCGCCAACGCCGCATCGACGCGGCAGATCGACTCGATTTCCGCGGATCGGCTGCGAAGATTCATGCCGGACCTCATCATCAATTCGATGGAAACGGGTTCCCCGGTGTCTGCCCTGACGCGCACGCTGAACGTCGTCGAGCGCATTCTTCGGCGGAGTGCCTACCTCGCCTTGCTTAATGAGAATCCTTCGGCAATGAATCGCCTTGTTGATCTGTGCTCGCGCAGCCAGTACATCGCCGATCAGATCGCGCTGTCCCCGGTGCTTCTTGACGAGCTGCTCGATCCACGAATGTACTCTGCCGGTGTCACGAAGCCGGATCTCTCAGCAGAACTCGCGCAGCGACTCGTGACCATAACGGATACTGACAGTGAAGCGCACATGCATACGATTGTTCAGTTCCAGCGCGCGGCGATGTTCCGGATTGCGGTCGCGGATTTTCACGGTGGCCTGCCGATCATGAAAGTCAGCGATGGATTGACCTGGCTTGCAGAAACCGTGCTCGACGGGGCGCTGCACGTGGCATGGAATGATCTTACTGCCCGCCACGGCGTGCCGTGCTATGTCATTGATGGCGTTACGCATGAAGCGGGCCTGGGCATCATCGGCTACGGCAAGCTGGGCGGCCTCGAGCTATCCTATGGTTCCGATCTCGACATCGTGTTCCTGCACGATTCCCACGGTGAGTCCCAGGTCACGAACGGCGAAAAGCCGCTGGATAATACGATGTTCTTTGCCCGGCTCATTAAGCGCCTCGTGCTGTTCCTGACGACGCAGACGGGCTCGGGGGAACTGTACAAGATTGACACCCGCTTGCGTCCCGATGGTCAAAAGGGCCTGCTGGTAACCAGTACCGATGCTTTCGAGCGTTACCAGGAGGACAATGCATGGACGTGGGAACACCAGGCGCTGCTGCGCGCACGCGCGGTTGCAGGCAGCAAGGCCGTGGCGAAGGAATTCGAACGAATTCGCCGGGACACGCTGATAAAACGTGTCAAGCGTGAGACGCTTCGCGACGATGTCATTTCGATGCGCCAGCGAATGCGCAAAGAACTCGACCGCAGTGATGCCCAACTTTTCGATCTTAAAAACGGTCCGGGCGGTATCGGCGACATCGAGTTCCTGATTCAGTACCTCGTGCTCAGCCAAGCGGGATCGCATCCCGATGTCATCGTGTACTCTGACAATATTCGTCAGATCGACGCGCTGGTCGCGGCGGAGTGTCTCGAACCGGCCGTGGGCGACAGGCTTCAGGACTGCTATCGCAGCTATCGCCTGCGGCAGCATCACCTGGTTCTTGATGATCAGCCGCCGCTGGCGGATGCCTCGGAGTTTCTCGAAGAGCGTGAATTCGTTGCGAGCACCTGGGGCCGGTTGCTGGACTGAGCATGGCCGTGGCGGCTTACAGCGCCTATAATTCATAGTTCGTTGCTTCTTTTGAAACGAGGATGCCCGTGGCAGTCAAAGCAGGAACCGTCGACCAGAACCTGATTCCGGCGAACGCACAGCACAATTACGGGGTTCGCCCCAAAGATCTGCCGCTCAGTTGTCCCATGCCGGGAATGTACCTCTGGAACTCCCATCCCAAGGTCTTTTTGCCGATCGAAGCAACGGGCGAGGCCAAGTGCCCGTATTGTGGGGCGCAGTACCACATGACGGATGGCAACGAATAGTCGCTGACCGTCGGGATCGGGCTGGAAAGTATCAACATGCATATAGTCACCGGCGGAGCCGGTTTTATCGGAAGTAACCTGGTTCGCGCGCTCATCGATCGCGGTCACGACGATGTCATTGTCGTCGACAACCTGGAAGACGGCCACAAGTTCGTGAACATCTCGGATCAGCCTATCGCCGATTACCTGGACAAAGACGATTTCCTGGAACGGCTGGCGTCGGACACGGCATTCTCTGCCGATATCAGGGCTGTTTTTCACGAAGGGGCCTGTTCCGAAACCACCGAGTGGAACGGCCGCTACATGATGAAGAACAACTACACGTATTCGCAGCGCCTGATGCACCATTGTCTTCAACACGGCACGCCGTTTATTTACGCATCATCAGCCGCCGTTTACGGCGGATCGGCGACATTTGTCGAAGACCCGCTTTTCGAAAATCCGCTTAACGTCTACGGCTATTCGAAGCTGCAGTTCGACCGTTATGTGCGGCGCGTGGCGGCCAGCCCGGACAGCCAGGTGGTCGGCCTGCGTTACTTCAATGTTTATGGCCCCCACGAACAGCACAAGGGAGCGATGGCGAGCGTTGCATTTCATTTCAATAACCAGGTTCTGGAAGACGGCGAAGCGCGGCTGTTTTCCGGGTCGGACGGTTATGCAGATGGCGAGCAACTGCGGGATTTCGTTTATGTTGACGACGTGTGCAACGTAAATCTCTGGTTTCTCGACCACCCCGAAATCTCCGGCATATTTAATGCCGGCACCGGACGGGCACAGACGTTTAACGACATTGCGAATGCTGTGGTCCAGTGGCACGGTAAGGGCAAGATTCGATATATACCTTTCCCGGATCACCTGAAAGGCGCTTACCAGAGCTTCACACAGGCAGATCTGACGCAGCTGCGTGAAAGCGGTTGTGACGTAGAATTCCGGCCAGTCGAAACCGGCGTGAAGGACTACCTGGACCAGCTTGGCTCCCGCTAGCGACACGGCTCAAAGGGCACCCCGGGGGATGAAATTATCGATCGTCACGGTCAACTATCGCTCCTGGAACCACCTCGAATCTGCCCTCGTCGAACTACAAAAAGCTTTTCCTGACGATTGGGAAATCATTGTTGTCGACAACGAATCGGTGGCTGAGACTTTCGACCTATTCTCGGCACGATTTCCGTGGGCGACATTCATCGCCAATCGGGACAACAGCGGGTTTGGAGCAGGCTGCAATATTGGTGTCGCAAGGGCTACAGGGGATCGGCTGCTGTTCATGAACCCCGACGTAGTCGCGTCATGCGAGAGCATCCAGGCGCTTATCGACATCAAGGAGCAGCACGATATCGGTATCGTCGCTCCGAAACAGGTGTCGAGTAGCGGCAAGCCACAAAAGGTGTTCGATGACTTTCCTGGCCTGTTGAATCAGAGCAAGACCCTGAAATCCCTACTGCGGCTGCTGATGCCTTTCCGGTTCCCGGATCCACGCGCCGACTACCAGCAAATAACGTACTGCGACTGGGTCACCGGCTCGGTCCTCCTGATCGATCGCGCCGACTTCGATGCCATTGGCGGCTGGGCGGAAGACTACTGGATGTACGTCGAAGACGCCGACCTGTGCCGCAAGGCGCACGACAAGGGTCTGAAGGTCGCGTACATACCTGAAGTTGAGGTCATTCACGCTCATGGAGGATCCAGTCGCCTCAACGTCGCCGTGAAGTCGATGACCAAGCTCGAGGTCATCATCTCGAAACACGTTTACACGAGCAGACACACGGCCGGCCTGGAGAACTGTCTGACCCATACGCTGATCATTTTGCTGCGGCTACCGGTATTGGCGATCGCGTGGCTTCTGGATTTGCTTACGCTGCGCCAGGTGCCGGCACTCAGAGTACGCGGCCGAATGTTTACAAGTTTGTTGCGGTATTATCTCGGCGTTTTGCGAAGCGGCTCCTGGCTAAGCCCGAGAGCGATCGCCAATCAGGCGTTGTCCGAGTAGTTCTTGCTGATCCATTCGCGGTAGCTGCCGTCCATTACGGCGCGCCACCAGTGCTCGTTTTCCAGCATCCAGTTCAGCGTTAGCCGGATGCCTGTTTCAAAACTCTGCCGCGGAGCATAGCCAAGTTCTTCGGTCGCCAGAGTCGCGTCGATCGCGTAGCGCCAGTCGTGTCCCGGGCGATCCTTGACGAAAGTAATCAGCGACTCCGTTTTCCGGCCGCTGGCCGCCGGCGCGTCCGGAAACCGATCTGAGAGTTTCTCATTCTCCGCAAATATCCGGTCAAGACCGGCGCATACCTGCCTCACGATATCGATGTTTCGCCGTTCGTTGTTACCGCCAATATTGTAGGTGGCGCCCAATTTGCCTTTGCCGATGACCAGGTCGATGCCGCGACAATGATCCTCGACATACAGCCAGTCCCGAATGTTGGAGCCGTCCCCGTAGACGGGCAATGGCTGTCCTGTCAGCGCATTGACGATCATGAGGGGAATCAGCTTTTCGGGAAACTGGTACGGCCCGTAGTTGTTGGAGCAGTTGCTGGTGGTAACCTCGAGTCCATACGTGTGGTGGTAGGCGCGGACCAGATGATCCGAAGACGCTTTGCTTGCGGCATACGGTGAATTCGGTGCGTACGGCGTTTGTTCGGTGAACGCCGGGTCGTCCACGCCGAGTGATCCATAGACTTCGTCCGTTGAAACGTGGTGGAAGCGATGCGTTGCGGGCGCGTCATCACTGTCCAGCCACAGTTCGCGCGCGGCCATGAGCAGGTTGTGGGTGCCAATGACATTTGTCTGAATGAATGCGTCCGGTTCGTGAATAGACCTGTCGACGTGCGATTCCGCGGCGAAATGGACGATGGTATCCGTACTCTCCTCCCGCATCAGTTTAGCGATCAGCGTTCGATCGAGTATGTTTCCATGGACGAACCGAAAATTCGGCCGATCCTGCACGGATTCGAGACTCGCCTGGTTGCCCGCATAAGTGAGTGCGTCCAGCACAACGATCCGATCCTCGGGGTAACGATTACTCCAGTAGTGAACGAAATTTGCGCCAATGAAGCCGGCGCCACCCGTCACGATCAGGCTACGCATAAACTTCCGCATCCTTTAGCAGGGTACCGGCAGCATCTTTGGCGGATAGCCCGGGCTGCTCGAAATCCGGCATCGGCCAGTCAATGGCGACATCCTTGTCATCCCATCGAAGCGTGCGCTCGTGCCGCCGCGAATAATAGTCGGTGCAGCGATAAACGATCTCCGCGGAATCCCCGGTGACGATAAACCCGTGCGCAAAGCCGGGCGGAATCCATATCGAGCGCTTGTTCGCCGCCGACAAGGTCTCACCGACCCATTGGCCGAAAGTGGGAGATGACCGTCTCAGATCCACCGCAACATCGAATGCCTCGCCGACAACGACCCGAATCAGTTTCCCCTGAGGCCGTTCTACCTGGTAATGGAGGCCGCGAAGGGTTCCTCTCGAAGACTTGGTGTAGTTGTCCTGCACAAACCGGGCGCTGATGCCTGCTTCATCAAAAGTCCTTGCGTGCCATGTTTCCATAAAAAATCCGCGACTGTCCTCGTGGACATCGGGGTCGACAACAATCACGTCGGGAATCCGCGTTGGCGTGAATTTCATCGCAGGGTCGGGTCCGTCAGCACTTCAATCAGGTAGTCGCCGTAGCCGTTCTTGCCGAGGCGGCGTGCCAGCAACCTGAGCTGATCGGCATCGATGAAGCCATTATTGTAAGCAATCTCTTCCGGGCAACAGATCTTCAGTCCCTGGCGCTGCTCGATGATCTGTACGAACTGCGCGGCCTCCAGCAGGGATTCGTGCGTACCGGTATCCAGCCAGGCCGCGCCCCTGCCCATCAGTTCAACGTGCAGTGAGTCATCGGCAAGATACCAGCGATTGATGTCCGTGATTTCCAGCTCGCCGCGTGCTGACGGCTTCAGGTTCTTTGCGATCTCGACGACGCGAGCATCGTAGAAATACAGCCCCGTAACCGCGTAATTCGATTTGGGATCTGCCGGTTTCTCCTCCACATCCAGCACTTTGCCGTTCTTGTCGAATTGGACAACACCATAGCGCTCCGGATCCTTCACGTGATAGGCGAACACGGTTGCACCAGTGGACTCCCGGGCTACCCTCTGCAGCTGTCGCCGCAGGCCATGACCATAGAAAATATTGTCACCGAGAACGAGGGCAACAGAGTCCTGCCCGATGAAATCCGCGCCGATTATGAACGCCTGCGCGAGGCCACCGGGTTCCGGCTGAACGGCATAGGTGATCGAAACACCCCACTGGCTGCCGTCACCGAGCAGTTTCGAAAACGCGCTTTGATCTTGCGGCGTCGTAATGACAAGGATTTCCTGAATACCGGCCATCATCAGTGTTGACAATGGATAGTAGATCATCGGCTTGTCGTAGATGGGCATCAGCTGCTTGCTCACTGACAAAGTCAGTGGATGAAGTCTCGAGCCGGTGCCGCCCGCAAGAATGATGCCTTTAGTTACTGCGCGATGCACTCGCTTCTCCAGTTCCGACAATTCTAAATGCGGGTATCGGAATAATATACTTGCCGCCGCCGTCGCCGTAGTCCGAGGTGCTTGAGATTATTTCATCGGCAAAATTCCAGGCGAGAATTACGAGGTAGTCCGGCGGATCAGCGAAGAATACTGACCTGTCGACAATCGGAATGCCGGTGCCCGGCGAGAATCTGCCGACCTTTTCCGGCGTATCATCGACGATATAGTCGATTGTCGACGTATCGAACCGGCAGGCGTTGAGCAGCGTGTTGCCCTTGGCGGAAGCAGCGAAGCCGGCGATGCTCGAGCCATCCTTCTTGAGACTTGAAATCTGCTTCACCAGATCGTCAATCAGTAGCTTGATTTCGTTTTTCCAGTTCTCGTAAACAGCAACATCATGATATCCCTCCGTTTTCTCCTTCGTGAGGAACCTGGCAACCGAGGGGCGGACTTCGTGTGCACCCGTTTTGCCGATGAACACCCGCACGCTGCCACCGTGAATGTCCTGCTTCTGTACGTCGAAAACCTGCATATCGAGATTTTCCGCGAGGCGTTTCGTTGGCCGGAGCAGCACGTAGCTCAGATGCTCGAAATAGATCGTGTCGAATTCGCGATGCTCGATAAAATCCACCCCGTACGGAAATTCGAGCATCAGTACGCCATCATCATCAAGGCATTCCTTTGCTGCGGCGACGAAATCTCGCACATTGTCTACATGTGCAAATACGTTCGTGGCTGTAATCAGTTTCGGCCTGCCGTATTCGGAAACAATCTGCCCGGCGGCGTCAGCGCCCCAGAAGCTGGTGATAGTGGGAACTCCGGCCGCTTCGGCAATCTCCGCCAGGTTCTCGGCCGGGTCAACGTTGACGACTCGCACGCCCAGCTCATCCTTGAAGACCGACAATAGTGCTCCGTCGTTGCCGGCGATATCGACAACGAGGTCGCCCTCCCGCAAACCCAGCGATTCGCGGACCGATCTTGCCATCTCTCGACAGTGACCTAGATAGGCCTGGTTGATCGATGATCGATAGGCGTACTTCGAAAACAGTATTCGGGGGTCAATTACGACCGAAAGCTGCGACAGGGAACAGTCACGACAATAAAGCACCTGCATCGGATACCGCTGCATGGCCCTGGCTTCGGCGGCCGAGGCGGCGAGATTGTTGGCCAGCGGCATCATGCCGAGGTCGAGGTATTTCATCAGCCTGTCACCGCCGCATACGCGACAGCTGCTGATTTCACGCACGACTCCGTCGCTAGTCATCGAGTGAATCCCATTTGTCGAGATTCAATGATGTGTCGACGGGAGACTCGAGCGATGAGCCGCTGAGCCTGACCTTGGTCACCTCTTGATTCCGTTCGACGGCATAGTCGTAAATTGTACGGCGTGGGCCACCGATATTCAGCACGCCCTTAACCGCCCCGGTCGCTGCTTTGAGTATTTTTGGGGCGATACGGTCCACATAGTCTTTCGACGTCCACTTGTCCGCAAACGCCTGCGTATAGTCGAACTTCGATGCGCCAAAACTGGTTCTGATGATCAGGTGATTGGGCACAGCACGCACCGCAGCCTCGCCAGCCAATTTGGTCCACGCATAAAGGTTTGAGGGCAGCAGCTCATCGGTTTCCGCATAGTTGCCGCGATCGCCTTTGTAGACATAGTCCGTCGAAACGTACACCAGTCGAATGTCCGTGCCTAAACAAGCGAGCGCGACATTAGCCGTGCCCTTTATATTTACTTCGAGCGCTGCAGCCGGATCGACTTCGATTTCCCTGTTATTAGTAACCGCCGCGGCGTGCAGAATCACGCCCGGCGCAGCGTTTGCGACATAGGCTGCAACAGCCGATGCGTCGCGGATATCGAGTTCATTGCGGTTCGGGGCCAGCACGTTAGTGCTCAGCTTCAGAAGTTCAGTTCCCAGAAGGCCCGAGCCACCCGTCAACAGTATTTGCATTTACAGCTCCCTGCTCCTGGGCAATGACTGGCCAGAAAAGAATGGTACAGCCCGAAGATCGTCAATTCGACTGATTTTTGGATAACTTTCGGGCATGATTTGCTGCGTTCACTCCGGTTACTTCAAGCCTGTCAGTTCTGACGCGTCGGGAATGCCATGAGAAAACTGCTCAACAAACTGCTCATCAAGTTCGGGCTCCTGATCACGAAAGCTCCGACATTGCTGTCCGACAAGTCGCTGGAAACCTCGGACGCCTTTCCTGCTGAACTCACGGAAAAAGTCACTGTGTTCCAGGCGAGTGAAACGCCGGTGAATCCGTTGTTCGATATATTTTCTGCCGACACAAATGTCCACAAGTGGCATCACTATTTCGAAATCTACACGAAACATTTTGGCCCGTATCGAGACCACCCGATCAAGATGCTCGAGATCGGCGTGTTTCGCGGCGGATCACTGCGCATGTGGAAAGACTATTTTCATCCTGATTCAACGATTGTCGGTATCGACATCGACAGGACCTGTAAAGATCATGAGATGGCCGACCGAAACGTCTTCGTGAGGATTGGAAGCCAGGCCGATCCCGGGTTTCTTGCCAAGGTCAACGAAGAATTCGGACCTTTCGATATTATCCTCGACGACGGCAGCCACAAGACCCACCATCAGAATATCAGCTTCGGCGCGCTCTTCCGTCCTGCATTGAAGGACGGCGGTTGCTATATGGTCGAAGACGTACACACGAACTACTGGCTCAAGCACGTTGACAGCGAGGATACGTTTATCGACCTGTCCAAGCAGATGGTGGATATGCTGCATGAACCGTATTTCGATCGTAAAGAAACGCATTTCCGCCACGGACACCCGGAAGCCGTGAAACAGCTGGAGCTGAGCTACCTGGCTGCCAATCTTGCGTGCATTGCTTTCTATGATTCGATCGTCGTCTTCGACAAGAAAAAACGGCACCTGCCAAAATCCGAATTACGCTAACGCTGAAGAGTCCGAGAATGGACAGACCCATTCGTGTACTTTGCATCAACGGCGAAAGCGATCCCGCTGAGACGGGATCTTTCATCGAGATGCACCGCATGGGAATCGACATAACGGTCATGACCTGGCCGGGAACGTTCAATTACGATGCGCTCGTGGAGGCCGGGGTTCCGACCATCCCGTATGTGCTCAAGTGGAAGCTGAGCGTGCCATGCATCCGCTTTATACGCGCAGAACTAAAGCGCAAGAAATACGATGTGCTGCACATGCTCGATAAACGCGCCACGATGAACGGTTTAATGGCATCGATAGGCATGGACGTCAAGCTCGTCGCTTATCGCGGCATTATCGGCAATATCACTTACTGGAGTCCGCAGTCGTGGCTATATCTTCTAAATCCGCGCCTGGATCGAATCATTTGCGTTTGTGAAGCTATTCGGCAGAGCCTGCTTGACCTTGGCATGCCCGGAATTCGCATGCGCCGCGACGTTCCGGTCACTATTCGCAAGGGCCATAACCCGGACTGGTATGCGGGGCCGCCGGAGGACCTGGATCAATTCGGTATTCCGGATAACACGTTTGTCGTTGCATGTACGGCGCGTGGCGTGCCGCGTAAAGGCGTTCCGGTGCTGCTAGAGGCAATCGACAGGTTGCCGCCCGGACTGAATATTCACTTCCTGCTCGCCGGCACCCAGATGGACAATGGTCAATACAGGAAGCTCGCCGCCGAGAATACCTACGCCGGGAATATTCATCTGTTCGGATTTCTGAAGCGAATGCCATGGATATTGGCTAATTGTGATGTTGTGGTACTACCTTCATTGCGCCGCGAAGGACTGCCACGCGGCATCATCGAGGCGATGATTGGCGGTGCAGTTCCGATAGTCACGGACTCGGGGGGTAGCCCGGAACTTGTAGAAGAGGGCAAATCCGGATTCGTTGTGCCGCCCGGAGAGCCGCAGCCCATCGCCGACAGGATTCTCGAGCTTTACAATGACCGGGAGCTGCATGCCCGCATGAGCGCTGCGGCGCGGGAGCGAATTCGCACGGACTTTACGGTCGAAAAAACGGCGCGCAAGACGATCGAACTTTACCGGGAACTCCTGCCGGCGCTCTCGAATTAGATAGGCAGCTCATAAAGGGCCTCGAAGAATTTCGACTGCACCTTGCACTGCTGACGATAAATAAGACTCCAGTCTTTACCAACCGGGTAGTCGGCCTCTTTGATTGTCTCATTTTCAAACGGAACGGTCGTTTCCTGCCACTGCTTGAAATAGAAGTATTTGCGCGTGAGGCGTTCGATTTCCTGGAAATAATATCTAATCTGATCCATGCGCATTTCGTGCAGGGAAGAAATATTGATGAACAGATCAACCGACTTGTCGGGAAGCAGTTCGATCTGGTTGGGCGTCAGGAACATTACGTCCGCATCTTCAAATTCGCTTCTGACTGCGGCGAAGTCATGGAACGGGCGGAATTCAAAAATATTCCGCTCCGGAAAAACGCTGGAGAGATAGCGCTGCGCAACATAGAGGGCCGGCGGGATATCGACAAGTATGTAACGATAGTCGGGCTGCAGCGTAAGAAAAACATACGCGGTTCGGCCGTAGCCGGGACCGAGCTCGAGTATTGTCCGGACTTCTCGCTGATCAAGGTCGGGATGCAATATTGCTTCATACTCGAGGAGTGAGTTTGCGAGGTCCTGGGAAATGAGGCGTCCGTTGCGCATAACCTGCGGCGGATTGCCTTCCTTTGGCTCGCTCAGGCGATCAAGCAGCCCGTTTGCATCGTTTTTTTCGACGTAGGCCCACAGCAGATTGGTGAGCATATTGTAGTAAATAGTATGACGCCGCTTCATCAGATCGTGGCGCGGAGAGCAAATAGCGCTCGCAACTATGGCGATCGATTGCCACACGCCTGCTTCTCCCATCAGGAATCGAATCTGCTTGTTCAGTGGATTGACGATCCAGGTGAAGTAATTCCGCGCCAGCGTGCGCTTGAAATTGTCGTATTTGCTGTCCGCCAGCTGCTGCAGGTTCTTGCGGTTCAGTTCTTCCCAATACTTGGACGGCAGGATTTCGTCCCGAAACCTGGCTAATTCGTTGAACATTGCCTTTATCTCGGGATAGAGGGCGAAAGCGGCGGCGGCCGGATCAGTGTTGGCGTCGGGCGGCGGGATTCTTGTTGCTTGTTTCACCGTGTGGCGGCCGGGTATTCGTGTTGGTGCGAGTATACGTAGATTGACGAAAATGTACGCATTATTCGGCTATATCTCAAAAAACTCGTCAATCTTGCCGCTAACGTCGTCGATTGTGATCAAATCCATCGCATCGGCGTGACGCACCCGCTGTCCCCATCGGAGTTCGTCGACACGCTTTCCCAGGTATTGGCGGGCGGCATCCGGGTAGCGGTTAACCGTCAGGTCGCGCGACAGGTAGGGGCCGGTCCGATCCGGGTTGGAGGTCGCATACAGCCCGATTACGGGCGTGTCCACAGCCGTCGCCATATGCGCAGGTCCGGAGTCCGGGCAAATCACCAGATCGGCCGCACTTATCAGGGCCAGAAGCTCTTTCAGCGATGTTTTTCCCATGAGGTTGATTGCCTGACTGGCCCTGTCGGCAGAGAGCGCAGCGCCGTACTGTTGCTCGAGAACGGTATTGCCGCCCGTTAGCACGACACTACAGCGATATTCCTGCTGCAGATGCCGGATGGTTGCGGCGTAGTTGTCGATGCTCCAGTTGCGGTAGTTGCGGCTGCGCTGACTGCTGCAGGGACTGATAACGACCAGCGGTTTGTCTGCATCGACGTACTGGCTTGCGAACTCCCGGGCGTCGTCCGGAAGCGGGATATCCCAGCGCAAGTCGCGAGATTCAGCGCCCGCCGCGGTGGCGAAAGACATCATCGCCTCGAGCGCATGCTCGTGCTCGGCAGCCGGAATCCGCCGGTCGGTGAACAGCCACTGGAAGTCGCGCGCGCGAGCTCTGTCGAACCCCAGGCGCGTCGCCGCAGGAATCGCGCGGCAAAGGAGGTTGGCGCGCATCGACGCATGCATGCATAGCGCCAGGTCAAAATGCTTGCCGGCAAGCTGCGCCCTGGCGTCTTTATACGCGCGCAAGCCTTTGCTCTTGTCGAAGATGATGAAATCGATGTCCGCGATGTCGGACATGAGCGATGCTTCGGTCTTGCCGATAATCCAGCTAACAGGCACGTCGGGCCAGTTATCCTGAAGGCGTCGGATCACGGCAAGCGCATGGCAGGTGTCGCCGATCGCCGAGAGCCGCAGAACGCAGAGCGCTTCCGGCTTCGATTGAGCAGCTATTTCAGGCATCATCAAATCAGACAAGTCGACACGAAAGGGCGGGGAGATTGACCGAAACCGTCGAGAATACCGCGACCGGCGCCATCCTATACGATAAGGCCATTATCAACCAGATATCGGAGGAGCGCTTTATGCCGGGTGGCTGGCCGCATGCAGAAGCACTGACCGGACCCCTGCGATCGGGCGGCCGTGGCAACACGATGTACGTAGGCAACGTGCCGCGGCAGTTCGTACTGCGCCACTACCTGCGCGGCGGCCTGATTGGCAAGCTCATTCGCGACCGGTACGTATTCTCCGGGGCGGACAAGACGCGACCATTCATGGAATGGCGTTTGCTCGACAAGCTGACCTCGAACAATCTGCGCGTTCCCAGGCCGGCGGCGGCCCGCTATTGTCGCAGCGGAACTTTTTACACGGGCGACATTATTACGGTTCGTATTCCGGGCGTGATTCCCCTGTCACAGTATATTGCCGACAACAACCCTGATGGGGCATTTTGGCATTCGATAGGAGAGTCGATCTACGAGTTTCATGAGGCCGGCGTTTACCACGCAGACATGAACGCTTATAACCTGCAGATCGACGACTCCGGCCTGCTGTGGATGCTCGACTTCGACAAGGGGTCGCTGCGGCCGCGCGGTCCCTGGCAGCAGGCGACACTAAGTCGCCTGCATCGGTCGCTTTACAAAGTAGTAGGGCTGGATCCGAGACTGAACTTCCGCGCCGAGAACTGGGAACAACTGCTGCAAGGCTACTTCAGTGCGTCGAGATCCGCGTAGTAGTCGGGGTAACCATCGGGCAGGTCCTTGAATTTGCGATGCACCCAAAAGTACTGCTCCGGACAGGATCGGACGTGCCGTTCGAGGGCCTCTATATACCGTTTCGTGTCGACCACCGGATCGTCGCCTGGAAAATTTTCAAAGGCCGGCAGTAAAGTCATTTCATAAGTTGAATCGTCGAGTCTGCGCGGAAAAAACGGTATCACGGCGGCATTGCCCAGGCGCGCAAGCGTCGACGTTGCCGTCGTATGCATGGCGGGTACGCCGAAAAACGGTATTGCCGCGGAGCCTTTGCGGTTATAGCTTTGGTCCGGCGCATACCAGACGGCTCGATTGTCGCGCAGGCTGCGAATCACCCTCTTCACATCACGTTTTTCGATGGTTGTTTCGGCCGAGCGTTCGCGACCCGTACGCTGCAGCTCGGTCATGAACTCGCTGCGGTTCCGACGGAACACGGCGTCGAACGGCGGAATGTTCAGCGACAGTACGCGACCCATGATTTCCAGCGTCGTAAAGTGCGCGCTGAGCAGGATCACGCCCCTTCCCGAAGCCAGCGCATTTTGCACATGCTCGATGCCGTGGAGTTTGGTGATTGCCTGCAGGTGCCGGTCGCTGGCCCAGCGTCCGAGCCCCATTTCTATAAGCATCATGCCAAGGGATTTGAAATGCTCGTAAGCGAGCGCGTCACGTTCGTCGGGCGACAGGTCGGGGAAGCACAGCTCGATGTTGCGGCGAACGACGGCGCGGCGCGATTCGCCAAAGCGATGAACGATGCGCCCAAGAACACGTCCTGTCGCGAGGGCCATTCGATGCGGCAGCAGGCAAACAAGCCGCAATAAAGCCATGCCCAGCCAGACGTGCCAATAGCGCGGACCCCAGTAACTGGATAGCCGTTTGCGTTCCCCTGTCATTGGAAACGCAGTTTACTCGGACATTCCGTCTACGTAACCGCCGGTGATGGGTTTCTGGGCCGCGACGTCGGCTGCCTCGGCTTCCATGATGACATCGTCTGCCTGGATGCCGACGTGAAAAGCGGCAAACCCGGGCATCACGACCTGGTTGCGCGCCAGCCCGATGATGCGCCCCGAATAGGGCGAAAAGAGTTCGCTGCGCTGGTTGCTCATCGGATCGGTAATCGTGCCGAGCAGGTCACCTTTGCGAACCGTGCTGCCGAGACTGACGTCGGCAAGCAGAATGCCGCCGTTGTTTGCGCGGACCCAGGACGATCTGTAGTAAACCGGCTCCGGGTCACCCCAGAAGCGGCTTTTCTTGACCATGCCGAGCGTGGTCAGCAGCGTCTCCAGGCCCTTGACGCCGTGCTTTACTTCGGCCAGCTCGAGTTGCGATGGGCCGCCGGCTTCGAGCGTTACCGCGGGAATCCCCGCCAGCGTCGCCGCGTGTCGCAACGTGCCGACCGTGGGCTTGCTGTGCAGAACAACCATCGATCCGAATCCCTGCGTCAGTGTAACGACATCGGGATTTCTCAGGTCCGCTCGAATTTGCGGAAGATTGGCGCGCTCAAACGACCCTGTATGCACGTCGACAAGCGCATCGCAGTGAGCAATTACATCATTGAAAAGCGAATAGGCGATTCTCGCGGCCGCGCTGCCGTTCGGATTGCCCGGGAAATAGCGATTCAGGTCGCGCCGGTCGGGCAGGTATCGAGAGCCGCGGCGGAACCCCTGCACGTTGACGATCGGTACGCCGATCACCGCGCCGGAAAGTTTCTTGGGTGCGATGTCGTGCATTACGCGCCGGACCATTTCGATGCCGTTAAGTTCGTCGCCGTGCACGGCGGCGGTCAGGCAGAGCGTCGGACCTGGATGCAAGCCGTTGACGACCAGCACCGGTGTCGAAACCGGCACGCCTTCGAATAATTCGGTCGCGGACCAGGATAAGCGGTGCGCCGTGCCCGGCATGACCTCGGTGCCGAGCAACAGGAGCGGTGCTGCCGGGCTTTCCTCCGCAGTAGTTACCGCATCGGCGAGCGGCACGGCATGATTATGAGCCGGAACGGCTTCAACCAGTTCCTCCGCGGCCGCCGACGTTTCGCTGGAACGCGAATCGGTGTCGACGGTCGTATCCTGGAGGACATCGGTGCCGTTATCCGTCGGCTCGATCGCCGCTTCGCCCGCCAGGGCTGGCGCCAGGGGCAGCAGCAACAGCAGGCAGACCAGGTATTGGCAAACGCCGGGGGAGGATTCAGATTGTGGATTTGATAGGCTCATTGTTCTTATAAACGATACCGAAAAGTACCGCGGCTTTCTGTGAACTAATCAAGAGATTGCGATTGAAACCTAAAATAGTCCAAAAGACAAGGACTTGCCACCTCTTGCTGCCGCTGATCCTGCTCATGGCCGCCGCGGCCAGCGCTGACGAGCCGTTCCCGCGGCCGCCCGAGCTACAGCCGGATGTCGGCTTCTGGATATCGATTTTTACGCGCTACTCGACGGACGAAGGCGTGCTGCACGACAATCGCAATCTCGCCGTCGTGTACGAGCGCATCGACGTGCCCGCAACGCTGTCTCGTCGTGAGCGGCAGCGACGCGTCGAAGCGCGCCGCAAGAAGCTCCAAGCCGTACTGCGGGTTCTCGCATCCGGCAAGCGCGACAAGCTGAGTGACGAGGAAGCCAGAGTGCTGTCGCGTTGGCCGGACAACGTCAGCAACGACACGTTGGCTGCAGCCGCAAAGCGCATTCGATTTCAACAAGGTCTGCGCGATCGATTTCGTGACGGCCTCGCACGCTCCGGTCGCTGGCGGACTTTTATCAACGAGCAGTTCACAGCGCTGGGAGTTCCTGTCGCGTTGGCGGCGCTTCCACACGTCGAATCATCCTACGACCCCAACGCTCGTTCGCATGTCGGGGCATCCGGCATCTGGCAATTTACGCGCAGTACGGGGCGACGATTCATGCGTGTCGACCACGTCGTCGACGAGCGCAATGACCCGTTTGCCGCCACCCGCGCAGCCGGCCAGTTGATGGCCTATAACCATTCGATCACGGGCAACTGGCCGATGGCGATTACGGCATACAACCACGGTCTCGCGGGCGTTCGGCGCGCAATGAAAAAATATGGCGACACGGCTTACGTCGAGATATTGAGGAACTACAACGGGCGCACCTTTGGATTCGCGTCACGGAATTTCTACGTCGCATTTCTGGCGGCCAAAGAGATCGATCAAAATATCGAGAAGTACTTTCCCGGACTCGTCATTGAACAGCCGGCCGACTACGCGACATTCAAATTGCCGGCGTTTGTTGCGGTACCGGGCCTGACCCGGGCGCTCGGTACGACGCCCGAGAATCTGGCCAAACACAACCCCGGTCTGCAGGCGACCGTCTGGCAAGGCAGTAAGTATTTGCCCAGGGGTTACGAGCTGCGCATGCCCGTCGACGAACTGAGTCAACCGCTTGACGGCATCCTTGCCCGGCTGCCGGCGGACAGCGTCTTCGAGAAGCAGCTGCCGGATATGTTTCACAGGGTATCGCGTGGCGATACGCTGTCGCAGATTGCCGAGACCTACAATACGCGCGTATCGACGCTCGTTGCGCTGAACGGCCTGAACAGCCGTCATCGCATTCGCATAGGTCAGCGCCTGCGCCTTCCCGCCGCGGGTCCGGCGCCCGCCGCCGTGCCCCGGCCCGCGGTCGCCGCCGCGGCAGCCGCTATCGCCGAGGCGGCTGTCGAGCCGCAGCAGATTGAGGTAGCGGAAGCAGTGCCGGGGGCGATGGCCGACGAACTTGCAGCCGCGCCGACGGAGCGACTCGATACCAGCCTGTTGTCCGATCCGAGTGATTACAGCGTTGCGCGCGACGGCAGCATCGAGGTCCAGCCGCTCGAGACGCTGGGCCATTACGGTGACTGGCTGGAAATCAAGACGCAAAGGCTGCGTGACATTAACGCGCTCGAGTTTGGGAGGCCTGTCGAGGTAGGTCAGCGCATCAAGCTGGATCTCGATTCCGTCGACATCAAGACCTTCGAAGCCCGCCGCATCGCGTATCATCGGGCGCAGCAGGACAGCTTCTTCCGGCGCCATGTTATAAGCGCTGTTACCGAATATACGATTCGCGACGGTGACTCGATCTGGATACTGGCGCTCAGACAATACGATGTGCCGGTGTGGCTGTTTCGCCAGTACAACCCGGGTCTTGACCTTCACAGAGTGCGGCCCGGAACAAAAGTGCAGTTCCCCGTACTGACCAAAGCACAGACCGACTGATGGACGGGCGCGGGAGATTGGTCGTGTTGAAGCTACTGCCAGTCCTGTTGGTGATCCTTGCAGCGGCTTCCTGGTTCGCGTTTGTCCAGGAGGGCGGCCCTTACCTGGTCGGCAACCTGGTGCCCCTGCTGGTACTGCTGCTGCTGGCATTGTTGACGCTGTATCGCGGCGGCGGCAAATGGTCGGGCACCGGCATGTGCATGCCTCTCGGTACGCTGGGCTTCGCGGTTCCGGCTCTGGGCCTGTCTCTGTACCTGCATTTCGCCTATTCGGTGAACCTGAATGACCTGTTCAGCGAGTCGCGGTTCCCGGAGCGTGTGTTTCGTTATCTTCCGGTCTATACGCTGGTCGCCGGCGGCATAGGATTTGCGATTGGGTGGATCGTGGGCCGGAACGTGTAGTGTGATGCGAGACGTTTTCCGGGCGAACGAGGTTTGCTAGGCTTATCGGGTTTCAGTCAAATAGCGGCGTTATGATTAAGAACCGACCCATGCAATTGTTGTACGGCCAGATGGGCCTGGTCATGCTTGTCCTGATGACGCCTGCGGTCATGCAAGCAGGCGAATTTCCGATCGCCGACAAGGTTGTCATCGAGAAAGCCATGCGCAAGCTGCACCTCATGAGAAATGGCAAGGCCTTCCGTACCTTCAAGATTGCGCTGGGACTCAGGCCCGTGGGCGATAAGAAGAAGGAAGGCGATTTCAAGACGCCCGAGGGCAGTTATTACCTGGATAGCCGCAATCAAGACAGCGAATTCTTCTTGTCTATTCGTGTGTCGTACCCCGACGCAGAGGACGTGCGCGAGGCGAATCAGAGCGGTAACGATCCGGGCGGTGCCATCATGATTCACGGCCAGCCCAACGAACCGACGCGGTCCGAGGTCTACTACCGCACGCAGGACTGGACGAATGGCTGTATCGCGGTTTCTAACTCCGACATGATTGATATCTGGCTCATGACCGGTGAGAACACGCCGATCGAAATTCGTCCGTAGCGAATATCTGAGCCGCTCATGAAAGAGGTTGTTGATTTCGTCGACGCCGAAGTATGGCCCGAGGGCAGCCTTGAAGTCCTCTCCCAGTTTGAAGTCGACCAGCTGAAGAACGGTGGCGCCGGCGGTCTGTATCCGATGCTGCGTCGCTGCATGCTTGCCGTGCTTCACGCAGACAGCAAGATCGATGATGCCCGCAAGCTGCTGGAAGCCTACGAGGACTTCGATGTGGGCTTCATCCAGCAGGATCGAGGGCTCAAAGTTGCTCTGAAGAACGCGCCCTCGGAGGCGTTTGTGGACGGTAAGATGATTCGTGGAACGCGCGAGCTGCTGTTTGCCGTGCTCCGCGACATCGTCTTCACGCGCAACGACATCATCGACAGCGGCCGCTTCGACCTGGATGCGTCGGACGGCATAACAAATGCCGTATTTCATATCGTCCGTAACGCGCGCATGCTCAATGTGCCGGCGGAAGTGAATCTCGTCGTGTGCTGGGGGGGGCATGCCATCAGCCGCCGGGAATATGATTATTCGAAGCTGGTCGGCTATGAACTGGGTCTGCGCACACTAAATGTCTGCACGGGTTGCGGTCCGGGCGCGATGAAAGGCCCCATGAAAGGCGCGACGATTGCTCACGCCAAACAAAGGATTCGGGGCGGGCGTTACATCGGCATAACCGAGCCCGGAATCATTGCGGCCGAATCGCCAAATCCCATCGTAAATTCACTCGTCATAATGCCCGATATGGAGAAGCGCCTTGAGGCCTTTGCGCGGCTGGGGCACGGCATTATCGTGTTTCCCGGCGGAGTGGGCACAGCGGAAGAAGTTCTTTATTTGTTGGGCGTGTTGCTGCATCCGGAAAACGGGCAGCAGCCGATGCCGTTTATCATGACCGGGCCGGCGTCCTCGGAGCCTTATTTTCGACAGATCGATGATTTCGTCGCCGCGACGCTCGGTGATGAGGCCCGCAGTCGCTACCAGATCATCATTGATGATCCGCGCGAAGTCGCGCGGCAGATGAATACTCGGCTGAGAGACGTGCTCGATTTTCGAACGAAGCATGGCGATGCCTATTATTTCAACTGGCGTCTGCAAATAGACCGGGAATTCCAGAGACCGTTTGTCGCCAATCACGAGACGATGAGAGGCCTCGATATCAGCGAGGATCTTCCGAGACACGTGCTCGCTGCGAATCTCCGGCGTGTTTTTTCCGGCATCGTTTCGGGCAACGTGCGCGAGGACACGGCGGAGCTGATCGAGCGTGATGGGCCTTTTGAGATCGACGGATCACGTCGGATCATGAAATTGCTCGATAAGTTGCTGGCTGGGTTCATCGCTGATCGGCGCATGAAGATTTCGACGGGCACATACCATCCCTGCTATGTGATTAAGTAAAACCAACAAGTAAGTGTATGAAATAGAAGACTAATAGGCATTTGGCATTGTGATGCAGTTCCTGTGATTCGAGTGGCTCGAGACTTAGTATTTAGTCAAAGGGATGACCGAGCAAACTCAATGTCAGACAGCAAAAACATGAGGTGGGTTGACAGCTTCGGCACGGATGCCGAGCCGGAACCGAAAACAGAAGCTCCGCCGCTGGAACACGACAAGCCGGCCGCGAATGATGCGGACGGCTGGAAACAGTATCGCCGCTGGATATCAAAAGCGCCGGCACCACGCAGCCGACGTGCGGGCATCGATCCGGCGCTGTACACCTGGAAAGGCTATCGCGATTGGTCCGACCAGGTGAAACGAAACTGGATTAAGAATTCCGACAACGATTAGAAGTTTCGATTTGACATATCAAAACGCCGGCTGAAAGCCGGCGTTTTGCATTTCCCGGAGTCAAATCGAATAGCCGGCCCCTGGTGTGACTCCGGCCCGCTTAAAAAAGCGAACTGTGTCTTGTTTCCAGACTATTTTTAGCTCGTTTCCAAAGTAGTGGAACAAGCTGTGATCTGTCTCACGGCCACAGGATCGTCGCGCGCCTATAGTCAACCCTACTCATGGATCAACGTTGATTTCACGGTATGTCGAACAACTGCAAAAAATATGAATCTGCTGTCGATGCACTGAAGAGCGAATCAGCGCGTCAGCGCTGGGAAATGTTTCACCGCGCCATCGCACACGCCAAAGAATATAACGTTGCCTCGTTGGCCGAGGCAGAGACGCATAGCGGTGAAGCAGACAGCGCCGAGCCATTGCTATCAGTCATACAATAAAGCCGCCTTCATGGAACGATTGCTTCAATACATGGACGATATTGATGACCTGATCGGAATGATGGGACTCGTTTATGAACAGCTGAGGCGAATTCTCGCTACGATCACGACGCTGGCCGTTTTAACGATATCGATCGGAGCCGGTGTGCAGCTTGCCGTGTGGCACCCACCCGTTGCCTTGGCCACCAGCCTGCTGCTTTTCGTCACGCTGTTATATCGCTCTGTTACCGCCCCGACCAACAAACCCTTGCGGGCAATCTGAGGTGCCGTAAGCCGGCCGCGGCCCCAGGCTTGAATTCAGCAGAATAATCCCCATGCTGTCTGACTTCGGTCAGGAGGTATTCGGCGTGGTGGCAAGTTCGAAGCGTGAAACACTGGGTTTTCAGACAGAGGTACGTCAGCTGCTCAAGCTGATGATCCACTCCCTGTACAGCAACAAGGAGATCTTTCTCCGCGAGCTGATATCAAACGCATCTGACGCGGCGGATAAGCTGCGGTTCGAAGCGCTTGCTGATCCCGAGCTGCTCGACGGCGAGACGGATTTGTCGATTCGCATCGAAGTGGACAAGGACAAGCAGCAGCTTTCGATCATCGACAATGGTATTGGTATGTCTCGCGATGAGCTCGTCGACAACCTGGGCACCATTGCCCGTTCTGGAACCGCTGAGTTTCTTGCGCAGATGACCGGCGACAGAAAGCACGACGCGCAGCTGATTGGCCAGTTCGGCGTCGGTTTCTACTCGAGCTTCATCGTCGCCGATAAGGTCACAGTCGAAACTCGCCGCGCCGGCCTGTCGGCGAATGAGGCTGTTCTCTGGGAATCTGATGGACAGGGCGAGTTTTCTGTCGAAGACATCGAACGCGCCGAGCGCGGCACGAAAGTGACCCTGCATCTCAAGGACGAGCAAAAAGAATTTAGCGAGCCGCTTCGCATCGAAACATTAGTTCGGAAATATTCTGACCACATCGGATTCCCGGTGTCGCTACGGGTCGTCGGCGCCGACGACAAAGAGGCAAGGATCGTCAATTCCGCGACCGCCCTTTGGACTCGATCGCGCAGCGATGTCAGTGACGACGAATACAAGGAATTCTACAAATATCTGACGCATGATTTCGTGGATCCGCTAGCGTGGAGCCATAACCGCGTGGAAGGCAAGAGGGAATATACGAGCCTCCTGTACATCCCGTCGGCGGCCCCGTTCGACCTGTGGAATCGTGAAGCGCCGAGGGGATTGAAACTCTACGTGCAGCGCGTGTTCATCATGGACGATGCGGAACAATTCCTGCCGCTGTACCTGAGATTCGTCAAAGGCGTCGTGGATTCATCCGACCTGCCGCTCAATGTTTCGCGCGAGTTATTGCAGCAAAACGCGGATCTTGCCGCGATGCGTGGCGCGTTGACGCGCCGCGTGTTGGGCATGCTGGAAAAAATGGCATCCAGTGAAGCGGACGACTACCAGACAGTCTGGCGCGAGTTCGGACAGGTTCTCAAAGAAGGCATCGTCGAAGACCATGCAAACAAAGATAAGCTCGCGAGGCTGCTGCGTTTCGCATCGACTCATAACGATAGTGATGCACAGGACCAATCGCTCGAAGATTACGTCGGGAGGGCCGCACCTGATCAGGACAAGATTTATTTCATCCTGGCCGAAAACTACGCGACGGCTGTCGCCAGCCCGCACCTGGAGCAGCTGCGAAAGCGCGGTATCGAAGTGCTGCTGCTGGTCGATCGCATTGATCCATGGCTGGTTGACGGTCTGGCCGAGTTTGACGGCAAGGCGCTCGTGGATGTTGCGAAGTCGGCGCTGGAGCTGCCCGACAGTGCAGACGCGGCGTCCCAGGACGAAATCAATGAGCAATACAAGTCACTTCTCGACAAAACCAGGAAGGTCCTCGGCGAGCGGGTGGAGGCCGTTAACGTCAGTCGTCGTTTGGTCGAATCACCGGCATGTGTCGTCGCCGCCGAAAACGATCTCAATCCGCAGCTGCGGCGTATGCTGGAAGCAAGCGGGCAAAAGGTTCCCCAGTCCAAGCCGATTCTCGAGATAAACGTGGAACATCCGCTCGTCAAACGCCTGTCGGCGGAGGCTGATGATGCGGTTTTCGACGATCTTGCTAATATCGTCATGGACCACGCGCTGCTTGCCGAAGGCGCGCAGCTGGATAATCCCGCAAAATACGTGCGGCGTATGAACAAACTAATGCTCGATTTCAATCCGGGGGCAACCAGTGAGCAGTGACGGCAACGACAAGAACCTGCGCGACCGGCTTAGCGATGAGCAATACCGGGTCACGCAGAAAGCGGCGACCGAACGACCTTTTACGGGAAAGTACGTCGACCACAAGGGAGACGGCAGCTATCACTGTATTTGTTGCGACGCACCGCTGTTCCGATCGGACCACAAGTATGATTCCGGCTCCGGTTGGCCCAGCTTTTGGCTGCCGCTCGCCGGTGACGCGGTCCGCACCAAGACCGATGTATCGCACGGCATGACGCGCGCCGAGGTCGTTTGCGCCAACTGCGATGCGCACCTCGGTCACGTATTCGAGGATGGTCCGCAGCCATCGGGCCTGAGATACTGCATCAATTCGGCATCGCTGGATTTCAAAGGATCGGACGAATGAAGCTGAGCAAGTTTTCGGCAACGCTGCTTGCCGCGGTATTGCTGGCTGGCTGTGGTCAGGCGGAGCAACAAGCCGCAGAAGCTGGCGCCTGTCCGGAGGCCGATGAGAGCGGCGTGATCCGGATTGCGGACGGACTGACGGGCAAGATCACGAACAAAGGGTACGGCCGTGCCGCGGTCGCGGGTGATTACGCGGACGTACACACCACGCTCTGGCTGTACGACGAGGACTCGCCGGGCGGCAGAGGTACCGAGATCTGGTCCTCGGGTGGCGTTGAGCCCTTCCAGTTCATGCTCGATGCCGGACAGGTCATCAAAGGTTGGGACCTGGGTGTCACCTGCATGCGGGTTGGTGAGACCCGTGAACTCAAGATCGCTCCCCAACTCGGCTACGGGGCACGCGGCAAGCCGCCTGTTCCGCCCAATGCGACGCTGCTATTCGAGATTGAGCTCATAAAGCTGACCGAATCGAATTAGCCGCTTGCGGAATCGACTTTTTCCAGGCCTGTTCCGCGCCTTCACCGTTGCGCCGAACGATACTTATGCGCCGGTTCGGGCTGCGCCCGTAGCGGGTGGCATTAAAAGAAGCAAGCGTTCCGCACAGCAGTGCCGAAAACACCACGATGTGTCGAAGTTCGTGGACCACGGGTATTAGACGCTTCGCTTGCGGTCATTCAGTTCGCGCGCCTGGCCGATCCAGTTTTCGCGGTAAATGCGACTGTGAAAGCCCTTGAGCCGCTGCGCAACACGATCGATATCGTACTCGCTCATGTCAGCTATTTGCTGAAAGCGGAAGATTCCCATTTCGTTAAGCGTCTTTTCGATCGCCGGTCCGACTCCCTTTATTTTTTTCAGGTTGTCGCGAAGCGTTTTGTCGTGACTGTCTTCGGCGGCCGACGCAGATGCGTAATCATTTGTCCCGTCACTCGGGTCGTTTGATGCGTCGCGGCCATCGGTGAGTGCTTCCGGATTCCGAACCGGCTCGATGCGCGTGGGGTTTTCGTCAGATCCTTTCTCGAGCGCCTCGATGCGGAGCCGGGCGCGAGCCAGATCGGCTTCGAGTTGCTCGGCTTCTTCGTTTCGAATCTTGTATCGCTCGATCAGCGGCGGCAGCCGATTCTGCCAGTTCTCCAATTCGCGGCTGAGCTGGAATATTTTTTCGTCTTTCTGCCGTATGGCGCTCTTGCCGTCATCATGCGTCGCAAATTTCGTCTGCAGCTGGTCGCGTTGCGACACGACGACCTCGAGGTTGCTGCGAATGTCCTTGATCTCGCGCTGCAGTTCGTCGCGCCGTGCGTAGGCTGTCTGTGCGGCCGCCGACAGCTCCCTGGCCCGGTTCTTGGCGTCCTGGCTAGAGGCCTGGAACTGACTGATCTGGTCCATCAGGCTCTTGTTCTGACTGACCAGGCGATCATGCTCGATCCTTTGCGTCCCGATCTGTTCCTGCCAGCCCGCATTGATCGCCGCCTTTTCCTGCAGCGATCGTCTGCCCCGCAGTGCCCACCCGGCGATTACGCCGATAACCGCGGTCAACGCGAGCAGCACTAGGTGTATGACGGTTATTTCAGGCATTGAAGCAGGTTCCTCTGTGTTGCTTACGACGCAAGCCGCAGCCTGTCCATCTCTTCCAGAACGCCGCGAATCTGCGAGACAGCCCAGTCGATCTCGGCTTTGCCGATGATCAGTGGCGGTGCGAGGCGCACGACGGTTTGATGCGTCTCCTTGCTCAGGAGACCACGCTTCATGAGTGCCTCGCATACGGCGCGCGCGCTCGCGTAATCCGGATCGATCTCGATGCCGACAAACAGGCCCTTGCCGCGTATTTCGCGTATCAGCGGGCAGTTTATCGCACGGAGTTCGGCAAGGAGATAGTCGCCCATCGCCGCGCTGTTTGCGGGCAGATCCTCATCAACAATGATGTTCAAAGCCTCGAGTCCGACGGCGGCGCCGAGCGGATTTCCGCCGAAGGTGCTGCCGTGATCGCCCGGTGTAAATACTTCCATGACATCGCGGCGCGCCAGGAACATCGATACCGGCAGGATACCGCCGCCAAGGGCTTTGCCGAGAATCAGCCCGTCGGGCCTGACGTCGTCGTGTTCGCAGGCCAGGAATTTTCCGGTTCGACCAAGTCCGGTCTGAATTTCGTCGGCGATAAACAGCACCTTTTGTTCGCGGCACAGTGCGGCGGCCGCCTGAAGGTATCCCGGAGGCGGCATGACGATGCCCCCTTCGCCCTGGATCGGTTCAACGATGAACGCCGCGGTGTTTTCATTGATAGCCGCCCGGAGCGCCGCGATGTCGCCGTACTCGACGTTCAGGAAACCCGCCGGAAACGGACCGAACCCGCGCTGGTACTGCGGCTCGTCAGACATGGCGACCGCGGCGATCGTGCGGCCGTGGAAATTTCCGTCGCAGCCGATGATCTCGGCCTTGTTTTCAGCCACGCCCTTCACCGTGTAGGCCCATTTCCGTGCCGCCTTGATCGCTGTTTCGACGGCCTCGGCGCCGGTGTTCATCGGCAGCGCCATGTCCTGGCCGGTCAGCTGGCATGCGCGCGCAAGGAACGGTCCGAGCATGTCCGAATAGAAGGCACGGGATACGATGGTCAGGCGTGCAACTTGTTGCCGGACCAGGCGAACGAGCCGCGGGTTTGCATGCCCGTGGCTGACGGCCGAGTACGCGCTCATCATGTCCAGATATTTCTTGCCGGCGTCATCCCAGACAAATACGCCTTCACCGCGCGTCAGGACAACCGGCAGCGGATGGTAGTTGCGGGCACAATATTTCGATTCGAGGTCCATAGAGGAGCTCATGAGATCACCTTTTTGTTGTTCCGGCCCTTTCAACGACGACCAGTATTGCATAAGGTCATAATTTTACAGCAATAACGGCAGATCGGGCCACCTGGCTGGCGGTTACGACCGAGAACTTGATGGCGAAAGCGCGTGAATCAGAGGAACTGTTTATCGACGGTCCGGCCGGACGGCTCGAGGCCGTCTACGAAACGACGCCGGGTGTCGACCTCGAGGGGGCCGTGGTCATTTGTCATCCACATCCCCAACACGGTGGCACGATGCACAACAAGGTCGTTCACACTCTCGCCCGTGCATTCCATCGATCGGGCTTGGCCGTATTGCGATTCAACTTCCGCGGCACCGAGAAAAGCGAGGGTCACTTCGATGAAGGCGTCGGCGAGCTGGACGATACGATGGCCGCAATCGACTGGATGCGTGCGAAGCATCCGGACAGTCCGCTTTGGCTCGCCGGGTTTTCGTTTGGCGCGGCAATGGCGGTGCGGGCCGCGGTCCGAACAGGCGTCGATGGCCTGATCAGCGTCGCACCGGCCGTATCCCGCTTTGCGTCGGGTCTCGCAACGCAACCGCGATGCCCGTGGCTCATCGTGCAGGGCGACGAGGACGAGTTGGTCACGGTCGACGAGACTATCGACTGGGTAAACGGATTACAGCCGGGACCGGAGCTGCTGGTCCTGCCTGGGGCCGAGCATTTCTTTCATGGTCGGCTGATCGACTTGCGAGAGGCGGTCATGGACTTTGTGACGGCAGTGCGCGACCCGACATCGCAGGGATAAAAAAAGCCGGGGCGAGCCCCGGCTTTCCGTATTCAGTAGAGTAGCTGAAATTCAGACCATGTCTTTCAGACCCTTGAGGGCAGAGACCTTGACGACTTTCGTCGCAGGTTTGGCCTTGAACATCATCTCCTCGCCCGTGAACGGGTTGGTACCCTTGCGCGCTGCGCGAGCGGGTTTCTTAACGACGCGCATTTTCAGAAGGCCCGGTACCGTGAACATACCCGGGGCATTGCGACCACCAAGGCTTTTCTTGATCTGGCCGTTTAGCGATTCGAAAACGGCGGCAACGTCTTTGCGCGACAGACCGGTGTCGTCAACGATCTTTGCATAGATTTCAGATTTGGTAGGTGGCTTGTCGGTATTTGTGGCCATGAAAAACTGACTCCTAGAAATAGAAAAACGAGCAGAAGCTCGTGGTAAAACGGGCCAGGCCCGCATCAATGGCAGCGGGACGATAACACATGTTTTACAGGTACGTAAGCGGCAATCGGCGTTTTTTGCCGGTTTTTTAGTCGGTGTAGAACTCTCGCTTGAACCGAACATTGGAGGGCTGTTGCTCGCCCTCCGGCGTGACGCTGATGTCGAAGACCAGGGTTTCGCGATTTGCGACCGGGGTTTCGCCAATGTAATAGACCGCTTCCTGTTCCTTGATCTGCCGCATAGTCACGTTCTTTAGCTGGCCGGTCAGATTCACTGTTTTCACCTTGACGACAGCCGTAACCGGCGTCTTGTCCGCCTTGCGAATGACAGACACGTTGAGCATCGCCCGGTTCTTGCTGCGGAGAATGTTATAAGCCTTCGCGATTTCAGGGGGCAGTTCGTCAGTCGACTGTGCGCTGAAGTGGACGACGTGGGCACCAATGTCGGCGGATGTGGCGCCAGCTGGCTGCGCGTCCGGCACATCGGCAGAGTCGCCCGGTCCGCCACAGGCCGCAACCAGCGCGAGCAACGTCAATGAGATCAGCGTCCTCGATGTCGTCATGAAACTTGCCCCCTTTTTCCTTCACTATAGACTATTCATGGCCCGGCGCGCACTTAGATCCCCAAGGGCCTGAGTCCGTTGACGATGATCGTTGCCGCAAGCAGCAGGATGATCGCAAATATCGGTGATATATCGAAGCCACCTATCGGTGGAATCAGCCGCCGAAACGGTCGCAGTACCGGTTCGGTCAGCGTCTGGATAATCGCTGTCGCCGGATTGTAGCCGCCTGGTGATATCCAGCTCAGGATAATGCGAATAAATATCGCATAAACAAACAGGTTGATGGACAACACGATCAGCTTCACTATCGCTGTCAGCGCAATAGCCGCAATACCTGCCGTTCGGCCCATTATCAGCAGCAGCAACAGCACGGTCAGGTACTGGATGACGAACGCGACCAGCACGGTTGCCGTGTCCAGCCGCCCATACGACGGCACTATGCGGCGAACGGGAATAACGAGCGGGGACGTGAAGCGCAGGATTCCCTGTGCAAGCGGATTACGAAAGTCGGCCCGCAGCCAGGGCATCCAGAATCGCAGCAAAAGCACAAGCAAATACAGGCTTGTAATGGCGTTAACGACAAATACGATGGCAGATGAAATATTGGATGGCATTTCTTAGTCCTGACCGGCCGTGTGCGCCTGGTCGGCGAGCTCGACGGCGCGGTCACGGGCGGCGACAACCGCAGCACTGAAGATATCACGGAAATCGGTGGTCTCGAGGTAGTCGAATGCGGCGGCGGTCGTGCCGCCCGGAGACCGCACGCGGGCGATCAACGAGTCCATGGTCTCGCCGGATTGTTCGGCCATTTCACCGGCACCGCGCGCCGTTTCGAGGACTAATGCCAGCGCGGCGTCATAATCGAGGCCAAGGTCAACAGCGACCTTAACGAGCATATCGACGAGCAAATAAAAGTAGGCGGGTCCGGTGCCGGAGACAGCCGTGACCGTATCGATATCTTCCTCACTGGATACCGGTATTACCGGGCCTGTCGTCGCAATAATGTTGGTGGCGGCTCGCAGCTGCAGCTGTGTCGTCTTGTCATTGGCAAACATGCCGGAAATGCCGAGGCGCAGCAGTGCGGGCTGATTGGGCATGACGCGCACGACCGCGAGGTTGCCACCGAGCCAGGCATCGATATCGCCGCTGCGAACACCGGCAGCAATCGAAATAATCAGCGGCCGGGTCGTCTGCACGATGTGCGAGAGTGGCTTGCAAACGTCGCTAAGAATCTGCGGCTTGACGGCAAACACGACGCATTCGGCCTCCGCGACAGAAGTGGCGTTGTCTGCGCGAATCACGGCGCCCGGCAGTTCCTTAACAAGCGTCTTGCGGTGCTTGGCCACCGGCTCGCAGATCAGGATATGGCTCGGCTCATAACCCGCGGCGAGCATCCCGCCGGCGAGCGCTCGTGCCATGTTGCCGCCGCCCACAAAGGCTACTTTTCCGTAATCCATCGTTCTCCCTGCGCTTAAGTCCGTTCGCCAAATATCGCGGTGCCGATCCGTACGATGGTTGCGCCTTCGAATATCGCGGCGCGGTAATCGTCGGACATGCCCATCGACAGCGTGTCTGTATCGATACCCATGTCCCGGAGTGTATCGGCCAGTTGGCGCAGTCTTGCGAATGGCCGACGCTGTTCTTCAAACTCGTGCCTGATTCTCGGAAGGCACATCAGGCCGCGTAGTCGAAATTGCGGCAAATCCATGCAGGCTGCCGCAATCCCTGGCAACTCGTCAATACTGACACCGGATTTGCCGGGCTCATCGTCAATATTGACCTGCAAACAGGCATTTAACGGCGGCAGCGCGGCTGGGCGCTGCTGACTAAGCCGCTTCGCGACCTTGAGTTTGTCGATACTGTGCACCCAATCAAAGTTTTCAGCCACGGCACGTGTTTTATTACTCTGCAGGTGCCCGATGAAGTGCCAGGTAAGGCCGGATGCCGCCGTGGCGCGGATCTTGTCGAGCGCTTCCTGGACGGTATTTTCGCCAAAGTCCTGCTGGCCCAGGGAAGCCGCCGCGAGAATCCTGTCCAGGGGCTGTTTCTTGGTCACGGCGAGCAGTTTGACCGTATCCGGGTCACGCTCGGCTTCAACCGCCGAAATCGCAAGCAAATTGCGGATTTTTCGCAAGTTTTCCGTGACTCTAATCACGTTTTAGTCCGGGTGCTTCGCTATACTAGGCTTCGTAGTATTCCGGGTTATGGTAAGTCCGGAAGCCAAAAATGAGGGAGAAATATGGCTGTCGATGTTGCCCAGCTGTTGTCGTTCGCTGTAAAAAACAATGCCTCTGACCTGCACCTGTCAGGCGGCGTGCCACCCATGATTCGAGTTGATGGCGACATCAAGCGTGTCAACATGCCCGCGCTCACTCACAAGGATGTCAATAGCATGGTGTACGACATCATGAATGACAAGCAGCGCAAGGACTACGAGGAGTTTCTGGAAACCGACTTCTCGTTCGAAATCCCGAAACTCGCACGTTTTCGGGTCAACGCTTTTAACCAGAATCGCGGCTCTGCAGCCGTGTTTCGGACCATTCCCTCCGAGATCCTGACGCTCGAAGACCTTGGCGCGCCGCCGATTTTCAAGGACGTGTCGATGCACCCACGTGGCATCGTGCTGGTAACCGGCCCGACGGGATCGGGCAAGTCAACGACGCTTGCGGCGATGGTTGACTACATAAATGACAACAAACCTGACCACATTCTGACGATCGAGGATCCGATCGAGTTTGTGCACGAATCCAAGAAGTCGCTCGTCAACCAGCGCGAGGTCCACCGCGACACGCTCGGCTTCAACGAAGCGCTGCGCTCGGCATTGCGCGAGGATCCGGATGTCATACTTGTCGGCGAGCTCCGTGACCTTGAAACGATTCGCCTGGCTTTGACGGCCGCCGAAACCGGCCACCTTGTTTTCGGAACGCTCCACACGAGTTCGGCCGCGAAAACCATTGACCGCGTTGTCGACGTCTTTCCGGCGGCCGAGAAAGAAATGGTCCGTGCGATGCTGTCTGAATCGCTGCGCGCGGTTATCTCGCAGACCCTGCTCAAGAGGGTTGGCGGCGGTCGTATCGCCGCGCATGAAATTATGATCGGTACGCCGGCTATTCGAAACCTCATTCGTGAAGGCAAGATCGCGCAGATGTACTCGGCGATTCAGACGGGCCAGGCTGCCGGCATGCACACGCTTGATCAAAACCTTGCTGAGCTGCTGCACAAAGGGCTGATCAACAAAGAAGAAGCGCGTTTCCGCGCAGCCAACAAGGATAATTTCTGAGGTTGGCATTGCATCGCCGGCCTGACAGGAGAGGAGAATAATGGAACGCGAACAAGCCGTACGATTAACGCAGAACCTGTTGCGCAAGATGGTTGAGCGAGATGGCTCGGATCTCTTTCTTACGGCCGGGTTTCCGCCGGCGATCAAGGTCGACGGTATCGTCCATAAAGCAACTGAGACACCGCTATCCGCCGACCAGGCAACGATGATGGTTCGTTCAATAATGAACGACAAACAGATAAAAGAATTCGACGCGACCAAGGAGTGCAATTTTGCCATCGCGCCGCAGGGTATCGGCCGTTTTCGCGTTAGCGCCTTCGTACAACAGGGCATGGTTGGCGCCGTTTTGCGAACCATCACGACCCAGATACCAACGCTCGAAGACCTCGAACTGCCCCCGATTCTCAAAGACGTGGTCATGAACAAGCGGGGCCTCTGTATCGTTGTAGGCGGCACAGGTTCCGGTAAGTCCACGACCCTGGCGGCAATGATCGGCCACCGCAATGAGAACTCGCGTGGTCACATTATTTCGATCGAGGATCCGGTCGAGTACGTTCATCCGCACAAAGGCTGTGTTATCACCCAACGCGAGGTTGGCGTGGATACCGAGACCTGGCATGCCGCGCTGAAGAATACATTGCGCCAGGCACCCGACGTTATTTTGATCGGCGAGATTCGTGACAGGGAAACGATGGAATACGGCATTCAGTTTGCTGAGACTGGCCACCTCTGTCTCGCAACGCTGCACGCCAACAGTGCGAACCAGGCGATGGATCGCATCATCAACTTCTTCCCGGAAGAGCGTCGTCAACAGCTGTTGATGGACCTTTCCTTTAACACCAAGGCTTTCATTGCGCAGCGCCTCATTCCGCGCGAAGGTGGAATCGGCCGCATAGCGGCAATGGAGATCATGCTCAATACGCCGTTGGTTCAGGACCTGATTTTCAAGGGCCAAGTCGGGCAGATCAAGGAAATCATGGCCAAGTCGACGCGTCTCGGCATGCAGACCTTCGATCAGGCGCTTTTCTACCTCTTCGAAGAAGGCACGATCAGCTACGAAGAAGCCATGCGCAATGCCGATTCGAAGAACGAACTCAGGCTACGAGTCAAGCTCGAGAGCAAGCGCGACACGGCGATTGCGGACCAGCAGGCCGAGAGCCTGCACATCATGGATGAGGATACGGCTCGGACATTCTGAGCTGCGCAGGGACAACAAATAAATGAATGTCAAACCCTTATTCAAGTTGATGGTCGAGAAAAAGGCATCGGACCTTTTCTTTGCGCCATTCACGCCGGCCAAGATCAAGATTGAAGGCAAGATCATGCCGGTCAACAAGCTCGAAATGACACCGAAGATGGTCAAGCAGGCGGCGCTCGAACTGATGAGCGAGGAACAGATGGATCAGTTCAACAAGGAGCTGGAGATCGACTTCGCCCTGTCGGAGCCGGGCCTGGGCCGTTTCCGCGTCAATGTCTTTCATCAGCGCGGCAGCGTTTCGATGGTGTTGCGATACATCACGTCTGAAATGCCGACGCTCGATGAATTGAGCATGCCGAAACAGCTCAAGGAGCTGGTCATGTTGAGACGCGGTCTGATCCTCATGGTCGGCGCTACGGGCGCCGGCAAGTCGACCACGCTCGCGGCAATGGTCAACCACCGTAATGAAAAGACCTCCTCACACATCATTACGATTGAGGACCCCATCGAATTCCTGCATCCGAACAAGCAGTCGATCGTCAACCAGCGAGAAATTGGGCTGGATACGAAGTCTTATGCGCGTGCGCTCAAGAGTGCCGTGCGTGCGGCGCCTGATGTCATTCAGATCGGTGAGATTCGCGACACTGAGTCGATGCGCGCAGCGCTCGATATGGCAGGCACGGGCCACCTCGTACTCGCAACCGTGCACGCAAATAATTCGGCGGAGACGCTGGACCGGATCATCAATATGTTCCCGCAGGAACAGCACTCGCAGGTGTTCATGGATCTGGCGCATTACCTGCGAGCGATCCTGTCGCAGCGCCTGGTGCGCTCCCGCAGCGGCAAACGTGTAGCGGCGGTCGAACTTCTGCTTAATACGCCGCATATCAAGGATCTCGTGCTCAAAGGCGATATTTCGGCCATCAAAGAGGCGCACAGGGATAGCGGCGAGGCAGGCATGAAGACCTTTGATGATGCGCTGCTCGAGCTGTACAAGGCGGGTACGATCACGATGGAAGAGGCGATGTCACACGCCGATTCGCGCGCCAACCTCGAAGCCAAGGTCAACTTCGGCGGCTAGCCCCACCACCACCGGCCCACCATTGTGGCCGCGGCGTCGATCGCCGGGGCATCTCAGTCGCTCGGACAGCTGCTCCCGTCAAGCGGGACCGAGGTTCACAAACTCGCTTGATGAGACGCCCCGGCGCTCACCGCCGCTGATTCAACGTGCTGATCTGCGCTCTGGGGCGACGGTGGCGAGTACGGGGATGTCTTGCGAAGCGACATCGCGTCAGCGCGAGCAAGCAAGACATGGCCGGGGTCGCCACCATCGAGGGGTTGGCGGATCGACGCCGCCGTGGAAAGTTGGGTGGTGGGTCGTGCCGAATATCCGTAGAATTGCCCCGCCATGGCCGCGACGATCGAAAAAGAAGACCTCGAAGATGAAGCTTCGCTGCAACTCGATGCAAACGGCAACCTCAAACACCTGCTGACGCTAAAGGGCCTCGACAAAGCCCTGCTCATCGACATTCTGAACGACGCCGAGCAATACCTGACTGCGCCCGGCAGCCCGCCCGCCCGGAGTGATGCACTGGCCGGTCGTACGATTGCCAACCTGTTCTTCGAACCGAGTACCCGCACCCGCGCGTCATTTGACCTCGCCGGCAAGCGCCTGGGCGCCGACGTGCTCAATCTCGACGTGAATACCTCGTCACGCAAGAAAGGCGAGAGCATTCTCGACACAATCTACACGCTCGAAGCCATGCAGGTTGATGTCATGGTCGTCCGCGATGCCAGCGCCGGAGTTCCGGCATATATCGCCCGCCATGTTCTCGATCACGTGAGCATCTTGAATGCCGGTGAAGCGGATGTGTCACATCCGACCCAGGGGCTGCTCGACCTGCTGACGATCCGCCAGCACAAAGGCGAATTCGAACACCTGACGGTCACCATTGTCGGCGATGTCCGGCATTCGCGTGTCGCGATGTCGGCGTCGCAGGGTCTTGCGACACTGGGCGTCGGCGAGCTACGGCTGGTTTCGCCACAAGCATTGGCCCCGGATCCTGAGTCTGTTCCCGGCGCTATTATCATCGACAGTCTCGATGAAGGGCTTGCCGGTGCCGATGTGGTGATGGCGCTGCGCATTCAGCGCGAGCGCATTGGTAATCTCGACGGTATTCCTGGCATCGACGAATACTTTGCGAACTATGGAATCAGCCAAAAACGCCTGGAGATAGCGTCGCCTGACGTCATCGTCATGCATCCCGGCCCAATGAATCGTGGCATCGAAATAGAAAGCGTCCTTGCGGACGGACCGCGATCCGTAATTACCCAGCAGGTCACGAACGGCGTGGCCGTTCGAATGGCCGTGCTCGATCGCGTCAGTCGGGCAATGATCGCGCGATGATCACGGCGGTCCAGCGCGCAGCGCAGCGGAACCGCGGCACACTGTTCGTAGAGGACGGCGAAGTGCTGTCCGTCGAAGCATTCCCTGGAGAGCAGTTCATCATGCGGATTCGTGCGCCACTGTGTGCGGCTGCCGCCAGGCCCGGGAGTTTTGTGCATATCAGCTGCGATGAATCGCGGCCGATGCGTCGCCCGATGTCCATCATGCGCGCTCAGGATGACTGGATAGAGATCCTGTACAAAATTGTCGGCGAAGGACTGCGGCTGTTGTCACGCAAAGGTCCCGGCAATTCCATCAGCGTGCTGGGACCGATCGGTATGCCGTTCTCGCTGTCTCCGGAGCGCCCGAATACGCTGCTGATCGGCGGCGGTGTCGGCATTCCGCCGATGGTTTTTGTTGCCGATCACCTGCGCAAGCAGGGCGCAAGCTGGAAGCCGCTGGCGATTCTTGGTTCGGAGATTCCGTTTCCGTTTGATGTGATACCCTCGAGCCTGGATACACCGTGGCTCGATGCCCGTTGCAACCGCTCGATGCCGTTACTCGAAAACTGGGGCGTGCCCAGCCGGCTGGCCACGCTTGCGGGATTCGAGGGATGCTTCGAGGGCTACGTCACGGACCTGGCGGACCGCTGGCTTGTGACCCTGTCCGCCGACGAACTGGCGAAGACCGAGGTCTATGCCTGCGGCCCGACGCCCATGCTCAAGGCCGCAGCAGCCCTGGCTGCGCGCTACGAGTTGCCCTGCCAGGTCTCTCTCGAAGAATTCATGGCGTGTGCGGTCGGCGGCTGCGCGGGTTGTGCGGTGAAAATCGAAACGCCCGAGGGTCCGGCGATGAAACGAGTTTGCGTCGACGGCCCCGTCTTCGATGCCGCTACCGTCGTCTGGGATTCCTGACACCCACCCCCCACCAACGACCACCACCCAAGCTAAGCGCTCGCGGCGTCGAGCGCGGGGAGATCTTGCTTGCTCGCGCTGACGCGATGTCGCATCGCAATACACACCCGCACTCACCGCCGCCTGTTCGTGCCGCGGGAGGCAAGTGAACGAGATGTTTGCTGGCGAGACATAAAGCGAGCGTAGCGAGACAGTCCGCCAGCAAAGCATGTCGGTCGCTTGCCTGATCTCGAAGTCGCTCGAAGTCGCCGTCTGGGTGGTGGGTGGTGGACCGAGAGTCAGGAGCCCGCGAGATAACGTTCGGCGATGAGAACGGCGGCCGCGCTGTTAATCGCGTCTTTGGAAATTCGCCTTCGGGTACCGGCCGCTCGCGCTTCTTTGAGCACGCGCTCTGCCTCTATCGACGTGTAGCGCTCGTCCACGGTGTCGATCGGCAGGTCATAACGCTTGAGCTCGTCGATAAATGCGAGAACCGCGTTCTGCAGCTCGCTGGGCGAGCCGTCAGCGTGCGCGGGCATGCCAACGACCAGCTGCGTTGGCCGCCATTCCTCGATGAGCTCGGCCAGGTGTTCGTGATCGATGCCATCATTCCGATGGGAAACCACGCCGAGCGGGCTGGCGGAGCCGGTTATGTCCTGGCCGACGGCGACGCCGATACGCCGCAGGCCAAAATCAAAAGAGAGAATTGTCCTGGGATGCGACAAGTCAGGCGTGGCCGGCGTCCGGCGACATACGGGCGATGTCGATACCCAGCGTGCGAGCCGCGGAATTCCAGCGTTCGGCAAACGGTGTATCGAAAACGAGCTCAGCCGTGGCGGGGACGCTCAGCCAGGAATTGGCGAGCATTTCCTCTTCGAGTTGGCCCGGCTCCCACCCCGCATAGCCGAGAGCGACAAGTGACTTGTCCGGCCCTTTACCGCTGGCGATCGCATCGATCACATCGCGGGACAGCGTGAGGTAAATGTCATCCGATACGGGCAACGTGTTTTCGTAGCTCCAACCGGGGCCGTGCAGCACAAAGCCGCGTTCGGTCCCGACCGGTCCGCCCGAGAATACCGGGTTCGCCGCGGCCGTCGCGTCCGGGTCTTCGACGTTCAGTTGCTCGAACAGGCCGCCGAGTTTCAGCGTAAGTGGACGATTGATGGTGATGCCCAGCGCCCCGTCCGCATTATGTTCACAGATAAGCGTGACCGTCGTGCTGAAATTCGGATCCGCCATGCCGGGCATGGCGATAAGTAATTGATTTATGAGCGAACTGCTGGATCTCATAAGGACAGTATCAGCGCAAGGGCCGGCGGGCACAAGGAACTCGCATGCCGGGCTAGTCGGCGATGGCCGCGGTCGGGATCAGCTGTTCGGCGAAAAGCCACTTGTACTCGAAGCGAACGGTGTCGTATTCGGCCGCAATCTCGGCCGGAAAGGGATTGAAGGGGGAGGCACGCTGCAGAATATCCAGCGCCGCGAGATCGAGAACGGCCGAGCCACTGGATTTGCGGATAAATGCCTCAACCAGATCGCCAGACGATTCGATACTGACGGTCAGAGTCGGGCTGCCAGATATGCCGCCGATGTCGCCGAGTTCCGGGAGATAGGCAGCGCCGACCGCTTCGATGCGGCGTTTCCAGGCATCCAGGTACGCGGCGACGACGGACTCTCGGGTATCGGCACTGACGATAAGCTGCCGCGGTTCGTCATCACGAATGAGCATCGATGCTCGTTCTTCCTGCGGCAGGGGCAACGTGCTCTCGCTTCCAGCTTCCATGGCGATCGCCTTGCTGTCCTCAGGCTGTGGGTCGGTACGTGCATTGATCGTGACCGTGCGATCGCTCTTGCGTTGCGCCGAGAGCACCTCGTCAGCCGACTGCTCGTGCGCGGTTGCATCGATGAGTCCTGTGCCATCTTCCCTGCCGGGGTTGTCGACGGGCATTGCGCTTTGCAGTGGCGCGGAAGGCCGCACCTGCTCGGTCGTGTTGCCGCCGCCTTTTTGGCTCGCCTGTGCAAGATAGGAAGCATCGTCCGGCTGATCGATCTGCTGGTCGGGGTCGGCGACGATCGTGACCTCGAGCGAGATCGCATCGGCAAAGGAATCGGCAAATGTCGCGTTGAACGTGACGCCGATAATCAGGATGCCGTGCACCAGGGCCGCAAGGAACAGCATGGCAGGCAGACGGTCTGGTGCCGCCGGCGCGACGAGCAGCAGCTCGTCAAGAGGCTCTCTAGTCGGGACGATTTTGGGCATACGCACAAGAATGTTCCGCCTTTTTGTCGGAGGTGACAAGCAAACAGACCTTCATCGCCAGTGTAATTGCCCCGTCGGACGAGGAATGAGACCCATGTCACCACCCGGAACATCGGCGACCGGCACGGGGGCCTACCCGAGTCGGTTCTCGATTGCGTCGAACAACGCGCCGGCGATATTCAGATCGAAGATTCGGTCGAGTTCGCGAATGCCGGTTGGGCTGGTCACGTTGACTTCGGTCAGGAAATCGCCAATGACGTCGATGCCGGCAAACAGAACGCCGGCATCCCGGAGGACCGGGCCGACTTGCTCGCAGATCAAGCGGTCCCGTTCGGAAAGATCCTGGCCCTTGGTCGTCGCACCTGCAACGATATTGCCGCGGTTGTCGTCGCCTGACGGAATGCGCGCGAGCGCGTGCGGAACGGGTTCTCCGTCGATCAGAATAATACGCTTGTCCCCGAGGCTGATCTCCGGGATGTACTGTTGCGCCATCGCGAAGCGCTGGCCGTAGTCAGTCAGGGTCTCGAATATCACGTTCGCGTTGTTATCGCCCTTTTGCACGACGAAGATCGAGCGGCCACCCATGCCGTGAAGGGGCTTGACAACGATGCGTCCGTGATCCGCCAGAAACGACTTCATGGCGCTCATCGAGCGCGTGATCAGGGATAGCGGCGTGCATTCCGGAAACCAGGCGGTATAGACCTTCTCATTCATGTCTCTGAGCGCCTGTGGGTCGTTGACAATCAGTGCGCCGGCCAGTTTGGCCCGATCGAGTATGTACGTTGTATAGACGTACTCCATGTCGAACGGTGGGTCCTTACGCATGAGTATCGCGTCGAGCTCGCCCAGTTCGATCTCCTGCGGTTCGCCCAGCTCGAACCAGGCGTCGTGGTCGTCAACCACATTGAGACGCCTCGAGCGACCGACGGCGTTGCCCGAAAGCATGCTGAGATCGCGCTGCTCGAAGTAGTGGATTTCGGCAGAGCGGCGCTCTGCCTCGAGCAGCATCGCGAAGGAGCTGTCCTTCTTGGGGACGATGGAACTGATCGGGTCCATGACGATGCCGATTTTCAGTGGGGTTGCAGCCATCTGTTCCTTAACTTCAGTGCTTCGAGCGAGACGCGGCCAACTATACAGCGAAAACCCTCGTAAGCGCGCGATTTCCGAGGATTTTGCGTAACGTGGCGAGCGTCGTAGCGGGCTTTATGTCAATATGGTAAAAGTCGGTTTTGATCGTGGGGAAATTCGGTGTCGAGTAGCGCATCCCGCTCCCTGAGCGGACTAAAAATTCTTGTCGTGGACGACAGCAAGACCATTCGCCGAACAGCTGAAACGCTGTTAACCAAGGAGGGTTGCCAGGTGTTCACGGCTATCGACGGCTTTGACGCATTGTCCAAGATTGCAGATCACCAGCCGGATCTCATCTTTGTGGACATCATGATGCCGCGACTTGACGGCTACGAAACCTGCTCCCTGATCAAGCACAACAAGGTATTCAAGGAAACGCCCGTTATCATGTTGTCAAGCAAGGATGGACTCTTCGATCGTGCGCGAGGGCGCATCGTCGGCTCGGAACAGTACCTGACGAAGCCGTTCACCAAGGACGAACTGCTTGGCGCTATTTCCAACCAGATTAACTAGGGATTCTGAGTATGGCCGTTGTACTTATCATCGACGATTCGCCTACCGAGCTGCATCTGTTTCAGAACATGCTCGAGAAAGCAGGTTTCGAAACGCTGGTGGCCGATAGTGGCGAGGAAGGTCTGAAAGCGGCCCGTGCAGCGCGACCGGACTGTATTCTCATGGATGTCGTAATGCCCGGTATGAATGGTTTTCAGGCGACCCGAAAGCTGACAAGGGATCCTCAAACTGCACATATCCCGATTATCATCATTACGGCCAAAGACCAGGAAACAGACAAGATCTGGGGCATGCGGCAGGGCGCGGTCGAGTATGTCGTAAAGCCCGTCGCAGACAAAGAGCTCGTGGCGACGATTAACGCGGTGATGGCACGCTAGATGAGTAATTCCGCTGATCTTGCGGCGTTAATAGAGCAGCCATTCGCATTGCTGCAGGAAATGGAAAACCGCAGTCGTGCGGCACATGCGGGTCACGGTGCAGGCTCGCTGCCGACGGAGTGGGTCGGCGTCGGCTTTCGCATCGGTGAGGAGCAGTTTGTAGCCAGCCGTGAGCAGGTTCGTGAAGTATTGATGCTGCCCGATGCAATTACGCGGGTGCCCGGCGCCAAACGCTGGTTGCTGGGCATTGCCAACCTGCGTGGACACCTGCTGCCGTTAATCGATGTAAAGCTGTTGCTAGGGAGTGGTCGGACGACGCTGAGGCGTACCTCGCGCGTCATTTCCGTCAATCATCGTGAAGTGCCTGCCGGACTAGTGGTGGACGAAGTGCTCGGCTTTCGGCGCTTTCTGGACCATGAGTTGTCGCAGGAAGCAGCGAAGACGATCGTGCGTTGCGATGGTTTCCTGGGCGGAACGTATCGAAGAGGCGACGATATCTGGCCCGTGTTTAATCTTTTTGATTTGGTTGAAAGCAAAATGTTTCTGCAGGCAGCTGCGGAATAAAGGTCGGAGAATCTATGGCCATCAAGACTCAGAATGCGTTGGCATTCAGAACGATCGCGTCGTTAGTCGCATTTCTTCTGATTGTGGCAGCCGCTTTAATCTTCCTGCAATCCGGTCGGGACGGCTCGTCCACGGCAGAACTGGCGGCACTATCACAGGCGATGCCGACCCAGGCCGCGCGCGCACTTGCGGGCGACAGCGGCGCATTCGACGAATTCGATCGCAGCACAAAGAAAATCGCATCTTTGCGCCGCAGCGGCGCGCCCGGTCGCGCCTCGGATTGGGAGCAACTCGAATCACGTGCTGCGGCGATAGTCGGAAAGCGCGGCGAAATTGAGGCGCTGCAAGACGCGGCCAATGAGGTTGGCGTTCATGCAACCGCGATCCTCGATGGTACTAACGAGCTGCTCGAGCGCTCCGGTGCCACGGCGATCATCCAGGAATTCCAGCAACGTGCGGCTCGAATTCGTGAGACAGCCGCAACGCTGCCCAGCGATGCGGCGGACGTCATGTCAGGTGACGTTGCCTTCCTGCGCGACGTTGTGAACGCGCTGGCAGGCGCGCAGTCCGCACTCGATATCAGCCCCCTGAATGCCGATGGGCGCGCAGCCGCGCTGGATCCGATTAGCAGCAGCCTGGCCAGCCTTGAAGAACAGTCGGCGGCCTTGACGGCAAGCTTGAGCCAGGCTGGTGACCTCAAGGCGATGCAGGCGGAGCTGGCCTCGAGCGCTGCTACGCTGCTCGGGCGCGGGTTTGATTCATCCGCCGGCGATAACGTATTGCCCGGTTTCCTTAACGCGTACTGGATACCACTCGCTGCTGTTGTGCTGGCGCTGCTGCTGCTTGGAGGCCTCCTCCTGTTGCATTCAAAGGCATCGATATTTGAGCGAGCGGCCAAAGAGCAGGCGGAGCAGAATGACCGCAATCAGCAGGCCATTCTCCGTCTGCTCGATGAAATGGGTAGCCTGGCCGATGGCGACCTGACCGTGGAAGCCACTGTAACCGAGGACATCACCGGGACCATCGCGGATTCTTTCAATTTCGCGATTGAAGAATTGCGCAAGCTCGTAGCGACCGTGAACGACACGGCGCTCATGGTTGACACCGCCACAAAGCAGACGGAAACAACAGCGGCACATCTGGCGAGGGCGGCGGACAATCAGGCAAAGGAGATCAATGCCGCCACAGAATCGATCGTCTCGATGGCGGCTTCGATCGAAGAGGTTTCTGGAAACGCGGAGCGCTCTTCGGATGTGGCGCGCCACTCGGTAGAAGTTGCGCACAAGGGCGGTGAGGCCGTGCGCCGTACCATTGACGGCATGAATGCCATTCGAGAGACGATTCAGGAAACATCGAAACGCATCAAACGGCTCGGTGAGAGCTCGCAGGAGATTGGCAATATCGTAGAACTCATTAACGATATCGCGGAACAAACCAATATCCTCGCTCTGAACGCCTCGATCCAGGCGTCGATGGCCGGCGAGGCAGGGCGCGGTTTCGCCGTCGTCGCCGACGAAGTTCAGCGCCTTGCCGAACGATCTACGAACGCAACCAAACAGATCGAAGTTCTGGTTCGCACAATTCAATCGGACACCAACGAGGCCGTTGTCTCAATGGAGCGCAGCACGACAGACGTGGTGGGCGGCGCGCTGCTTGCCGAAAATGCCGGCGCGGCGCTCGATGAGATTGAGCAGGTATCGAATCAGATTGCGAGCCTGGTACAGAATATTTCCAGTTCCGCACGGCAACAGGCGGGGTCCGCGGCCGACGTCACACGACGCACGACACGACTGCGTGAGATTGGTGATCAGACAGGGCAGGCGACGACGGCGACGGCAAATTCCATTTCGAAGCTTTCGGAACTTGCAACGCAGCTCAGAAAAACCGTTGAAGGATTCACGCTGCCCGCCGAAATGATGCAGGCGAGTGCGCTGGCGCGGACAGCTTCCAACACAGCACCTCCGCGCGCCGCATCGCCGAATCCCCAGGCGAAAACAGGATAGAGCGAATCGACTGCGGGCTTTCGCGGGCTACACGGACGACTAGATGACGGGCGACACGGGCATTCATGAGCAAATAATCGGCGACGATAATGGCCAGGGCGCCGTTCGTTCGCTTGTAATTATTAGTACCGAACTCATGGAGACGGTTCGCAGCGCGCATCTGGCGCTCGAGGACTGTGTCGATGGGCGCGGCGGTACCGCCGCGCTAAACCGGGCGGGTGAGCTGCTGCATCAGGCGCGCGGCGCGCTGCAAATATCGGAAACCTACGGTGCGGCGCTTCTTGTCGAGGAAATGGAGCTGGCCTGCAAGTATCTTGCGAGTCTGCGTGCCGGCAAGGGGCGCGAAGACGGGCTGGAAGCGTTGACGCGAGCGATGGTGCAGTTGCCCGTCTACATCGAGAGACTCCTGAGCGGCGGCCGAGACATTGCACTGGTGCTGCTGCCGATGCTCAATGATTTGCGCGCGACTCGGGGCGAGCCACTGCTCTCCGAAGGGACGCTGTTGTTGCTTAATCTGTCGCCGAGTCAGGCCGGCAAGAGAATCTTTGACCGTGAAGGCAGCGGCGAGGATCCCGTTGAAGTTGCGCGGCGGCTGCGGCCGAAATTCCAGCTTGCGCTGCTCGGCTGGATCAAGGGCGGCGAGAACCGGCGGCATCTCCAAACGCTGGCAGACGTTGCTGCCGATCTCACGAGTTCGGCAACCCGCGATGATATGTATCAGCTCTGGTGGGTCGTCGGTGGGGTACTCGAATCACTGCAGAACGGCGGGCTGGAAACATCAATTTCGATCAAGCGTCTGCTGGGCCAGGCCGATAGACGGCTCAAGTACCTGATTGACGAAGGCCTGTCGGCCTTCGACAAACACCCGGTCGACGATTTACTGAATAACCTGTTGTACTACGTGGCGCGTTCCAGCAACGCTGGCGAGCGAATCAGCGAGATTCGCGCTGCTTTCAATCTGGCGGAACTGCTGCCGGGCGACGAGCAGGTCGAAGACGCGCGTGAGGCGCTCTCGGCACCCAGTGCCAGGCTCATGCAAACGGTTGGTTCGGCAATCAAGGAAGATCTGGGGCGCGTCAAAGACGTGCTCGATATCTTCGTGCGGACCGGGATGAACAAGTCGTCCGAGCTGGTTCCGCAACTTGAACTGTTGAAGAAAATCAGCGACACCCTCGGAGTGCTCGGGCTTGGCGAACTTCGTGGCGACATCGAAGGAGAAATTGAACGTCTTAAGAGTGTCGTCGAACGCGGCGGCGTCGCGAACGATCAGATCATTCTGGATATCGCATCCACGTTACTGCGAGTCGAGGATCGGCTGGACCAGCAGCTGCTTCGACTGACCTTACCGCAGGATAGGGAGGGCAAGGGTACCGCCGAGTCTGAAGAGCAGGACGAGGAATTCCGGCAGGTCGCCGAGTCCGTCATGCGAGAGTGCATCATCAATCTCGCACGAATCAAGGAAACGATTAGCCAGAGCATCGCGGCCGAAGCCCCTTCGCAGGGGCTCGACAGCGTACCGTCGCTTGTCCGGGGCATTAAAGCCGGCCTGCTGATGCTGGGCAAACCGCGTGCCATGGAGGTCGTGGAGCGTATCGGCAGGCTGGTCACGGCCATGCTTAACAGCGGGGGTCCGGCACAACTGACGCAAAGGGAAACGGACCGGCTGGCCGACGCAATTGTCAGCATCGAATATTACATGGAGACGGTAAAAGCCGGTCGTAGCGAGCCGTGGTACATGCTCGATAACGCCGAAGCCTGTCTCGCCGTGTTACGCGATGCCGAGCAGCGCATGCTTCAGGCGATTCCTGTGGAAGCCGTGGCAACGGGCCAGACGATGAAGATATCTGTGGCCGAAATTAAGGCCGAGGCGGAGCGGGCTTTGCAGGCAGAAAGCAAGGACCTGCAGGCGACCGAAGTCATGTCGCTGCCTGTGGTTGCGCCCGATACGGAACACATGGATCCGGAGTTGCTGGAGCTTTTTATCGAGGAAGCGAAGGAAGAGATCGCGTCGATCAAGCGGAATTTACCCGTTTGGACCAGATCTCCGGACGACATGGAAAGCCTCATCACGGCTCGGCGCTCGTTCCACACGCTCAAAGGCAGCGGCCGCATGGTCGGCGCGGAGCGTATCGGGGAATACTGCTGGTCGGTAGAAAATCTGCTTAATCGACTGATCAACCGCACGCTGGTGCGGACGCCGCCAATGGTGAACTTCATATTGGAGGCTGCCGAGGCAGTTCCCGAACTGGTTGAACAACTGGAAGTCGGAACCGAGCCGGAAGCCGACATCAGATTGTTGATGGCAAAAGCCAATGCGTTTGCTGAAGGCGATCCCAATGCAGCCGTGCTGACTCTCCGTCGGCCCGAAACCGAGGTACCGAAAAAAGCACGGCCCGCGCTGGAAATGGATCCTGTTCTTTACGATATTTTCTCGAAAGAAACGGCGGTGCACCTCAAGGTCATTACCGACTATCTGTCGGCGTGCGAAGGATACGAACCGCCGTTCGACGTAACCGACAAACTGCATCGTGCGTGCCACACGCTGCATGGCAGCGCCAATATGGCCAACGTCGATCGTGGCGTTGCCGTTGCGTCTGCATTGAACCGTTTCGTTCGTCGCGTCTATGAACACAAGGTGGGATTCCAGCGGTCGGGTCTTGCGGCCTTGCTTGCAGCTGTACGTGCCCTCCAGACAATTGTCGAAGACATTAACAACCCCGAGCGCGAGCGGGCTGACTACAGCGCATTGATTAACCATCTTGCAGCGCTTGCGGATGCAGTACTCCCTGGCAAGACGCCTGCGCCTGAAGCCGAGGCAGCGCCGGCGACTGTCGCGCCACCGCGCGCGGCTCCCGAAGTAGTTAGCAGCGAGCCCGAGTACGATGCCGAGATCGCGTCGATTTTCACGGAAGAGTCGGCCGAGTTACTCGAATCGGCCGACAAAGCGTTGATCAGCTGGGTTCGGGAGCGGTCGGCGCAGCCAATGCACGAACTCAAGCGTCACCTGCACACGCTGAAGGGCGGAGCGCGCATGGCCGGCATCAGCGCGATGGGCGACTTGAGCCATGAGCTCGAGACCCTGCTGATGTCAATTGATGGCGGACGTGTCAAGGCCACGCCTGCGGTAGAAGACCTGCTGCAACGTAGCATTGACGAGCTGCACCGCATGCGCGACACGGTCATTGCGGGCAAGCCTGTCAGGACAGCGATTGAACTTGTGCAGCGTATCCAGCAGGCGAATGCCGGCTTCGAGATCGCAGATGAAGCCGAAGTCGAGGTGTCACTGGACGACACGAATGTTCAGGAAGCTCCCTCTGCGGCATTCACCATCGAAGCCGATGACACGGTCAGCATGGTCATTGTTGACTCGCCGCTGGCTGACGAACTTGCGGACATCGGCAAACAAAAGAAAGAGGAGCCGCCGCTCATCGAGCTGCCAGCGCCGGAGGCGGAGCCCGAAGCCGAACTCGAGCCGGAATCTGAAGCCGAGTTCGAGCCCGAACCCGAAGCCGAGATCGAGCGCGAGCCCGAGCCGCAACCCGAGCCCGAGATCGAGCGCGAGCCCGAGCCGGAACCCGAGTTCGAGCCGGAGCCGGCGGCCGCGGCAAGAGCGACCGCCGACGTGCGGCCGCTGCGAGCACCTGAGCAACGGCAGGAATTTGCACGGGTCGATGCCGATCTGCTCGAGGACCTGCTGAATGCGGCCGGCGAAATCAGTATTTACCATTCGCGCCTCAATCAACAGATCAGTTCTTTCGAGTTTCACGTCGACGAGCTCGAGCAGACAATCGCGCGATTGCGCGAGCAGCTCCGCAAACTGGAAATAGAGACAGAAGCGCAAATCATGCATGGCCACCAGGACACGCTGGTAGCGCGAGACTTCGACCCGCTTGAACTCGACCGGTATTCGAATATCCAGCAGCTGTCGCGCGCGCTGGCCGAATCCGCGAACGATCTCGGCAGCCTCAAGGACCTGCTGCAGTCGGTAACAACCGAGGCCGAAGGGTTGCTTGTTCAGCAATCTCGCGTTACGGCGGAACTGCAGGATGGCCTGATGCGAACGCGCATGGTTCCGTTCGAACGGCATGTGCCGAGATTGACGCGACTGGTTCGACAAGCGGCGCAGGAAGTCGGAAAGCGAGCCGAGCTGGCTGTCGAAGGCGCGTCGGGCGAACTCGATCGGCAGGTCCTCGACAAGATGTTGCCGCCGTTCGAACACATGCTCAGAAACGCAGTCATCCACGGCATCGAGAGCCCCGCCGAGCGCCAGGCGGCCGGCAAACCAGGGATGGGCCGTATCACGATTCGTTTGCATCGCGAAGGCGCCGAGATGGTCATCGATGTAGCGGATGACGGCAAAGGACTCGATGTAGATGCCATACGCCGCAAAGCGTTTGAGCTGGACATGCTGAAGCCGGACACCAAGGTGACCGATGAAGAGATCATGTCCCTGATACTGAGACCTGGCTTTACGACAGCAGCGGCAGTGACCCAGTCCGCCGGGCGCGGTGTCGGCATGGATGTTGTCGCCAGCGAGATCAAGAAACTTGGCGGCAGTTTGCGCATCTCCTCCGTTACCGGCCAGGGCACTAATTTCACGGTGCGCTTGCCGTTCACGCTGGCAATCACGCAGGCACTCATCGTACGCACGGGCGAGGAAGTTTATGCGCTGCCGCTGCCAACGGTCGAGGGCGTGGCGCGTATTCCGCGCGCGGAGCTCGAGAATCTCCTGAGTCAAAGTGAGCCCAGCTACCTGTATGGCGAGCAGGAATACAAGTTCCGCCATCTCGGCATGTACCTCGGCGGGCAGGCGGCCAAGCTTCCCGAGGAAGACACGTCAGTTCCGGTAATCCTCGTTCGTGCCGGGGATTACTCGGCCGCGCTGCTCGTGGACGAAATGCTCGCCAGCCGTGAAGTTGTCGTTAAGGCAGTTGGGCCACAGCTGGCGGGAATTCGTGGCGTGTCCGGCGCGACGATACTGGGTGACGGCCGGATCATCCTGATTCTCGACATCAACGCACTGGTGCGGACCGGCGCGCCTGTTGTCGAACTCAAGAAGGCCGCGCCGACGCCGAGCGACGACCGCCCGCTCGCACTTGTCGTCGATGATTCGATCACGGTGCGTCGGGTAACGGAACGCTTCCTGCATCGACACGGCCTGCGCGTCGAGACCGCGAAGGACGGACTGGATGCCATAAGTGTGATGCAGGACCATAAGCCCGATATCATTCTGCTCGACATAGAGATGCCGCGCATGGATGGCTACGAATTTGCGTCGCATGTACGAAACGATGATCGCGTTTCGGACGTTCCCATTATCATGATTACTTCGCGAGTCGGTGACAAACACCGCGCGCGTGCGATCGAACTGGGTGTCAATGACTACGTCGGCAAGCCGTACCAGGATTCGCAGTTGCTCGAGGCCATTCGTCGTCAACTTGAAGATCGGGGCATCGAACTAACGTGAGTGCCGCAGCCGAAGAACTGTACAGCCTGCTCGTGCCTTTGTCGGGGGAGCGCCTGATTGTCCCGAGGGCCTGTGTCGCGGAGGTGGTTCGATTCAGTACGCCCGAGCATGAAGCGGGCGCGCATGACTGGATGCTGGGCAACGTTAACTGGAACGGCCGCCCGTTGCCCGTGGTGTCGTTCGAGGGTGCACTGGGCAATGACGTACCGGCAGCAACGGGCCGGACCCGAATCGTCGTGTTCTATGCCAGCACCGGGCAACTCAAGACCGGCTATTTTGGCGTTTTGACGCAGGGCTTCCCGCAGCTCGTGCGGGTCAACAAAGACGTGCTCAAACTCGAGGCCAAAGAGGGCTGGCCAGACGATGCACCCGTCCTCTGTCGCGTGCGCATGATCAATGAATTCCCGTTGATACCGGACCTGGAGAAGCTCGAGGGCATGCTTGCCAGGGAGTCACTACAGGCCTGAGCAAAATGGCGGCTACCCCGGTTCGCTCTCGCCCAGATCGCCCCACCGCGATTGCAGTATGGCCAGCGCTGCGACTGCCGCTGTTTCGGTGCGCAAGATCCGCGGACCCAGCGAGACGGGCTCGAAGCCTGCTATCTCGACATCTTCATACTCCACGTCGCTCAAGCCTCCTTCGGGGCCAATCAGCACGCAGACCTTGGTCTTGGGCGCATCGATTCGAGCCAACGGAGTTGCCGCGCCCGGCTTCAGGATGAGCTGCGTGTCCACCCGCCCCGGTTTGCTGCCCAACCAGCTTTTGAGGGAAACCGGCCTGTCGATCAAAGGCAGCCGCAGCCTTCCAGACTGCTCGCAAGCGCTGGCCGCAACTTTTTGCCAGTGATCGCGGCGTTTTTCTGCGCGCATCGCATCCAGCTTGACGACGCCGTAATCCGTCAGGACCGGCGTAATTCGTTTGACGCCCAGTTCAGTGGCTTTTTGCACAACGAAGTCCATACGCTCACCGCGCGAGATGCCCTGCACGAGGTGCACACGCAGGCGGGATTCGGTTTGGGCCACAGTCTTGTGCCCGACGCGCAGAGTCGCGCTTGACCGGCTAATACCGCTAATCGTCGCAGCGTACTCGTTTCCCTCCCCGTCAAAAACGAGCAGGCTGTCTCCGACCTGCAGTCGCAGGACACGACTGAGGTAGCGCGCCTTGTCGCGATCGAGTTCGAGGACGGACTCGGCTGAATAGGTACCGGCGATGTGGAGTCTGGTTCGAGGCATGGTCTACTATAGCCGTTCGCTGGCATGCGGCCAGCGTGATAGTGGTAGTTTCGGCCAATCGATGCAAACGCACTTTACTGTTTTTGACGATACCGGGCTTATTGAACCGGCTGCACAGTGTCACAGTCCGAACCAGGATCCGCGGCCGGCGGGCGCCGATCCCGAACTGGTTGTGATTCATGGCATCAGTCTGCCGCCGGGGCAATTTGGCGGTCCGGAAATCGCGGCGTTGTTCACGAACACGCTCGACTACGATGCGCACCCATACTTCGATGAAATACGCGGGCTCGAGGTGTCCGCACACCTGGTCATTCGACGGGACGGGACGGTGATCCAGTTTGTCCCGTTTTCGATGCGGGCATGGCACGCCGGTGAATCGTGCTTTCGCGGAAAAGACTGCTGCAACGACTATTCGATCGGTATCGAACTCGAAGGTGAAGATGAGACGGCATATGACGACCGGCAATATGCAGCGCTGCGAGACGTGCTCCGGGCCATATTTCGCGCCTACCCCGGGATTACAGCCCGGGACGTCGCCGGTCATTGTGACATTGCTCCCGGCCGCAAGACGGACCCGGGCCCTGCTTTCGACTGGCTGCGATTGTATGATGGGCTTGGTGAGTCTTGATGTATCGCCCGCGAATCCTGCCCACCCCTAGCAACAGAGCTGACCGCTTATGAACCTGATCGCCCTTCTTATCGGACTGGTTATCGAACGACTCGCGACGCAGTGGTTTCACTGGCGCCGCATGCGTTGGCTCGACCGAATCATTGATTTCGGCTTCAAGCAGGCGGAGCGGGTTGCCAACTGGCCGCCGCTGATCCCGGTTATCCTGCTCGCCGCGCTGCTGGTCTTGCCCGTTTTCGCGGTCATTTTCAGCCTCGGCGGGACCCTTTCCGGGTTCACCTACCTCATTCTGGCTGTGGTCGTGCTGTTTTTCTCGCTGGGGCCGAAGGATGTCGGTGAAGAGGTCGACGAGTACTGCAAGGCGCTGGAGGCTGAAGACGAGGAGGCTATCCAGAATGCTGTAACGGCGATCGTCGAAGGTAGCGCGCCTGAGGACGCGCGTGAGCGCATACGGGCCGTCGAGGAGGCCATCTGCGTGCAGGCCAACAATCATCTTTTCGCTATCATATTCTGGTTCGTTCTCCTTGGGCCGCTCGCTGCCTGGGCCTACCGTGTCACCGATCTGATACGCCGCCGCGCGGTTTTCAACGCCGCGAGGGACACAGGTTCCGAAGGATCCGAAGACGTCGGGCACGCCCTGCGAGACGCCGCTATCGATCTGCACGGGTGGCTGGCATGGATTCCGGCCCGGCTGACCGCCGTTGGCTACGCAACGGCCGGCCATTTCGATGAGGCCATATCGGCGATGCGCGCTCCGACCGAGCAACGGGACGCAACGATTTCCGAACACAGCGAGTATCTCCTCGCTCGAGTCGGTACGGCGGCACTCGCGCTCGTGGACAAGCCTGACGAATCGATTAACGAGCGCGGCGTGCGTGGCGCGATCGCCGCCAACAGCCTCGTATTTCGGCTGCTCATTATCTGGGCCGTGATCATTTCCGCTATGACGTTGTATGGCTTGACCCGGTGACGCGAGCGCTGGCGCTCGCGTGGCTGACCACGCTTGTTTGCGGCTGTTCGGAACCTGTAGACGAAAAGTTCGAACCGGCATCTTACGAGCGTATCGTGACGCTCGCGCCGAACCTGACGGAGCTCGTTTTCGCCGTTGGCGCGGGAGCGAAACTGGTCGGCGTCAGTGCCTGGTCAGACTATCCCGCGGAGGCAACCGACCTGCCGGTTGTCGGCGACGCGTTTACGGTTGACCAGGAACAGCTGGCGCTGCTGAATCCGGATCTGCTGCTGGTCTGGGAGAGCGGCACGCCCGCGCATACTGTCGACGAGCTGAGAAAGGCCGGTTACACGGTAGAACAAGTACGGACGCGAGGCCTCGCGGATATCGGCATGGCGATGCGTCAGATTGGAGAGCTGGCGGGCGAGTCAGCGGAGGCCCGCGCCGCCGCGGAGAAATTTCGTGACGAACTCCTGAGCTTGCGCGAACAGAACGCCGGGCGTGAGCCGATCAGCGTTTTTTACCAGGTCTCGGCGAGGCCACTTTACACGGTTAATCGAGAGCACTACATCAGCGAGTTGATCGAGATTTGCGGCGGCAGGAACATATTCGATGATCTCGCAGATCTGGCGCCAGCGGTTTCGGTAGAAGCCGTTGTTGACCGTAACCCGGAGGTGATGCTTGCGAGCACCGACGCCGGTGACGACGGTTTTTCCGAATGGCAGCGTTGGCCGGCGATGTCGGCCAATCTGTACGGCAACCTGTTCCTGATTCCTGCAGATGAGATTGCCCGTGCGACGCCTCGATTGATCGTTGCGGGGGGTGCGCTGTGCCTTGCGCTGCAGCAGGCGCGCTTCAATCGCGACGCTTTCAGCGAGTAACAGAAACGTCTTTCGAGATTCGCCTGGCGTCAGTGGAAGACCTTCAGACTATGGCAGAGTTACTGCGCTAGGACCGATCTCGATTCCAGAGAACTTCCTCACCCGACTCGGCGCGGGCGAGAACCCGCGCCACGACAAACAACAGGTCCGACAGGCGATTCAAATACTTGACGACTTCCGGCCGAACGTCTTCGACGTTGGCCAGCGTGTAAGCACGGCGTTCGGCACGGCGCACAATAGTGCGCGCGAGGTGGCAGGCCGCCGCCGATTTGCTGCCGCCGGGCAGTATGAATTCCTTGAGACTCGGCAGGTCGTGGTTGAACACATCGAGATCGTTTTCGAGGCGGTCAATGAACGCGTTTGTGACGGCGCTGTGGCCCGGAATACACAGTTCGCCGCCCAGTTCGAAAAGATCGTGCTGCACTTCGATAAGACAGCGCCGCACGTCGTCGGGTACGGCGTCCGATGCGAGCACCATGCCGATCGCGCTGTTCGCTTCGTCAACGGTTCCGTATGCTTCAACGCGGACGCTGTCCTTTGGCGTGCGGCTTCCGTCGCCGAGACCGGTGGTGCCGTCATCGCCGGTGCGCGTGTAGATCTTGCTGAGTCTGTTTGCCACGTTCTGCTCCGTGCCTATCGCCAGCGGTATTTTAGCTCGAGAAAGCCGCTCTGTTCCTGCATACGATAGTTCGCTGCTGTCTGATAGTCGGTGTTCAGCAGATTTTCGATGCGTGCGTTGAGCTGCCACGCGTCGCTCAACTGCAGCTGGCCGGTCAGGTTCGCAACGACGTAACCCGGAAGTTCGACGCCACCGAAATCAACCCGGTCGCCGCTGGCGAGTATTGAGAGTCCCAGTCGATGCAGGCCGATATTCTGCGTATAGCTGAGGGAAGCCGTTCGCTCCGCGCGCCGTAACAGTCGCGTGCCGGTCGCAGCGTCATCGGCCTGCTGCCTGACAATGTCGGCACGGAACACGAAGCTGTCTCCCCGGTATTCGTAACCGAGCTGCATGCCGCGAATATTGGCCTCGTTCAGGTTCTTGAGCGTAAAGCTCTGCAGATCAAACTCGATCAGGTCCTCGATATCATTGGCGTAATACTCGAAATAGAGGCTGTAACGACCGCCAGCTGCGTACCGGAGCGCAAGCTGGCGCTCGTCTGCAAGTTCGGGCTTGAGAAGGGGACTGCCGCCGAAACCGAAACGGTCGCTGGCATCCGGTGCGCGAAAAGCGTGCCCCCATCCGACGTTAAGGGTAAACGCATCGTTGATTGCAAGCGCGTATTCAGCGTTCCAGGTCGTGTGATTACCGAAATTCTCGTTGTCGGTGAGCCGCAGGGCCACAAAAGCCTTGTGACGGCCGAGGATGACCTGGTCCTGCAGAAAAAAGGCGCGAATATGCGTATCCTCGCGGAATCCGGACCCAAACGAACGTGCACTGGCGTCTTCCTCTACGGCAAACAGGCCGCCCGTGAGCGTGTGTTTGCCGAACGCATGGCTGTACTGCCAGTCGAGACTCAGCCGCTCCGAATTGACGAAGTCGGGTGCCTGGTTCTGCGCTATTTCGTCCTGGACAAAGGACAAGATCAGCTTGCTGTTACCGAATTCGGAGACCCGGGTATCAAACTCGATGGCAGTGACGGTATTTTCGAAATCCTGATCGACAGGACTCAGGAAGAAGTCCAGGTACTCGACATTTCCTGCGCCGCGCCAGTGACGAACACTCAGCTCGTTCGCGCCGAATCGCTTTGCCCCGTAAAAGTTGGCCGATAAATTGTCATAGCCGCGCGTGATATCCGAATCCGTGCGCGGCGCATAGCCGTCGGTCGCCTGCCAATTGAGATTGATGCCGAATTCACCGTCTTCATTTCGATTTCCACCGGATACCTGTCCCGACTGCGACGCGAAGCTGCCCCCGCCAACCCCTCCCTCGAAATAAGCCCTGTCGGCGCGCCGCGTGATGATATTGATTACACCGCCGATCGCGTCAGTGCCGAACAATGCCGATCGTGCCCCTTTCACGATCTCGATACGTTCGATCACTTCCGGGGCGATGTTCTGGATTGCCGCGCCTCCGATCGTGCTCGGATTCATGCGTACTCCATCGATCAGCACGAGCGTGTGATTGCTTTCGGTGCCACGAAGAAAAACAGATGTCGCCTGGCCCGGGCCACCGTTGCGCCCTATATCTATTCCGGCCTCGAAGCGCAGCAACTCGGAGAGGTCTGATGCCAGGGATAGCTCGATGTCTTCGCGCGTGATTATCGTCACCGGCACGGTCGCGTCGGACAACGGGATTGGCGTTCGGGTTGCAGTGACAATCAGAGTATCGTGCGGCGAAATATCGGCGGCCACCGACAGCGATGAAACTGACAGCAGTGCCGACAGCGCGATGGATATGGAAAGCCTCATCCGATGTTCCCCTGCGTGCCGCCCGCACGCCAAAATTTCTCGAGCCAGAACCGGGCGGTGGGACAAGGGACGTCAGGACGAAACGCCCGAACATGCGCCCGCCGCGCCATTCGCGTTTCACCGGGCCGGTCTCCGGGCTGACGAGCGGACTTCTCCTGCCGAAACGCCTTCCCACGAAAACTTCCAGCTTTCGCAGTGGCTCTGCATCATCTTCGATGCAGGGGTTACGGATTTAACTCGATCACCGTTGCGGGGGCAGCGCCGGACTCGCGTGGCCGATACCTGGTCGATCACGCAACACCGGCTTCCCGTGCACCCGAAACAAGCCATTTCGGGTTCACCTGATGAGAGCCAGACGATAGGCAGGTGCCGGGAGGCTGTCAAGCCAGGCGGCGGATGACGGGCTCCCTGGCTTGTCAATCCGCGCCCATGCGGCCATAGTGGCGCCCTTCGCTGACTCTGACGTCAATTAAGTTTACGGGACAGGATATTCGGTCGTGGCAAATTATCTGGAAGGCGATGCATCGGCGCATTTGCGTGTCGCGCTGATCGCCGCGAAAGAAGCGGCAGATATCAGCCGTCGTTATTACGCGGGTAATTTCACGGTAACGACGAAAGCGGATCTGACGCCGGTGACCCAGGCCGACGTCGAGTGTGAGCAGGCTATCCGCGGGACCATTCTCGAGCACTTTCCGGAGCACGGTTTCTACGGCGAGGAAACCGGCCGAACCCGGGAAGACGCCGAATTCCTGTGGCTCGTCGATCCTATTGACGGCACGAAGGGCTTCGTACGCCAGTATCCTTTTTTTTCTACCCAGATAGCGCTCATGCACAGGGGCGAGATCATCCTCGGCGTGTCCAGTGGCACGATGATGGATGAACTGGCCTGGGCGGAAAAAGGTCAGGGTGCCTGGCTTAATGGGCGGCGTTTGTCGGTCAGCGCGATAGACGACCCCGATCGTGCCGCGGTTTCTGTCGGTAACCTCAAGTCACTGGCCCGAAGCGAGGGCTGGTCGGCGCTGGGTGGCATCGTCGAACGCGCAGACCGAATTCGTGGCTACGGCGATTTTTACCACTACCACCTGCTTGCGGCCGGAAAGATCGAAGCCGTAATCGAATCGGACGTGAATATTCTGGATGTCGCTGCGCTGTCGATCATCGTCAGTGAGGCTGGCGGCGTGTTCACGAACCTCAACGGCGAACCGCCGGATCTGGACATTCGCTCGGTACTTGCCGCGAACCCTGCCCTGCATGCGAAATATCTTTCGTCGCTACGCGGATACGTTGCCTGAGGCAATAAACAGCTGGCGCGACCGCCAGTCGATGGCCTCCATCGGCGTCGAGTAAAGCTCGCTCAGGCGCCCGGGATTCAATATCTCGCTGGTCGGTCCGAGGTCCCAGCGACCGTCGCCGTACAGCAGCAGACAGCGATCGGCGTAGCGAACGGCCAGGTTAACGTCGTGCAGGCTGGCGATGACGATACCGCCCGCATCGGCTTTGTCACGAAACAGCTGAAGCGCATCCAGCTGATGCTGCGGATCGAGATGATTCGTCGGTTCGTCAAGCAAGTAGGTATGCGGCTGCTGGGTCAGTACCTGGGCGATCGCCAGGCGACGCCGTTCCCCCCCCGACAGCGTAAGGACGTCGCGGGACGACAGGCCCGCGAGGCCGACAGCGTCGAGCGCTTCGTTGGCGATGGCAACATCGTGCTTCGACTCCCAGCTGAGTCGCCCGATGTGTGGATGCCGGCCGATCATCGCTGTGTCCAGAACGGTTGCCGGGAATATGTCGTCGACGTGTTGCGGCAATAGTGCGAGCTGCCGCGCAATGTCTCGCCTGTGCGTGGCCGCAAGATTCTCGCCGTTCAAAACCAAGCGTCCCGTCGCGGCCGGCCGCAGTCCGGCCAATGTATGCATCGTTAGTGTTTTTCCGGAGCCGTTTTTTCCCAGCACGGCAATGAGCTCGCCGCCAGAGACATCCAGTGCGAGCGCGTCGACAAGGATGCGGCCCGCCACACTGACGCGGATACCGGTGCAGGAAAACTGGGAATCGCTGGGCTCTCGCATGCCGTGAGCCTAGCTCACCGAGCACCGCAGCAAAAGTAGCGTCAGTCGCTCAGCTTGATTTCGCGAGCCGTCAGCGGTCCGATGACAGCGTACTTGAGACTTTTAGGGATAACGGCATCGTTGGCAGCGAGCGCAATCCGGCCACCCATGATTTCGGCATATCGCTGCGGGTAAAGCGGTTCGCGGTCGGGTTCTGCGAGGCCATCCGGGTCTACGGGCTGCCCGTCAATCGGGTCGTATTTGTCGGTAGCGCCCAGCGTGTGCAGGAATTCGTGCGCAATGATGACATGATTGGCGCCGCGATAACGGCGGCTCGCATAGCCATTGACGACGCCGACCATGCCTTTTTGCAGCCCAACCGAGTTTTCCAGCGCAATGTCTTCCTGTGGCGCATGGTAGCGGACAAAGATCCTGACGTCCGGTTCGATGCGATCCTGATCGTCGCTTACGCTGCCGGCCCACCAGCGCATTTTCAGAGACCAGAGCATGACCGACAGTGCGTTGGGCTTGTCCCCCAGCGCCGGCGGCTGGGCGCTGACTGGCTGACCCAATTCGATTCGAACCGGTCGAGAAATCCGATTCGCATACCGGCCGGCTTCGCGCTCGATAAACGACTCGATGCCTTCGAAGTCACCAACGCTCAAGCCCTGAATATACTCGGCTGCCGTGGCGCTGTTGTCCCCGTTTATCGGATACACCTTGACCCACAGGCTGTTGTTCCAGTCGGTGCTCCTCGCCTGTGTCAACCAGGTGCTCACTGCTACGAAAAACAACACGAATAGCAGAATTGAAATGCGAACGACTTTGAACATCTATAGATCCGGCGTTATCGGGGATTCGGCGCGTATCTCGCGTTGGTAGCTTGCTCGAATGCGTAAGCAATCTCTATGAGCTGTTTCTCATTCCATGCTTTTCCGATGAACGAAAGCCCGACTGGCAGCCCGGATACATGGCCTGCAGGTACCGTTATGCTCGGGTAGCCCGATATCGCGGCCAGCGCAGCGCTGCCGATACTGTAGTTGTCGCCATTCACGTGATCAATCATCCAGGCGGGGCCGTTGGTTGGCACGACGATCGCGTCGAGTTCGTGCTGATCCATAGCGCTGTCGATCGCTGCCCTCGCAAGCCGCTTGCTTGTCTCGAGCGCTTCGAGGTATTTCGGGTCGGTCAGCGGCCCCTTTTCTTCTGCCTCGAGGAAAACGTCCTGGCCGAAGATCGGCATGACGGCCGCGGCATGCGCATCGTTAAAAGCGATCAGGTCGGCAAGGCTCTTGACGGGAGCACCTGATTTCTCCAGGTAGTTGTTCAGGTCGGTGCGGAATTCGTAGAGCAAGACCTCGTACTCCGCATCATGCATATTTGCCGCTTCGTACTCGATGTTGTCGACGACTGTAGCGCCCTGTTCGCCAAGGACCGCGACGCTTGACTCAAGAAGAGCATCGACGCCGGGGTTCGATCCGGCTCCGCGGAAGGAACGGATAACACCGAGCCGTTTTTCGCGCAGCCCGTCGGCGGTCAGGTTCGACGAGTAGTCATGGTGTATTCCAGCGTCTGCGGTTGCCGGATCGTCGGCATCGATGCCCGTCATCGCGGTCAGCAGCATGGCGGCATCGCGTACGGATCGCGCCATCGGGCCCGCCGTGTCCTGGCTGTGTGCGATGGGGATAATGCCGCTGCGGCTCACGAGTCCGAGCGTTGGTTTAATCCCGACAATGCCGTTTACGCCGGCCGGACAAACGATAGAACCATCGGTCTCGGTGCCAATCGCAAGGACCGTCAAATTGGCGGCGACAGCAACGGCCGAGCCGCTTGACGAACCGCAGGGTGTTCGTGCGGTGTCATAGGGGTTCTTTGTCTGTCCGCCGACGCTACTCCAGCCACTGGAGGATCGCGACGACCGAAAATTGGCCCACTCACTGAGATTGGCTTTACCGAGTATTACAGCACCGGCGTCGCGTAAACGCTTGACGACAAAAGCGTCCGCCGGCGGCGCGTGCTCGGCCAACGCGAGGGAGCCTGCGCTCGTGTGCATCCGGTCGGCCGTATCGATGTTGGCTTTCAGCACGACCGGAATGCCGTGCAGCGGACCGCGCGGGCCCGATGCTTTCCACTCGGCATCCAGAGAACGCGAAATATCGAGCGCATCCGGGTTGACCTCTATTATCGAATTCAATCGAGGTCCGGAACGGTCGATCATTTCGATGCGCCGGACGTACCACTCGACGAGTTCTTCGGAACTGATCTCGCCGCGCTGAAACTGGTCGTGGAGAGCAGCGACGCTCGTCTCTGCGTAGTCGCGGTGGCCGCCACTGCAGGCAGCGAGCAGGAAACAGATCAGCGCCAGCGTGGCTATTTTCAACGGAGTGCTCCTCGCGCGACACGGCCCGGTGCCCGGAGTCTCATTCTGCCAAAGAAAAAGCCCTGCGGCGTTAGCGGCAGGGCCAAATTCTCTTTTTTATCAAAAGAGGTAATTGCGAATTCGATAACCGGTGACAGCGTGTTTTAATTATAGTTGGATTTCGATCTTCTTGTTTTTGTAGTTATTTTTCTTCTGGCGTCTAAATCCTGTACCTGACCGGATGTTGTTACCGACTGCAATTACACTTCGCTTGGGCAGAATATTAAAAGCAAGTCTTGTGCCAACCTGTCCGCAAGCCCCGAAATTGCAGCGAACGCCCCGTACCATCTGCCGATTCGGCGTCAATTCTGGACGGTTTTTGTAAAGCGAATCGACACGCTAACGGGCCTGCCCATAACCTGTTGTCGTAAGAGCCTATTATAATTAGTTGATATATATAGAAAAATATCACTGGTTTTACGAGCTGCCGCGCTATATGGTCGTTCGGGCACGATTTTCATTATGTTTAATCGCCGTTCGGGCCAGGGCCAAACCCGGAAATTTGGCTATTTTGTAAATTTATTCGACACTTCTGCTGTCTTTGCGCGGTCTATCAGTCCGCTGACGCTGAAAAAGCGTCCGTTTCGCACGACAGCGACGATTTTGCGGGCGTCTCCTATGTTCGAGAGCGGGTCGCCGTCTACAAACACGAGATCCGCCGCCGCGCCTACGGCAATCCGGCCGAGCAGGGGGTCGAGGCGCAGCGCGGCGGCGGCGTTGACGCCGCCGGCCTGCAGAGCCTGTTCGGGCCGCAGTCCTGCGGCCACGAGCGCGAGGAATTCGGCGTGTAACGCAATCCCGGGCGGCAGGCCGTTCGGCTTGCTGCCCAGAACTATTGAGCTGACTCCGGCCTCGATGCGGGGTGGCTCGGCGTAGCGTCGGGCGACCGGCTCTGCAACGCCTATCAGCGCGGCCTGGCGAGCTTGCAGCAGCGCCTCCAGGCCCGGAGTCATCGAGTCGGCCATCCCGGACACCGGCCCAACCGGCCAATCGGCCGCATTCAGCAGTCGCGGACCCGGCAGCTGTTTGCCAGACCACAGCGCGTTCAGTCGTTCGGCGTCCGGGTGCTGCGCGATGAGCGTCGTCACGCCGGTGGTAAGCAACAACGACCCGATGGCGTCGTTGATCGGGTTGGCTAAGCCAGATGCCGCGGACAGGTTTGCCAGCGCATCGATGAAGCCGGGCAGCACGGTCAGATCACCCATATCGATAACGATCGAACCCGGTCGGTCGCCGTGGGGTTCCACGGCCGTTATGCGACCGCCGTCGATGACGATATCCCTGTCCCTTTGGTATCCCCCGCCGAGCCCATCGAGCATGCGCGACGCATGAACAACGAGGCGACCATCGGGTTCATCGATGCCCGCCAGGCGGCGGCGCTCAGCCGTCGCGGGCGCCGCCGCGCTCGCTGGCTCGATCGTTGCCCGAAACGGCAGCGGTGAGGAAGTCCAGGAATCAAAAAGCCGCTGGCGAATCGTGCCGTCGGCCGTGTAGAGCATGTGTTGCCGATCGATCCAGCTGACCGGCGCGAGCACGAAGTCTTCGCCGCTCATGTAGGGCCTGACAACACGCGGCTGCGAGAGGATGACTATGTCGATCGATGAACCGGCTGCGCCTCTCCTGATGAAGGTTATCAGGCCGCCATCGGGGCGCCACGACGGCGCGGCGATTCTGTCTGCGGTTGTCAGAAAAGTCTCTTCCGGCAGTCCTCGCTGACGGAGGATCAGAGACCATTCGGCACCCTCGTGATGAACATACACGAGGTCGTTGCCGTCCGGTGACCAGGCGGGATCGGTTTCATCGCCGCTGTGATTGCTGAGGCGCCAGTGCAAGCCGGTAGGCAGATCGACTTCCCACAAATCCAGTCCGGTCCCCGTCGAACCGGACGCGTAAACGAGGCGTTCGCCGTTCGGGTGCCACGCGGGAGACAGGTCGAGAGACGCGTCGCGGCTTATTTTGCGAGACTCGTCGTTCGCGAAGCTGTATATCCAGAGCCCCTGCGATGCTTCCGTGGACGCCTGGAAAGCGATCTCGGTCGCGTCGGGAGACCAGCGTGGTCGTCGCACGGATCTCAGATTGCGAGTGATGGCCGCGGCTTTGCCGCCGCCGGGCGGCACGATCCAGATGTCCCCGGCGAGGTCGATCGCAACGCGACCGTCGCGGGCAATGTCGGCCGAAATGTTTTCCCCGCGTGAAATCGTCTCCTGGGCATCGAGGGGCGACGCCAGTATCAGGAGCCCGACAGCTGTAGTTATGACAGTCTGCATGCTCATCAGGCGCCAGAGACGAAAACGCCACCCTCGCGTCGCGGATCGGCGGCTGCTTCAAATCCCGACGCACTGTCGTAGACGGCCGCCGCGACGCCACCGAAGTACATGACGAGGCTAGGGAAAACGTTGACCGGCAGGTCTACGGGCGGGAGATCCAGCCCGGGTTCAGCCATGAGTTTTATGACCTCGCCACTGGTATCGACGTGCACGCGTGGATGCGCTATCGCGTCGTCGAGGGACATGCCGAGCAGCAGGTAGTTGATCAGGAACTGCTGCAGCGCCGTCGTTATCCTGTCGGCACCGGGGGAGCCGACGGCGAGAACTGCGCCATCACGCCGTCCGACGCTCGGCGCCATGTTTGACGGCAGGCGCGAGCCCGGCGGGCCGGCATCCAGTCCACGACGGTTCAACTCGATCTCACCCAGGCAGTTGTTCAGCCAAAGGCCCGTTCCGGCCGGCATTTCGCCGGAGCCGTAGCCGGACGACGCGGTAAGCGAACAGCCGGTGCCGTGGTTATCGACGACCGATGTGTGAACAGTCGATGCCGAAGTCCAGCGAGTCAGGAGCCGACCGCTGCGCGCCGCTTCGATAAGACGCGCGGCCTCGGATGCGACATCATCGGCAAAATCCAGGTGGCGTTTGCGAAAATCGAGGCAGGCACGCTGTGAGTCGATCAGTTGCGAGAGTGCGCTGCTCGTCCAGCCGTCGAGAGGAAGGTCCGCACACGCCAGCAGCATGGCCTCAAGCACGCTGCCACCGACAGCAGGCGGCGGGTTGCTCGCGATCGACCAGTCGCCGACATCGACGACCAGCGGCGCTCGCTCGATGGCGCGGTAGCTGCGAAGGTCTTCCAGTGTCAGCATGCCGTTGCCGTCCTGGCAGTGGCCGGCAATCGCCGCAGCAATGTCGCCCTCGTAAAAAACGCGGGCCCCGTCTTCTGCGATGGCGCCCAGGCTATCGGCGAGGTGTGGCACGATGACTCGTTCCCCCGTGCCGAGCAGTGTTCTGTCCGCGTGATGCAGGGCGGCGAAGCCGTCCTCGCTCCGATTGAAAATACAGTCCCTGGAATAACCCAGGTAGTAACGACAGGCAGCAGAAAGCGGGAATCCGTCGCGGCAGGCGCGAATAGTCGGCTCGAAAATGTCCCCCCAGGCCGCGCTGCCGTAGCGTTTCCAGGCATGCTCGATGGCTGCCAGGGTTCCCGGGACGGCGATCGAGCCGGGCCCGACCAGCGTCGTGATTCCACCGCCATAGGCCACGTTGACGCGGACCGCGCCATGACCGCGCTGATCAGGAGTGAGACCTGCACCCGGCACGGCGACGTTGCCGTCGATCGTGACCGGATCGTCGTCGGCACGCCAGATTGTGATGAATGCGCTGCCACCCAGCGCGCAGACACCGGGCTCGGTGTTGATCGTCACAAGCGCCGCGGCCAGCGCGCAGTCAACGGCGTTACCGCCGACGGCCGCAACTTCCTCTGCCGCATCGGCGGCCAGTTGCGAGGTTGTCGCGACAGCAATTTGACTCACTGCAATTCCGCGTTTCTTTAAATGCCGAGCCGCTTCATCAGAAGTGAATTACAGAGCGAATGCTCTTGCCTTCGTGCATCAAGTCGAACGCCCTGTTGATGTCGTCCAGCGGCATGGTGTAAGTGATGAACTCGTCGATCTTGATGTCGCCGTTCATGTACTGGTCCACCATTCCCGGCAGCTGCGAGCGACCTTTGCAGCCGCCGAACGCCGTACCGCGCCAGACGCGTCCCGTGACAAGCTGAAACGGACGGGTCGAGATTTCCTGTCCCGCGCCGGCAACGCCGACGATAACGGATTCGCCCCAGCCTTTGTGACAGCATTCGAGCGCCGATCTCATCAGATTGGTATTGCCAACGCACTCGAAGGAGTAGTCCACACCGCCGCCGGTCAGTTCGACGATTACATCCTGAATCGGCGTATCGTAATCCTTGGGATTTACCGTGTCGGTGGCGCCTAGCTGCCGGGCGAGCCCGAACTTGTCCGTATTGATATCGATGGCGACAATTCTTCCGGCTTTCGCCATCGTGGCGCCCTGGATCACGCTTAATCCCACGCCGCCCAGCCCGAACACGGCTACCGTTGCACCGGGTTCGACCTTGGCCGTATTCAGAACGGCACCAATGCCCGTCGTGATCCCGCAGCCGAGAAGACAGACTTTTTCCAATGGAGCTTGCTTGCTGATTTTCGCAACCGAAATTTCAGGCAATACCGTGTATTCGCTGAACGTCGAGGTACCCATGTAGTGGTAGATGGTCTTGCCTTTGTGCGAGAAACGCGACGTGCCGTCCGGCATTAGTCCCTGGCCCTGGGTAACGCGAATCGCCTGGCACAAGTTGGTCTTTCCGGAAGTGCAGAAGTTGCACTTGCCGCATTCAGGGGTATACAAGGGAATCACGTGGTCGCCAATGGTAACCGAGGTGACATCTTTGCCGACGTCCTCGACGATGGCGCCGCCCTCGTGTCCCAGAACAGCGGGAAATATGCCTTCGGGATCTTCACCGGACAGCGTGAACGCATCCGTATGGCAGACGCCGGTAGCGATATTTCTCAGCAGGACTTCGCCCGCCTTCGGTCCCTCGAGGTCGAGCGTTGCAATCTCAAGAGCTTTGCCCGCTTCCCAGGCAACGGCAGCACGCGTTTTCATGGATTCTTCACCTCGGTTCTCAGTCGTTGTTTCTTCATAATCTCATGTTCGCATGATTGCCGGACTTGCGACAGTACTTGAGATGACGTGCGTCGAGCTTGTTCACGTCCTGTTCATAAATTTAACAAAAACAACAACTTGTTTTCATTCGTCGTTCATGTTCCGGGATCTATTCTGGGAGCCGTACCTTAGGAGAGGAACCGGAGACTGATATGAACAAGATCATCACTGTTGCACTGATTGCCGGTGGCCTGCTGCTTCTGGATTCTCCCGAAGCCGCCGCCCACAAAGAAGTACGCTCGGTGTACCAGCCATCACCTTACTACCGACTCGAGCTGCGGCGAACGAAACACATGCCGCATTGGCTCAAGCGCGACCGATCGTTCCGCAAGTGGTACAAGCACACGCACTTGCGCAGGACAAGACATCTCGGCTGGCACGAGCTGTATGACATTTACCGCTGGGAGCTTGCCGCCGCCCGGAAGCACCGTCGCGACGTTCGTTACTACCGCCAATACGATGATTATCGTTACGAGAGGCGAGGACATCGACACTAGCAGCCACAGCTGTTCCTAAAGTGGAATCAGCCGGCCCGGATTCCTTTGGGCCGGCTTTCCCTGTGAACCAGTCTGCTGTAAAACAGGTTCTCAGCCGTTATCCACAAGCCGTTTTACGCTATGACACTCGACGACCTGCGCAAGAACCTCTCGGCCGTCGACCGGCGCCTGGTAGAACTGATTGCCGAACGACAGATGATTGTCGGCGAGATCGGCAGGAGCAAGGTCGCCACGGGCGCCGGGACGCGCGATTATGCCCGCGAGAAAGATGTCCTCGATATGGGTCGGGCGCAGGCCCTCGAGCTGGGCGTCGATCCGGACCTGGTCGAAAGCCTGCTGCAGGCATTGATTCGCACCTCACTCGAGAGCCAGGAACGCGATCGGGTCGTCGCACAGGGCAAGGGTGATGGTCGGCGCGCTCTGGTTATTGGTGGTGCCGGCAAGATGGGCCGCTGGTTCGTCGACTTTTTTAGCTCTCAGGGATTTGCGACAACGGTGGCCGACGTCACGGTTGCCGACGGGCCAGGGCGTTTCCAGAACTGGACCGACGCGGGCGTGGGCTTCGATTTTATCGTCGTAGCCGCGCCGCTCGCGGTGTCGGGCAGAATTCTTGCACAGCTGGCGGTGCTGAAACCGAAGGGGCTGGTTTTCGATATCGGTAGCCTGAAGTCGCCGCTGATTGACGGCCTTCGTGAACTCAAGGCGTCCGGTTGTCGCGTGACGTCGTTGCATCCCATGTTTGGCCCCGACACACGACTTCTGTCAGGCCGACACCTGATTTTTTGCGATGTCGGCGATGCCGACGCGACGGCGGCCGCGAAGGAGCTATTCGCAGCGACGATGGTTGAACAGCTCGACATGGGGCTCGAAGATCACGATCGGCTGATCGCGTACGTGCTCGGCTTGTCGCACGCGTTGAATATTGCGTTCTTTACGGCCCTTGCCGAGAGTGGCGAGGCGGCACCAAAACTGGCGCGGATGTCGTCCACGACATTCGACTCGCAGCTACTGGTATCGGCGGCGGTCGCTGAAGACAACCCGTATTTGTACTTCGAGATTCAGAGCCTCAACAAATACGGGCTCGGGCCTCTCGACGCCCTTTGCGATGCAGCCGCAAGAATTCGTGAAACAGTAGCCGGTGGCGACGAACAGGCGTTTGTCGAGCTGATGAAAAAAGGCCGAGAATACCTCGCGCTGCGGGGCTGACCGTATGCCGTCCGTCGATGAACTTGTGGCAGAACTGGACGCGACCAGGCGCCGCCTGGAAGAACTAACGTCCGAGGTTGCAAGTAACGACGAAAAGATGCGGCAAACGCACCGGCGCGAGCTGCGACTGCTGCAGGCGGACAGCCTCGACGCGCTGATTTTCGCTCTGATCGAGGGTCTTCGGGTCAGCTACGGACTCGAGTATGTGAGCCTGGTGTTGTGCGATCCGGATCATGACATTCGCCATTTGCTGCTTGCGAACGGCACGTCCGACGAGGATTTCGATCATTTGCTCATGGTTGAGGCGATGACGGGGCTGGCGCCACAGTACATATCGCTGCAGCAGCCGTGGCTGGGTGCTTTCGCGCCCTCCGATCACCAGCTGATATGTCCCGGCGCCGCCGATATCAAGAGCATCGCGATTATTCCTTTGACTCACCGCCAGAAACTGTTGGGCAGCATCAATCTCTGCAGTGCCGATCCGCAGCGATTTACTCCGGCGCATGCGACGGATTTCCTCGCACATCTCGGTGTCATCGCTTCTTTTTGCGTCGAAAATGCCGTCAACCGCGCTCGACTGATGCGAAGCGGGTTCACAGACGCGCTGACCGGTTGGCACAACCGACGCTATCTTGGCGTTCGACTGATCGAGGAGCTGGCGCGGGCGCGTCGCGACGGCAAGAGGCTGGTCTGCCTGATGCTCGACATTGATCATTTCAAGCGCGTCAACGATAGCTGGGGACATGCCGCGGGCGACGACGTGCTGCGAGAACTTGCGCAGAGGATCGAGTCGCAGGTCCGCGCCAGCGACGTCGCGGCCCGATACGGAGGCGAGGAATTCGTCGTGCTGTTGCCCGGTACCGACGTTGCGTCGGCGCTGTTGCTGGCCGAGCGCATTCGTAAGTCGGTGTCGGCAACGCCGATCGACCTGCCTAACGGCGAGTCCGTCACGATCACGGCATCCATCGGTATCGCGGAGGTCCAACCCGCGCCGGAGGCGGACGATTTAAAGACCATTGGCGATTCATTGATCGCGCGTGCTGACGTGGCTTTGTACGCGGCCAAAGCGGCCGGCCGCGATCGCGTCATGGTCGAGGGAGCATGAAGCGACTCGCGGTTACTGCCGCACTGAGCATGCTGGCAATGGCGGGCTGCGATTCGGCGCCACGCCCCGAAGCTGTCGTTGTTTATGCGACGGCTGCCGACGAGACGACGCTCGTGAACTGGTTTGCAGAATTCACGGATGAGACCGGAGTTCCCGTCACCGTGATTTTTGGGGACAGCTCCGGCAATACTCAAAACGTAATCGGCAACAGGGGCGCACCACCTGCCGACGTATTGCTGACATCCACTGTCATTGATATCTGGCGTGCCGCAGACGAAGGCGGACTGCGACCGATTCAGGCAGCAGCGCTTGAGGCGGTTCCGCCGGTTCTGAAGGACCCGGACGGACTGTGGGCGGCGCTCGACGTCCGATACGCAGTCATCGGCGTTTCACCGCACGTCCAGGTCGGGCGTGTCAGCGATCTGAATGGCTTGGCGAATGCGCAGTTGGGCGGGCAGCTTTGCCTGTCATCGTCTGCCTTGCCGCTCAACCGGACTCTCATTGCAATGCTCATAGAAGATCTGGGCGTCAAACCCGCTGAGCGGATGATGCGGGCCTGGGTCAGAAATCTCGCGCTACCGCCGTTCCCGACGGAGGCCGAGCTTGTCGCCGCTTTGCGGTCGGGCGCGTGTGGTTACGGTGTTTTCTCCAGCTCGATAAAGACCGACGGCATAAAGCGGATAAGTCCCGCGCCGCTCTATATCGACATTGACGGTGTCGGAATCGCGCGCCACGCACGTCATCCTGAGCCGGCTCACATGTTGGTCGACTGGATGTTGGCGAGAAAAGCCTTGCGCGAGCCGGTGTCATCCAACGGGCGAAATATCGGACTGGCCGGCTGGCGCGCCGAAGACGCGCGCTTGCTTGCTGAACGCGCTGCTTATCGGTAGCGATCCTGCCGCACTTTGCTCATCAAGATCAGGAATAGTGGTACGCCGATCGCTGCGGTCAGCGCGCCAACCGGCAGCTGTCTTGGCGCCAAGATCGTGCGTGCCATCGTATCCGCGACGACCAGCAGTGCGCCGCCCGCGAGCGCCGAGGCGGGCAAAACGAGACGATGGTCGCTGCCCGCCACGAGGCGTACAAGGTGCGGGACTACCAGGCCTATGAACCCGATCACGCCGACCGTTGTCACCGACAGCGCCGTCGCCAGGGCCGCGGCCGCAAATATCAGGTAGCGAAATGTTCGCACGGGCAGACCGACGATGGCGGCCTGAAGTTCGCCGCGGGACAGTACGTTCAGGTGGCGGGCACCCAGGGTGCCGACGACGACTAACACCCCTAGTAACCACAGGCAGCGGGCCGGCTCAAAGGCGAAACTCAGGTCACCCATCAGCCAGAACAGCATGCCGCGGAGATTTTGATCCGGGCTGAGCGCGAGGAGCAACGTGGTCGCCGCGCTGAACCCGGCCGCGAGGACAACGCCGGTCAGCAGCAGTCGTGCCGGGGTCCAGCTGCCTGTGCCATGCGCGATTGAGAACACCAGAAGCGTTGCGGCCATCGCCCCGCCGAATGCAGCAAGGTCGACGACGGCGCTGCCCATGCCGAGCATGATTGCCAGCAGAGCTGCGACGGCGGCGCCTCCAGAGCTACCCAGGATGTAGGGCTCGGCAAGCGGGTTCCTCAGGAGCACCTGCATGAGCACACCGGCGACCGCCAAGAGGCCGCCTACGGCAAATGCCGTCAATGCCCGCGGCCAGCGCAATTCGATCACGAGCGACTGAACCTGCGGCGCCGCGTCACCGCGCAGCGCGCTGAGCGTCTCGGCAATACTGACATCGGCGCTGCCGGAGGCGAGCGCGACAAGAAACGCGGCGGCGACCAAAAACAGCAGTCCGGCAAACAGGGCTCCGTTGCGGCCTGTGAACACTGACAATCTCCTGGGGCGAGCGGCGACGGATAGTGTAAAGTAAACGGCAGTCAGAATTTTAGTGCGGTTGCGATGGGCAACGATTGGATAGACGACGAGGGATTTCGCGCGAACGTCGGCATCATCCTTGCCAACACTGATAACAAGCTGTTGCTGGGCGGTCGTGTTGGTGCCAAAGGCTGGCAGTTTCCGCAGGGCGGGATGCTGAAGGGCGAAGACCCTCTCGATGCGATGTTTCGTGAATTGCACGAAGAGGTTGGCCTTGATGCAGCCGACGTCGAAGTGCTTGGCGTGACGAGAGACTGGTTGCGCTACCGCCTGCCCGACAAGTTCGTTCGCCGCAACAGCCAGCCGCTGTGTATTGGGCAAAAACAGCGCTGGTTCATGTTGAGGCTCATTGCAAGTGATGACAAGGTTCGGTTCGATCGCTCGGAAAAGCCGGAATTCGATCGAATTCGCTGGGTCCATTTCTGGCGGCCTGTTAACGAGGTCATCTATTTCAAACGTCGGGTTTACGCTCGTGCCCTGCATGAACTAGGGCCGGCTGTTTACCCGGAAGGCGTGCCGAGACGGCCACGCTGGTGGCCGAAACGCTGGCGTACGGCGTTTGACAAGGATATTGCGCAATCGGCGGAGACGGCAGACGAGCTTCGCAATCCGTGACCTGGCGCACTTCTGTTTGATCGGGCCACCGCGTAACATAACGTCTTTTCAATCATAAGCCGGATAATGGATCGCCTTGGCCAAGAAGCCCCACGTACAAATGCACGGAAAAAGCAGGACCTGGATCGTTCGGGCTCTGCTCCTGGGCCTGATCCTGGTCAGCGGCTACCTGATTTTCGAATTCGGCCGCATCAACGCGGGCTACGATATTGTGGATGCAGCGAACGATCGGCAGGTCTATGAAGATCGAATCGCGGCGCTCGATGACGAGATAATCGCGCTGAAACAGGATGTCGCGCTGCTCGAAACGCACCGTGAGATCGACCGAAAAGCATACAAGGAGGTCGAGGAAAGCCTGAAGTCGCTGCAGAACAAAATACAGGAGCAGCGAGATGCGATTGCGTTCTACCGCGGCATTGTGTCGCCCGCAGACGGAAATTCCGGCCTGCGTGTACAGGATCTGAAGCTTACGCGCGGCAAAGCCGAAAGAGAGTTCAATCTGCGGCTCGTTCTCGTGCAGGCGATGCAGCACCACCGAAAGGTATCCGGCGACGTGAATCTGAGCGTGCTCGGCAGCCAGGACGGCGTCGAGACGGTCTACACCTTCAATCAGCTGGTTCCGGCCGATGCGGACAAGAGCTGGCCCTTCTCGTTTCGGTACTTCCAGAATTTTGACCGGCAGCTCGTTCTGCCGGATGGCTTCACACCGGAACGGATTCATGTTGAAGTTCGCTCGAAGACCCGCTCGATAGCGAGTATCGAGGAGAGTTTTGCCTGGACGACCAGTCAGGGCTGATCGTGTGAGGCCGCAGGCAGCGGCGAATTGGAGAACCCGATGTTCGGTAAGAAGCAACGCAGACATACGGTTGTTGAGACGCTGATTGGCGCCAATACCAAAGTGAACGGTGACCTGCATTTTCAGGGCGGTTGCCACATTGATGGCACGGTCAACGGCGGCGTATCGGCGGATCCGGATACCCGATCGGCGCTGAGTGTCAGCGACATCGGCAACATTGAGGGCGGGGTGACGGTGCCTTTCGTGGTCTTGAATGGAATCGTGCGCGGCGATGTTTTCGCCAGCCAGCGCGTGGAACTCGGGCCGACGGCGCGTGTCATTGGAAATGTGTATTACAATCTGATCGAAATGGCCATTGGCGCAGAGATCAATGGCAAGCTTGTCCATCAGCCGGAAGGACAGGTACCGTTACTCGAGCAGACGACCCGGATCGACGAGTCGGCTGCCGCCGCCAGCGACTAGAAGTCCGCCACCAGTTACAGGAAGAGGTAATCATGGCCACCGCAAGAACCGTTGCACCACCGCCGCCGCCGAGCGTCATATTTACCGATGCCGCAGCGACCAAGGTGGGTCAACTCATAGCCGAGGAAGACAACCCCAACCTGAAGCTCCGTGTTTTTATCTCGGGCGGAGGGTGTTCGGGATTCCAGTACGGGTTCACGTTCGATGAAGACATCGAGGACGGCGATAGCCAGGTCGAAAATCAGGGCGTGACGCTGTTGATTGATCCGATGAGCGTGCAGTATCTCATGGGCGCCGAGATCGACTACAAGGAAGATCTGCAGGGAGCGCAGTTCATCATCCGGAATCCAAATGCACAAACAACCTGCGGCTGCGGATCGTCTTTTACCGTCTGAGACCCTTCCCACCGAGATAATCGCGGCCGTTGATCTCGGCTCAAACAGTTTTCATATGATCGTAGGCGAGCTGCGCCACGGCCAGCTCGCGATCCTCGATCGAATTCGCGAGACCGTCAGACTCGCCGAGGGCCTGTCGCCGAACGGCGATCTCTTCGATGATGCCCGGGAACGGGCAATTGGCTGTTTGTCGCGCTTCGGAGAACGACTGCGTGACATGCACGCCGGCAGCGTGCGGGCGGCCGGCACCAGCACGATTCGACGTGCCCGTGAAGACTCCACTTTCATGAGCGAAGCCGAAGCAGCGCTCGGCCATCCCATCGAGATTATTTCCGGTATCGAAGAAGCACGCCTGATTTACAAAGGTGTGACTCACAGCTTGCCGCCGACGGAGGGTCTGAGACTGGTCATGGATATCGGCGGCGGCAGCACCGAACTGATTCTCGGTCAGGCGTCCCAGCCCAAAGCACTCGAAAGCCTCGACCTCGGGTGCGTATCAATGACCGAACGTTTCTTCCCGGACGGCAAACTGAGTCGAGAGGCTTTCGACAAAGCGCGGCTGAGGGCTCGACTCGAGCTTCGTCCCGTCAAAGCGTTTTTTCGCGACGCAAGTAATATCGAGGCGATCGGCACGTCGGGCACGATACGCGCGACCGAAGCCGTAGCGCAGGCGTTGAGTATAAGCGAGTCGGGCATCACCCCGGCAATAGTGGACAAACTGATCGACGCGGTCCTCGGTTTCGACTCGATTGAAAAGCTGTCGCTGCCCGGACTGTCCGAAGGCAGGGCGCAGGTCTGGCCCGGCGGTCTGTCTATTCTCGCCGAGTTGCTTAACGTGCTGCGGATCGAGGAGCTGCAAATTTCGGATGGCGCATTACGCGAGGGGCTGCTTTACGACCTGCTGGGACGCCTGCAGCATGAAGATGCGCGCGAACGGACCGTCATCGCAATGGCCTCACGCTACCACGTTGATCCCGAGCAGGGCCGGCGAGTCGCGGATACCGCTGCCGTGCTTCACGGTCAGTGTGCCGCGGACTGGGGCCTGACGAACGAGCTCGAGATCCGCATGCTGAACTGGGCGGCACGGCTGCACGAGATCGGTCTCGATATCTCGCACGACGGCTTCGAGCGTCACGGTGCCTATATTGCAGAGCATGCCGACATGCCGGGTTTTCCGCGCGCGGAGCAGCGTTACCTGGCGTTCCTGATCGGCGGGCAGCGGAACGAGATCGACGCCAGTCGGTTAGCGACCCTGCCTCGAACCTGGCGCAGATCGGCGCTACGGCTGGCTGTATTGCTGCGGCTTGCCGTGCTGCTCAATCGCAGCCGCAGCGACCTCGTTGTTGCCGGGCTGGAAATCAGGGTCGCTCCGCAGTCGCTTACCCTGCGTTTTGATAAAGCATGGCTCCAGGCGAATCCACTGACCGTCGCCGACCTCGAACGCGAGAAGGCTTTCCTGAATGACGCCGACTACGAACTGCAGTTCGGTTGAGACGGCCTAGTCCTTGGCGGCCAGCAGTTCTACGAATGTCTCCTGCGCTGATATACGTTTGCGTTTTCCGGGCGATAAGCGCGTATAGGTGCCGTCTCCGCTGAGTACCCAGGCGTCGCAATTATCAGCCAGGAACAGTTCGAGGTCGTGCCGTATTTGTTCTTTCATCGCTTTCTGGCGGATTTCGAAGCAGGACTCATTGCGCCGGAACATGTTTCTGTCCATCCAGTCGGCGCTTCCGCAATA
>JAOTWB010000004.1 GCA_029863125.1 Gammaproteobacteria bacterium
TTAATTGGTGGCCAGGGGCGGAATCGAACCACCGACACGCGGATTTTCAGTCCGCTGCTCTACCAACTGAGCTACCTGGCCTTTTTCTTGTTGCGCCCTCTGGGCGCTCCTGCAGGGGCGAAACGAGCGGGGTATTAGACCGGGGCATACCGGATCAGTCAAGGAAAACGGCCGGCGTTGCCGGGGTTGGTCACTACGATTCGACGATCTGCCGCACGCGCCGCTGCAGCCAGGGCCGAATAAGCAGGAAGCCGCGGTACAGATGTTCGAGCAGCCAGCGCACGGGCCGGAAATGTGCCAGCAGACCGGGCGGCCGCAGCATTGGTATGGCTCGCCACATCGCGGCGAAGGCAGCGCAGTTGCGGCGCCTCGCCCCGCAAGATCCGTTGGCTTCAGATGCTATGCTTTGCTTATTGGGGCAAGGCCGGGCAACACGGTGAATTCTGATCTCTTGCAGGGATTTTATCTTGGCGACGTTCTCGTCGAGCCACTAAAAGGACAGGTCTCCGGGGCGACCGGTGCGCAGCACCTGCCGCCCAAGGCCGTGGAGGTCCTGCTGTGCCTCGCCAGCGACCCGGGCGAGCTCGTTACTCGCGACAAGCTGCTCCAGGCCGTGTGGGGTGCCGGCAAAGGCAGCCAGGAGGCCCTCGGTCACGCTGTCAGCGAGATTCGTCATGCGCTCGGTGACCATGCCGACAACCCGACGTTCATACAGACCCTGCCGACGCGCGGCTATCGGCTGATCATCACGCCCGAACTCGCGGCCGATCACAGCGATTCCATCGTGCTGGGCGCGAAGGGCGGCGCCCGCCCCGCCGACATCGGCCTGTTCCAGGATCTGCAGCGTCGCGGTGTCTTCGAGACCGCCGTCGCTTATCTCATCCTCGGTTGGCTGCTGATACAAATCGCCGACATCGTTTTCGCGCGGCTGCATCTGCCCGACTGGACCGCAACGTTCGTAACGGTTCTTGTTATCGCCGGATTCCCGATCGCGATCGCCCTGTCGTGGTATCTCGAGTTTCGCGATGGACGCGCAGTGGTGGATTCATTGTCCCCTGCCGACGCGCGCAGGCGACGTTTCGGCCGCACCTATATGTCCGTGGTCGGTGCCCTCGCGCTAGCCGCTGTCGTCGTGTACATCTATGACCAGAGCATTGGTTTGCCGGAAGCGAAACGTGAAGAACCTGTTGCGCTCGTCACCGAGGCCCAGCTGCCGCCCATCGCCGAGAACTCGTTTGCCGTCCTGCCTTTCCTGAACCTGGACGGCAGCAGCGAAACGCAGATTTTTGCAAACGGCCTTGTCGACGACGTCATCACGCAGCTGTCGCGCGTGCCCGGATTGCGCGTTGCGTCCCGCGGCGATTCCTTTTCGCTGGCGCCGAACAGTGCGTCCCAGGATGTTCGCAAGCGTCTGCGCGTGGAAATGTATCTCGAGGGCAGCGTCGAGATGGCGGCCGACAAGCTGCGCGTGACGGTGCAGATGATCGACTCGGAAACCGGTTTCCATATTCTGTCCCGCAAGTTCGACCGAACGCGCGAGGATTTTTTCGACATCCGCGATGAGATCACGAGCCTCACGGTTGCGAATGTTCGCGTGGCCCTCCCGCCCGGCCTGCGCTCGTCCTCCCTTAAAGTGATCGAGGACTCGACGCTGGATGCGTACGTACTTTACCGGCAGGGCATAGAAGCTCTGCGGCAGCCCATGTCCATTGATACCGTCGCATCGGCACTCGGCTGGTTTGACGCGGCACTCGCCGTTGATCCCGAATACGCGGCGGCGCTGGCAGGAAAATGCACTGTATTCGTGGAAGGCTATGACAAAACAAATGACGCTTCGTACATCGACAAAGCAGAATCCGCCTGCTCGAACGCACTCGCACTGAATCCCAACCTCGATATCGTTCATACCGCGCTCGGCGACCTGTATCGTTCGACCGGCCAGTGGAAGGACGCCGAAACGGCGTATCAAAAAGCACTGGCGATCGATCCCTCCAACGTCGAATCGCTAACCGGGCTAGGCGTGATATATGCGCGGCAGAATCGACCTGATGAGGCCGAAGCAAGCCTGCGCAAAGCCGTCGACATTCATCCGGGCGACAGCCGGGCTTACAACCGGCTTGGCACGTTCCTGTTTCGATCCGGCCGTTTTGAGGAAGCCGTCGAGCAGTACCAGTACGTCGTCGGGCTCAGCCCCGATGACATGAATAACTATGCGAATCTCGGTGGCGCCTACACGCTGGTGGGTAACTTCACTGCAGCAGCGCTTGCCTACGAAAAAGCGATTGAAATAGAACCCACGCAAAACGCGTACAGCAATCTCGGGATGATGCAGTACTACCTGGGCGATCTGGAAGCGGCTGTCGAAAACCTCACCACGTCGGTCGAGCTTCAGCCCAATGATCACCTGGCGAGGTCAAACCTCGGAGACGCGCTCTGGGTTGCCGGCCGCAGGGACGACGCGCGCCGCGAATTCGAGAAAGCGGAGGCATTAGCCGCGCGTGCCCTGCAGGTCAATCCGAACAATCCTTTGGTCATGATGGACCTTGCGTGGGTCAAGACAGCCCTGGACAAACATGACGAGGGCCAAAGTTTGATAAAGAAAGCGATCGAGCTGTCGCCCGAAGATCCCTATGTGCACTACATCAACGGCCTGATGTTCAATCGACGGGGCAACAGCACGGACGCTTTGAAAGCTCTCCGAGCCGCGGTTGAACAGGGTTATTCGACGAAATTGCTCGCCAGCGATCCCAATATTGCCAATCTGCAGGGCGATTCGCGCTTCAACGAAGTCCTCAGCCTGTCGGAGTGAGTGTGAAACTACTATGCTTGAGACTATGAGAGCGAAAGGAGAAGAAGAATGACAAAGATCTTTCTAGTACTGGGCCTCGCCATGCTATCCACCTCCTGTGTGACTCCGGGAGGGGGTCCGGACGGGTGTGAAGGACTCGGCTGGCCGAAATCAGTGACTGTGGAATACGGCGACGGCAGCATCTCGGTTACGCCCAAGATAAAAGTAAAGCAAAGGTCCGCGTTTACCATCAAACTCAAACCGAAATCTAAGGACTTCAAGGACAAGGTCGTAGAGATCGTCGGTAAATCGGTGACACCGGGCGGTGCTGGTGTCGCAAGCCCGAGCTGGCTGACCACGAGCGACTCGTACAACGCGAGGAAGAAATTCGTCTATTGCACGCCCGCTGTTGCCGGTGAAACTACCCAGGAATATAAGTATTCCGTCGACGTGGGAGGCGGGCTTCTTTTCGTAGACCCGCGCATCGACGTGACGAACTAGAAAAAAAAGGCCGGGCAAAAGCCCGGCCTAAAAATGCCTGATCCCGAGGGGGATATGAGGGGTCAGGCAGCTCTGAGGGCATCCTCGGCGGAGAGATACTGATAGCCGAGATCATGGGCGACAGCCTCATGATTGACGTGCCCTGCATGTACGTTCAAACCGTTGGCGAGATGCGGGTCACGCGTCAACGCTTCCTTCCAGCCATGCCTGGCGAGGGCTTTCACGAACGGCAGCGTCGCGTTCGTCAGCGCAAACGTGCTCGTGCGCGGCACGGCGCCGGGCATGTTCGTGACGCAGTAGTGCACAACATCGTCGACAACATAGGTCGGATCGGCGTGCGTCGTCGGACGACTGGTCTCGAAACAGCCACCCTGGTCGATCGAGATATCGACCATGACCGAACCTGCGTTCATGTCCTTGACGTTCTGTGCCGTAACGAGCTTCGGCGCCGCCGCGCCCGCGACCAGGACGGCACCAATGATCAGGTCTGATTCAACGCTGAGTTCGTCGATGATGTGCTTGGTCGAGTAGACCATGCGCACCCGACCGCCCCAGATATCGTCGAGCTGCCGCAGGCGAGGCAGCGAGCGATCGAGAATGGTTACCGCGGCACCCAGGCCGACGGCCATGTCCGCCGCATTCGCGCCGGCCACGCCGCCGCCAATGACCAGTACTTTGGCCGGCCTGACGCCGGGTACGCCACCGAGCAGGATTCCGCGGCCGCCGTTTGCTTTCTGCAGCGCAAACGCACCGGCCTGGATCGAGAGGCGCCCGGCAACTTCCGACATGGGTGTGAGCAACGGCAGCGAGCCGTCATTTGCGGTGACGGTCTCGTAAGCGATTGCCGTCGTACCGGATTTTACCAGCGCCTCGGTTTGTGCCGGATCGGCGGCGAGATGCAGGTAGGTGAACAGGAACTGGTCTTCACGCAACATCGCGCACTCGTGGAGCTGCGGTTCTTTGACCTTGACGATCATCTCGGCCGCGGCAAACACCTCTTCGGCCGTGTCGACAACGGTCGCGCCCGCGGCACGGTAGTCGGTATCGCTCATGCCGATGCCTTCACCGGCCCGGGTTTCGACAACGACGTCATGGCCATCGTGCACGAGCTCGAGCACGCCAGCCGGCGTCATGCCGACCCGGAATTCGAGCGTCTTGATTTCTTTGGGCACCCCGACTTTCACTGGCTCACTCCCCTTCCCCGATCTCTAGTTCTTGTTCCTACACGATAGCGCGGACATCGCGGCATTTGCTTGCAATATTAGTGACAGAAACCGGCAAATATGGCAGATTCTGTTGCTAATCCGAGTTATCCAGCAAGTTTCTGCCATGAAGTTAGACAAATACGACAAGTTGATTCTCAACGCCCTGCAAAAAGACGGCCGCATCAGCAACGTACAGCTGGCCAGCCTGGTCAGCCTTTCCGAGTCCGCCTGCCTGCGGCGCGTCCGCGCGCTCGAGGAGTCGGGCATAATCGATCGCTACGCCGCGCTCGTGAGCCAGCCCAGGGTGGGGCTCTCCGGCAACGTGTTCGTGCACATCGGCCTGCACCGCGAGGAAGAACGCGAGCTCGCAGCCTTCGAGCAGGCCGTGCGCAACATCCCCGAAGTCATGGAGTGTTATCTTATGACCGGGGAATTCGACTATCTCCTGCGAGTAGTCGTATCCGACATGGCTGACTTCGAACGCCTGCACAGGGATGCCCTGACACGTTTACCCGGTGTCGCTCGCGTCAATTCAAGTGTCGCCATTCGCACCGTACAAAAGAAAACCGAGCTGCCTCTACACTAGATTATGCGTATCGCCCAATCCGTCTCCGCCGAAACACTGTCCGATCGTTTTCGCAACGTTCGGGCGACGACGCTGGACCTCGTTCGTGACCTGGAGCCCGAAGATACGGTCGTGCAAACGATGCCCGACGTCAGCCCGACGAAGTGGCACCTGGCCCACGTCACGTGGTTCTTCGAGCGTTTCGTGCTCGAGCCCGGCCTGGAAAACTACAAGCGCTTCGACGACCGCTATCACTACATCTTCAATTCCTATTACTACACGGCCGGCAGGATGCACGCCCGCCCGAAGCGCGGGCTGCTGTCACGGCCCACGCTGAAGCGCGTGCTCGAGTATCGCGCCTACGTCGATACGGCGATGCTGCAGCTCCTGCAGATGCGCGGCGACGATGACGAGGTGATACAGGTCACGACGCTCGGCCTCAACCACGAGCAGCAGCACCAGGAGCTGCTGCTCACCGACATCAAGCACGTCTTCTCCTGCAATCCTTCAAAACCTGCAGTCCGCCCTTCGCTCGCCGTGCCGCCTGCCGCATCCGTGTCGAGCTATTCGTTCACGAAAGGCAAGAGCGGCATTCACCGCATCGGCGCCAGCGGCGACAGCTTCTGTTTCGACAACGAAACGCCCCGCCACGATGCGCTGCTGCACGAGCATCAAATCGGCAATCGTCTCGTCACAAACGCCGATTACCGTGCGTTCATCGAAGACGGCGCCTACTCGACATCGGAACTCTGGCTGTCCGACGGCTGGGCGGCGGTTAACGAGCACAAGTGGCGACGGCCGCTGTATTGGGATGAATCGCTGGAAGCAGAATTTACGCTCGGTGGTATGCGCGCCATTGACGCGAATGCGCCCGTTTGCCACGTCAGCTACTACGAAGCCGATGCGTTCGCCCGATGGGCAGGAGCGCGCCTGCCCACCGAGTTCGAATGGGAGCTGGCGGCCCGCGAGCACGCTGTCGCCGGCAACCTGCTGAACGCGGGCTACTGGCATCCGGTGGCAGGCGGCGTCGGCCAGTTCTTTGGCGATGCCTGGGAGTGGACCTCCTCGTCGTACGCGCCCTACCCAGGGTTCAAACCGCTGTCCGGCTCCCTCGGTGAATACAACGGCAAGTTCATGTGCAGCCAGATGACCGTGCGCGGCGGTTCCTGCGTCACGGCGGCAGACCACATCCGCCTGAGCTACCGCAGCTTTTTTTACCCGGACGCCCGCTGGCAGTTTCTCGGCATCCGGCTGGCAAAAGACGGCCATACCTCATGAGCAGGGAGCTCGAGCGGATTATCGAGGGGTTGAGCCGGCCCCAAAAGATGATCTCGCCCAAATATTTCTACGACGAAAGAGGCTCCCGCCTGTTCGAAAAAATAACGGCGCTGCCAGAGTACTACCTGACCGATGCAGAACTCGAGATCATGCGCGAGCATGTCCACGAGATGGCCGCTCTCATTGGCAAGACGGCAAGCCTGATCGAATTCGGCAGCGGCTCAAGCCTGAAGACCCGAATTCTGCTCGAGAACCTCGACGACCTCGCCGCTTACGTGCCGGTCGATATCTCGGAAAGTCACCTGTGGGCGTCGGCGCAACAGATACGGAAAGAGTTTCCACATCTTGACATACTGCCCGTGGTTGCCGATTTCACGCGCCCGTTTGCGCTGCCGACGCCAACGATCATGCCGGTCAGGAATGTCGTTTACTTCCCGGGCTCGACGATCGGCAACTTCGAAAAAAATACCGCGATCGAGCTGCTACGCGTCATGTACGAAGAAGCCGGCGAGAACGGTGCACTCCTGATTGGCGTCGATTTGCAAAAAGACGCGGACATCATCGATCGTGCCTACAACGATTCCGCCGGCGTCACGGCAGAGTTCAACCTCAACATGCTGCGACACCTTAACCGGAGCTACGGCGCCAACTTCGACCTCGAATCGTTTGCGCATCGGGCCAGCTACGACGAAAGCAAAGGCCGTGTCGTGATCGAGCTGATCAGCCAGGCAAACCAGAGCTTTAAAATCGGCAACAGGGAATTTACGATAGCCGAGGGCGAGACAATAATCACCGAATACTCACAAAAGTACACGCTCAACGGTTTTGCGGAAATGGCCGCTGATGCCGGCTTTGCCGTGGCAAGAGTGTGGACCGATGCGGAGGAATTTTTCAGCGTGCATTACTATACGCGCTTGTAGCCAGCGGTCGCCCGCCGGGCGCGCTCCTGCAAGGACAACCTAGGAGCCTGGTGGTACGAATTCTTTCGGCGCCGCCGAGCCTTCGCCGAAAAAGAACTTCTCCATTTCGGATTCGAGAAACTTGCGCGCATCCGGCTCGATCGGCGACAGGCGGTACTCGTTGATCAGCATGGTCTGGTGGCCCAGCCAGCGCTGCCACGCCTCTTTCGATACGTTGTCATAGATGCGCTGGCCCAGTTCACCGGGATACGGCGCGTAGTCGAGGCCCTCGGCCCCTTCACCCAACATGACACATTTAATCGTGCGTGACATTGCTACTCTTCTTCAGTTGATCAATCAGTTTTTTTACCGGCGCAGCGAGCCCGCCGGGCGGCGTTTCATCGAGCCCGTACCAGGTCGTATCGTCGCTGTCGGCTACTTTACTTAAAGGCGAGTCCACGCGCACCAGTATCGGCTGGATATCGAGATCGTAGTGGCTGAAGCTGTGGCGCAGCGTTTGCCAGCGTTCGGTCGCCGTTGCCGCCGCTTCCAGCTCGTCCCTGCACCAGTCGTCAATCGTTCGATCGCCGAGTTCGGGCAGGCTCCAGAGCCCGCCCCAGATGCCGGCCTCCGGTCGCCGCTCGAGATACACGCGCTCGCTGTTCCTGGCCAGCAGCATCGTTGTCTGCCGCAGCGGTTTTTCCGTTTTCGGCCTGCGGCCCGGATAGTCAAGGACGCTTCCCGCGACGCGGGCAGCGCAGTCTTCCTGTACCGGGCAACGATCGCAGGCCGGACTGCCGCGCCTGCAGAGCGTCGCGCCGAGATCCATGATGGCCTGCGTGTACGCCGCGCTGCGCCGCTCCGGCGTGTGTTTATCCGCGATCTGCCAGAGCTTCTTTAGCACCGCCGCCTTGCCCGGCCAGCCGTCGATCGCCTCATGACGCGCCAGCACTCTTTTTGCGTTGCCGTCGAGTATCGGGTGGCGCTGGTCCAGCGCAAGCGACAGGATGGCGCCGGCCGTCGAGCGCCCGATGCCCGGCAACGCGATCACGTCTTCGAAAGCCTTAGGAAATACGCCGCCACGATCGTCCCTGACGATTTTCGCGGCCTGGTGCAGGTTTCGCGCCCGGGCGTAGTATCCGAGGCCCGACCAGTGATGCAGCACATCGTCCAGGTCCGCGTCGGCCAGCGCCGTTACCGTTGGAAAGCTTTTAACGAATCGCTCGAAGTAGGGAATAACCGTCGCGACCTGCGTCTGTTGCAGCATGATCTCCGATACCCAGATGCGATATGAGTCATTGCCCTCTTGCCACGGCAGGTCCGTACGCCCGTGGGTATCGAACCAGTCGAGCAGGCGATCCGAAAAACTAGTCAACACCAACGCCTCCCGGCACCAACATGCCCTGCGCGATCGCCTCGATTCTGTCGATCGCATCGCCGCCGTTGTTTTTGAACTTGCGTTTGATCAGGTAGGGACCGATGCCGGGCGGCACCCAGAAGTCGGGCTCCATCAGCAGCCGGTAGGTAACGACGGTGCCGCCGTTTTCGGCGACGAACGTCCACGTCTCTTTGGCCAACTTGAAGTCGCTGGCCTCCGGATTCGCAACGGCGCGAAGCTCCTCGTTGACTTCGAGTTCGACGTGGCCCTGCCTTACGAAGGACATGCAGAAAAGCAGCAGGCAGCCTTCGTTGCGCACGTAGTACCCCGGCCGGCCCTGTTCGTCTGCCGCAAGGTCACGCGACTCCGCGATAGCACTCGAGAACTGTGTCGACAGGTCCCAGTGCCTGAATACTTCGAAGACCTGCTCCACCGTGGCATCGAACCAGACTTCCGATAAAACGGTGTAACGGCCCTTGTGATGCTCGACGTCGATGCTGCGCAGCTCCGCCGCGCTGGCGGCGCTCAGCCAAAGCAGGAGCGGCAGCGCGAGCAGTGCCGGTCGGCTCATCTGCCGAACAGATCCTTGAGCTTGTCCTTGACCTCCTCCTCGAGCTTCTCCTTCTCGCTTTGCTCTGGCGGCGGCTCTTCCGCCGGCGCCGCTTCTTCCGCTGCGCCTTCCGCCGGGGCTACTTCTTCCGCTGCACCTTCCGCCGGGGCCTCTGCTTGCGGTTCCGTCGCCGGCGGCGCTGTTTTCCTGTCGCCGCCCAGGAGTTTGTCAAAGACCCGGCTCTTGATCTCTTCCTCTACCCGCTTTTTCAGCAGCGCTTCGACATTGGGCTTGACGCTCGGCGCGGTCAGTGGCCCGGTGATCTTGAGCGGTATGACGGCCTTGGTGAAATCATTGAGCTCTTCTTCGGTCACATTCTTCAGCGACTCGGGACGCTCCAGCACCCGCGCCGTGAGATCGTAGTTGACCGTTGCCGCAGGCAGGTCGACGGTGCCGCGCCCGGTAATCTGCATGAAGGGCAGCTCCGCGGACAGGTCGTCGTTGCGCATGACGCCATTGCTGACTACGCCGGTCGCGCTTACCGAGCTGAATTGCGTGCGCGGCGGCAATACGGGCTTCGGCGCTGCTCCTCCTTTCAGTAGTGCACGCGCGCGGCGCAGCTCGTACCAGATGTCGGTTCCCTCGTAGCTGCCGTCGATCAGCTGAAAGGACATGTTGCCGCCGAGGGTCTTCTGGACGGCCGCCATGTCGTCGCCGCGCCCCGAGAGCACGAATCCGCCGTTGATCGTTCCCGTAACGTTTTCCTTTTTGAACAGCGCGCGCGTCATGTCCGCCAGGTTCACGTTCTGGATTTTCTCGTCGACCGAAAGAACCGGGGTCTGGCCCGATACGTCAACGCGCACGTCACCGCTGTAGCTGCCGCCATACAATTTTGCGGTAACGGGATGGATTCGCAGGCGGCCGTTGGCTGAGTTCAATCCGAGTTCGACGTCCTGGAATTCCATGCCGCCCAGCAGCGCCGTCGCGACGCGAAGATTACCGCGCGCGTTCAACGGCCGAATCAGGTCGGCGGGAATTTCGACGGGCACGGATTCGCCCCTGGCCGCCGGCGTCGCCGTACCCGCGGGCGCCATGTACCGGTTCAGGTCAATTCGATCGACACCGAGATCGAAGCGGTAAGCCCCGCTCTTGCTTCGCGGCACCGTGAGCGCGCCTTTGAACGTTGTATCGTCGAGCTTGATCGTGACGCCGGTCATCTCCACGGCATTTTTCCTGACGGCCGCTTTCGCATCGAGGATGACGCGGCTCAAGGCGATCGGGTCGGCCGTTTCGGGCACCTCGATATCCAGCAGGTGCATGACGCTTCGCGGTGAAAAAGCGTCCGTCTTGATGGTCGCGACCGGCTCAACTGCTGCTGCATAGGAAAAAGGCTCGACGTCGGCATCGATGTCGATGCCCAGCAGCGACATCGCGAGCGGTTGTAGGGTCACAAGCTGTTTTTCGGTCTGCACCTCGATGCCGTCGGTTGCGAACTTCAGGCTGGTCGGCGAGGTCGTAATGCCGGCGACGACGCCCTCGATCGTGAGGCCGTCCAGCGTCACGAGGCTCTTTTTCAAATCGAAGGACAGCTCCGTGTCCATTTCGATATCGCCGCTGATCTTGCCGGGCTGCATTTCGAAATGAAACGCGCCGCTCGCAGGAACCGCTCGCCCGTCGTCGGATACGCGACCGAACTGCATCGTCATTCCGCTCAGTACATAGGTGTCGCCGGACTGCCTGTCCTGGTACCTGATCGTTGTATCGCTGACATCGATGCCCGAGACCTCAACGGCTTTGCCTTCGCCCGGCTCGGCCTCGGCTTTCGCCGGCCCCCTGTCGGCAAGGAAATCGTCCCAGTTGCTGCGCCCTTTCGGATCCACCTCGAGATTCAGCGTGAGCGCTTTCAGTTCCGCGGTACCGATCGCAACTTCCTGCCGCAGGAGCATCGGCAGCAAACGAACGCTCAGCTTTGCCCGATCGAATTCAGCAAACGGTTCGTCGCCGAATCCCGGCGCATTGCCGAGCGTCGTATGCCCGACTTCAATCGCAAGCCAGGGGAAGAACGCGACCGACAGATCTCCCTCGATCACGAGGTCGCGCCCGGTTTTTTCCTTCACGGCCTCCGCGATGTCGTCGCGGAAATCGTTGGGATCGAAGAACAGCACGAAGAAGATCGCGGCCAGCGCAAATACAGCAACAATCGCGGCAATCAGCCACGCAACGATTTTGGTAGTTCGGCCCATGTCGGAACCCTTGTTCGGCAGACCCCTAAGAGTATCAAACTGGGCTCGATTTGGGCTGAATCAACCCCCCGGGCCGGCCGGGACAAGGTGCCAGCCCCGCGCCGCCCTTACTTCCGGCATAAATTCACGCCGCCGTTCACCGTCGAGATATCGACGCGTCCATCGCCATCGCCTTCGGTAAATTGCAGTGACCAGCCGGGCGCGTATTTGCTCGTGCGTTCAGCTTCCGGCCCGAAACAGTTGCGGATACGGCCGTTGACCGTGCCAACATCGATCTTGGCCGACAGGTCCCCGACAAACTCGACGTCAACAGCACCGTTGACGGTTTCGGCGGACAGCTTGCCGCCTTTTTCCAGTCCCGCCCGGAACGCCAGCTCGCCGTTGACCACCGTCAGGTCAACGCGGCTGAATGACCCTTCGTCAATAATGATCTTTCCCGTTACGGATTCGGCGCTGACCGTACCTGAAACCCGGAACAGCGTGAGGTCGCCGGAAACCGTACTCGCTGTCGTTTCCGTAGCGCTCTTGTCGCCTTCGATCTCGACGTCGCCGCTGACCGATTCCGCCGTAACATCGCTACCGGTCGACTCGGTCGAGATGTCGCCGCTGACGGTATGCAGGCGCTGCTCGCCCCTGACCTCCGTTACATCGATGTCGGCACTGACGCCGCTGACGTCTATCGAGCTCTGCTGCGGCACATTGATGTGCAGGTCGCTGTCGATACCACCCCCGCCGCGCCGCGGCACCTTGACCTTGACCGTGATCTTGTCCCCGTCGCGCTCGAAGATGAGTTCTTCGACGTTGCGCCCCAATGTGCCTGTGACTTCGACCTGGTTTCTCGTCCAGCCCGTCACGGTAACGGCACCCGCAATATTCGAAATGTCGACGTGCCCGTCACTGGCAGCCTCCAGCGTTTTGTCGACGTCTTCTGCCACGGCAGGAAGAACAAGCAGGAAGCTCAAGCCTGTTGCAATCAGTTTTTTCATCATCGTACTCACTTCTGTGTCCGGTTGGCGAAAGTGCCAGCTAGATATCGTTTCTCATCATGACGTTCCTGGTCAGGCCGCCGACCCTGCGCAGGACCGAAAGCTCTTCCCGATACGCTTTGACGAGCCTGGCCTGCAGCAGTGCGTTGTCCGGGTCGTTTTCGAGGGCGTTCTGAATATCCAGAATCGCTTCCCGCAGCACCTGCCGGTTGGCAGCGATGTCGGCTCGTGTTTGCGGCGACAGCCGGGCGAGTTCGACGTCGAGCTGTGCGGCGAGTTCGTCGCGCGCCTCTTCAAAACCGGGACCCGGGTTGTAGCGACTTGCGTACGCGGTCTGTTCGAAAACGAGGTTGGGCGTCAGCTGTGTAACCGGCCCCTGCTGACCTTTTACGGCGATGTAGGTCACGCCCGACGATGCGCCAACCAGCAGCACGATCGCTGCCGCCTGTGCGAACATCGATGTCCGGCGAACCCGCCGTGGCATCCGGATCGCTTCGGCAATGCCCGGCCACAGGTCTCGCTGCGGGCTGATCTCGGTCCCCAGCTTTGCCGCCGCCACCGTCAATTTGTCATCATTCATTTCGGTCATTCTTCAAATCCCTGTTGTTTCAGCTGCTGCGCCAGGAGCCTGCGCGCGCGATGCAGCTGCGCTTTGCTGGTACCCGCCGCGATGCCCAGCATGCTGCCGGCCTCTTCGTGGCTGTAGCCATATACTGCGTGCAGAACGAATACGTGACGCGCGCCTGCCGGCAGTTTGTCGACGGCCTCCGACAGATCCCGGAGTTCGCCGACGTCGCCCGTGGCCAGTGGCGCTGCCGACGTTTCGGCCACCGCCTGGATCCGATCCTGCTCGCGTTTCGATGACCGCATGCGGCCCAGAACCGTGTTGACGGCGATGCGATGCAGCCACGTGGCAAAAGCGCTGTCGCCGCGAAATTTCGCAAGCTTGTTCCATGCCTGGATAAACGCATCCTGCGTACAGTCTTCCGCCTCGCTGACATTGCCAGTCATCCTCAGACACAGCCCATAGACCTTGTCCACATGCAGTCGATAAAGAGATTCAAAAGCCCGCGTGTCTGATCGCTGCGCCCGGTTGATCCAGGCGGCTTCATCGGCGAATCCGTCTGCGGTCGTAGGAAGCATCGTTTGACTATAGTCGCTGCGGTTTGCGGTCAAAAGCGCTGACACGTGCTTTTTCTCCCTTTATCGTGACCTTTGGATGCCGGTGCACCTGTTTTGGTTTGAAAACCACGGCTTTGTAAAGCCAAAAAGATCGCTCAAGCGACTGTCTTTGTTTACTATTCTGGTATGATGCCACTGGCCGCATGCAAGCTCGGCCTCCGCCCGGCGCAACCGACGAAGTAAAACAAAAAATATGGCACCTACAGACGCTTGTCCGTTTTCAGCACCATGTCGTGACGCCACGGTTAAATTGCCGCCAACGGTTGCGGGCTACTGATGTCGGGGCACTCGATTCTCTACCTGGGTCGTGGCGAATTCGCCGCCGACTACCTCGGAGAACTGGAAACGCTTCCTTGCTGCACCATGCTGACGCGCTGCCCCGTGCTGAGCCTGCCGATCAACGCCGCCTCGGTGGTCGACCTTGTTCTTCTCGAGGTCGGCCCGTCGATCGCACAGTCCGGACATTCGCTCAACGACATCATTCATGCGCTGGAGCCCTACCCGATCATCGCGTTGACACAGAAAGACTTCGAACATCGCGGCATAGCCGCGGTAGGCGCGGGCGCCGAGGCCTATATCTGCGTAGACGACATCACCGTCGAAAGCCAGAACGCGGTGTTCGACCACGCCGTGCAACGCAGTCACCTGCAGCGCCGGCTGTCCGACACGGATATGACGGTGCTTTCCATACTCAAGAACATTAACGACGGCGTTATCGTCGTGGACAGCGCCGGCCACGTACTCGAAATCAATCCGGCTGCCCGCTCCATACTCGGCCTCGGGCCCCGGTCACAGCCGGACCCGACGTGGGAACAGACTTTCTGCTGCATCGACGAGCACGGCGAAAACTATCGAAACTCCTCGGACCTGCCGCTCGTGCGCGCTCGCAACGGAGAGAAATTCACCTCCCAGGTGGCCATCTACCGCGCGCCCGAACAGCCGGATACGGTGCTGAGCCTGAACGGCCAGGGCCTCTTCGACGGCAACCGCAAGCTCATCGGCGGCGTCATTACTTTCCGCGACATCACGGATATGACTCGCAGGACAATAGAACTCGAAAAACGCGCGCAATACGACGAACTGACGGGACTGGCCAATCGCGGCCTGTTTAGAGAACAGCTGACGCGCGCCGTGGGTCGAAGCCAGCGCAAGTCTGTACCGCTCGCGACTCTCTTTATCGATTTCGATCGATTCAAGTCGGTAAACGATACGCTCGGACACGACATCGGTGACGCGCTGCTTTGCGAGGTTGCAGAACGGCTGAAAGGGAATCTTCGAATCGGCGATTTCGTCGGTCGCTGGGGCGGCGATGAATTCGTCGTATGCCTCGAAGACTTCGGCGAAGCGAGCAATGCCGCGGCGGCCGCGCAGAAACTGCTGCTCGTGCTGTCCGAGAAGTACGAGCTCGGCGGCAGCGAAGTTTATACGACCCCGAGCATCGGCATTGCCATGTACCCGGATTCCGGCGACAACGCCGAGCGGCTGATCAAAGCCGCCGATATTGCGATGTACGAAGCAAAGAAACGCGGCGGCGATCGTTTTCAGTATTACTCGAAAGCTCTCAATACCAAGCTCGCGCAACGTGAAGAACTCGAAATCGGCCTGCGGCATGCCCTGGTCCGCGACGAGTTCGTGTTGCACTACCAGCCACGCATCGATGTCTCGAGCGGCCGCCTCATCGGCCTCGAAGCGCTGCTACGCTGGCAGCACCCGCGGTTCGGCCTGCTCGCCCCCGCCCGCTTCCTGCCCGTTCTCGAAAGCAGCGGCCTGATCCATTCGGCCGGCGAATGGGTTATCGCGACAGCCTGCCGACAGCTCGCAGGATGGCAGCACCAGTTCGAAATGCCCGACCTGTCGGTCGCGATCAACCTGTCAACGCAGCAGCTGATGCACGACCGCCTGGTTGAGGCCGTTGCCAAAGCGCTGTCCGATACGGCGCTCGACCCGGGCTGTATCGAGCTTGAAATCGGTGACGACGATATCGTCCGCAAACGCAGCAGCGAACTGGAGACGTTACGCAGCCTCAGAAAGCTCGGCGTGCGCATCTCGCTCGATCATTTCGGCACGCGCGACGTGTCGTTCGAGTCGCTCGACAACGGCTTCATCGACAGTTTCGTTCTTGACCAGTCATTGATTTCAGACGTCGAGGAAAACAACAGCCACCAGCGCATCATTCGGGCTGCCATCGCGATGGCGCAGGGCCTCGATATCGAGGTCGCTGCCGAAGGCGTCGAGACGATGACGCAGCTCGAGTTTCTGAAGAGCTGCAACTGCGACCTCGCGCAGGGCTTTTTGATCAGCAAACCGATGCAGCCGGAGAAAGTCGCGGCCGTATTACGAAGCGAGATCGCCGGCACCAGCCTGCTCGCCCGCGGCATGCCTTAACGTACCACCACCCCCACCGCGGCGCCGATCGCCGGGGAATCTCAGTCGCTCGGACAGCTGCTTCGCAAACTCGCTTTGTGAGACACCCCGGCACTCACCGCCGCTGCTTGGACTCGTGCGGGTGTCGCTCGGGGAGTTCCTCGAGCGTCGTGCGTAGCGCAGCGACGCATGGACGCCAAAGCAAGCGGAGCCCGATGCGAGCGAGGCAGGACGCCGAGCGAGGTTAAGCGAGAGGAACTCCCGAAGCGGGCCCGCGAAGTATCAGGCGGGTATGGTAGCTCAATCGACGGAGGCGCTGCACTTCCAGCAGACCGCAAACTGCCCGCCGTTTTCCTCGCCACACTTCTTGCACCGCCACGGTGCGCTCGGGCTTTCCGATTCGACGGACGTAATCAGCTGCATGGCTCGATCAAAGTCGAGGTCATTGACGACCCACAGTTCAGGCCACGCCTCGACCCAGGGTATCTCCCAGACGACCGCGCCGAGGAATTCGTTTCGAATCTCGGAGCGAATGCCCTCGGCGGCCAGCAGGTTCTTGTAGTGATTGATCGTGATCAGCGAATCTGCCGATGTCAGCTTTTTCATTGGCCGAGCAGGGACCGAAGGTACGGCTGCGGATCGTCGCCGCGCTCGAGGACCTCAACGAGGGCCGAGCCGACAACTGCGCCGGCCGCGTGCCTGCCCACGGCCGCCACGTCCTCGCGCGCCCGTATACCGAAGCCCGCGCACACAGGCAGGGACGAAAGCCGTGCGACCTTGTCGAGGTAGTCCGCGAGGTCGGCGGGAAGCCCGGCGGCACCACCGGTTATCCCCGTGATGGTCACGGCGTAGACGAAACCGCGCGACGCTTCGCAAAGCGTTTGCAGCCGGCGCTCGGGCGTGGCGGGAGTCACGAGTTGAACAAGACCGAGGCCATTTACCTCGAGCGCAGCCCTTAAGTCTGCGCTTTCTTCGAGCGGCAGGTCGGGAACGATAAATCCGCACACGCCGGCTGCCAGCGCCCGATCCGCCAGCTTGTCGTAGCCGAATGCAAGCAGCGGATTAAGGTAGGACATCATGACCAGGGGAGCATCGATTTCGCCGCTGGCCGAGTCCAGCTGCTCGAAAATCCATTTCAGGCTGACGCCTTGCTGCAATGCCTCGAAACTCGATCGTTGAATTGTCATGCCGTCTGCCATCGGGTCCGAAAAAGGAATGCCCAGTTCGACCACATCGCCGACGGCGGCGATGGCTTTAAGCGTGCGGATAAAATCATCGGGCTTCGGGTAGCCCGCCGTTATGAACGGCACGAGTGCGGGCCGGCCCGACTGCGTCGCAGCATCGATGGCTGCGGTAATGCGCTCATGCGCCTGCATGGCTGCGTGTCCTCGCCGGGTACCTGGTCAACGTGGGCATGTCCTTGTCGCCGCGTCCGGAGTTGCCGATCAGTATTCGCCTGCCGGGATGCTCTCCTGCGTATTTTTTTGCGGCGGCGAAAGCATGCGAGGTCTCGAGTGCCGTCAGTATGCCTTCGCTGGCGCACAGTTCTTCGAGCGCTTCGAGCGCCTCGTCATCGCTGGCCGAAATATAGTGCACGCGACCGGTCGCCTGCAGCAGCGCATGCTCGGGTCCGACGCCCGAATAGTCGAGTCCTGCTGAAATCGAGTGCGTTTCCTGCACCTGTCCGTCGTCGTCCTGCAGGATGATCGTGTAAGAGCCCTGCAGTACACCCGGCGTGCCGGTCGCCAGCGTCGCGGCGTTTTGCCCGAGTCCGCTGCCGGTGCCGCCCGCCTCGACGCCGATGAGTTCGATATCGTCGCCGAGCAAAGGATAAAAAAGACCGATGGCGTTGGAGCCGCCGCCGACACAGGCGAACGCAACGTCGGGCAGGCCGCCCGCGAGATCGATCATCTGCTGCCGCGCTTCCTGCCCGATCACCAACTGCAGTTCACGCACGAGGTAAGGATACGGGTGCGCCCCGACCGCCGAACCCAACAGGTAGTAGATGCCCTCGGGATCCGTTACCCAGGTTCGGAGCGCTTCGTCGATGGCAGCCCGCAGGGTCTTGTCGCCGGATTCCACGGCGACGACTTCTGCGCCGAGTCGTCGCATGCGATCGACGTTCGGTGACTGGCGCTCCATGTCGACGGCACCCATGTACACACTGCACGGCAGCCCGACGCGCGCGCAGGCGGCGGCCGACGCAACGCCGTGTTGCCCGGCGCCCGTTTCGGCGATCACACGCCGGGCGCCGAGCCGTTTCGCGAGAATCGCCTGGCCGATTGCATTGTTGATCTTGTGCGCGCCCGTGTGGGCAAGGTCTTCCCGCTTCAGCCAGACGTCGGCGCCCCAGCTTTCGCTGAGCCGCGGCGCATAGGTCAGTGCCGTCGGCCGGCCGACCCACTCGCGCAGTTCCTTCTGGAACTCGGCCTGGAACGCCGCGTCATGCAGATGCTCGCGTACACCGTCTTCGAGTCGTTCGAAAGCCGGTACCAGCGTTTCCGGCACGTAGCGGCCGCCGAACGGACCGAAGCGGCCGCGCTCGTCGGGCAGCTCGCCGCGGATGGCCGCATCGAGCAGCGCCGATGCCTCGCCGGCCTGCAGCAGTGCACTCATAGCTCTTTCTCCGCGGCTCGTGCCGCCCTGATGAATTCTTTTATTAACCGCGTACTTTTCTGGCCGGGCGCCGACTCGACGCCGCTGGACACGTCAACACCGGACGGCCTGACCCTGCGAATGGCCGTCGCAACGTTTCCCGGGCCGAGTCCGCCGGCGAGGATCATGCCGCCGGATCGTGCCAGGCCGGCCGCCGCCGACCAGTCTACCGTCTCTCCCCGGCCGCTATTCAATCCTTCGTACACCCAGGTGCCCGCCGCTGCGGGTCTCGACTGCCCTTCGCGATAAACGGGCCAGCGCTCCACGGATGCGGGTATCTCGAGACTGCCGAAGTCCTCTGCATCTGTCTGCAAAACGTCGGGCTCGAACCGCGCGAGCACGCGCTGCCATTCGTCATTCGCCGGATGCAGCATGACCGCCACGCGTTTCACGTAACGCGGTACCGCGGTACTGATCGCGCGGGCAAGCTCGGGCGTAACCATGCGCGGCGATTCGGCAAAAACGAATCCTAGCGCACCGGCCCCGGCTTCGACGGCAGTGGCAACGTGTCGCTCGTCGCGCAGCCCGCAGATCTTGATCAGCAGGCTCACGCAGCCACCCGCGCGCTGCCCGCTTTGCGCATGGCCGCGACCAAAGCCGCGGGATCGTCGCTGCGCATCAGGGCGGTTCCGACCAGCGCCAGTCGGTATCCGTATTCCGCAACGCTCGCGGCATCGTCCGCCGTGCGCAGCCCGCTCTCGGCAACACAGCGCGCATTCGGCAGCAGCGGGGAAAGCTTTCGCAGCCGCTCGTTATCGACCTCGAGCGTGCGCAGGTTGCGCGTATTGACGCCAAACAGGAGCTGACCCGACTCAGCGCGCTCGAAATCGTCGGCATTGTCCATGAGCGTCGACGATCGTGCCAGGTCGTTTTCGTCGAAAGATTCCAGCAGGACGAACATGTCGTGTTGCCATGCAGCATCGAGCATCTCGCGAAGTTTGCTGTCGGACAACAGCGCGGCAATCAGCAGGACGCCGCTCGCGCCGGCCTTGCGGGCTTCATGCACCTGGACGGGTTCGACCAGGAAATCTTTTCGCATGACCGGCGTGCCCGGTACGACCGCAGCCACTTCTTCGAGGTGAGCGAGATCGCCGTCGAAGCGGCTCGGTTCGGTCAGGACGGAAATCGCGGCCGCGCCGCCCGCCGCGTAGCTGCTCGCCTGCGCTGCGCGACTTTGAATTTCGTTTTTGAGTGTGCCCTCGACCGGAGAGCGGTCTTTTATTTCGGCGATCAGATCGAAATCTCCGAGCACGAGCGGCACGACCGGCCTGTCGAAGTCCGCCGACGAAAATTTCGAGGGTACCGCCGCCGCGCGTTCGGCACTTCCCGCCGCCATGGCCTGTAAAAAATCATCCATTGGCTGCGAAGTGCTCGCGCATTTTCTGAAGGAAGGCTGCCGCGCGACCGTCGTCGATGGCGGCCGCCGCTTTGGCTACGCCGTCGACGGCGTCTTTGGCATCGCCCTGCACTTCGAGCACGAGCGAGGTACCCATCAGCAGCGCGTCGCGGTGGGCGCCCTTGTCTTCCCCGGTGAAGACCCGCACCAGTTCCCTGGCGTTCCTTTCTGCGTCACCGCCCTCGAGGTCTTCGGGCCGGCATCGCCTGATCCCGTAATCCTCGGGCGAGCGCTTCGTTTCGGTGACCGATCCCGGCCGCACGTCGTACAGCCAGAAATCACCCGCCGGCGTCGCCTCGTCCCAGCCCGGTTCGCCGTGCACGACGAATGCGCGCTGCAGCGGCATGCCGGCAAGCGTATCGGCCATCAGCTTCGCAGCCTCTTTGCTGAACGCTCCGATGAGCTGAAACGGGGGAGAGGCCGGATTGGTCAGCGGGCCGAGGATGTTGAAGACGGTACGAACGGACAGCGCGCCGCGAATTGGCACCACGGCTTTCATCGCGGGATGGTAGGCCGGCGCGAACAGGAACGTGAAGTTCGTGGCCTCGAGACAGGCGACGGCTTCTTTTTCCCGCAGCGGCAGCGGCAGGCCGAGGCACTCGAGCATGTCGGCGCTGCCTGAGCGGCTCGACACGGACCGGTTGCCGTGCTTCACGACCCGCGACCCGGCTGCGGCGGCCAGCAGGCCGGTTCCCGTCGAAAGATTCAGGCTGCCGGAGCCGTCGCCGCCGGTGCCGACCGTGTCAACCGTTGGCGCACCCTCGGGTATCTCCGGATGCACCGCGAGCTCCCGCATCGCCGTGGCGAAGCCGCGTATCTCGTCAGCGGTCTCTCCCTTGGCACGCAGGCCGGCAAGCAGCGCGCCGGCCAGGGCCGGGGGCAGCTCGCCTTCGGCGAGCTTGTGCATCAGCCCATACGCCTGGCGCTCCGTGAGCGCATGGCCATCGAGCAGGCGGTCGAGCACCCGGCTGTATTCCTTGTCCATCACTGGCTCATCCGCATGAAGTTCACCATCAGGCGTTCCCCTTCGGGCGTCAGTACGCTTTCAGGATGAAACTGTACGCCTTCGACAGGCAGGGTCTTGTGCCTCACGCCCATTATCTCCCCGCGATCCGTCTGCGCCGTGATTTGCAGCGAGTCCGGCAGGCTTTCCTGCTCGGCACACAGGGAATGATAGCGGCCGACCTCGAACGGGTTCGACAGGCCCTCGTAGATCGATCGGCCGTCGTGACTCACCATCGATGTTTTGCCGTGCATCAGCCGCTCCGCACGAACAATTTCGCCACCCTGCTGCTGGACGATGCTCTGGTGCCCGAGGCACACGCCCAGGACAGGAACGCGTCCCGCGAACGCGGCGATCATGGCCAGCGACACACCTGCATCCTCGGGTCGGCCCGGCCCGGGGGAAATGACGAGGTGCGTCGGCTCGAGGGCCAGGGCCTCGTCGACATTGATCGCGTCGTTTCTGTATACCAAGACGTCCGCGCCGTGCGCCGCAAAGGCCTGCACCAGGTTGTACGTAAAAGAATCGTAGTTATCGATCAGCAGCATGCGTACGTGATCAAAAGACTGCGGAGCATTCTTCGTATTGCTCATCACAAGCCCTCCCCGGCAATTTCCAGCGCACGTCTGAGTATGGCGCTTTTCGCGAGCACTTCCTGGTACTCACTGGCTGGAACGGAGTCGGCAACAATACCGGCACCAGCCTGGAAACTGTATTCGTCGCCGGCAAACACCAGCGTACGAATGGTTATCGCCTGGTCCATGTCACCGCTCAGACCAAAATAACCGGCGGTACCCGCATACAGTCCGCGCCCAACCTGTTCCATTTCTTCGATGATCTCCATCGCACGGACTTTAGGCGCACCAACGAGCGTGCCTGCCGGAAAACTTGCCGCGAACAGGTCGAACTGATCAAAGCCTTCTGCAAGCTCGCCCTGTACGCCGCTAACGATGTGCATGACGTGGCTGTAGCGTTCGATAGCGCGGTAAGGATCTACATGTACAGACCCCGCCGTCGCGACACGCCCGAGGTCATTGCGCGCCAGGTCGACGAGCATCACATGCTCCGCCGCTTCTTTCGGGTCGGCCAGAAGCGCCGCTTCGTTCGCAAGATCTTCCTCGCGCGTCGCGCCGCGCGGCAGCGTGCCTGCAATCGGCCGCAGCGATGCCGTTTTGTGATTCAGTTTCACGAGCGCTTCGGGCGACGATCCCACGACCTGCAGATCGTCAAAGTCGAAAAAGAACATGTAGGGAGACGGATTCAACAGGCGCAGCGCCCGGTATACCTGGAACGGCGAAACGTTGCTCTTGCCGCGAAACAAAACGGACAGCACGATCTGGTAGATATCGCCGGCCGCGATGTATTCCTTGCACGCGTTAACGCGCTCCGAATACTCTTTTTCGCTCAGGCTCGCAGCCACAGGCGAAATTGACACGTTCTCTTTCGTTGCCGGGATCGGGCCGCGAAGCAGCCTGATGACTTCAGCCCTTAGACGCAGCCGTTCTTTTTCGGGTCCATCGTGCAACAGTGCGACACGTCGCGTGAGATGGTCGAAAACCAGCAAAGACGCGGGCGCCACGAACGCGGCATCGGGGACGTTGGTCTGCGGTTCGGTATCGTGGGGCAGCTTCTCGAACAACCGCACCACGTCGTATCCGGATACGCCGACGAGGCCACCCGCAAACGGCAGATCGTCGGCCGGCTGCGGTCGCGGCGCGAGCTCCAGCGCTCGACGCAAGGCCGCCAGGTATTCTTCCCGGTCTCTCGGTCGCGCCTCCGTTTTGCCGTTGACGTTCAGCGAGGTGCCGTCCATTCGAACTTCGACAGCGTCACCGAAGCCGAGGAAGGAATAGCGAGCCAGCCGCTCGCCGCCCTCGACGCTCTCGAGCAGAAAGCGCGGGCGCATTGCCTCGAGCTTCAGGTAGGCCGAGACCGGTGTGTCCAGGTCGGCTGCGATGTCGAACGGTGCCTGCATGTCTGGTTCTCAGGTCAACGCCGCTCCCGCACGTCCCTGTGCGCCGCGGCATAAGACCATCCATGGTCAACGCCGCTCCCGCACGTCCCTGTGCGCCGCGGCATAAGACCATCCATGGTCAAAAAAAAGCCCATCCCTGATTTCGGCAGAGATGGGCTTTTGCTTCTGCGTTGCTCAGCTAAAAACCGGTCAGCCACCCCCCTCGGTTGCGGGCAGCCACCACCAGTTGTTGACGATCTGAGCATTCATACACGCGAGTATTACCGTCGCTCCGGCACTGCGTCAAGTGCCTACAGCTCGTACAGCATCGGCAGTACCAGCGAGAATCCAAGCCACATGATCAGCGTGAGCGGGATACCTACGCGCAGGAAGTCCGTGAACTTGTAGCCGCCGGCACTCATCACCAGGAGATTGGTTTGATAGCCATACGGCGTCGCAAAGCTCATGTTGGCGCCGAAAAGGACGGCGAGAATAAAGGGCTCGGGGCTGACTCCGAGCTGCTGTGCGATGCTTACGGCAATCGGCGTGCCGATAGCCGCCGCCGCATTATTTGAAACGATGTTCGTCATGATTGTCATGAGCAGCAGGAACGCACTGAGGATCATGGGGGCCGGCAGACCGTACGCGGCGTGCACAAAACTGATCGCAATATAATCGGCCATGCCCGTACCCATCAGCGCCTTACCCAGCGCCAGTGCCGTCACAATGATCATGACCACGGGTATCGACAGTGCGCCGGCCGCATCGCGCCAGCCCAGGCAGCCCGTTGCAAGCATCAGGCCCAGGCCAACCAGCGCACTTACCGAAATCGGCATCACGCCCAGCGCCGCGGCCAGCACCACAAAAGCCATGACCGCAAGAGCACGCTTGGCGTTGTGTGTCTGCGGCAGGGTCGTCGCGCCGTCGAGGACCAGCATCGTGCCGTTTTCCTTGAGATTCGCAATCGCCTCGCTCGTTCCCTGAACGAGCAGGACGTCGCCCGCGCGCAGTCGAATCTGGTTCAGGTCGCCCGTTACCTGTGAGCTCGGTGCGCGAGCACGATGAACCGCAAGCGGCAGCAGGCCGTAGCTGCTGGTGAACCGTGCGGCCGCGAGACTGCGCAAATGCAGCGGCGAGCCGCGCGTGACGACCACCTCGGCGAGCTGCTGGCCCTCGGCTCTAAGCGGCGTTTGCTCGTCGACAGGGTGCTCGCTGTCCGAAATATTGAAAAGCGTTGCGCCGAGCAGCTGCTCGTAGTGCTTCAGGTTCTCGGGTGAGTCCTTGACGAACAGCCTGTCTCCCGGCTGCAGCTTTACCGACGGCAGCTTCGCGAGAAACAGGGTATCGGTGCGCTGAATCTTGTCGATTCGAAGATTGCCGCCGGCTTTCGCCAGCACTTCCGAAAGCGATTTACCGTCGGCGAAACCTCCTTCTTTAACGTGCAGCTGAGCGCTGAAAATGCGCGGTGACGTGTCGGCCATCGGTGGAGTCCGATCCGGAATCAGCCTTGGAGCGAGCAGCCACAGGTAGAGCAGCCCTGCTCCACCGACGATTGCGACCGGCATGACCCACTCGAACATGCTGAATTCATGCATGCCCATGTCGCGCGAGATACCGACAACGAGCAGGTTTGTCGAGGTGCCAATTGTTGTCGACATGCCGCCAACGATGGTCGCAAGCCCCATCGGCAGCATGACTCCCGATACCGGAAACTTGGAACGCAGGGATGCGCCGACCAGTATCGGCATCAGCAGCACGACGATCGGCGTGTTATTCATGAAAGCACTGAGAATCGCACCGGCAACCAGGGTCGCCGCCAGAGCAAGTACCGGCTGTGTCGACCACGCGCGCCCGACAACACTCGCCAACGGCGTCAGTGCGCCGGTTGTTTCGAGCGCCTTGCCGACCATCATCAGGACACAGATTGCGATAAGCGCTTCGTTGCCGAAGCCCGCAAAAAAATCGACCGGCCCGAGCGCAACCTCGCCGCCTTTCGTATACGGGAAAAGCGTAAAGCCGGCGACCAGCAGTGTGAGGATGGCCAGCGACGAAGACTCGAGCGGGATGTTGTCACGCGTGAACAGGAAAAGCGCAACGACCGTCAGTATCAGAACGGCTATGCCATGAGCATCAGGTGTTATCGGCTGCAATGCGTTCCCTCAATCGATTGCTCCGGCACGGCCATTGAACTTATACCAGTTTATACCTGTTTCGCAATTGGCCCCGAGTCGTAACTACAGCGCAGTATCGCACCGACGCGCTCGTAGAAGCGCCTGAATTCATTGACGTTCCAGTGCGAAATATCGACACCGCGAAGAAACGACAGGCTATTCGCGCAGCGCAATAGCGGCAGCAGGTCGACATAACGCAAATCGGCCGGCCCGCCCTGCGGAAACACATCCCACACGGACATAGTGGTCAGGTTGCGATGCCTCAGCGCTGAGCGATCGACGGCACGCCGCCAGCGCAGTTTCATTTCACCGCCGCCAGCCTGGACCTTCGTGCCGGCAACGTCCACGGCCGGGCAATAACCTTTTTCTCTTGCCAGCGCTCGCGATCTCGCACGCAGGGTCTTGCCAATGAACTCTGCAAGATCCTCGAGTTCCTTCAGCGTTTGAAACGCACGCGGATCAACGCGGCGCCGTCTGACCAGGTCGCCCCAGCCGCGTACGGCCACGGCAAGACGCCTGTTGAGCCAGCTGTCGATCTGTACGGCGGTCGACGACCAGGTGTTAGAGTTATGCAGCGAGTCGCCCCGGTCAACGGAGTCATTCAGGACCTTTTCGAGCGCGCCCAGACGAATATCGCCGCTGTCGTTGACAAACCGCGATACGTCGACCTCAATGGGAATCCAGGCAGAGTTCTGCGGCACCTGGATGCCGGTTGCCGACAGGACCGCATCCGCACGCTCATCGGCCAGCAGCGGGCACGCCGAGGACACGATCGTCGGCAGTACGACACTGACCGTGACCGAGTCGCGCAATTCCCACAGGTGCCGCCAGATGCGGTCCTCGCATTGCCGGGGCGGGCTGGCCCGGATATCCATGACGAAGAACATGGCAATTATCTTGCGGCCGCCGGCAGCGCCCCACTGCGGCTCTTACTGGGCAGGCTATAGAGATTCTGCGGCCAGTTTTCCGGCGTCCCGTCCCATATGCGCCTGCGGGACGATTTTGGGTCTGGCGCGTTCACCTTCGCAGGTGTACCTTTTGCCGCCTACGCTCCGACAGGAAAAAGAATGCCTTCTTTCGATGTAGTCAGCGACTTCGACGCGCACGAAGCGCGGAACGGCGTCGACCAGGCCAACCGCGAAGTCAACACCCGTTTCGACTTCAAGGGCACCGGGTCAAAATTCGAGTTCGAAGACCAGGTGATTTCACTGACGACACAATCTGACTTTCAGCTAAAACAAATGATCGATATCCTGCACCAGAAACTGTCGAAGCGCGGTGTCGATATTGCCTGTCTCGAAGAACAGGCGCCGGAATTTTCGGGCAACGAAGCGCGACAAAAAATAATCCTGCGCCGCGGCATCGATATCGACCGCGCACGAAAACTCGTAAAACAAATAAAGGCGGCAAAGCTAAAAGTGCAGGCCGCCATCCAGGGCGACAAGCTGCGCGTCAGCGGCAAGAAGCGCGACGATCTGCAGGCCGTTATCGGCATGCTCAAGGAGACCGACATCGGGCTGCCGCTGCAGTACGAGAACTTCAGAGACTGATCAGAAATCCTGACAAGTAGAAAAATAGTGTATACGGGAATCGAAAAGAAACTTCGTCGCCAGGACATCACGTTCGAAGACAAGGATCAGGCACTGCGCGACGATGTTCGTACGCTGGGGACAATGGTTGGCGATCTCATTCGCGAACAACACGGCGAAGAGTTATTCGAGCTCGTCGAAAACGCCCGATTGCGATCAATTCGCAGGCGCGAAGGCAACGAGAAGACCGGCGAAGAACTCGCCAGGCTCGTCGACGATCTCGAACCGGACCTTGCGCTGCAGCTCATCCGCAGTTTCTCGACGTATTTCCAGATGGTCAACACGGCCGAGAAAGTGCACCGCATACGCAGGCGCCGCGAATATCTCCGTGACGTCGAACAGTATCAGCCGGGCGGTCTCGAAGAAACCCTGCTCAAGCTCAAAGCGTCCGGCATGGACATTGATGCCCTGCAGGCGTTGCTCGATTCGCTGGTGATCGAACCGGTCTTTACGGCGCATCCGACCGAGCCGACGCGTCGGACGATACTCCGCAAAGAACAGGATATCGTCAGGCACCTTGTCGATCTGCTCAACCCGACAATGACGCCGCAGGAGACAAACGCCGCCCTGCAGAATATCAGGCTGCTGGTGACGACCGGCTGGCAAACGGGCGAGCACCCGCCCGAGCGAATGACCGTTGCGGACGAGCTCGAGCACGTCCTGTTTTTTGTCACTGACGTCCTGTACCGGGCGATGCCCCCGTTTTACGAGGATATTCGCGCTGCACTGACTCGCATCTACGGCGACGAAGGTAAGCACGTGCAGCTGCCCAGCATTGTAAAATTTGCGTCCTGGGTGGGCGGCGACATGGACGGTAATCCAAACGTCAACGCAAAGACGATCCGCGCCACGCTGGCGCGACAGCGCTCGCTGATTCTCGACCTTTACTACAATGAATGCGCGGCAATCAGCAACAAGCTCAGCCAGTCCCTGGACCGGGTTGAATTCTCCGAGGGCATGCTCGAAAAGATCGAGCAGTACCGCGAAATTTTTCCAAACGCCTATCACGCTGTTCCGGCGCGTCACCGGGAAATGCCCTATCGCGTATTTCTACGTCTCGTCCAGCAACGACTTCAGTCAACCTACGACGATGATGTTTTCCCCTATGAGAAAGTGGAGCAGTTCGTAAACGATATCGAGCTCATCGCCGAGAGCCTGTCGTGCAACAAGGGCAAGAATGCAGGGCTGTTTGCCGTGCAACGACTGCTGCGACGCATCCACACCTTTGGTTTTCACCTGGTAACGCTCGACGTTCGCCAGGACGCGGAGGTTCATCGGCAGGTCATCGCGGAGTGCCTCGGCGAGGAAGACTGGCTCGAACGGCCCCCCGAAGAACGTACAAAAAAGATCCTCCAGGCCATCACGACCCGCGAAAATCCGCCGATGACATTAAGTACGTTGGCGCGCAAAACGATCAGCGTGTTTCAGGCCATCGCCTTTTGCCGCCGGAAATATGGCAAGAAATCGATCGGCCCGTTCATTGTCAGCATGACTCAGGGCGCTGACGATATCTTGTCCGTATTGTTACTGGCGCAATGGGGCGAACTCCATAATCGCCGAGGCGACGTACCGCTCGACGTTACACCGTTGTTGGAGACCGTCGATGATCTCGACAATGGCCCTGAGATTCTCGAAATATTGTTGAGTACAAAATTGTATCGCGAGCACCTCGCGCAGCGCGGCAATTGCCAGACCGTCATGATCGGCTATTCCGACAGCAATAAGGATGGCGGGCTCGCGTCCGCACGCTGGGCACTGCAAAACGCGCAGGAAGCCCTGGTGAACGCAGTTGAATCCCATGGCATAGAGCTGACGCTTTTCCATGGCCGCGGCGGTACCATCAGCCGCGGCGGCAGCAAAACACATGTTGCGGTGCTGGCCGCCCCTCCCGGCACGGTCAACGGCCGGCTGCGCGTCACCGAGCAGGGTGAAATAATCAACGAAAAGTATGGACTGCGCGGCATAGCCCTTCGCACGCTTGAACAGGTTGCGGGCTCCGTGGCCCTTGCGACTGCATTGCCGACACACCGTGGCAGCGACATGCCGGAATGGCACGAGATGATGGACGTCATCGCCACCGAAAGCCGGCGTGCGTACCGCAAGCTCATTTACGAAACACCCGGGTTTTACGATTACTTCAGGAAAGCAACGCCCATCGACGTCATCGAGCGCATGCGAATTGGCTCACGGCCATCGTCACGACGATCGCAATCCGGCATCAAGGACCTGCGTGCAATCCCCTGGGTGTTCGCCTGGACGCAGTCCCGATTCGTACTTCCCGGCTGGTACGGCCTCGGCAGCGGCCTCGCAAAGGCAGCCAATCAATTCGGCGAGGGGCCTTTTCGTGAAATGTTCGCCGAGTGGTATTTCCTGCGTGCGCTGACAGCCGACGCCGAAATGGTGCTTGCCAAATCGGACCTCGGGATAGCAGAACTCTATTCGCGGCTGGCCGGTGATCTTCACGACGAGTTCTTTCCGATCATCGAAAAAGAATTCGAACTCACCCAGGACCTGATCCTCGAATATTCGGATCATGACGCGTTGCTCGAAGGCGACGTAACCCTGCAAAGAGCAATCATGCTCCGCAATCCGTATGTCGATCCGATGAGCCTGATACAGGTGGACTTGTTGTCCAGGTGGCGGGCGTCGAATTACGAGGACGAAACGTTATTCGCGGCGTTGCTCGCGAGCGTCAACGGAATCGCGCAGGGCCTGCAGAACACGGGGTAAACCACTCAGGCGCCACCCACCCACCAGTCTGACGGCAGCGTCGATCCACCATTATCTAATGATGGCGACCACGGGGATGTCTTGCTTGCTCGCGCTGACGCGATGTCGCTTCGCAAGACATCCCCGTGGTCGCCACCGTCGCCCCAGAGCACAGATCAGCATGTTGGAGCAGCGGCGGCGAGTGCCGGGGTGGCTCAGGTATCGATAAAGCTCGTGAATTCCTCGAGCGATTTCCGCTCGATGTCCGGCACCCTCGCATCGTCGGCCGGATAACCCACCACGAGTAGCAGAAACGGCCGTTCGCTTTTCGGCCTGCCCAGAATTTCATTCAGGAATTTCATCGGACTCGGCGTATGCGTCAGCGTTGCAAGGCCCGCCGTGTGCAGCGCCGTGATCAGTATGCCGGTCGCCAGGCCCGTCGACTCCGCCGGGTAATAGTGCTTTACCTTGCGCCCGTCCGGCAGTTCGCCAAACTTCTGGAGAAAGACCGCGATCAGGTATGGCGCTTTTTCAAGAAACGGCTTTTGATCGTCCGTGCCGAGAGGCGCCAGGGCCGCGAGCCATTCTGCAGACGCTCGATGCGCATAAAATTCGCGCTCTTCGGCCTCGGCGGCCTGGCGAATTTTTTTCTTCGTGTCCGGGCCGCTAACGACGGCGAAATGCCACGGCTGCAGGTTGGCCCCGCTCGGCGCCGTGCCGGCAGCCCTGAGCGCGGTGTCAATAATATCGCGCGGCACGGGGCGATCCGAAAACTCGCGAACGGTGCGGCGGCGTTTGATATCCGCGTAAAAATCGTTCGCCCGCCGCCGCATTTCCTCGACCGAATACTCCCGATACTCGGGGAGCGGTATGGTTGGGTAGTTGTTCACGATGTTACCTTTCTCGAGTACGGGTAAAGCCGCGTCAGTCGGCCGACTCACCGAGTTTTTGCAGGACGCTCCAGTCGACGCCGTCGTTTTCCGATACCGATCGCCCCAGCATCGATACCCCTGCGTCATGCACCGACCCGGGCCTGCCGGTAATCAGTGGATGCCACTCGGGCAAATCTTTTCCGTCGGCAAGCCGCTTGTATGCACAGCTTGCCGGCAACCAGCGAAACGTCTCCGGACGATCGACCGACAGCACGAGGCAGTCCGCAACGCGCTTGGCGCGCGACACGTAGTCGGTGCAGCGGCAGGTCTCGGTGTCCAGCAGCCGGCAGGCGACGTCCGTGTAAAAAACTTCGCCCGTATCCTCGTCTTCAAGTTTGTGCATGCAGCAGAGCGCGCAGCCGTCACACAGGGACTCCCATTCCTCCTGGTTCAGCTCGGCCAGCGATTTGCGTTTCCAGAAATGATCCGTCATCGTCCTCTACTTTGCGTCAGCAGGAACTGAATATCCACATGAAAGCCGTGTTTCTCGACTGGGCAACAATGGGTCCGAACCTCGATACCGGCGAGCTGCGGGCTTTGCTGCCCGAGCTCGAGCTGTTCGATGTCACCGCAGACGACGAGGTGGCCGAGCGCATACGCGGCGCGGCGTTCGTCCTGACCAACAAGATCAAGCTGAGCGATGAACTTCTGAACCATTGTCCCGGGCTGCGATTCATCGGTCTCACTGCGACCGGAACGGACAATATCGATCTCGAAGCGGCGGCAAGACACGGCGTTGCCGTGTGCAACATCCGAGCTTACTGCACGCAGTCGGTCGCCGAACATGTCTTTGGTGTTTTGCTTCAGCTAACGCACAGCCTCGGCCGATACGCCGCCGATGTGCGTTCCGGCAAATGGCAGAGGTCCGATAATTTCTGCCTGCTTACGCACCCGGTGCGCGAGCTGTCGGCGATGACGCTGGGTATTGTGGGTTACGGCGAGCTGGGTAAAGGCGTTGCAAAAACAGCCGCGACGTTCGGCATGGAAGTCATCGTCGCCGCCCGCCCCGGCACGAGCGAGGAACGCGACGACAGGGTTTCTTTTGCCACGCTCCTGGCTCGCTCCGATGTCATCTCATTGCACTGTCCGCTTAACGACGACACGCGCAATCTCTTCGGCGCAGAAGAATTTCGGAAGATGAAAAGAGATGCGATCCTGATCAACACGGCGCGCGGCGGGCTGATCGATTCGGCGGCTCTCGCGGAGGCCCTGCGTACGGGACAGATTGCGGCAGCGGCCATCGACGTGCTGCCCAAGGAGCCTCCGGTGCAGGGCGACCCGCTGCTGGACTACGAGGGCGACAACCTGATCATTACGCCGCACATTGCCTGGGCAACCAACGAAGCGCGCCAGGCCGCCGTCGACGAACTCACCGCCAACGTTGCTGCGTTCATGGCCGGCCGCCAACGCAATCGCGTGGTCTGATCAGGTGCCAATTATCTGCCGCGCCCACTTCACGATCTGGCGCACGCGCGGCGATCCAAGATCATACGCCTCATTGAAACTCACCCACCGCCACTCGTGGTGCTCCGGCTGTCCGGTCTCCGGTGACAGCCCCATTTCGACGGCTTCGGTTTCGGTGCGCGCAATGTAATATCGGGCGACCTTGCCACGGCTGTAGGGGCCTGTCTCGAAGTAGCGCTCCCCCCAGTCGAACGCGAGGTCCGCAACCCCGGTCTCCTCGTACACTTCGCGCCGCGCGGCGTCTATCGGCTCTTCTCCCTGCTCGCGCACGCCCTTGGGAAAATCCCAGTGATGGAATGCGCGCAGCATCAGCGTGGTCCAGCCGTGCTCGGTTTCACGCGCCAGCACGATACCGCAAGACAGCATTTGCTCGGTCACGTCGCCCACCGCAGGACGTCGGCAGGGGCAGCGTTAATCGCGCCGCGCGCAGCAAAAAAGCCGCTGATACAAACGAGGAACACACCGGCGGCGACACCGACGACCCACAGCAAAGGATTAAATTCGTACGGCAGCTGGAAAAGCTGCACGGCAACGACGGCGGCAAGCACCGATGCGCCCGCGGACGCAAGGATACCGGCCGCTATGCCAAGCGCGGCGAACTCGGCCATGACGCCAAGAAAAACGGTACGGCGACGAGCGCCGAGCGCGCGCAGCATCGCGCTCTCGAAGCGCCGCTCGTCGATGGTCGACTGAACCGCTGCAAACAGCACGGCGATTCCCGCTGCCAGCGTGAAAACAAATACTGCCTGCACGGCGAGGCTGGCTTTCTCGATGATGCCGCGAACCTGCTGGAGTATCGCGCCAAGATCGATAACCGAGATGCTGGGGTAGGAGCGCACGAGGTCAACCAGCATCGCCTTTTGATCATCTTCGATTTTCATGCTCGAAATATAGGTCGTCGGCATGTCTTCGAGCGCGCCGGGCGACAGGACGATAAAAAAGTTGGGCTGAAATGAATCCCAGTTCACCTTTCGAATGCTCGCGATCTCGGCCTCGACTTCCTGTCCCGCCACAAAGAACTTCAGCCGATCGCCAATCGTGAGGCCGGCATTGACGGCGGACTCTTCTTCAATGGAAACCAGCGGCGGGCCATCATAGTCACGCGGCCACCATTCGCCTTCCAGCAGCTCGTTGCTGGCGCTCATCTCCGCGGTCCATGACAGGTTCGCCTCGCGATTCGCCAGCCAGCGGCCGTCTTCATTAGGATATTTGCGGTCCTTGACGGACTCGCCGTTGATCGACGTCATGCGCGCACGCACCAGCGGCGTGAACGACGGTACGCGCATGCCGTTTTTCTCGAAAAACTCGCCGACCGCTTCGACCTCGTTTGGCTGGATATTAATCAGGAAGTGATTCGGCGCATCCTCATCGAGCGTCTGTCTCCAGCCTTCCAGCAGATCCGTGCGCACGAGCGTCAGCAGCAGCAGGACCGTGAGCCCAAGGCCGAACGCGACGACCTGGACCGCGCTCGCACGACCGCGTCGTGAAACATTTGCGAGTCCGTAACGCCACGCGACACCGACTCCCGATCGAGACCGGCCGATCAGGAAAACGAGCCCGCGGCCGACGAGGTACAGGGCCGCGGCGATCACCGTGATGCCGCTGATCAGGATGACCAGCATGCGTGGATCGCCCACGGAGCGATACAGCAGTGCCGCAACGGCCGCGAGAGAAAGGCCGGACACGAGCAGGCGCGACGGTGCCGGCGGCATCGCATCGTGCCGCAGGACGCGCAGCGGCGGCGTATTTCGAAGCTGAATCAATGCCGGCAGCGCGAAGCCGACCAGCAGAACCATGGCGCTGCCGCTGGCGAGCACGACGGGCCGCAGCCCCGGATTCGGCAGGTCACTGGCAATGAGGTCGACGAGTATTCGTGACAGGACTTCTTCTGCGGCAAAGCCGACGATGCTGCCGACAAGCACCCCCAAAACGCCAAGCAGCGTCAGCTGAATCAGCGCCACCGCAATGACAAACCCCTGGGTTGCGCCAAGACTTTTCATCAACGCCACGGCGTCCATGCGTCGGTGCGCGAACCGCCGGGCCGACATCGCCACGGCAACCGCGCTGAGCAGCAGGCTCATCACGGCAGTCAGCGAGAGAAATCTCTGCGCCCGATCCGCAGCGTTGTATGCGCGTTCACTGCTTTCTTCCTGGCTGCGAACGCGCACCGATTCGGGCAGCCTGTCCTGGATCGCCTCGTTGAATTCATTTACCGCAGCCTCGTCCCCCGCCACAAGCAGCGCATAGCTGACACGACTGCCCTCGCCGATAAGCCCGCTTCGCGAAATATCCGCCGCGTTCATGAGCAACGAAGGCGCGAGCGAGGCAAAGCCGATCGATTGATCCGGGCGATACGTCAGTACGGCAGACACGCGGAGCTCGATTTCGCCGATTGACAGCAGGTCGCCGATATCTGCGCCAACCCGCGCCAGCAGGGTTCCATCGGCCCAGACTTCGCCGGCTGCCGGTATGCCGTCGACTTCGCGCTGCTCGCCAAACAGTTGATCGGCCACGCGCACCTCACCTCGCAGCGGATAACCGTCGCTGATCACATTGATCGAGGCCAGGGCGCTGTTATCGCCGGCGAATACGACCGATGGAAAGGACATCGTCTCGGCCGTATCGAGGCCGTACCCGGCGGCGAGCTCACTCCACTCCGCCGGCACGGGCTCCTGTGACCGCAGGCGCAGATCGGCCGCCAGTACTTCATTGGCCTGGCGCGCGACAGCTTTGCCGATGCGATCGGTGAGAAAGCCAACGGCGGTCAGCGCTCCGACGGCGAGGCTGACCGCGGCAAGCAACACCAGCACCTCCCCCGAGCGCAGCTCGCGGCCGAAAGTCCGCAACGCAAATACAACGGCCCTCATGCGGCGACCTCGCTGTCGCTAACGAGGCGTCCGCCGTCGAGACTCAGCATACGGTCACAGCGCATGGCAAGACTCTGGTCATGGGTCACCAGGATCAGCGTCGTCCTGGAGCTGCGATTGAGCTCGAACATCAGCTCCATGATGTTGGCGCCCGTGCGGCTGTCGAGATTACCCGTCGGCTCATCGGCAAACAGAACCGCGGGTTCTGTTGCAAACGCCCGCGCAATGGCAACGCGCTGCTTCTCACCGCCCGACAGCTGCGAGGGATAGTGGCTCCAGCGGTCTTTCAGGCCAACCTGCTCTATGATCCTGCGGGCCGCGGCCCGGGCGTCGTTCTTGCCCGCCAGCTCCAGCGGCAGCATGACGTTTTCCAGGGCATTGAGGGACGGCACGAGATGAAACGACTGGAAGACGAAGCCGACGCTGTCGGCCCGTACGCCCGCGCGGCCATCCTCGTCCAGCTCCGACAGGTTGGCGCCATTCAGTACGACGTATCCGCTGCTCGGCAGATCGAGGCCGGCCAGCAGCGCCAGCAGCGTCGATTTGCCGGCGCCCGAGGGCCCGACGACGGCGACCGACTCGCCGGCAGCAATCCGGAAACTCACCTCCGAAAGAATGGTCAGACTCCCTTCCGGACTGCTAACCTGTTTACTGACCTCGATGGCCTCCAGTACTACATCCTTGCTTACCAACTCATTTTCCATGCGAAAACTTCTTGCTCTTGTTGTTCTATTGATGACGGCCACCGCAGCGGGCAACGGGTCGCCGACGGTGCTCGTCTTCGGCGACTCCCTCAGCGCGGGCTTCGGTATTGACGTTGACCAGTCCTGGACCGCATTGTTGCAGTCACGGCTCGAAAAGCTAGGGTACGAACATCGTGTCGTGAACGCCAGCATCAGCGGTGAAACGACCGAAGGCGGCGCCGCCCGCATCGAAGCAGCATTAGGTAACTTTTCGCCGGACCTGATTATTCTCGAGCTCGGCGGAAACGACGGCCTGCGCGGCTTCCCGCCCGAGCGAATAAGAGACAATCTCACGAAGATCATCCAGCGATCAAAAGCATCCGGTGCCGCCGTCGTTTTGCTGGGGATCCGAATTCCGACCAACTACGGACCACGATATACCGCGGCTTTCGAGGCCGTTTACCGGGAGGTAGCCAAGAACCTGAACATACAGTGGATCGAGTTCTTCATGGAAGGTGTGGCAATGAACGATGAGCTGCTGCAGGCGGATCGCATCCACCCCAACGCCGAGGCGCAGCCAATATTACTGGAAAACGCCTGGCCGATTATCAGCGCTACGCTCGATGGTGCGTTATGATTTAGGCGGCGCCCATAAAACCAGACCTTAGCGCCATTACCGAGGGAAAATATTTTGGAAAAAACATGGCTTAAATCCTATCCGGAAGGCGTTCCTGCAGAGGTTCCCGCGCCACCCTTCCGTTCGATTCGCGAGCTGTTCGAGCACGGCTTCTCCGAATTTCCCGACAACCCGGCCTACACCAATATGGGGCGGACTCTCACCTACCGGGACCTCGACCACCTGTCGATGCAGTTTGCCTGCTACCTGCAACAAACCCTCGGTCTGACGCGCGGCGAGCGCGTCGCCATCATGTTACCGAATATCCTGCAGTACCCGGTAGCGATGTGCGGCATTTTTCGCGCCGGCCTCGTCGTCGTAAACGTCAATCCGCTATACACCCCGCGGGAACTCAAGCATCAGCTCAACGATTCCGGCGCCCGCTGCATCGTCATTCTTGAAAATTTCGCCAACGTCCTCGAGGAGGTCATTGCAGACACAGGCGTCGAGCACGTTGTCACGACTGGCGTGGGCGACCTCCTCAACTGGCCGAAGAGCATGCTGACCAACTTCGTGCTCCGTCATGTCAAGAAAGAAGTGCCTCCCAATCAAATCCCCAATCGCATTTCTTTAAGGGCCGCGCTCAAAGCGGGAGCAAACAAGACTCTGAAACCTGTCGACATCGGCTTCGCCGACATCGCTTACCTGCAGTACACGGGCGGCACAACCGGCGTTTCGAAAGGCGCCATGCTGAGTCACCGCAACATGATCTATAACGTACAGCAGACGATCACGTGGCAGGGTGACGCTTATGAGGGCGTGCAGCCGATCGTCGCAATCACGGCCTTGCCGCTTTATCACATTTTCTCGCTGCAGGGTAACTGCCTGACCGTCATGGCGCAGGGCGGGCAAAACGTACTCATTACCAACCCGCGGGATTTCGAAGGCTTTGCAAAAGAAATGGCGCGTTTCAAATTCAACCTGTTCACGGGCGTCAACACGATGTTCGCCGCGCTCCTGAACACGCCCAGCTTCCGGGACGTCGATTTCAGTCACCTGCGCGTGTGCATCGGAGGCGGCACGGCCGTTCAGCGAGCCGTGGCAAAAGAATGGAAAGAAAGAACCGGAACGACCATCCTTCAGGGCTACGGCCTCACCGAAACTTCTCCAGCGGCTATTGTCTGTCGGATCGATTCGGAATTTACCGGAACCATCGGCCTGCCGATACCTTCGACCGACGTCATGATTGCCGATGACGCCGGCAAGGAGCTGCCCGCCGGACAGATTGGCGAGATCTGTATACGCGGACCCCAGGTCATGGAGGGCTACTGGCAGCGTCCCGAGGAAACCGCCGAGGTCATGTTTCCCGGCGGCTGGCTGCGAACGGGTGACATCGGGCGCATGGATGATGCGGGCTACTTTTACATTGAAGACCGCAAAAAAGACATGATCCTCGTGTCCGGTTTCAATGTTTATCCGAACGAAATCGAAAACGTCATCGTCGAACTCGACGGCGTCCTGGAAGCGGCCGCGATTGGCATTCCCGATGAGAGATCCGGTGAAGCCGTAAAGGTTTTTGTCGTGCGTAAGAATGACAGCGTCACCGAGAAAGACATACTCGATTATTCCCGAAAACAGCTGACCGGCTACAAGCGGCCGAAGTTTGTCGAATTTCGCGACGAGCTGCCGAAAACGAATGTGGGCAAGATACTTCGTAGAGCGCTTCGCGACTGATATCGAGGGGGCCCCAATGTCTGCAAGCAAACTGCTGTCCATCGTACCCATGCTGTTACTCGCGGCCGTCGTTGGCGCGGCTGTGCCGAAGCCTCTGGACCCGATCCTGGTCGCACCGCATATGTATGAGCTGGTGTTCAAGAACGAAAAAGTTCGTGTGCTTCGGCAGACGGTCCGTAACGGCGAAACGTCGCCACTGCACGGGCACCTCGATCGCGTCATGGTCTACCTGCAGTCCTGCGCCTGGCTCGAGGACGATGGCGACGGCGGCGAGCAGATGAAGCTGTTCAAGATCGGCGACGCGGTATGGGCGCCTGCGGAAGCGCACGGCGGTACGACGGCCAACGTCGTGCAGGAATGCAAGATCCTGGAAATCGAGCTGCTGTAAGAAGCACTGCGGGAGGTGATGCGATGACCCACTACAAACTGACTTACTTCGATATCGACGGCGGTCGGGCGGAGCCCGTTCGAATCGCTTTTCACGCCGCGGGCATCGAATTCGAAGACGACCGCATATCGTTTGCCGAATTCGGCAAGATGCGCAAGAGCACGCGATTCAATTCACTGCCGGTGCTCGAAATCGACGGCGCGGCCGTTACCCAGTCAAATGCCATGTGCCATTACGTGGGCAAGATGGCCGGCCTGTACCCCGAGGACGATCTGCAGGCGCTTTACTGCGACGAAGTCATGGCTGCCATGGAAGACCTCCTGCACTACATCGTGCGCACTTTCGGCCTGGAGGGTGGCGAACTCAAGCGGGCGAGAGAAAAACTGGTCGACGGCTGGCTGTCCGTTATTTTGCGCGGGCTGGACGAACTATTGACGCGCGGCGGAGGGAACTACTTTGCCGACAGTCGCATGACCATGGCTGACCTCAAAGTCTTCGTACAGACGAAGTCGCTGCTCGCCGGCACGTTGGACCATGTGCCGCCGGATATCGTCCAGCGACTGGCGCCGGGGCTGGTCGGGCACACCGAACGCGTCGAAAGCGATCCGCGCGTGGTCGCCTACTACGCCTCCCGCCAATAGCAGCCATTCAATCGATGAGGCTCCCGGTTACACGAAACCGCAAGGGGAACGCCGCAGCCATCCAGCTCCGGCGTTCCCGCTATTCCAGTCTGCGGCGACTACTCCCAATGCGTCCGTGGTGAGCGCTACAGCGCCGAACTACGTTTTTAGGACAGAGCAGGGCCAGCCGTGCAGGAAAAAGTCTCGCCGACATTGATCATTTTCACCTTGCCGGAGTCCGGGTCGATAAAATCGACTGGCTGTCTAAAAGATCCCGATTTTATATAGGCGCTTTCGATCGTCTTTCCGCTATTGTCTGCGGTACCTGCGAAATCGCCCTCCGGCACATCGAGATCATCAAACTTCTCCCAAGTACCATCCGTAAACAAAAGGACCACATTCGAGATGTCTTTGTCAGAGGACGCCGTCACGGACGTGCACTCCGCATTAAACGTCGCGTCTATCGTCATTGCCAGACTGTTAGGGTTGGTTACGTGATTGGGTTTGTGGTCGGCGATCGCTGTATGCGCACTGACCGAAGCTAACAGCATGCCGAGAAGCACCGGCATTATCTTTCTGAATACACTTATACTCTTGTTCATGAGAACTCCCCTCCAAACATGATTTCCGACTGATAAAAGGACCAGGATCGGTCCCATCCGACAAAGCGCGGCGACGGTTTGTGCGACGAAAAGGGAGTGCCGTGTGGCCAGGCAGGCCAGGTGCAGCGAACGGTTATTGACTCGTAGTGCATTTTGGCAACTCCGCTATCGTAGGACAGGTCCCGTAGACCGGTAGTTTTGCGTCTTCATCTTTCGATGAATTTGCCTTTGTCAGTACTGCGAGTAGATCACAATTGCACGGCTCAGCGAGGGGGTATTGACATAAATGGTATACGCAATGCGTGAGAGAGCCCGTGCAAGTTGTGTCGCAGAAAAGCGACGCCCGACAAGCAAGAAGCGATGTGTCGATTCTTGGTGACAGGGACGGTGCACTTTGGGTCAGTAGCGGCCCTTTCCATCACGGAGAATACTTTCTTTTGAACGACTGTTTTTGCGTCTGCACCGGCCTGTGGCGGGCTTCAGGCAAAGGTCGTTTCCGACACTTTTACTTGCGAGAAAGCTATTCGTGGTACGGCGGGCTGAGTTCATGCACCGCGTCGACCAGCACGCCGAGATGCTCCGGGTCGATGTCGGGCGTAATACCGTGTCCAAGGTTGAACACATGCCCCGGCCCGTGACCGTAGCTGGCCAGCGTATCTGCGACACCCTGTCGTATGACCTCCGGACTCTCACGCAGCGTCGCCGGATTCAGGTTGCCCTGCAGCGCAACCTTGTCCTCGACATACCGTCGAGCCGTTTGCAGATCGGTGGTCCAGTCGACGCCCAGCGCGTCGCAACCGGTGTCCGCCATGTCGGCCAGCAGGGCGCCCGCACCCTTGGTGAACAGAATGACGGGAATCGGCTCGGCGCCTTTGTCGCGAACAAGGTTGTCGACAATGGTCTGCATGTTGGCGAGCGAAAAACGCCGATAGTCGTCCGGCTCGAGTGCCGAGCCCCAGGTGTCAAAGACCATTATCGCCTGTGCACCGGCGTCTATTTGTGCATTCAGGTACTGAACGGTCGTCTCCGTCACCACGTCCAGCAAACTCAGCAACGCCTGCGGGTCTTCTTTGGCGAGCCCCTTGATGATCGCGAAATCCCGGCTGGAGCGGCCCTCGACCATGTAAGTCGCGACGGTCCAGGGGCTGCCCGCGAACCCGATCAATGGCACCCGGCCATCGAGCGCTTTCCTGATCGTGCTGACCGCCTCGAAGACGTAGCCGAGCTCCGAATGAACGTCCGGGACCGACAGTCTGCGGATGGCCGCGGCGCTCCGGACCGGTCGCCTGAATCGCGGTCCTTCCCCCGTCTCGAAATAGAGGCCCAGGCCCAATGCATCGGGGACCGTCAGAATGTCCGAGAACAGGATGGCCGCATCCAGCTTGAAGCGTCGCAGCGGCTGCAGTGTCACCTCGCAGGCCAGCCTGGCGTTGCGACACAGGCTCATGAAGTCGCCGGCCTCCGCCCGAACCTCCCGGTATTCCGGCAGATAGCGGCCGGCCTGGCGCATGATCCAGACCGGCGTCCGTACCGTCGGCTGGCGGCGCAGCGCGCGCAGGAACACATCGTTCTTCGGGTCAGCCATCAAGCGGCAACCTGGGCGGCGATCGACGCCTGCATGGCTTCTGCTGCCGCGCGCGGACTCTCGGCGTCGCGTATGGGGCGACCCACGACGATGTAGTCGGCGCCGTTCGAGAATGCAGTCTCGACCGTCACAACGCGCTTCTGGTCGCCCATCGGTTTGTTGTCGACAGGGCGAATGCCGGGCGATATGACGAGCAGCTTGTTGTCGATGTGTTCACGCAGCCGGGGCACTTCGAGTCCCGACGAAATCACACCGTCACAACCGGCTTCGAGTGCCCGCCTGGCGCGAGAGAGAACGAGTGACTCCAGGTCGCAGTCAAAGCCGAGATCATCGAGGTCGCCCCGATCCAGGCTCGTCAGTACCGTCACGCCGAGTACCTTGAGACTGTCTCCCTTGTTCTCGGCGGCGGCCTCCATGATCGACTGGTTGCCGTGCACCGTGACGAATGAAGCCCCGCGATCCTTCAGCGAACGCACGGCAGAGCCCACGGTCGCGGGAATGTCGAAGAACTTCAGGTCACAAAATACTTTTTTGTCGCGCGCGAGCATCCAGTCGAGCAGCTCGAAGTATTCACCGCTCATCATGAGCTCCAGCCCGATCTTGTAGAACGTCACCGCATCGCCCAGCTCGTCAGCGAGGGCTCTCGCACGATCGCAGTCGGGTACGTCCATCGCAAAAATCAGCCGGTCTCTATTCGGGATGTTCTTGTGCTTCACTTGAAATCCTGGCGCTGCTGCCGGGCGGTCTGTATGGCCCCGGCGTAAGAATTGCGGCGCATTCTATCAGCCCCCGATGCTTTCGTGGGCTGCGATCGCATAGCGATCCGTCATGCCTGCAATGTAATCAGCGACAACCCGGGCCCGGCCGTGCTCGTCGAGGCTGGCGGCCGCGTCGGCGAATTCCGGCGGCATGCGCTGCACGTCCTCCGAGTACGCCGTGAATAAATCCTTGATGATGCCCTGCGCCCGGCGGGTCATCTCGAGTTTTTGTTCGTGGCGGTAAAGGTGTTGGTGCAGGAAGCGTTTCAGCGAAACGTGCTGTCCGTACACGCGATCCGACATCGAAACCAGCGGCTTGCCGGCACTGCGCACGTCGTCTATGGATTGCGGACACTCTTTCTCGATGCGACGCCGCGTTTCCTCGATCAGGTCTGTTACCACGGTGCCGATCATGCGGCGAATAATTTCGTAAATAAGCCGGCGGTCCTCGAGCTCGGGATACAGCTCATGCACCTCGGCGTACTGAGCCTCGAACAGCGGCTGCTCGCGAAGCTGCTCCAGGCTCAGGAGGCCCGCCCGGTAGCCGTCGTCCACATCGTGGTTGTTGTACGCGATGGCATCGGCGATATTTGCCAGCTGTGCTTCCAGTCCGGGTTGCTTGCGCTGCAAAAACCGTTCACCCACGTCGCCGAGCTCACGGGCATTGCGCGTCGAGCAGTGCTTGAGTATGCCCTCCCGCGTCTCGAACATGAGATTCAGCCCGGGAAAATCCGCGTACTTGGCCTCGAGCACGTCGACAACACGGAGCGACTGCAGGTTGTGCTCGAAGCCGCCGTAGTCGCGCATGCAGGCATTCAGCGTGTCCTGTCCGGCATGACCGAACGGCGTATGCCCGAGATCGTGAGCGAGGCTTATCGCCTCCGTCAACGGCTCGTTGAGATTAAGCGCAAAAGCTACGCTGCGGGCTATCTGTGACACCTCGAGCGAATGCGTGAGGCGGGTGCGATACAGGTCGCCCTCATGATTGACGAACACCTGGGTCTTGTAGACCAGGCGTCGAAAAGCCGTCGAATGAATGATCCGGTCACGATCGCGCTGGTACTCGCCGCGATAGGCCGGGCGCGGTTCGTCATAGGTTCTGCCACGGCTCTGCGATTCATTAGCGGCATACGGTGCGAGGCCGGCTGCTCCCATCAGGCGCCGGCCCCGATCAAAGCCTCCAGCCGGGCCCCGTCATAATCGGCGCTCAGGTACGCTTCACCGAGCGCGCGCAGAAGGACGAATCGCAGCTGCTTTTGCCGGATTTTCTTGTCCATGCCCATCGCCTCGAGCCAACGATCACCGGCTATGGCCGGCGCTTCGGTTGGCAGTCCCGCCGCCCCAACCAGGCCTTTGAGCCGCGCCAGGTCCGCCGCCGTAATGCCGCTCAGGTCGGCGGCCATGATCATGCCTGCCGCCACGGCTTCGCCGTGCAGCCACTCGCCGTAACCGAGGCAGCGTTCAATCGCATGGCCGAAGGTATGGCCAAAATTCAGAATCGCGCGTCGGCCGGTTTCCCGCTCGTCCCCGGCCACCACCTCCGCCTTGAGTTCGCAAGAGCGCTGGATCGCATAGGCGAGCAGCTTCGGATCCTTCTCGAGCAAACCAGACATGTTGCTCTCGAGCCAGGTGAAAAACGCCGGGTCGCAGATCGCGCCGTACTTGATGACCTCCGCCAGGCCCGCCCTGAATTCGCGCACCGGTAGCGTATCGAGAGTGTCCGTGTCAATGAGCACAAGCCGCGGCTGATGAAACGCACCGATCAGGTTTTTGCCCTTTTCGTGGTTAACGCCGGTTTTGCCGCCAACGGACGAGTCGACCTGCGCGAGCAGCGTCGTCGGCACCTGGATGAACGCCACGCCCCGCATGAAGCAGGCGGCAGCAAAGCCGGCGATATCGCCGACGACGCCGCCACCCAGCGCGATTACGGTGGTGTCGCGGTTGGCGCCCGACGCAAGTAGCTCGTCCAGGATCGTCTGCATCGTCGCTACGGACTTGAACGACTCTCCGTCCGGAAGACTGAAGCTTGCGACGTTTCGGCCGGCCAGGTTAGGCCGGAGCTTGTCGAGATAGAGTGGCGCGACGGTTTCGTTGCTGACAACGAAACAGTCCGTTCCCCGGACGTAGTCCGCCAGGTCGAAATTGCCGCCAAGCAGTCCGCGACCGATAATGATCGGGTAGCTGCGGTCACCCAAATCTACCGAGACTGTCTGGTATAGCGACATTGGCTTAGGTTACCGCAATCAGGACGAGCTGGGGTGTTTGCCGGCGACACATCAAGCGAGCGGCGCGAGACAGTCCGCCGGAAAATACGCCAGGTCGGCTAGCTAGCCTACCTTCTCGATAATCTCTTTTGCGACAGAATGGACCTTGCGCCCATCCGTATCGACAACCAGGTCTGCAATCTCCCGATACAGCGGATCCCGCGCAAGCAGCAGCTCTTCGAGAATCTGGCGACGATCGCCATTCTCCAGCAACGGTCTCTCACGCCCCTTATTGGTACGGGCAAACTGCTGGTCGACGGTCGTATACAGGTAGACAACAAAACCGCGTCCGCCAAGTCGGCTGCGGCTCTTCGGATCGACGATCGCACCGCCCCCTGTTGCAAGCACGACGCCATCGATTTGGGTCAGTTCGTCGATTACTGCCGCCTCGCGCTTGCGAAAGCCGGCCTCACCCTCTTTTTCGAAGATAAACGCAATATCCACACCTGTCCGCGACTCTACTTCATCATCGCTATCCCTGAACGTCAGGTGCAGGGCCCGCGCCAGCTGCCGGCCCACGGCCGACTTGCCTGCGCCCATCGGGCCGATCAGGAAGATGTTGTTAGGGTGTTTCATTAATGGCGGTCGTGCGCCTTTTTTTGCGAAGGTCCGCAACGAGAAAGCCAACCCGAAGGTTGGCTTTCCGGATCTTCAGCAGAACAAAATCCTAGTTAATGGTCGCGCCTTCCTCAAGGATGCGCGGCGTCACAAAGATCAGAAGCTCAGCCTTGTTGTCGGTCCGCTGCTTGCTGCGGAAAAGAGCGCCGGCAATCGGAATGTCGCCGAGGAAAGGCACTTTCTTGATCGTTTCGCGGCGTTCCGTTTCGTAAATACCGCCCAGGACAACCGTCTGTCCGTTAGCAACGAGAACCTGCGTCTCGACCGAGCGCGTATCGATGCTCGGAACCGTGCCGCCGAGGCCGCCAGTCGAGATAATATCGCCAACGTTATCCTTGCTTACCCGCAGGTCCATGATGATGTTGTTGTCCGGCGTAATTTGCGGTGTAACGACCAGTTCGAGCACGGCTTCCTTGAACTGGATCGTCGTTGCCCCGGAAGACGCGGACTGCTGGTAAGGAATTTCCACACCCTGCTTGATCGTGGCTTCTTTCTGATTGGCCGTGATTACGCGTGGCGTCGAAACGATCTCACCGCGACCCTCCGCTTCCATCGCCGTCAGCTCGAGGTCGACCAGGTAGTCATTCTCGAGTACGGCCAGCGAAAAGCGTCCGGCAGCATCGGCAATCGGCAGAGGAACGTTGTAGCGATTGGTCAGCGACGGATACTCGAGCAGGAACGGACTCGTCGGATCAGCCTGGTTCTCGAGATAGGTCCGGATCATGTTGTCGGTACCAGCACCGCTACCGCTGATCGTCGTCAGGCCCGTATTACTCTCATTGAACGCGGTCACGCCCAGGCGTACACCAAGATCCCGACTGAAGTCGTCATTGACGACAACAATGCGTGACTCGATCAATACCTGCTTGATCGGAATATCCAGAGTGCGAACCAGGCGACGAATGTTCTGCAGGCGCTCCGCTGTGTCCTGAACCAAAAGTGTATTGGTGCGATCATCGACGCCAATGCTGCCTCGATCCGACAGCAGCGGGTTGCCGCCACTTTCGGCCCTGATCAGCGTCGCGAGATCGCTTGCCTTGGCGTAGTTGACCTGGAGGAACTCGGAGTACACTGGCTCGAGCTCGCTGATGGCGAGCTTTGCTTCGAGATCGGCTGTCTCACGCGCGGCAATCTCTTGCGCGGGCGCAACCATGATCACGTTGCCGTTCTGGCGCATGTCGAGACCCTTGGTGGTCATCACGATATCCAGGGCCTGATCCCAGGGAACGTTTCGCAGGCGCAGCGTTACATTGCCCTGCACCGTATCGGATACAACGATGTTCTTGCCCGAAGTTTCGGCAAGCAGCTGCAGTACGGCGCGCGTCTCGATGTCCTGGAAGTTCAGCGTCAGACGCTGACCTTCGTATTCCTTCGTCTCCGAGAAGAGGCTCGACTCATCTGTGCCTTCTTCCGCCGCCGGGTTAATTTCGATCGAGAACTCATTGTCGGACTGATAGGCAAGCTGCTCATACTTGCCGTCCGCCGAAATGACGATACGCGTATCGAGATTAGTGCGCAGCGTGTCCACCGTCGTAACCGGAGTCGCAAAGTCCATGACGTCGAGGCGACGCATCAACTCGGCGGGCAGACTCGTGCCCTTGAAGACAGCGACAACACGTCCGCCTTCCTGACGAATGTCGACCGGCGTCGACGGATCGGTCAGGTTCACGATGACCCGTCCACCGCCATCGCGCGTGCGACGGAAATCCACGCTCGTTATCGCGCGGCTGCCAGGCGCGGCGTAAGAGGGGGTGTCAGACGCTGCTGGCGCGCTGGCGAACTGGGTGGTTCCGGCGCTGTAGTCGTCTCCGCCACCCAGGATGACGGTTACCGTGTTACCGCTGCGGCTGGTCTGATATTGGACCATGGAGTCCAGGTTGAGCACGACCCGTGTGCGGCCGTTTGCTTCAGCCGTCAGCACCGTGTCCAGCGGCCCGAGGTTCACATCGCGGCGGCGCGAGCTAAGGCCCAACGTCGTATCGGGAAGGTCGAGCGCAATCCGTGCAGGATTCTCAATCGTGAACGCGAGCGGCTCGGGCGCCGTGTCACTCATGATCAGCTTCAGCTCGACACGCTGGCCGGGCAGACTCTGCACCTGAATGTCCTGCAGCCGGTTACCTTCCTGTGCGCTGGCAGTTGCGCCCCAGAAAAGCAGCAGCGCTGCCTGTGCCAATGCGGCCAGTTTTATCACCGTCATGCGATGACCGACCGTCGATTTGCTTTTGAGCATCATTCCAGTTACTCCCAGTTCCATTCAGGCGTCAGTCTGCTAGACCAATCGCGGCATCCCTCTCGATGTAGCCGCCGATTCCATCAGAAATAATTTCAATCAATGTGATTTCCGATTCAGAAATCTCTGTGATTCGTCCGTCGTTTTGCCCCATGTAATTGCCGGGAACAACGCGGTGAATCAACCCGTCTGCTGTTTGTACGAGGCCGTACATCGTGTTGCCCATGTACAGCGTGCCGACCATACCCAATGTATCCAGCGGAAAGTTCTCGAGATACTCGCGGCTTCGATCCCGGTCGGGGCGTGTGCCGCCCGCGCTGCGGCTCGCCTGTGGCGTATCGGGTATGAACGGTGACCGCAGGCCCTGCGCATCGGCAACGTACGTGAACACTTCGTACGGCGTGATTTCGGGCAGCGGCTCAATTCGACCGCCCGGCTTTGCTTTGACTTCATTGATGTACTGGTCCAGGTCATCCATGTCGCCCCCGCATGCCGCGAGGCCGGCGGCTGACAGGATCAGGATGAGGCCATGTCTGATTATTCGGGGAGCGCGCATGATCACTGTGCCTCCTCCTCGAGATACCGGTACGTCTTGGCGGTAACCTCGATACTCAGATTGTCGAATTCGTTCTTGTCTTCCTGCGTGATGTTGATGTCATGCAACGTCACGATGCGAGGAAGCGCTGCAATGCCGCTCACGAAGTTTCCAATCTCGTGGTAGCCGCCGGTCAGACGAATCTTGATGGGCTTTTCTGCATAAAAGTCCCTCGGAACCTCTCCCTGCGGAACGAACAGTTTTTCCTGCAATCCCGCCGCAAGCCCGGTCTGCGAAATGTCGACGATCAGGCTGGGAATTTCGGTCTCGCCCGGAAGCTGCCGGAGCATCGTGCCAAAAGACTGTTCGATCTGCGCAAGCTGCGCTTTGTAAGCGTCGTAGTTCGCCGCTTTGCGCTGCTTGTTTTCGAACGTCACGCGGAGCTGCTGTTCCTCTTCCTGGACGCGGCTAAGCTGCGGCGCCTTGTCCTTGACGATGAACCAGTAAACGCCGAGACCCAGCACGACCAGGAACACGATAGCGATTACGGCAGCGCGAAACGGCAGCGGCCAGCGGCCAACGTCATTGACGTCCAGGCTCTGAAGTTCTTCTATGAGATTCATTCCGCCTCCTCCGTTTCACCGTCCGTGCGCAACTGCTTCAGGTAGACGACGAACTCCGCCTGGCGGGACGATCCCGACTGCTTGGTTTCGACGCGCTCAACCTCGGGGTCGGATAACCACTCCGACGCATCGATCTGGCGCATCAGTGCCGACACTCGCGTGCTCGACTGGGCGACGCCGCGAATCTCGACTCGCGAGCCGGTCTGTTTCATGCCCGTAAGGTAAACGCCCTCCGGCAATTGTCGGACCAGCTCATCGAAAAGATGGACGATCTCCGGGCGGCTCTTCTGCAGTTCCTCGATGATTTCCATGCGGGCAAGCAGGCGTTCTTTTTGCCGCTCCAGGCCATCGATCTCGGTAATACTCTTCTCGAGCTCGGCGATCTCGTCAGTCAGCCGCTTGTTGCGGGACTCCTGGTTCGAAATCATCTGTGAGTACGCAAAGATCGTTGCCACAACCACCGCGATTGAGGCGACTACGGCGCCAGCCGTGGCCACACCGAAATCTCGCTGGCGTTTCTTGCGCTCTGCCTCGCGCCACGGGAGTAGATTAATACTCGGCATATTAGTCGAAGCTCCTCAGTGCAAGGCCGCAGGCAGTGAGAAGTGCAGTTGCATCTTTACTGACGCCCTGTGACTTGGCCTTAGATGAAATTTTCATTTGTCCGAGCGGATCACCCACCTCGGTCGGAATACCTACACGGCTCGAAATTACGTCCGCGATACCCGGGATGTTCGCGCAGCCGCCGCAAACCAGGATCATGTCCGGCTGCTCACGACCGCCGCCCGATGCCAGGTAGAACTGCAGTGAGCGGCTGACCTGTTGCGTCATGTCGTCAATGAATGGCTCGAGCACTTCGGGCTGGTAATTACTCGGCAGGCCGCCCTGTTTTTTGGCACGGCCCGCGTCTTCCATCGACAGCCCGTAGGTACGCATGATTTCCTCGGTCAACTGCTGGCCACCGAAGTTGAAGTCGCGTGTGTAAATAACCTTGAGGTCATAAAGCACACTGAACGTCGTGCTGCTGGCGCCGATATCGACGACCGCCACCGACTGCCCCATACCACCGTCGGGAATCTGGTGGCTCAACAGGCGACAGGCATTTTCAAGTGCAAATGCCTCAACGTCGACGATTTTCGTCGTGAGACCCGCCGCGCTGACAGCTGACTGTCGCTGCTCGACGTTCTCCGTTCGCGTTGCAACGAGTAACACGTCCATGAGTTCGGGGTCTTTGTCGTTCGGGCCGATCACTTCGTAGTCGAAGCTGACCTCTTCCATCGGGAATGGAATGTACTGGTCGGCCTGAATCTCGACCTGTCCCTCGAGGTCTCGCGCAGAGAGGCTGGAGGGCATTTGAATGACTTTGGTAATGGCCGCGTCACCGCTGATAGCGACGGCGACGTCGGTTGCCTTGGCCCCGGCCCGCTTGACGGCGCGACGAATAGCTTCACCGACTGCCTTGGCATCGACTATCGCTTTTTCGCTCACCGAACTGGGAGGGGTAGGCTCCGCTGAGTAGGACTCGACACGATAGCGCTTGCCACTCTGCGTAAGCTCTATCAGTTTGACCGACGACGTCGTGATATCGAGGCCCAGCAATGGCTGTGATTTATTGCCAAAAAACACGTCTTTTTCCTTCTAAGTCGGTAGGTTGCGAGCCAATCGTAGGTTAGACCTGAGCAAATCGATTTAACTATATATCAATAAAATGTTAAATAAAACGTGACTTTGCTCACGAACCCACAATCCCTATAGTAATGTTCCTGGACGGGTACGTTCCGTGAACCAGTCCGCGGCTGAGGACGAGACTTGTTATTGCAGCAGCCCGTGATGCGCGTCTATCATCGGCTCCCTTCATCAAGTATGCAAAAAAGCCGTGCCCTTAAAAAGCCATATTTCCGGCATCCACCGAGCACCACCATACCCTTATATAAAGTGAGCCAGCAGCCCGGTAAACCGGGGTATTCGGCGGAAATCGCCAGCAACTATGCATAAACCACGGAAAACAAACAAGAATCTGCGTCACATTCGGAGGCGACGGCTATTCAGAAGCCTGATTGTGATGCTTGGCCTCGGTGCCGGCGGAACCATTGCGGCCGTCGCCGCGGTTATCGGCGCGTATTATTTCGTGGAACCCGGCTTGCCCAGGCCCGAAACGATTCGCGATATCCCGCTGCAGATTCCGCTTCGAATTTTCAGTCGCGACGGATACCTCATATCCGAAATCGGTGAACGGCGTCGCATCCTGATCGCGTTCGAGGACCTGCCGCCGCACGTGGTGCATGCTTTCATCTCGGCCGAAGATCGACGCTTTTTCGAGCACCCCGGCATCGATTACCAGGGCATCATCCGATCGTTTGCGCGGTTGATCAGGAGCGGTGAGATCAGCGGCGGCGGCAGCACGCTGACGCAGCAGCTTGCTCGCGACTACTTTTTGACGCGTGAGCAGTTGTTCACGCGAAAACTTCGTGAAGCTTTTCTGGCGTACAAGATCGAGCAGGAGTTCACCAAGGAACAGATAATGGCGCTGTTCCTCAACAAGATGTTTTTTGGACAACGCGCCTATGGTGTGGCCGCCGCGGCACAGGTGTACTTCAACAAGAATCTCAGGGAACTCAACGCTGCAGAAGCTGCGACCCTTGCGGGCGTTCTCCCGGCGCCATCGCGGTATAACCCGGTTTACAGCGCGGCAAATGCAGAAATACGCCGCAGCTATGTGCTGGGCCGGATGCACGATCTCGGGTACCTGGACGATGCGGCTTTCGCGGAATCGATGGCCTTTCCGATGGAATCACAGCTACACGGAGCCGCCGTTGAGCTGAACGCCCCTTACGTCGCCGAAATGGTGCGCAGTGAGATGCTGAAGCGTTATGGCGAAGACACCTACACGGCCGGTTACCAGGTTGTGACTTCACTGGATTCGCGTTTGCAGTCTGCAGCCAACTACGCATTGAGAAACGGACTGCTCGAGTTTACCCGGCGACGCGGCTATCGCGGCCCGGCGATGACCATAGAGCTCGACGACGAAATCCTGATGGCGCCCTTTGAAAAATGGCCGATTGAAATCCGGGAAACGCTTGAGCAGTACGCCCCGGGCGGTCTGTCTGTCGCGCTGGTTACGAGTCTTTCAGAAGACAATTCCGTGCGCATCGTATTCGCCGGCGGCCTAAGAGCCACCTTGCCCTGGGGCGGCATCAGCTGGGCCAAACCTTTTGTCGATCGCGAGACAACGGGGCCGGCCCCGGAAACCGTTGGCGATGTTCTGTCAGTCGGTGACGTCGTTTACGTGATGCCCACAACGAAGGGTAGCTGGGCGCTGGCCCAGGTACCGGAGGCACAGGGCGCCGTCGTAGCGATAGACCCGTTTGACGGCGGAGTCGGCGCACTCACGGGCGGCTTCGACTTCACGCTGAGCAAATTCAACAGGGCACGACAGGCATACCGCCAGCCGGGTTCGTCCTTTAAGCCGTTCATTTATTCCGCCGCGCTCGAACACGGCAATACGCCGGCGACCGTCATCCTGGACGCGCCGGTTGTGATCAATTCCTCGGAACTCGAGGCTGTCTGGCGGCCTATAAATTACAGCGGGCGATTCTACGGACCGACGCGCATGCGCGAAGCGCTGGTTCGTTCGATGAACCTCGTGTCGGTGCGTCTGCTTCTATTCAACACCGGTATCGGCAATGCCGTTCGCCATATCGAAAAATTCGGTTTCGGCGGTGCCGCGCTGCCACGCAACGGTTCTCTCGCGCTGGGCGGCGGCGCCGCATCGCCGCTCGATATGGCGCAGGGATACGCGATCATTGCCAACGGCGGGCATGCGATAAAACCCTATGTAATCGATGCGATTTACGGGCCGGCGGGTGAAACCCTGTACCGCAACGAGCCGGCCATCGTCTGCGATTCGTGTATCGGAGAAGGAACCGCCAATCGGTATGGTCGTGCACCGCGTGCGCAAATGTCGCTGGACGCGATGGCTGATGTGGCGCTCGACTATCGGCCCGATGCCAGCGCGGCGCCGGAGCTGTTTGCAGACGTCGTCACTGCCCCTCGGACAATTAGCCCGCAAAACATGTTTCTGGTTCAGGACATGATGCGCGACGTCGTGCGGCGCGGCACCGGTCGCCGCGCAATGGCGCTGGGCCGCAACGACCTCTCGGGAAAAACCGGCACGTCGAATGACCGGCGCGACGCCTGGTTCGGGGGCTTTAACGCCGACCTCGCCAGCATCGTATGGGTCGGCTACGACGACGACCTGCCCCTGGGTCCCGGCGAGGAAGGATCGAGGACCGCGCTGCCGATCTGGGTCGAATTCTCGCGCATCGCTCTGGCGGGGGTGCCGGAAAATCAACTGCCGATGCCGGAAGGCATCGTTTCGGTGCTTATCGACCGCGAGACCGGCTGCCCCGCACGGTCGGGGCAGCGCAACGTCGTGTTCGAAGTGTTCCGGCAGGGCAACGTTCCGGAGTGCGAGTTCGTCGAAGAAATCCCTGACATTTTCAATGACGCGTCCGGAATCGATGCACCACCCGATGAGGAAGGGGAAGTTGACGAGGAAAGCGAGCCGATCTTTTGACGCAATGGGCAGGCAAAAAAACAATGGGGTCGAGCGGGCGCGACAGGTCGTTGCGCAGGAAGCCGCTCGCATAATAGTCGATCACGGCATTCGCGATTATCGCCTGGCGAAACATAAAGCCGCTGAACGCCTGGGAATCTCTGTGCGCGGCGCTCTGCCTGGCAACGCGGAAATCGAGGCTGCCGTCGTCGAGCACCTGCAGATTTTCGGTGGCGAGTCACACGCGGATCAACTGCGCCTCATGCGGATTGCGGCGCTCTCCGCCATGAAGCTGCTCGAAGCATTTACGCCACGACTTGTCGGGCCCGTGCTCGTCGGTACCGCGGATCAAAACTCCGCCGTTAACCTGCACGTCTTTGCCGACAGTCCGGAAGCCGTTGCGCTTGAGCTCGGTGGTATGGGCATCAGCTATCGACCGTACGAGCGGCGCCTGAAAAGCCGCCGCAACCGCGTCGAGACCTTCGCCGGTTTCGAGTTTCATCACAGCAATAGCGCGATCCAGGCCACCGTATTTCCGGTCGACGGAATCCGCCAGGCGCCGATGAGCCCGATCGACGGCAAGCCGATGAAGCGGGTCGATTTGAATGCCGTGCAATTGCTCCTCGAACACATCTGATCGCAACTCCATTTCACCACCCACCCTTGCCAAGCAGCGGCCACCAACCTCTGAGCTCGGGCAACCGACCGACATGCATTGCTGGCGGACTGCCTCGCTTGCGCTCGCTTCATGTCTCGCCAGCAAACATCTCGTCCACTTGCCTCACGCCGCACGGTTACGCAGCGGCGGCGAGTGCGGGCGTGTCTTGCGAAGCGACATCGCGTCAGCGCGAGCAGGCAAGATCTCCCCGCAATCGACGCCGCGGGGAGGTGGGTGGAAGGTTGGCGGACGTTGGCAGGTGAGGCGCTATCGCTTTGCGATCGGGGTGTAATCCCGCTGTGCCGGCCCGGTATACAGCTGTCGCGGTCTCGCGATCTTGCCCGCCGGGTCAGAGATCATCTCGCGCCAGTGCGCCGCCCAGCCCACCGAGCGCCCAAGCGCAAACATCACGGTAAACATTGAGGTCGGAATACCGAGTGCCCGGTAGATGATGCCCGAGTAGAAGTCGACGTTCGGGTAAAGATTTTTCTCTTTGAAGTAGTCGTCCTCGAGCGCAACCTGTTCGAGCTCCTGGGCCAGGTCGAACAACGGCGTGTCCTTGCGGTCCAGCCGCTGCAGCACCTTGTGGCACATGTCCCGGATAATCGTCGCGCGCGGATCGAAATTCTTGTACACGCGGTGGCCGAAACCCATCAGCCGGAAGGGATCCGACTTGTCCTTGGCTTTGTCGACATACTTCTTGATCTGGCTGGTATCCCCGATCTGCTCGAGCATCTTGAGAACAGCCTCATTGGCACCGCCGTGCGCGGGTCCCCAGAGTGCCGAGATGCCTGCGGCAATCGCCGAGTACGGGTTTGCGCCCGAGCTCCCGGCCATTCTGACCGTCGAGGTCGAACAGTTCTGTTCGTGATCGGCATGCAGTATGAACAGCAGGTCGAGCGCTTCGGCCGCGACCTCATCGATTTCGTAAGGTTCTGCCGGAACCGCAAACAACATATGCAGCAGGTTCTGGCAGTAATTCAGATCATTCCGTGGATAAATGAACGGCTGACCCGTATTGAGTTTGTAGGCGGCGGCGGCGATCGTCGGCAGTTTGGCGAGAATCCGGTGCGCGAATATGTCGCGGTGATCGGGGTTCGATGCATCCATTTCGCTGTGATAATAAGCCGACATGGAGCCGACGACAGCGGACAACATCGCCATCGGGTGCGCGTCGTAACGGAAACCCTTGAAGAAGCTCAGCATCCCCTCGTTAAGCATGGTGTGCCGGCGGATCGTCCGTTCAAACTTCGCGAGCTCGGTGGTTGTCGGCAGATTCCCGTGCAACAAGAGGTAAGAAACTTCGATGAAGTTCGAGTTGGCAGCAAGCTGTTCCACAGGGTAGCCCCGGTACATCAGGATTCCCTGCTCGCCGTCGATGTACGTTATGTCTGATTCGCAGCTGCCCGTCGCGACAAACCCGGGGTCGTACGTGAAGACGCCTTGCTCCTTATACAGCTTTGCAATATCGATAACGTCGGGACCGACTGTTCCGCTGCGTACGGGCAGGTCCGTTTCGGTGCCGTTGGGGCTGATCAGGCGGTATGCATCCTCGCTCATCATTCTTCCTCGATTTCCTTGAATCAGACGTTGCGAGCATAGCGCAGAGCGCCGCGACCCCGAAAGTCGTGGAATGACGCAATGAGACCAGGATTGCTGCCGAGACAGCGGCTGGCGTTCAGCTCATGCCGTACTTGCGGCGGAATTTGTCTACGCGTCCGCCCGAATCGACGATCTTTTGCTTGCCCGTGTAGAACGGGTGGCAGGAGGAGCACACCTCGATGAGGAGATCTTCGCCGAGCGTCGAACGCGTCGTGAATTCGTTGCCGCAACTACAGGTGACCTTGATGGCGGTGTAATTAGGGTGAATATCGGCTTTCATTGTGGCTCTCCCGAGCGCGCTGCGTCGCAAAAGGCCGCGTAGGATATAGCGAAGCGCCCGCTCCCGCAAGCCCCCTGCGATTATCCACAGAAGCTGTGGATAAGTATGTGGATTAAAATTGAGTGAATGACCTAAGGTGCGGATTTGCAAGCAAGCTTGTCAATTTGACTATTTTATGTCCATTTTATTTTTGGGTTAACAAACATGGACTTATCGACGCTTCACGACCCACAAAGTGAATTCGAACGCCTCTTGTACTGATAATCAAAGGCCCGCCGGATTCCTTGTGCATAAATGCACGATCCAGAAAGTTTTCTTGGGGGTCACCGGGAAAGGCCTGCGCCCCCACCGTTCCGCCGGCTGCGGGCCCTCGCCGGCAGGAATTCGGCCTGCAGATCGTTGAGGAAGCGTCTGCCGAGCGGTGTTGCCTGCCAGCGCGATTCGTCGACGCGCTCAACCAGCCCTTTTTCACGGACCCCGCGCATGATCGTCTGCAGCTCCGGGCCACTCAGCCCCGTTCGTTCACAGAAAACCAGCTCGCCGAACCCGTCGTTCAATCGCAGCGCATTCAGCATGAATTCGAAGACCAGATCCGGCGGCGCAACCCGAATCGCTGCGGCACCCTGCCTCCCGGCTTCGATGGCCGTCATGTACTGCAGCGGGTTGGCGGGCTTTTGGTACCGGAATACGCCGCGGGTGTCACTGATCTTGCCGTGGGCCCCGGCGCCCGCTGCCAGGTAATCGCCGAACAGCCAGTAGTTCAGGTTGTGTTCGCACACCCGGCCGTCGCGGGCAAACGCAGAGACTTCGTACTGGCGGTAGCCGCTCTTGGCCAGCAGCGCCTGCCCACGGTCCTGAATCGCGTGAAGAGTCTCCTCCTCCGGCAGGTCTTGCGGGGGCCGCGCGAAAAAAATCGTATTGGGTTCAAGCGTGAGTTGGTACCAGGAAATGTGCGTCGGTGCGAGGCTGATAGCGCATTCGAGATCCTCGAGTGCCGCCTCCACTCCCTGGCCCGGCAGGCCGTGCATCAGGTCGATATTGATGTTGTCGATGCCGGCTGCCCGCGCATCGTCAACGGCCCGCACAATATCCTCGCTGCTGTGGATTCGTCCGATCTTTTTCAGCAGTTCGTCGTCAAAGCTCTGCCCCCCGAAGGACAGGCGATTGACTCCCGCATCGCGATAACCGGCCGGCTGGCCGCACTCGACCGTACCCGGGTTTGCTTCCATCGTGATTTCGGCGCCATCGGCAAGATCGAAGCAGGCCCGCACACCGTCCAGCAGCCGTTCGATTTCCCCAGGCGAAAACAGGCTCGGCGTGCCGCCACCGAGAAAAACACTTTGCAGCCGTCTGCCCGCGGCGCGCAGCGCCTCACCCTCGAGATCGACGAGCAGCGCATCGAGATATCTTTCGCGCGGCGCGCCCTCTCCCGCCGTGTGCGAATTGAAGTCGCAGTAAGGACATTTTCGGACGCACCAGGGAAGGTGCACGTAAAGCGAGAGCGGCGGGGCAATCACGAGAACTGTTTTCGTAACAGAGCCGCGAGTTTGCGCAGCGCCTGCCCTCGATGACTGCGTGCGTTTTTTTCGTCAGGATTCAGTTCGGCGCCACTGAGACCGCTTTCCGGATCAAGAAATATCGGGTCATAACCAAAACCGCCGTGACCCCTGCGCGCCCGGAGGATCGTTCCGCGCCACACGCCTTCTGCAATAATGGCTTCAGAATTTCCCGGCATGATGAAACTCGCAGCACAATGAAACGCAGCGCCCCGCGACCCGTCAGGAACCTCTTCGAGCTCCTCGAGTAATTGATCGACGTTGTCGTCGTCCGTCGCGTCGGGACCTGCGTAACGCGCCGAGTAAACGCCCGGCCGACCGTCCAGTGCGTCCACGACCAGCCCGGAGTCGTCCGCAATTGCCGGGAGCCCCGTCGCGTCAGAGGCGTGTCGTGCTTTGATCAACGAGTTTTCGACAAAGGTCGTGCCGGTTTCATCAGCGTCAACGACGCCCAGCTCCGACTGCGGCACGATCTCGACGCCCAGACCATCGAGCAAACGTGCGATCTCGCGGATCTTGCCGGCGTTACTGCTGGCCATGACAACTTTAGCGGGTAACCCGGCCACTTAGCTTACAGACGCAATTGTCTCGTTTTGAGCAGCGATGATGTCACTGATACCGGTGCGCGCCAGGCTGATCATTGCATCGAACTCATCGTCGGTGAACGCGTGTCCCTCGGCGGTGCCCTGTACCTCGATGAAGCGTCCGGCATCGTTCATGACTATGTTCATATCCGTTTCGGCCTCCGCGTCTTCCGCATAATCGAGATCGAGTACCGGCGTACCGCGATAGATGCCGACCGAAATGGCCGCTACTTGCCCGTGAAGCGGCGTCTTTTTTATTCCGCCCGCTTTCTCGAGCCGCTTCATGGCGATAGCCAGCGCAACGTACGCGCCGCTTATCGAAGCCGTTCGTGTACCACCATCGGCCTGGATGACGTCGCAATCCAGCGTTACCGACCTTTCGCCCAGGGCTTCGAGGTCCGTCACTGCGCGCAGCGAGCGGCCGATGAGACGCTGGATTTCGACGGTCCGCCCCCCCTGCTTGCCGCGCGACGCCTCACGGCCCGAGCGGGTGTGGGTTGCCCTGGGCAACATGCCGTATTCGCCGGTCACCCAACCGCGGCCGGTATTGCGCAGCCACGCGGGGATCCGTTCTTCGATGCTGGCCGTGCACAAGACCTGGGTATCGCCAAAGGATGCGAGAACGCTGCCCTCGGCGTGTTTGGTGAAATCGGGAATGAAGCGCAGTTCCCGCATCTGTGACGCTTTGCGACCGCTGGGACGCATGATTACTCTCCTGCCTGCCGCCCGACTAGCCGAGCCACCTTAACGCGGTGCCCGTCGTATTGTCACTGTAAGGAGAGTTGATGCTCAACGCTTTGATGCTCAGGGCCTTGAGGTTTTCAGCCAGCCTGTTCTTGCCGTTAAGGTCGTCGTTTGCGCCGATTTCCGCCATGTCCTCATCTTTTAGCCCCGACCACAGTCCGTCCGAGCACGCGAGCAGAACATCGCCCGGTGCGAGCTTGATGCAATTCGTAATGCTCATGTCCGGAACCGGCGAATCGCCACCGAGGCAACACTCGACGAAATTACGCATTGGATGATCTTTGGCCTCTTCCTCCGTGATGGCGCCCTCCTGGATCAACACTTCGACGTGGCTATGATCACGCGAGCGTTTCAACACGCGTCCGTCCCGCACCTGGTATATGCGGCTGTCGCCAATGTGTGCCCAGAAAGCGCCGCCTTCCTGCACAAGGCAGATTGCGCAGGTTGCGCGTGGCCGAAAGTCGACGGCGAGGTCCTGTCCAAGACCCACGACCTCATCGTGTGCCCGCGTCAATGCCATGTACAGGAATCCCTGCGGATCCAGTACGGGCAAATCGGATGCCATGAAAAGATCCTGCACAACCCTGAGGCCCGTCTCCGCTGCACGGGCCCCATCGGAGTGGCCGCCCATGCCGTCAAAGACAATCATCATTGCGGCCTGGTCCGCAACGACGACGGCCCCCCGATCCTGGTTGTCCTTGCGGTCACCGAGCGCGGAGACTTTGGCGTATTCGATTTGCATGACGTAAAGCGGGCCCTGATTGGCCTTCAACGGTGGCCACAGCTTAGAATGACGATCCTCGAAAAAACGTGACCCAGGCGGCAAACTGCGTCGCTACCGGGAGAAACAAGCTGATGTTACACAGTATGACAGGGTTCGCGCGAGAGTCGGTGGAAACCGGCACCGGCACCCTGACGTGGGAAATACGCGCCGTCAATCATCGTTACCTCGACGTGCAGTTCAAGGTGCCCGAAGAACTTCGGCCGAAGGAACAGCTTTTCCGGCAGCAGGCGAGTGCAGTTCTCGGACGAGGCAAGGTCGAGTGTTCCCTCTATTTCCGCCGGGCGGTCCACCAGGAAAACGAACTGCAGGTGGACAAAGGTCTTGTCGAATTGATCGGCCATCGGATTTCGGAGCTCACATCAAAGTTGCCCAATGTCGCCGCGGTCAACCCGATCGAGATTCTCCGTTGGCCCGGCGTCGTGCTGCAAACCGAGATCGATACCGAGCCGTTGTTCGAACATGCCACGGCATTGCTGCAAAAAACCCTCGACGCCATCGAGACCATGCGCGCGAATGAAGGTGATCGCATTGCCGAGATGCTCGAAACTCGCTGCCGTGACATCGAGGCAATCTCTGCGTCCGTCAGGAGCCGTATGCCCGAGGTTCTTGCCGCAACACGCAGCAAACAAAAGGAGCGAATCGAGAAGCTCGAGGTCGAGGCGGATCCGGCGCGGCTCGAAGTCGAACTGGCGCTGATCGCGCAGAAGATCGACGTTGACGAAGAGCTTGATCGACTGGATAGCCACCTGGTCGAGATTCGGGACACCCTGAAGGACGATAATCCCGTGGGGCGACGGCTCGACTTTCTAATGCAGGAACTCAATCGCGAGGCCAACACGCTCGGCGCGAAGTCCGCCGACGCTGAAACCACCAAAGCGGCCGTTGACCTCAAGGTTCTGATCGAACAGATGCGCGAACAGATTCAAAACGTCGAGTAGCTTTGAGTGGCAGGAAACAACGCGAAGCTGTTTGTTATTGCTGCCCCTTCCGGTGCCGGCAAGACGACGCTTGTGAAAGCGCTCGTCGCGCGTAACCCCGGTCTGCGCTTTTCCATTTCGTACACGACGCGGCAACAGCGTCGTACGGAAGTCGATGGCGTCGATTATTTTTTTGTCGACCTCGATGAATTCGAGCGATTCAAAGCAAAAGGAGAACTGCTCGAGTTCGCGCAGGTATTCGACAACTATTACGCGACGAGTCGCAGCCAGGTGGAGAAACACCTGAACGAGGGCCGAAACGTCATTCTTGAAATCGACTGGCAGGGCGCCAGGCAGGTTCGTCAGTCCATGCCGGAATGCGTCACGATTTTCATATTGCCGCCGTCGCTGGAGGAGCTCGAACGTCGCCTGCGGGACCGCCGTACGGACAGCCCGGCGGTCATCGAGCGTCGGCTGCGCGACGCACAGAGCGATATGTCCCACTGGGATGAATTCGACTACATCATCATCAACGATGCGCTGGAGCGGGCCGTCGTTGACCTCGAAAACGTCCTCCATGGCACGGGTCATTCCTGCGCCCGGTCGAATGTCGCGCTGCGGCGCGTCATTTCGAGGATCATCGGCTGAGAACCGCGCCAGCCCCTTAATAACGTTTGGTTATATGGCTTGGCTTCTTCGGGCCAGAGTGGACTAGACTCCCAGGCTTCGTTTACGGGCTTTGCCAACGCCCCCGCGCACAGGAACCGAAACATGGCCAGAATTACGGTCGAAGACTGCCTGGAAAACATCGACAACATTTTCGAAATGGTACTCGTTGCCGCCAAGCGCGCACGGCGCATAGCACATGGCGCTGATCCGATGGTCGAGCTCGAGAACGACAAGCCAACCGTCCTCGCTTTGCGCGAGATTGCTGAAGGTCACATCACGCCCGCGATTCTCGAAGAGATCGATCAGCCGGCTGCAGAGGAACTGCTGCATTCCGAACCGCCCGAGGACATCCTGCCGGTCCGCGGCATCTCGATCGGCGACTAGAATCCTCCCGAAAAGCGGCCTCACCGGCCGCGGCAGGTTGCCCGTTTCGCGGCTATTACCGCTATTATCGGGGCATGGATTACGCGGCGACAATTCTGTCCAGGTTCCCCGGCGCGTCGCGTCGGGACCACGGTATGCGGCGGCTCGTCGAGACGCTCAAATCCTACCTGCCCGACGACCAGGTCGACCAGATCCTGCGCGCCTATCATTTCGGCGCCAGCGCCCACGAGGGACAGACGCGCAAGTCCGGCGAACCCTATATCACGCATCCTGTTGCCGTGGCCCAGGAACTCGCCGATATGCATCTCGACGCCCAGGCCATCACGGCGGCAATACTGCACGATGTCGTAGAGGATACCTCCGCCTCACTGGATGACATCGAGGAAAACTTCGGCCACGAGGTTGCGCAGCTCGTGGATGCCGTCAGCAAGCTCGACCAGATTCAGTTTCGCAGCCGTGCTGAAGCCCAGGCGGAAAGCTTTCGTAAAATGATGCTGGCAATGATCGAGGATATTCGCGTTATCCTCGTCAAGCTCTCCGATCGACTCCACAACATGCAGACGCTCGGCGCAATGCCAACCGCCAAGAAAAAGCGCATTGCCCGTGAGACGCTGGACATCTATGCGCCGATCGCCAACCGACTCGGTATCAACAGCCTGAAAATCAGGCTCGAAGACCTGGGCTTCAGGCACCTGTATCCGCTGCGCTATCGCGTGCTGGAAAAAACGCTAAAGAAAAGCAAGGGGTCCCAGCGACAGATCGTCAAACGCATCTCCGAAGAATTCAGCAGGGCGATGAAAGAGGAGGGTATCGCCGGTGAAGTCACCGGACGCGAAAAGCATCTGTACAGCATTTACCGAAAGATGGCCGAAAAAAGGCGACCGCTCTCGGATATCGTTGACGTTTACGGCTTTCGTATCATCGTTGACGACGTAAATACCTGCTACCAGACGCTCGGCCTGATACACGGACTGTATAAACCGATGCCGGGTCGATTCAAGGATTACATTGCCATACCACGCATCAATGGCTACCAGTCCCTGCACACAACCCTGTTCGGTCCGAAAGGGCTGCCCCTCGAAGTTCAGATTCGCACCCGCCAGATGGATCGGGTTGCAGAAGCCGGCGTCGCCTCTCACTGGATTTACAAGGCCGACGAAAAGACTGATGCCACGCCGCAAAGACGTGCCCGGGAGTGGCTGTCGAACCTCGCCGAAATTCAGCGGTCCGGCACGTCGGAAGAATTTCTCGAAAGCGTCAAGGTAGACCTTTTTCCCGACAAGATTTATGTATTTACGCCGAAGGGCGACATCATGCCGCTGCCCAAAGGCGCGACGACCGTCGATTTCGCTTACGCCGTTCATACCGACATCGGCGATCGCTGTGTCGCGGCAAAAATTGATCGCGTGCTGGTGCCGCTCAGGACGCCGCTGCAAAACGGTCAGACTGTCGAAATAGTCACGGCGCGTGGTGCCAAACCAAACCCGAACTGGCTGACCTTCGTTCGCTCGGCCAAAGCGCGGACCGCAATACGCAATCACATGAAGAACCTGCGGTCGACGGAATCGATTGACATCGGCAAGCGGCTGCTCGACAAGTCTTTGAAGGACGAGGGATCGTCGCTGCGCAAGATTGGCAAGGTCCGCATGGCCAGCGCACTCGAAGAGCTGGGCCTGAACGATGCCGACGAATTATATGAGCAGCTCGGGCTGGGCAAGCGGCTGGCGCCATTGACGGCTCGAGTCCTTGTCGGCGCGGGAGCGGACGACGCCGATGACAACGTCGCCGGCCTCGTTATATCGGGCACCGAAGGTATGGTGATCAGCTACGCAAAGTGCTGCCACCCGATTCCCGGCGACGTCGTGATGGGCTACCTCACGGCTGGTCGCGGCATCGTTATACACAGGAACACCTGCGGCAACCTGAGGAACTTCCGCAAACAGCCGGAGAAGTGGATCGCGGTTACGTGGGAGAAAGACATCGAGCGGGAATTCACGTCCCAGATTCAAATCGAAACACGAAATCGTACCGGGGTGCTGGCGGAAGTTGCCGCTACGATTGCGGACTGCGGCTCAAACATCGAACAGGTTGCAGTTCTCGGACGGCATGACGACTGCTCCGTTCTCACGTTCCTGCTGAGCGTCAAGGACCGCAGCCATCTCGCACAAATCATGCGCAACGTGCGCAAAATGCCCAACGTGCTGCGCGTGTCACGCGACTGCGCGTAGTCCACTGTTTTTCGATACCAGGAATCACCCATGAGTAAAGAGGCCATTCAAACCGACAGGGCGCCCGCAGCGATCGGTACTTATTCGCAGGCGATACGTGCGGGTAGTCTCGTTTTTCTCTCGGGGCAAATCCCACTTGACCCCACGACCATGGAGATCGTTGACGGCGATTTCGAGACACATGCGCGGCAGGTATTTTCAAACCTGGAGGCCGTCGCCATCGCTGCGGGCGCCAGCCTGAATGATGCGGTCAAGATTACGGTCTTTCTCACCAACCTCGACAATTTCGCCACCGTCAATGCTGTTATGGAAGACTTTTTCGAAACACCATTTCCAGCGCGCGCTGCGGTTGGCGTTGCTTCGTTGCCGAAGGGCGTCGACATCGAGGCTGACGCGATAATTTCGCTCCCGTAGGAGCGGCCCCCGGCCGCGAACCATCGGGGCGGCCGTCAGGCCGCTTTGCAGAGTCGCGGCCCGGAGCCGCTCCTACACAAGAAGAACACGAATACTGGATATGGAATCGCCTTTAACATGCCTGCAGGGCGTCGGACCGGCGCTTGCTAAAAAGCTCGAGAAGCTCGGGCTTTTTTGTGTCGAGGATCTCTTGTTCCTGCTGCCCTTGCGCTACGAGGACCGGACCCAGCTTGTAAAGATCGGTGCGCTGGTCGCGGGCAGCCGCTGTCTGGTAACGGGGGAGGTGTTGCTTGCGGAGACCGTCTATCGCGGACGACGCAATCTGCTCGTCCGGATCGGCGACGGCAGCGGCCAGCTCACGCTGCGCTTTTTTTATTTTTCGCGGCAGCAGCAGGCACAGTTTCAGGCAGGGTCCTCCGTTACCTGCTTCGGTGAGGTTCGGCGCGGCCAGGCCGGCTTCGAGATGATTCATCCGGAATACCGCGTTTTGCGCGAGAACCAGGATGCGGCAACCAATGATTCGCTGACGCCCATTTACCCTGCGACCGAGGGCGTACAACAAGGGCGCTTGCGCAATCTCACCGACCAGGCTCTGCGCCTCATGCAGAAGACTCCTCCCGCCGAACTGCTGCCCGCAAACGTTACGGACAGGCTCGGCATGCCCTCGCTGGCCGAAGCCATCCGATATCTGCACCGGCCACCGCCCGATGCAGACGTGCAGCTGCTGCTGCAGGGCAGGCACCCTTGCCAGCAGCGGCTCGCTTTCGAAGAGCTGCTCGCGCATTACCTCAGCCTGCGGCAACTGCGGGCGCTCGCCGAAACGGAAGATGCGCCCGCGTTGACCGGCGGGGAAACGGAGGTCGCCCGTTTTATTGGCGATCTGCCGTTCGAACTGACCGGCGCACAGAAACGCGTGATCGATGAGATCGTTGCCGATCTTTCAGAACCACATCCGATGATGCGCCTGATACAGGGCGACGTCGGTTCGGGCAAGACCGTGGTTGCCGCCATCGCCTGCCTGAAAGCGATTGCCTGCGGAGTGCAGGCTGCAATCATGGCGCCTACCGAAATCCTGGCCGAGCAACATTGGCGCCACTTCGCCGACTGGTTTCGCCCGCTGGGCATCGAGCCCGCCTGGTTAAGCGGCAGCCAGCGTGCCGCCGCGCGCCGCGAATCGCTGCGGTCGATCACCGACGGTCAGGCCAAACTCGTGGTGGGCACGCATGCGTTGTTCCAGGAGGGCGTGGAATTCGATCGGCTTGGGCTCGTCATTATCGACGAGCAGCACCGCTTTGGCGTCCATCAGCGCATGGCGTTGCGCGACAAGGGTGTATCGGCGGAGGGCCATCCACATCAGCTCGTCATGACGGCAACGCCGATACCGCGAACGCTGGCGATGGCCGCCTACGCAGATCTCGACACCTCCGTTATCGATGAATTGCCGCCGGGCCGCCAGCCCGTCTCAACGATTGCCGTGCCCGACACACGTCGCAGCGAGATTATCGAACGTGTGCGCTCCGCCTGTGCGTCGGGGCAGCAGGCGTATTGGGTATGCCCGCTGATCGAGGAATCCGAAGTACTTGACTACCAGGCAGCCGAGGCCAGCTACCAGATGCTGACCAATGCTCTTCCAGACCTGCGCGTGGGGCTTGTGCACGGGCGCATGCGGCCGGCCGAAAAGGAGCGCGGCATGCAGGCCTTCAAGGAAGGCCTGATCCAGCTGCTCGTTGCAACTACCGTAATCGAAGTCGGTGTCGATGTGCCGAACGCGAGCCTTATGATCATTGAAAATGCGGAGCGCATGGGGCTGTCCCAACTGCATCAGCTGCGTGGCCGCGTAGGGCGGGGCGCATTGCAGAGTCACTGCGTGCTCTTGTACAAGCCGCCGCTGGGCCGTATTGCCAAGGAACGTCTTGCCGTATTGCGCGACACCAACGATGGATTTATCGTCGCACAGCGAGACCTGGAGCTGCGCGGCCCCGGTGAACTGCTCGGTACCCGCCAGACCGGTTTGCCGGATTACCGCATCGCCAACCTGGTTCGCGACGCCGAGCTCATGCCGCGAGTACAAATGACGGCGGAGGCAATGCGCACTGCTTCGGAAAAAAACGCTGCGGCAATCGTGCGTCGGTGGCTCGGCGACACCCGACCGTACGGCAAGGTGTAGACTTGCATTTATGAAACCCGTGCACGCCAATACGTTTGCGCCGCAGCTCGTCAGCCAGTTGCGCAACTACGGCAGGCTGATGCGCCTCGACAAACCGGTCGGTATCTGGCTGCTGCTCTGGCCAACGCTCTGGGCACTCTGGCTCGCCGGTAAAGGTATTCCCGATCAGGGCCTGTTTGTCATTTTTGTTCTCGGCGTGGTCGTCATGCGTTCCGCCGGCTGTGTTTTGAACGATTTCGCCGATCGCAAAATCGACCCTTACGTCGAACGCACACGAACGCGCCCGATTGCCTCAGGTGCCGTCGCGCCGATGGAGGCGCTGACCTTGTTTGCGGCGCTCGGACTTATCGCGATCGGACTTGCAACCATGCTCAATACGCCGGCGCGACTGCTCGCTATCGTCGGTGCCGGACTGACGGTTGCGTATCCGTTCGTCAAGCGCTATCTCTCGATCCCGCAGTTCGTGCTCGGTGCGGCGTTCGGTTGGGGCGTGCCGATGGCATTCGCCGCGCAGACGGGCACGATCCCCGAACTCGCCTGGCTCGTTTTCGGCACAGCCATGATCTGGGCCGTTATTTACGACACGTTTTACGCGATGGTCGATCGCGAGGATGACAAGAAGATCGGCGTCAAGTCGACGGCCATCCTGTTCGGCGAAGTCGACCTGTTCGTTATCGGCGGCCTGCAGGTATTGATGCTCTTCGCGCTCCTGTTAACCGGCTATCGCGGGGGGCTAGGCTTCTGGTACTACCTGTCCGTCGCGTTCGCAGCGCTCCTCATGGGCTGGCACCAGTGGCTTGCACGTGACCGGCAGCCGGACGGTTGTTTTGCGGCGTTTTTGCACAATCACCTCATCGGCATGGTCGTGTTCATCGGGATCGTGCTGCACTACACCTTCAACCCTTCGGGCGCCGTCTGACTCACACGGCCCTGGCCACAGCGAGTACGCTGACCTTCTTGACCCCACCCCGAATAAGCGCCGTCGCGAGCTGGCGCGTCGTTTCTCCCGTTGTGACGACGTCGTCCACGATCAATACGTGTTGAAACCCGGACGTCTTGCGCACAAGGAATGCGCGCCGCAAATTCTTGCGGCGCTGCGTCGCCGCCAGGCCGGACTGAAACGGTGTGGGTCGGCGGCGTGAAACGCCTGTCATGATCGGCAGCGCACAGTGCCTGGCGAGCGGCCTGCAAAGCTCACGTGCCTGGTTGAAGCCGCGAAACGCCTGTCGCCGCCAGTGCAGCGGTACCGGCAGCAGTGCGTCGATGTCGGCGGGCAGTCGCGCCATTTCCGCCAGCAGCAGCTCGCCGAACGCCGGCGCATACTGCAGCCGGCGGCCGAACTTCAGCGCTTTGAGCCCTGCATCTACGGGGAATTCGTAGCGCAGCGGGACGACCATCGCCAGGACTGGCGGTGGCCGCGCCTGGCAGGCGGCGCAGTGCACGCCGCGAGGCAGGTCGACGGCAATTGCTGCACCACAGCGCGCGCACGCGTTCTCCATCCAGGGCAGGTCCCCGCGGCAGCCGCTGCAAATTCGCCGCTCCGGCCCTTCGGTCGCGGTGCCGCAGAAAACGCAGCGCAGCGGCATGATCGAATCGTCCAGTTCACGCAACAGGCCGGCCGTTCGCGTCCGGCAAGCATGCAGTAGTGCCCGCCATTCCATGAAGGTATTCATAGCCCGGCCATCGACTTATCGCCATTCGACAAAATCGGCTTTGATCGCAAAAAGCATGTTAGTTTGTCGGTCCGTTCTCACCGGCTGCTGCGACAAGTGAACGATAGACCGACGGTCAACCTGCGAGACGTTCGGCGGCGCTTCGATAGCGCGGCGCCTACCTTCGACTCCGCCGATTTCGTACATGCCGTCACACGCGAGGCTTTGTTCGCCCGCCTGGCGCCGCTGGTGCTGGATGCAAACACGGTTCTGGATCTCGGTTCGGCGACCGGAAACGCAACACGACAACTGCACAGGCGATTCCGTCGTGCGCATATCATCTCGCTGGATATTTCACGCGGCATGTTGCGTCAAAGTATCAACAGGCGCCGCCGGTTTTCTTTTTTTCGTTCTTCCCATGTGCAGGCTGACGCCCTGCGCCTGCCGTTCGAAGATCAGAGCATCGACTTCGTATTTTCGAATCTCTTGCTGCCCTGTACCGACAGTCCCCGGCTCGTCTTCGATGAAGTTGCGCGTGTTTTGCACAAAGGCGGCGCATTCGCGTTCGCAACGCTGGGTCCCGACAGCCTGCTTGAAATGAGCCGCGCGTGGGCGGGCCTGGATGAATACGCACACGTCAACCGCTTTCCGGACATGCACGACATTGGCGACGCCCTGGTCCGATCCGGATTACGGGACCCTGTCCTCGACGTCGACCGGCTTACCGTGAGCTACGATACGCCGGAAAAATTGTTCGCCGACCTGACGGCGGTTGGTGCAAGAAACACCCTGCAGCCACGCAATCGATCGCTGGGTGGCAGGCATCGCTTCGACACGATGCTGAGCGTTCTCAAGGACAGTGGCAGCAGTAAGCAGATCCGTCTCGAGCTCGAACTTGTCTACGGTCATGGCTGGGGCGGTGGCGCCAGGATCGACCCCTCAAACTACCGCATAGATGCATCGCGAATCTCCCGGCATCGCCGATGATCGCGGGGATTGTTTTTGTGCCTGACTATTCGGCTCGCCGAAAAACGATAAGCTGCTGTTAAATAAGAATTAATCTCAGTAACGATCGGCGCTCGAGGTTTGCATGGCCATCCCGATTTCAGTACACTTCGCGTGCCTTTTTGGCCGGCCCGCCCGGTCAAACCGGCCGATAGGCGACGCCCCGGGGTCACCGGGTCGACACGGACCTCATCGTCCCAGTAGTCGTCACATCCGGAATTAGAAAACGAAATGTGGTCGCCGCGGCGAATCGCAGGGTAAACAATCAATGATACGAAAATCGTTTTTGAGCCTGCTCGCTCTTTGCTTTGCCGGCACCGCACGGGCGGAATGGGCGCTGAACATGCCCAGGGGAATAACCGACCTCAGCGTAGAAACCTACAGCATCCACATGATGATTTTCTGGTGGTGTGTGGCAATCGGCGTCGTCGTATTCGGCGTCATGATCGTTTCTTTGTTTCGTCATCGCAAATCGCAGGGCGTCAAGCCGGCAACCTTTTCGCACAGCGCGACGGCCGAAGTCATCTGGACAGCTATTCCGGTCGTGATCCTGATGCTGATTGCCATACCGGTCGCCGAAACCATGATCAAGCTGGAAGATTCGCGCGATCCCGATCTGTCAATTGTCGTCACCGGGTACCAGTGGAAATGGCACTACAAGTACCAGGATGAGGATATCGCCTTCTATTCGAGCCTGGCGCGACCGAGTCTCGTGGCGCGCCGCAAAGGCTCTGGCGTCGACCCGAACGGAGTCGACAACTATCTGCGCGACGTCGATCGCCCACTGGTCGTTCCCCGCGACGCGAAAGTTCGCCTGCTGCTGACCTCGAACGACGTCTTGCATTCCTGGTATGTCCCGGAGCTCGCCATCAAGAAAGACACCATACCCGGTATCGTTAATGAAGCCTGGTTCAAGGCAAACCAAGTCGGCACCTTCCGTGGCCAGTGCGCCGAACTCTGCGGCAAGGATCACGGCTATATGCCGATCGTGGTCGAAGTCGTCGAGCCCGACGCTTACAGGGCGTGGGTTGATGCACGCAGGGAAGACGCACCAAAGGTCGCCAAAAACCAATAGATGCATAGAACACGGAATTCTGACGTGTCGGGTATGACGACACGCTTACGGAGTGATACGCAATGAGCACGACAGTAGCTGACCTGCACGACCATCATGAGGACCACGGGCCGGCCAAGGGTATTGGGCGATGGCTGTTTTCGACGAATCACAAGGACATCGGCACGATGTACCTGGTCTTCAGCCTCACGATGTTCTTCATTGGCGGCGTGATGGCGATGGTCATTCGCTCGGAGCTGGCGATTCCGGGCCTGCAGTTCGTGCATCCCGAATTCTTCAACTCGATGACGACGATGCACGCGCTGATCATGGTGTTTGGCGCCGTAATGCCCGCGTTCGTCGGGCTGGCCAACTGGATGATTCCGCTCATGATCGGTGCTCCCGACATGGCGCTGCCACGCATGAACAACTGGTCGTTCTGGATCCTCCCTGTTGCATTCAGCATCTTGCTTTCCACGCTGTTCATGCCGGGCGGTGCGCCTGCCAGCGGCTGGACCATGTATCCGCCGCTGGTGCTGCAAACCGGCAACGCGTTTCCATTCCTGATTTTCTCGGTCCACCTGATGGGAATATCGTCGATCATGGGTGCGATCAACGTTATCGTTACCATTATCAACATGCGGGCACCGGATATGACGCTCCTGAAAATGCCGATGTTCGTCTGGACCTGGTTGATCACCGCGTACCTGCTGATCGCCGTAATGCCGGTTCTGGCCGGTGCCGTCACGATGCTGTTGACGGACCAGTTCTTCGGCACGAGTTTCTTTCTCGCGGCGGGTGGTGGTGACCCCGTCATGTTCCAGCACATCTTCTGGTTCTTCGGCCACCCCGAGGTTTACATCATGATCCTGCCGGCGTTCGGCGTCATATCGGAAATCATACCGACGTTCTCGCGCAAGAAGCTCTTCGGCCACGATTCGATGGTTTACGCGGCATCGAGTATCGCGTTTCTGTCGTTCATCGTATGGGCGCACCACATGTTTACCGTCGGCATGCCGCTGACGGGCCAGATGTTTTTCATGTTCGCGACGATGCTTATTGCCGTGCCGACCGGGGTAAAGGTGTTCAACTGGGTGGCGACGATGTGGCGCGGAGCGATGACTTTCGAGACACCGATGCTGTTCTCGCTGGCTTTCGTGTTCCTGTTTACGATCGGCGGTTTCTCGGGCCTGATGCTGGCCGCCGCCCCGGCCGACATCCAGTATCACGACACCTATTTTGTCGTCGCACACTTCCATTACGTGCTCGTCCCGGGTTCTATTTTTGCCATCATGGCCGGCGTTTACTACTGGCTGCCGAAGTGGACCGGGCACATGTACGACGAGAAGCTCGGCAAACTGCACTTCTGGACGTCGACCATATTTGTGAACCTGGCGTTCTTCCCGATGCACTTTCTCGGGCTGGCAGGCATGCCGCGACGCATTCCCGACTATTCGACGCAGTTCACCGATTTCAACACGATAGCGAGCATCGGCGCCCTGGGATTCGGACTGTCGCAGCTGATATTTGTCCTGGTGCTGTTCCGGGCCCTCAAGGGTGCGAAAGCTACGGATCGTGTCTGGGAAGGCGCGCACGGCCTGGAGTGGACGCTACCTTCCCCGGCGCCATACCACACCTGGGAAACGCCGCCGAAAGCTCGCATTGCTGGCGAAGCGTTCGAGTAAGAATGAACGACGCTGAACGCATAAAGAATATTCGCCGCACGGCGCTGATCGTCGGCGCTGTTGCACTCGCGTTTTATATTGGTTTCATCATGATCGGCGTGCTGCGCTCGTGACAGACATGAACGAAAAACCACAAAAGCTCAATGCTGAAAACCGCTCGCTTACCGGCCGCCTGCTGCTGCTGGTTGCCGCAATGTTCGGCTTTGGCTTCCTGCTGGTGCCGCTATACGACGTGTTCTGTGAGATCACCGGATTCGGCGGCAGGACGAACGCAACGGCAGCTGTTGTCAAGGAAGCACCGGACCTGTCGCGCGAGATCCGCGTTGAGTTTGTAACGACCGTGAACTCGTATGCGCCGTTCGAGTTCGCTGCGGATGTCGATAGCATGACCGTCAACCCCGGCAAGATGTATTTCGCCACCTTCACAGCGAAGAACCTGACTAGAGCCGACAGGATTGCGCAGGCGGTTCCGAGCGTGGCGCCGGTCGCGGCTGCCGAGCATTTCACCAAGATCGAGTGCTTCTGTTTTACGAGCCAGGAGTTCGATGCTCTCGAGGCGCGGGCGATGCCGCTGCAGTTTATTGTCGACCCCAACCTGCCCGAATATGTAGACACGATTACGCTGCAATACACGTTTTTTGATACGCCCCGCGCGGCCGCGAACAATCCGCTATGACCCGGAATCAGACATGACGACACACACAGAAGAGCGCTACTACGTCCCTCACGGCAGCCACTGGCCCATAGTCGGCTCTGTCGGCCTCCTGCTGCTAATGGTTGGTGTATCGGTCTGGCTGAACGGTGCTTCTGCCGGCTTTTACGTCATGATGGCTGGCGTTGCCGTAATCATCTTCATGATCACCGGCTGGTTCGCCGCAGTAATTGGTGAAAGCCAGGCCGGCCTCTATAACCTCCAGGTCGACCACTCGTTTCGCCAGGGCATGTTCTGGTTCATATTCTCGGAAGTCATGTTTTTTGCGGCGTTCTTCGGTGCGTTGTTTTATGCACGAAATATGTCGATTCCATGGCTGGGCGGATCGAGCAACAACTTTTTTACCAACCTGCTGCTCTGGCAGGGTTACGAGAGCACCTGGCCGACGAACGGACCCGGCGATATGGGCGGTGAATTCGAGGCCATGCCGCCTTTCGGCCTGCCGCTGATCAATACTGCGCTACTGCTGAGCAGCAGTATTACTGTCACGATTGCTCATCACTCGCTGCTTGCCGGCAAGCGCGCACGGCTGGCAATCTTCCTCGCCGCAACATTCCTGCTCGGCTTCACCTTCGTATACCTGCAGGCCGTCGAGTACATCGAAGCCTACGAGCACATGAACCTGAAGCTGACCACCGGTATCTATGGCTCGACCTTCTTCATGCTGACGGGTTTCCACGGCATGCACGTCACGATCGGTGCCATCATGCTGACGATCATCTTTTTCAGGGTTTTGAAGGGCCACTTTACGCGCGAAAAGCACTTTGCGTTCGAAGCGGTTGCCTGGTACTGGCACTTTGTTGACGTCGTATGGATCGGCCTGTACGTCTTCGTTTACTGGATGTAGGAAGAGCAACGACAACGGCAAACACAAAGCGGGCGCCGAGGCGCCCGCTTTGCGCTGTAGAATAAGACCACCGCTGTTATTGCGTGGGCGGAATGATCCAGCCGAGGAAGTAGGACGCAACGAGGAAGAGGATAAGGACCAGCGACAGGCCGACCCGGATTTCCAGCGCACGCAGCATTTTGGGCGAATCGGCGTCCTCGCGACGCAGATAGAAAAGCCCCGTTCCCAGGCTGATAATAATGGCCGCCAACAGGGCAAAGACAACGTATTTCATAGAAGCATCCTCTCGAGCGATCATTATAACGTGAACACCAAAACGAAGAAGCCTTTGCCGACCTGGCTTCCCCTGGTCGTTGGTGCGTTCCTGGTCGCGCAATTTGCGGGACTCGGCGCCTGGCAGGTCAGCCGCGGTCTGGAAAAACACGCAGAACGTGCGGCGTTTCAGGAAGAGTCCAGCTTCGCTGCCTGGCAGGACGGCATGGAAATACGTCCGTACCAGCGCCTGAAGGCAACCGGGCGATACGACACCGGACGCCAGTTCCTGCTCGAGAACATCATTATCAATGGCCGCTATGGTTATTACGTGATCACACCCCTGGTCGGAGACGAAGATGAGCCGGTCCTCCTCGTCAACCGCGGCTGGCTGGAAAAGGGCAGCGGCGATATCAATATCGCCACGCTGGAGGTGCCCGTAACTCGCACGACGGTTCGCGGGCGTGCGGGTTCGTTGCCGCGCGCTGGCTACAAAATGGGCGCTGCGATAGATCCGGCCTCCGCCTGGCCCAGGCGCGCCGTCTATCCTGATACCGGCGAAGTGGCCGCCGCGCTCGGCGTTTCGGTACAGGAATTCGTGCTACTGATGGACCACGAAGAAGCGTTCGGATTTTATCGCCACTGGGTCCCGACCGAGTTTGGTCCCGGCAAGCACTTCGGGTATGCCTTCCAGTGGTTTGCGATGGGCGCGGTCCTGTCGGGCCTGCTGGTGTGGAACTACCGAAAGAAGCGGTTTCAGTCATGACGCAAGAAAAAGGCATCGCCGCGCGGCTGCAGTTACTGCTGATTGCTCTCGCATTCATTGGGCCGCTGATAGTCGCTGCCTGGCTGTATTTCGGCGGCAGCGCGCTGCAGCCCGAGGGCAGGACAAATCACGGCGAGCTTCTCGAGCCGTTCGTCAACATTCGGGACGCTGCGTCTGGGTCGCCACTACATGAACATAACGACGGGCACTGGCTGCTGATTTACCTGAACGAAGGGGTTTGCGACGCCGCCTGTGAATATTCGCTGTATACCGTTCGCCAGTCGCGGCTGATGCTCGGCAAGGAAATGGACCGGCTCGGGCGCATCTTCTTGCACGGTGAAAGCCTGCCCGATACAGTGTACCTGGCCGATGAGCACGAGGGCCTTATTGCGCTGTCGGACAGCCGTATCAACGCACTGCTCAATAACAAAAGACCCATAGCACTATCCGCAGGCGGCTATTACCTTGTCGACCCTCTCGGGAATCTTGTCATGTATTTTCCGCCAGAGATTGAGCCGAGCGACATGGTTGAAGACGTCAAGCGCCTGTTGAAATTCTCTCGCATCGGTTGATCGGGACATGAGTGTGAATACGAACGTAGAGACGTATATTGACTGGCGCGACTTTTACGAGCTCACCAAGCCTCGTGTCGTCATGCTCATCGTATTCACGGCGATCGTCGGCATGTTCGTCTCTGTTCCCGGATGGCCCGGAGCCGTGCCGCTGTTATTCGGTACGTTGGGTATTGGCCTTGCCGCGTCATCCGCCGCCGTCTTCAATCACGTGCTTGATGCGCGCATCGACATTCAAATGATGCGAACGCGCGGGAGGCCGTTGCCACAGGGCAAGCTCACGCAAAGAGCAGCGCTGATCTTCGCTTCCGGACTGTGCGCAATCTCCATGATCGTCCTATGGTTTATTGTCAATCCGCTGACGGCGATTCTGACCTTCTTCTCGTTAATAGGCTATGCCGTCGTTTATACCGTGTGGCTCAAACGGGCAACCCCGCAGAACATCGTCATCGGCGGAGCAGCCGGGGCCGCGCCACCCATTTTGGGATGGACGGCCGTAACCAATGAAGTTCACAGCGGCGCGCTGCTGCTGTTCCTGATTGTGTTCGTCTGGACGCCCCCGCACTTCTGGGCGCTGGCCATCGCCAGGAGAGAGGAGTATGCAAAAGTCGATATTCCGATGCTGCCGGTCACTCATGGCGAGGCTTATACCCGCCTAAACATCCTGCTCTACACCATCCTGCTCGCGCTCGTTACGATAATGCCGTACCTGATTGGCATGAGCGGCCTGATTTACCTGTTAACCGCTATCATCCTGAACATCTTTTTTCTTTATTACGCCATACGAATGTATCGCGTGCCCGCCGACACGGAGCTGCCGATGAAGAGCTTCAGGTTTTCGATCAGCTATCTGGGTTTTCTGTTCGCCGCAATTCTCATCGATCACTACCTGTTGATTCGGGTAAGCCTCTGACAAAAGCGACTGGCCATAGACAAGGAAAACCTCACGTTTGAACGCCTGGTCCGCCCGCACTTCGACCGGCTCTATCGCCTCGCATGGCGACTGACGGGCCGTAAAGCCGAAGCCGAAGACCTTTTCCAGGAACTCCTGATCAGGGCGTACGGCAAGCTCGATCAGCTGGTCAGTATCGACGAGCCCGGACCCTGGCTATCACGCGTCATGTACAACCTGTTCATCGATGAGCGGCGGCGCTTCGCGCGGCGTCGCCTGCATACGATCGAAGAAGGGCAACTGACCGGCGACGGCCTTGCGGGCCTTGCGGGAACCGAAGACCCCGTCCGGGACAGCGAGCGCCGCCAGAAAATGCTCATGCTGGACGCCGCTTTGTCCCAGCTCAGCGACGAACACCGCCTGGTCGTGCTCCTGCACGACACGGAGGGATATAAACTCGAAGAAATACAGAATCTTACGGGCGTTCCTGTCGGCACCGTCAAGTCGCGGCTGCATCGCGCAAGGGCGCGCCTGCGCGAGATCCTGACGCAAAGTGGAACCTTTTTCTGACGCCGGTCGTGTAACAGATCATGAAGGACAAGAACGCACAGATTGAAGCCGCCGATCATGAGGGCCGGGAGATCCTGGCGCTGCTGAAGGACTACCCAATGCCCGACGCGACGGCGGCGTTTTACGACCAGGCGCTGGCGCGCGCCACATACGAAAGCTCGCGCCGGCAGCGCAAGCGCTGGATCCTGACCGGCTTTGGCTCTGCCATGGCGGCCGGGCTTGCGCTCTGGTTCGTCGGCGGCTTCTTCTTCGCGGCCCCCGACACCCCGGAGGCCGCAGCCGGGATCCCGGGTATCACGATGACACTGGAAGAACCGCGCACGGTGAATCTCGTGTTCGCATCGGCAACAGCGCTTGATTCGGCGCTGCTTACCTTGACGTTGCCCGACGGCATAGAGCTTGCCGGCTTCCCGGGGCAGCGTGAAATCGCATGGCAAACCAGTTTGAACGAAGGAAAGAATTTACTGCCGCTCAAGCTCGTTGCCGTTTCGCCCGCAGGCGGTGAGGTGCTTGCGCGACTGGAACACAAGGATCGCGGCCGGACATTCCGGCTGCGCGTAGAAGTCAGCTAAAGGAGTAGCCCGATGAAACAGTTACACGTATTTTTCGCAGTCGTGGTATTGACGGCGATTGCGTTCTTCCCGGCAGCGGTCCGCGCCGACGGCCGCGCCGATCTCGATGACCTCGAGGGCGTCACGATTTTTGTTCTCGATGATCCGAGCGAGCTGGACGGCGCGATTGCCGAAATGCGCGGCCCGGACGACGATGACGTCGAAGACGACGACTGGGAAGACGAAGAAGAGGAAGACGAGTCTGACGATCGCCACGACGACGGGTCCGACGACGAATCTGATCGGGACTCCGACTCAGACGAGGAAGAAGACTTCGACGACGAGGAGATAGAAGACGATTTCGAAGACGACGACGCCTTCGAAGAAGACGAAATGGAAGACGAGGACGACTTCGAAGACGGCGATGACGTCGACGACGACCAATTCGATGAAGACGAAGAAGAGGAAGAGGAAGAAGACGACAGCACCGGTGACGGCGAAGAAATCGTTGACTAGTCAGGTGACTGGCCGAAAACAGGCGCAATGCGGCTGAAAACTGAAAATACCCCCGATTGGTGACGATCCGGGGGTATTTTCTTGCGCCACGTCATAGTTTTTGTATCGACAATGCCGGTACCCTTGCGATCTGACATAACGCTGATTCGCATGACCTACATGTCCAGGAATACATTCTTCGCAGGTGCCGTCCTGATACTTGCCGCGCTCACGGCGCCGTTGCAGAACGCTGCTGCAATGACGGCGGAACAATATTTCGAGGACGGCAATCGGCTTTTTCGCGATGATCTTTACTGGGCTGCGCTGCTGCGGTATCGGCAGGCTGCCGACGGGGGGCTCGATTCGGCGGTTTTGCATTACAACACCGGCGTCGCGCACTACCGAGCGATGCAGCACATTCGCGCGCGCGAGTCCTTGCAGAAAGCGCTGCAGGATCCAATCCTGCGTATAGCGGCGCAGTACAACCTCGGCTTGAATGCCTACGCTGCCGGCGAAACAGAAGAGGCATTGCGCTGGTTTCGCCTGGTCCGCGATCAAGATGCGAACAAAAAACTGCAGTCGTTCGCGGTCGTGGCGATTGCGAGGATTCGTGATGCCGAAAAGAAGCCCGATGAATTTGCCGTCCGTGTCGCCGAACGCAAAAAGAAGAGAACCTTCGCCGACCTGGAATTCCGTGCCCGCCTGGGATTTGGCAGTGACGACAATGTCTTTCGCACACCGGATCAGGACTACATCGACTTTTCCAACAGTACCGCACCGCTCATAACGCCTGTGCCCCAGAGCGGCACCTACCTGCCGTTAGCCCTGAGCGTGAAGTACAGGATCAACAGCCTGCCTTTCGAGGGTTTTTACGGCGCGTATCGCCTGGCCGGCCGTTATTACCAGGACAGCGCCCTGGAAAATGCAAACGAGTACCTGCACGAAGCAAGTTTCGGCAGCGAATACAGCCGCAGGGAAGGTTCGAGAAAGCGCGAGGTCTACAGCGCATTTAAGATAGCGCAGCACGATGAAATCTATTACGACCCGGACGACGGCGGCACCCGGATCGTCAACGGTATCGCCATCGACGACCGCATGAATTATTTACGGTACGGGCCTGAGCTGTCGCTGCGGCAGGCACATGAGCGATTGTCCATCGGCGCCCGGTTCAAGGGCCAGCTGTGGAACTACGAGGAAACCGGCATCGTGCCCGAGTACGACCACGAATATTTCCTCGTTAACTTCTATGGCCAGTACAGGTTCACGCGGACAAGTTTGTTTCGCGTCACGGCGCAGTATTACAGCCGCCGTTTCGGCGATCGGCCCGCTTATGACGTCGACGGCCAGCAGCGTATCGGCAATCCGAACATACGCTACGACTACCTGTCGCTCGCCCTGCGGGCGCGACAGCGTATCGGTGGCAGCATGTGGTTCGGTTGGGATGTCGAGCGCACCGAGCGCACGGATCAGTATGTCGGTTACAACGATTACACGCGGGACAGCTTTCTCTTCGAGCTGCACTGGACGCCCGGAGATCGATTCGACCTGGAATTGAGCGGCATCTACCGACTTTACGATTATCCTAACGCTTTTGCGTTCCACAACCCGGTCGTCGGCCGCAAGACGCAGGAGTCTGCGGACGCCAGTATCATCGGCACTTTTCGCCTCACCCCACGCCTGAGCCTCGTCGCCGAGGCAAGCTACCGGGAGACTGTCTCGAACGATATTCGCATCCAGTACGAGCGCTACCAGTACATGCTCGGACTACGCTGGCAACACTGATTCTCTGCTAGACTTCCCTGCTCTCGAACGCAGCGATGGTTCGTTGTCTTTCTCCTCCTGCGCTGGGCGCCCCATGGATGTGACACCAATCCTTGAAAACCTCAATGACGCGCAGCGTCAGGCCGTTACAGCGCCTGCGGAACCTACCCTGGTCATCGCCGGCGCCGGCAGCGGCAAGACTCGGGTGCTCGTACATCGCGCCGCATGGCTCATCGACGTCGAGGGCGTTTCCCCCCAAAGTCTGCTGGCCGTGACGTTCACGAACAAAGCGGCGGCCGAGATGCGCGGCCGTATCGAGACACTGCTCCGGCTGCCGGTGCAAAATCTCTGGATAGGTACCTTTCACGGGCTTGCCCATCGCATGCTGCGTCGTCACTGGCGTGAGGCCGGACTTCCGCAGAACTTCCAGATCATCGACTCCGACGACCAGCTGCGCCTGATCAAACGGCTTCTGAAAAATCTCGAGATTGACGACGGTCGCTGGGTGCCCCGTGAAATCCAGTGGTTCATCAACGCGCAAAAAGACGAGGGCCTGCGTCCGCAGCACCTCGACCACGAGGGCAACGCAGATCGTCGCCAGATGATTTCGCTGTACCAGGCCTACGAGGAGATCTGTCAGCGTGGCGGGCTCGTCGATTTTGCGGAGCTGCTGCTGCGTGCCCACGAGCTATTGCGCGACAATGCCGAGCTGCTGTCGCACTACCGCCGTCGCTTCCAGCACCTGCTCGTCGATGAGTTTCAGGATACGAATGCCATTCAGTACGCCTGGCTGCGTTTGCTTGCCGGCGACAGCGGCGTGCCGTTCGTTGTCGGCGATGACGATCAGTCAATCTATCGCTGGCGGGGGGCGCGCGTTGAGCACATACACCGCTTTCAGACGGACTTTCCGGGCACCAGGATCGTCAAACTGGAGCAAAACTATCGGTCGACGGCGACGATCCTAAACGCGGCCAACGCCGTTATCGCCAACAACAGCTCGCGGCTCGGCAAGAATCTATGGACCGAGGGCGCAGAAGGCGAGGCGATCAGGGTCTACTCCGCATACAACGAGCGTGATGAAGCCGACTTCGTCATCGGGCGTCTGCGCGACTGGATCGATCAGGGTAATGCCCGTGCCGATTCGGCGGTTCTGTATCGATCAAACGCGCAGTCACGTGTGCTGGAAGAAAGCCTGATCAACGCGGGCATTCCCTACCGCGTTTACGGCGGCCTGCGATTCTTCGAGCGCGCGGAGATCAAGGATGCGCTAGCCTATCTTCGCCTGATTTCACACCGTGACGACGACAGCTCCTTCGAGCGCATCGTCAACAAGCCGACGCGCGGCATCGGTGCCCGGACGGTTGAACTCATACGCTCCTACGCGCGCGCAAACGCGTGTTCCCTGTGGCGAGCCGCCGGTGCAATCGCGAGCAATGATCTCAGCAGTCGCGCCGCTAACGCCGTGAGTACTTTTATGTCGCTTGTCGAACGCATGGCACGCGAGACGCGGGGCCTGGATCTGCATGATCAGGTCGATCACGTCATTTACGCGAGCGGTCTTGTCGACTTCTTCAAAAAGGACAAGGGCGAAAAGGGTGAAACCCGCGTGGAAAACCTCCTGGAGCTCGTTAGCGCCGCAAAGAGTTTCGAACCCGACCCGGCTGAGGAAATGACACCGCTGGATGAGTTCCTGTCGCACGCGGCGCTCGAAGCCGGCGAAGGCCAGGCCGACGCCTGGGAAGACTGTGTACAGCTTATGACCATGCATTCGGCGAAAGGCCTCGAGTTCCCGCTGGTCTTCATGTGCGGCATGGAAGACGGCTTGTTCCCGCATCAGCGCTCTATCGCCGACCCGAACGGCCTCGAGGAGGAGCGGCGCCTTTGTTACGTGGGAATAACCCGTGCCAAGAAGACACTGTTTGTCACGCATGCCGAACAGCGGCGCCTGCACGGTATGGACAACTTTTCGCAGCCATCGCGCTTCATCGCAGAAATCCCCGCCGAGCACATCGAAGAAGTTCGGCCGCGTGTGCAGATAACGCGACCCATGCGGTCGTTGCATTCACGGCAAGGCCTTCGGGCGGCGACAATGCCGAACGATGAGCTCGGAATTCGCCTCGGTCAGCGGGTCCGTCACAGGAAATTCGGCGATGGCGTGATTCTCAACTGTGAGGGGCAGGGCGCCCATGCCCGTGTCGAAGTCAATTTTGAGACGGCGGGCACAAAATGGCTTGTACTGAGCTATGCAAATCTGGATCTAATGTAGACTACGAATAATGAAAATACTCATACTTGGCGCTGGTCAGGTTGGCTCCTCGGCCGCTTACCACTTATCTCGCGAGGAAGCGAACGAGGTCACGGTTATCGACAGGCAGCCCGAGGTACTTCGTGAGCTGCAGGATCGACTCGACATCCGGACCGTCGTCGGTCACGCCGCCTATCCGGAAGTACTCGCCCGCGCCGGTGCGAGCGACGTCGACATCATCGTTGCCCTCACCGACAGCGACGAAACCAACATGGTTGCCTGCCAGGTTGCGTATACACAGTTCCGGACCCCCACCAAGATCGCACGCATACGATCCGCCGACTACATGAACGCCAACAAGCTATTCACGCAGGATGCGATTCCGATCGACGTACGCATCAGCCCGGAGCAGCTGGTCTGTACCTATGTCGAGCAGCTGATTCTCTATCCGGGATCATCCCAGGTCCTCGAGTTCGCAAACGGCCGCGTTCGGCTGGTCGGCGTCAAGGCGGACCGCGACGGTCTTCTTGTAGGGCAGCGCATTGCGACGCTCAAGGACCATATTCCGAATACCGAGGGTCGCATTGCGGCGATATATCGCCAGGGCAAGGCCATGCTACCGGACGGCGATACGGTCGTTCAGGAAGGCGACGAAGTCTTTTTTATCGCCGACCGAAAAGATATCCGCGTGTTCATGAGCGAGATGCGCAGCCTCGAGGACCCGGTTCGCCGCGTCGTCATCGCCGGCGGCGGTAATATCGGTGTGCGGCTTGCGCTCGCCCTGGAACAGACCAACCAGGTAAAAATCATCGAACGTGACACGCAGCGCGCCCGCAATATTTCCGAGCAGCTCAACAAGGCAATCGTACTCGTCGGCGATGCCGCCGATGAAGAGCTTCTGCTCGAAGAGAATATCGACAATGTCGACGTGTTCTGCGCATTAACCAATTCCGAAGAAGCCAACATCCTGAGCTCCATGCTCGCCAAGCGACTCGGTGCCCATAAATCGATGGCCCTCATCAATCGTGCGTCCTACGTCGACCTCGTGGAGGCGGGCACTATCGATATCGCCATTTCGCCACAACAGGTCACTATTGGCTCGTTGCTCGCACATGTGCGCCGCGGTGACGTCGTGAAGGTTCACTCCCTGCGGCGTGGTGCCGCGGAAGCCATGGAAGCTATCGCTCATGGCAACGAGAACAACTCCCAGGTGGTTGGTCGCGCGATCGACGACATCGATTTACCGAAAGGAACAGCAATTATCGCCATTGTGCGCGGAGATCGGGTCATCATAGCCCATCATGACACGGTCATAGAGGCCGACGACCATGTGATCCTGTTCATGACCGATCGTCGCAAGATCGAAAAACTCGAGAGTCTGTTCCAGGTCGGCGTCTCCTTCGTTTAGTAAGAGGCCCTGTTAAGCAATGAACTGGACAGTCGTACAACGCATTCTCGGCCTGCTGTTAATGATATTCAGCCTGACCATGCTGCCGCCGATTCTGTTCAGCCTGTACTACGACGATCATTCCTGGCTTCCGTTTGCCGAAGGCTTCGGGCTAACGCTCGCGGCCGGCTTTTTTTGCTGGCTACCCGTACATCGCGTACGTAAAGAACTGCGCTTGCGTGACGGCTTTCTCGTCGTTGCGGCTTTCTGGTCCGTCCTCGGCACATTCGGGGCGGCGCCGCTGTTCTTCTCGGACAGCCTGTCGCTGTCATTTACGGATGCGGTATTCGAATCCATGTCAGGCCTGACAACGACCGGCGCCACGGTGCTTACGGGGCTCGATGAGCTTCCCGTGTCCATACTTTATTACCGGCAGCAGCTGCAGTGGCTCGGCGGTATGGGCATCATCGTTCTGGCTGTGGCGGTACTGCCGATGCTCGGCGTCGGCGGCATGCAGCTTTACCGCGCGGAAACGCCGGGTCCGGTGAAGGACACGAAGCTCACGCCGCGAATTACGGAGACGGCGAAAGCGCTTTGGTATGTTTACCTCGCATTCACCATCACCTGCATGATCGGCTACTGGCTTGCCGGCATGGGGTGGTTCGATGCACTGTGTCATGCGTTTTCGACTGTCGCAATCGGCGGCTTCTCGACCCATGACCTGAGCATCGGCCATTTTGACAGCGCGGCCATTGACCTGGTCGCCGTGTTTTTCATGTTCGTCGCGGGCATCAATTTCTCGCTGCATTTTTTCGCCTGGCGCTATGTTTCCGTAACGCACTATTTCCAGGATCCGGAATTCCGCGCCTACGGCTCCATGCTTGTCGCACTGTCGATAACGGTTATCGCGATTCTTTTTTTTCACAGGGGCTTCGTCGATCCGGGGCAAACAGCTATTAATGGTCTGTTCCAGGCTGTTTCAATTGCGACGACCACCGGCTTTACAACGGAAAGCTTTTCAATGTGGCCTGCTGCCCTGCCGGTACTGCTGATTTTTTCGAGTTTTGTCGGCGGTTCGGCCGGTTCGACTGCTGGCGGAATCAAGGTAATTCGCTGGCTTCTCGTTTACAAACAGGGCGTTCGGGAAATCAAGCGGCTCGTGCATCCGAGCGCCGCGATCCCGGTCAAACTCGGGAACAAGGCCGTTCCTTACCGGGTCGTCGACGCCGTCTGGGGTTTCTTTGCCGTTTACATCATCGTGTTTGGCGCGATGCTCATACTAATGATGTCGACCGGCCTCGACCAGGTCACGGCGTTTTCCGCTGTCGCGGCAACACTGAACAACCTGGGGCCGGGGCTCGGCGACGTCGCCTCCGGCTTCATGTCTGTGACCGACACGGGAAAATGGATCGCCATCGCCGGCATGCTGCTCGGTCGCCTCGAGATTTTCACGCTACTGGTCTTGATCACGCCAACTTTCTGGCGCACCTGAGCGCGAAGTCGTTGCCGTGACCCACAAATCACAGACAACCCTGCCCGACAAGATAAGCAGCATCACCGGTAAAGCATCGGCCTGGCTGACCCTGTTCATGGTCGTCGTAACCTTTGTCATTGTCGTGATGCGCTACGTGTTCGATGCCGGGCTGATCTGGTTGCAGGAGTCCGTAATCTGGATGCATTCGGTGGTTTTCATGATGGGCGCCGCCTATACCCTGCAGCAGGAAGACCATGTACGCGTCGACGTCTTCTATCGAACGATGAGCGCCAGGCGGCGCGCGTGGGTGGACCTGCTGGGCGTCATGATCTTCCTTCTTCCTTTGTGCGTTTTCCTGGCATGGAAATCCTTCGACTTCGTTGCCGCCTCATGGGGACTGCGCGAAGCTTCACGGGAATCCGGGGGGCTGCCGTATCCATTGATTCCTTTGCTCAAGACCGTGCTGCTCCTCATGCCGGCCGCCGTCGCGCTACAGGGCGTCGCTTTGCTGCTGCGCTCGCTCAAGACCCTGAGGCAGGACTGACGTGGAGTGGGTGGCCGCGCTACTGTTTGTCGCGGTAATTGTCCTGCTGCTGGCGGGTTTCCCTGTCGCGTTCACGCTGGGCGGAACCGCGCTCATCTTTGCAGGTTTCGGCATCGCGGGCGGCGGCTTCAGCGAGGCATTGCTCTCAGGTTTGCCAAACCGCGTATTCGGCATCATGACCAACGAGACGCTGGTTGCCGTGCCGCTGTTCGTGTTCATGGGCGTGACGCTGGAGCGCGCCCGCATTGCCGAAGAATTGCTCGACACGCTGAGCTCTTTGTTCGGCACATTGCGCGGCGGGCTCGGCATCTCGGTAACACTCGTTGGCATGCTTCTCGCCGCGAGCACCGGCATCGTTGGTGCCACGGTCGTTACGATGGGGCTGCTGTCGCTTCCGACGATGCTCAAACGCGGCTATTCGCCCGAAATCGCGGCGGGAACAATCTGCGCGTCCGGCACGCTGGGGCAGATCATTCCGCCGTCAATCATCCTCGTCATGCTCGGCGACGTCATGACAACCGCTTATCAGCAGGCACAGCTGGAAATGGGCATTTACGCGCCGAAGACGGTGTCCGTAGGCGACCTGTTTGCCGGCGCATTGATTCCCGGCCTGATGCTCGTTGCTTTGTACGTACTCTATATCCTGGGGGTCGCTTTTTTTCGCCCCGGCGCCATGCCCGCGCACGACCGTGAGCAACAACCCCCCGTTTCCATCGGCCAGGTGCTTCGCGCGCTACTGCCCCCCTTGCTGTTGATCCTCGCCGTGCTGGGTTCCATTCTCAAAGGCCTCGCAACGCCAACCGAAGCCGCCGGCGTCGGCGGCATGGGCGCGCTGCTGCTTGCCCTTTACCGGCGACAGCTGGATCTCACGAGACTTCGGGAAATCATGCGGAGCACGCTGCGTATCAGCAGCATGGTGTTTCTTATTTTGATCGGTGCTTCGATCTTTTCGCTCGTATTTCGTGGCTACGGCGGTGACGATGGCGTACGCGTCATCCTCGAAGCGCTGCCCGGCGGCGTCATCGGCGCGGTCATCGTCGTGATGCTCGTCATGTTCCTGCTTGGTTTCGTCCTCGACTTCATCGAAATAACGTTTGTTGTCGTCCCGATCGTCGGTCCCGTCCTGCTCGCAATGGGTCTCGACCCTGTATGGCTCGGTATCATGATCGCAATCAACCTGCAGACCTCTTTCCTGACTCCGCCATTCGGTTTTGCGCTGTTCTACCTGCGCGGCGTGGCGCCTGCATCGGTCACGACGATACAGATCTATCGTGGGGCGATTCCGTTTGTCGGCATCCAGCTGTTGGCACTGCTGCTGCTGGCGATATTCCCGGATCTCGTTACCTGGCTGCCCGGCCGAATCTACGGAAGCTAGCCGGGCTCAGGATTCGCGCGTGTTGAGGTAGGCCCGCTCGGCGATACGAGAATTTTCGGACACGATGTCCAGATACTCGAAATAGGCTTCGCCGATCTTCGCGGCAGCAGGATCGGAAGCCATCAGTTCGTCAACGACGTCTTGTGCAATTGTGCGCAGCAAACCGAGCACCTCGGGCGGAAAGCGGCGAAGCTCGATGTTTGGGTCTTTCTTTAGCTGCTGTAACGATACGGCGTTGCCGTTGGTGTACTCCGCCGCCATGTCCGTGGTTATCGCCTGGCACGTTGTGCTGACAATCTCCTGCAGATCGGCCGGCAGGGAATTCCATGCGTCCCTGTTGATGATGGTCTCGAGACCGGGGCCCGGTTCCTGCCAGCCCGGGTAGTAGTAGTAACGCGCTGCTTTGTGCAGTCCGAATGACGCGTCGTTATAGGGACCGACCCACTCGGTTGCATCGATCGCGCCGGTTTGCAGGGCCGTGAAGATCTCGGAACCGGGAAGCGTAACCGGCGTGCCGCCGGCGCGCCGCAGCACTTCGCCACCCAGGCCGGGAATACGCATTTTCAGGCCCTTCAGATCATTGACGGAGTTGATCTCTTTATTGAACCAGCCGCCCATCTGGACCCCGGTGTTACCCGTCGGGAACGGTACCAGGTTGAAAGGCGCGTACAGCTCGTGCCAAAGCGCCATGCCGCCGCCGTAGTAAAGCCAGGCGTTCAACTCGAGATTGGTCATGCCGAAGGGGATGGCCGTAAAAAACTGTGCGGCATCCACTTTGCCCTTGTGATAGTAGGACGCGCCGTGGCCCATTTCCACGGTACCCCGACTGACCGCGTCGAACACCTCGAAAGGCGGCACAAGCTCGCCGCCACCGTAGATCTTTATCTTGAGCCGTCCCGCGGACGCCGCCTCGACCCGGGCCGCGAGATTTTCCGGCGCCATGCCAAGGCCCGGAAATTTCGGTGGCCACGACGTGACGCAGGACCACTCGAAGGTCTGCCGGCTGATCGCACCATCGCCGCCACAGTCAGCGGCGTCCTGCGCGCAGGCCGAAAGGGTGGCAGCTGCGGCAAGGCCGCCGACAAATTGTCTTCTTTTCATTATCGATCCGATACTGGAGGCGTTGCAGCTAGTCTATTGATCGCCTCGGCCGAAGCCAACCAGAAAAAGTGGGAATTATTAGTTTCCCAATATTCCCACTTTGATTTTTAAATGGCCGATGATTGAGCCTTGATTCCCACACTCGGGGAAAAGCCCCGGTCTTTCGACCGGGGCCCGCCCTTCCCTGGTCCGACCGGCGAGAACGGGCCTTTTATCGCCGTCCCTGGCTCCATCAAAGGTCCCTTTTTCGACTTGCTTTCCCACCGCCCGGTCCAGTGAGTCTCCCATCCCGAGGCCCGTCGTGTGCTTTATTATTCTGCCGGATGCATGGACAAAGACCCGGGTCAGGCCAGATTCCCGGGAAATAAGGACAATATGATTGCACTGCTGCAGCGGGTCGGTCGCGCCGAGGTCAGCGTCGGCGGCAAGACCATCGCCCGGATCGGACGGGGGTTGCTCGTGCTCGTCGCGGTTCATCGCGACGATACGGAGCGGGATATTGCGCGGCTCACAGAGCGCATCCTGAGCTATCGGGTCTTTCCCGATGCTGAAGGCCGCATGAATCGCAGCCTCCGGGACGAGGGAGGTGGCCTGCTGCTCGTGCCCCAGTTCACGCTCGCCGCCGACACGAAAAAAGGCACGCGGGCCAGTTTCACCAAAGCGGCATCCCCGGAAAAGGGCGCGTCTTACTTCGACCAGCTCGTGGCGCACTGTCGCCAAGAACTCGCGATCGTCGAAACCGGTTCGTTCGGCGCCGACATGCAGGTAAGCCTGGTCAATGACGGTCCGGTGACTTTCTGGCTCGAGAGCTGACGTAGCCCGGCCCGTGTGACGTCGGTACGGTTTTGTTGCGCGCGCGGGGGTATCATGAACATAATTCGCGCCCGGCCGCGGTCGGCGCCAGCGTTTCGGTATTCGACACGGGGCAAAGCCCCAGGAGTTTCAGGATGTTTTCCAACATCGGACCCGTACAATTATTGATTGTGCTCGTTATTGTTCTGGCGATCTTCGGCACCAAGCGGCTGCGCACGCTGGGCTCGGACCTGGGCAGTGCCGTCAAGGGTTTTCGCTCAGCCGTGAATGATGCAGACGAGAAGACCGAACAGCTCAGCGAGTCCTCTGAAGACGCCGACTTCGACAGCACGCCGGCCGAAGACGCACGCAAAGAAAAAGACGCCTGACAATCACCTGCCATGTCCGGAATCGGCGGTTCGGAATTCATACTCCTTTGCCTGATCGGGCTCCTGGTGCTGGGGCCCGAGAGATTGCCACGCGTTGCCAGCCAGATCGGCACCTGGCTCGGCCAGGCGCGCCGCATGACGCGCGTCATGAAACGCCAGCTTGAAGAAGAGCTCGACGTTGAAAAAAATATCGGCATCAATCCACACGAACTTCTGACGCCGCGTGACGACGACACGTTTTCGCCACTGCATGTCGACGAGGACGAAAGCGACGAGAAGCCCGCGTGAGCGAACCGCTCGACAAGCCTGCCGAAAAGCTCGGAGAAGGCACGTTGCTGTCCCACCTCGTCGAACTCAGAAGCCGCCTGCTGAAAGTATCGGCTGCCGTAATCCTGGTTTTTATCGCGCTATTGCCGTTCGCTCGAAACATTTTCGAATTCGTTTCGGAACCGCTCAGGGAGGTTCTTCCGAGCGGCCAGATGATTGCGACCGCCGTTGCATCGCCGCTGCTCGCCCCGTTCAAACTGACATTTTATGTTGCGCTCTTTGTTGCAATGCCGATCGTCCTTTACCAGACCTGGGCTTTCGTCGCGCCGGGACTCTACCAAAAAGAAAAACGCTTCGCGTTGCCGCTGCTCGCCTCAAGCGTCGTGCTTTTTTACGCCGGCATTGCGTTCGCCTACTTCCTCGTCTTTCCGCTGATTTTCGGTTTCATGACGGCAATCGCACCGGAAGGTGTCGAGGTAATGACGGACGTCACGGCCTACCTCGATTTCATCATGATGCTCGTGCTCGCCTTTGGGCTTGCGTTCGAGGTGCCTATCGCTGCTGTGCTGATTGTCTGGACCCGGCTGACCACCGTCGAAAAGCTGGCGAAGGCCAGGCCTTACGTTTTCCTGGGCGCTTTCGTTGTCGGCATGTTCCTGACACCGCCTGACGTTATCAGTCAGACGCTGCTCGCCGTGCCCGTGTATTTGCTCTATGAGCTGGGAATCATTATGGCGCGGGTATTCGCGCCGAGAGCCGGCGACAGCGCCGAAGAGGCAGCGGCAGCAGACGGCTAGCATCCGGTCAAGTGGCGGAAAGGCGGCCAAATGGTGTTTAATGCACAGCCTTGGGCTGCTGACAATCAAAGCAAATGGCGGCTGACATAATCCAGGGGAAACCATGACCGACTCGGTTGCCGCAACCGCGGAAGACTATTCGAACGAAGCTGAATTTCTTGGTCATCCGAAGGGCCTGTATGTCTGCTTCACGACGGAGCTCTGGGAACGCTTTTCATTCTACGGAATGAAATACCTGCTGCTGCTGTATCTCACGAAATACCACCTGTTCGCGGACGAGGCCGGTCTGGATGTCCTGGGTTCCTACGCAGGTCTCGTGTATGCCTTGCCGCTGATCGGCGGGATGATCGCCGACCGTTTCTTGGGCATGCGCAAGTCCGTGTTGTTCGGCGGTATTCTGCTGTCGCTGGGTCACCTCCTCATGGCCGTCGAGGGCTTCCAGGCCATCAACTACGCCGCGGGCACCGTGCTGACCAGCGATCTCACGCTGGCAAGTGGCGAAGTGCTGGCAGCCGGCACGGTCCTGAGCGAGGCCATCACCTTTCGAGACACTGAAGCGCTCAAGGTCTTCTACTTTGCGCTGGCCCTGATCGTTATGGGCGTCGGTTACCTGAAGCCCAACATCTCAACAATTGTCGGCAAGCTGTACGCGATCGACGACCCGCGTCGTGACTCCGGTTTCACGATCTTCTACATGGGCATAAATATCGGCTCGTTTACGGCGACGCTTTTGTGCGGCTGGCTCGGCGAGACCTTCGGCTGGAAATACGGCTTCGGTGCTGCCGGCATCGGTATGATTTTCGGCCTGTTCACGTTTATGTACGGGCAAAAATTCCTGATGGGCCATGCGGAGCCGTCCGAGCCGGAAAAGCTCAAGAAAAGCTTTCTCGGACCCATCAATGTCGAGTGGTCTATCTATCTGCTGAGCCTGCCGGTCCTCGGCGTGCTGTGGGTGCTGGTTCAGCATGAGCCGGTCGTGCTGTTAACTCAAAACGTATTCCTGATCATCGCGATCGTCGGCCTTATTCTGTATTCGATGGTGCACACCAAGCAGGATCAGAACAACACCGTTGCGTACACCATTGCCGGTGTTGCCGCCGTTGGCGCACTGTACGCGGTAGCCGTAAACCTGCACTTCATTCCGGGCTCCGAATCCCTGGCCGAAAACGTACTGTACGGCTCGATCATCCTCGTCGTCGGATTCGTGATCTACGGCTTCGTGACGCACAACTCCGCCGAATTCGGTCGCACGGTCGTGCTGATGATTCTCATCCTGTCGACGATCGTATTCTGGGCGCTGTTCGAACAATCGGCCGGCTCCATGACCTTGTTTGCGGATCGCGTCGTCGATCGTTCTATCGGCAGTACGACCTTTACGGCCGCACAGTTCGGCTCACTCAATGCCGGCTTCATCATGTTACTCGCGATCCCGTTCGCGGCGCTGTGGACCTGGCTCGCGAAAAAAGAACTGGAGCCCTCCACGCCGGTCAAGTTCGGACTCGGCATTTTGCAGGCGGGTCTCGGGTTCGGCGCGCTGGTGTTCGGCGCACAGCATCCTGACCAGTACGGCCAGGTCGCCATGATATGGCTGATTCTTGCCTACCTGCTGCACACGACCGGCGAACTTTGCCTGTCACCCGTCGGCCTGTCTGCCGTCACCAAGCTATCCATCCCCAACGTGGTCGGCGTCAGTATGGGCACCTGGTTCCTGGCCACCGCTTTGTCGGAAACGGTAGCAACACGCATCGGCAAGATGGCGGCGATTGATCCCCACTCCGTCGAGGTCATCGATTCTGCCAGTGCCCTCGCTACCTATACGCAGCTTTTCGAGTTCCTGATGTGGTTTGGTATAGGAACAGGGACCATCATGATCATAATTTCGCCTATCCTGCGTCGCTGGATGCACGGCATACATTAGACACCCCGACTAGTTACCGGAAAGTATTTATGAAACACCTCGTACAACTTTTTGCGGGCCTCGGGCTCGCGTTGATGCTCAGCGCTTGTTCTCAACAGGATGCCGAGGAGACCGCGGCTGCCGTTTCGACGGAAACTGCCGAGGAGTTTGTGGCCCGCGCGAACGACGAGCTCGCCGAGCTGCGCAGGGAAACGGGGGCCGCCGAGTGGGTGCGCGCTACCTACATCACCGGGGACACCGCCATCATCGCAGCGGCGGCCTCGGCAAGATATGCCAAGTGGCACAGCGAGATGGTGCAGCAGGCGCTGGCCTATGAGGGCCAGCAACTCGACCCGACAACCCGGCGCGCAATCGAGCTGCTGAAGCTCAGCACGACGGCACCGTCGCCCGGTGATGCGGCCAAGCGCAGGGAGCTCGCCGAGATCACGACCGACATCGAGGGCATGTACGGCGCCGGCAAGTACTGCCGTACGCAGAATGACTGTATCCCCGGCTCCGAACTCGAACAGCTGATGGCCGACACACGCGATTACGACGAGCTGCTCGAGTACTGGACCGGGTGGCGCCAGATTGCGGTGCCGATGCGAGACAAGTACGCACGCTTTGTCGAGCTTGCCAACGAAGGCGCCCGGGAACTCGGTTACGGCGATCTCGGCGAGATGTGGCGTTCAAATTACGACATGACGCCGGACGCCTTCGAGGTCGAGGCGACGAAACTATGGGATCAGGTGAAGCCGCTGTATGAAGAGTTGCATTGCCATGTTCGAGCCAGGCTCGGTGAGGTTTACGGTAAGGACAAGGTGCCGCAGGACGGCCCGATCCCGGCACACCTGCTCGGCAACATGTGGGCGCAGGAGTGGGCCTCGCTCTATGAGCTGATAGTGCCGTATCCGGGCGTCGGCGACATTGATGTGGACTCCACGCTAAAGAAGAAAAACTATTCGCCGCAGGAAATGGTGCGATCCGCTGAGAACTTCTACGTATCCTTAGGCATGCCGCGTTTGCCGGACACCTTCTGGGAACGCTCGCAGTTCTCGAAGCCGGGGGATCGCGAAGTGATTTGTCACGCCAGCGCCTGGGGCCTCGAAGGTGGCAACGACCTGCGCATCAAGATGTGCATCAAGCAGACCTACGATGAACTCCGCACCATTTATCACGAGCTCGGCCACAACTATTACCAGGGCGCTTACAAGGATCAGCCGCCGCTGTTTCAGAGCGGCGCGCACGACGGCTTCCACGAGGCCATCGGCGATACGATCACGCTGTCGATGACGCCGGGTTACCTGGCGGAAGTCGGCCTCGTCAACGCCTCCGGGGAAGATCCGCGCGCGACCATCAACCGCCAGATGCAAATGGCGCTGGACAGCATCGCGTTCCTGCCATTCGCCAAGCTGGTCGACGAATGGCGCTGGCGTGTTTTTTCCGGGCGGATAACGCCGGAGAACTTCAACCAGGCCTGGTGGGACCTGAGAACGAAGTACCAGGGCATTACGCCACCGGTCGCGCGTTCGGAAGCGGACTTCGATCCAGGCGCCAAGTACCATATCCCGGCAAACGTACCGTACTCGCGTTACTTTCTGGCGCGCATCCTGCAGTTCCAGTTCCAGCGTGCGCTGTGTGAAATTGCCGGCCACGACGGCGGCCTGGCCACTTGTTCGATCTACGGAAGCAAAGAGGCCGGTGAAAAGTTCTACGCGATGATGGCCTCCGGGCAAAGCGAGCCGTGGCAGGATGCACTCGAGAAACTCACGGGCGCACAAGAGATGGACGCGACGGCCATCATCGACTATTACGCGCCACTGATGGGCTATCTCGAGGAGCAGAACCAAGGCCGGAGCTGCGGCTGGTAATATAAAACCAAAGGCGGGGCGCGCCCCGCCCACGATAGAGCAGGGGACAAGCATGACAAGACAACAACAAAGCACTGCCCCGGGCGGATTTCTCGGCACCGTCGAACGCGTGGGCAACAAGCTGCCGGATCCTGCCGTGCTTTTCATCGCACTGCTATTCATCGTCTGGGTGCTTTCCTGGCTTTTGTCGTACGTATCCTTCGACATCATCGACCCGCGCTCCGGCGAACCCATCGTCATCATCAACCAGCTCACCGGATCGGCGTTCACGGCGTTCCTCATGGGACTGGTAAACAACTTCGTCACTTTCGGTCCGGTCGGTACGGTACTCGTTGCGATGCTCGGCATCGGCGTCGCCGAGCATTCGGGCTTCATCACCACGGCGATCCGCGCGCTGCTGAACGTCACGGCAAAATGGCTGCTCACGCCGATGGTGATTCTCGTCGGCATCGTCAGCCACTCGGCCGTCGACGCGGGCTACGTGCTCGTCATTCCGCTGGGCGGCGTGATCTTCTACGCAGCGGGGCGGCACCCGCTCGCCGGCATCGCCGCGGCATTCGCCGGCGTCTCGGGCGGCTTCTCGGCCAACTTCGTGCCGAGCGCGCTGGATCCCTTGCTGCAGGGCCTGACGCAAGGTGGCGCGCGCCTGCTCGACCCCACCATCGAGGTCAACACCCTCAACAACTATTTTTTCACGACCGCATCATCCGTGCTGATCGTGGCGCTCGGATGGTGGATTACTGATCGAATCGTCGAGCCGCGCGTGCGAGGCACGGAGATCGACGGCGATGCCGAAGACCTGCCCGAAGTACACGACCTCAAGCCCGAGGAGCGCCGCGGCCTTCGCTGGGCGCTGATCACCATGGTGCTCGGACTCGTTGTTCTGATCCTGACGCTTATTCCGGACGCCTCACCGTGGCGAGACCCCGGCGGCAATCTCGCGACCTTCTCGGCGCCGATCATGCGCTCCATCGTTGCCCTGATCTTCTTTTTATTCCTGCTGCCCGGCATCGTGTTCGGCTATGTCTCCGGTTCGTTCACCAGCACGAAGAACATCATCGAGGGGATGACGCATGCGATGCACAGCATGGCCTACTACCTCGTCATCATGTTCTTCATCGCGCAGTTCGTGTTCGCGTTCGGCGCATCGAATCTCGGCACGCTGCTTGCGCTGGAAGGCGCCGCGGGCCTCAAGGCCCTCGGCCTGCCGCCCGCGATTACGATCGTCGGGATCATCCTGCTGACGGGCTTCGTCAACCTGTTTATCGGCTCGGCCAGCGGCAAGTGGGGCATGCTCGCACCTATATTCGTGCCGATGCTGATGTCGCTCGGCATTTCTCCGGACCTGACGCAGGCGGCTTATCGCGTCGGTGATTCGAGCACCAACATCATCACGCCGCTGATGCCGTATTTCCCGCTCGTGGTCGTTTACTGCCAGCGCTACGTGAAGAACACTGGCATCGGCACACTGGCGGCGATGATGCTGCCGTACTCGATGTCGTTCCTCGGGGCGTGGACGGTCTTCCTCCTGATTTACTACGCGATCGGCCTGCCGCTCGGCTTCGCGGCCAGTTACACCTATCCATAAGCACTTCGGACTAAAAGACGAGTTTAGCCATGCATGATTTCGAAAAACTGGGCGCTTTCTATCTCGGCAAACGCTATGACGGCGAAGCCGACAAGCTGACGGAGGAGCTGGTCCTTTACGACTCGAAGGACCTCACGACGCATGCGGTGATCATAGGCATGACGGGGTCGGGTAAAACCGGTCTCGGTATAGGCATCCTCGAAGAAGCGGCGCTCGATCATATTCCGGTCATAGCGATCGATCCCAAAGGCGACATGGGTAACCTGTTGCTGACGTTTCCCGAGCTCCGGGCCGAGGACTTTCGTCCCTGGATCAACCCGCGCGCCGCAACGGACAAAGGTCAGACGCCCGACGAGTTTGCGGCCGCGCAGGCCGCGCTCTGGAAAAAGGGCCTTGGCGAATGGGGCCAGACCGGCGAGCGAATTGCACAGCTCAGAAAAAACGTCGATCTTGCCATCTATACGCCGGGCAGCAACTCGGGCGTACCGGTCTCGGTGCTGCAGTCTTTCGCCGCGCCCGACCAGACGCTCATTGACGACATCGACCTGTACCGCGAGCGCGTACAGTCCACGGCGACCGGCATCCTCACACTACTCAATATTGACGCGGACCCTGTCGCCAGTCGTGAGCACATCCTTATATCGCGATTGCTCGACAACGCCTGGCGTGAAGGCCGTAGCCTCGATGTGCCGAGCCTGATCGCCGAGATCCAGAACCCGCCCATTACCAAGGTCGGCGTCATGAATCTCGATTCCTTCTTCCCGGCAAAAGACCGGTTTGCGCTTGCGATGCAATTGAACAACCTGCTCGCGGCGCCCGGATTCGAAGCCTGGATGCAGGGCACGCCGCTGAATGCCAAGAATCTCCTCTATACCGAAGAGGGCAAGCCGCGCATCTCGATCATGTCGATCGCTCATCTCGATGACGCCCAGCGAATGTTCTTCGTCTCGATGTTGCTCAACGAACTCATCGCCTGGATGCGCGCCCAGCAAGGCACTTCGAGCCTGCGCGCCATTCTCTACATGGACGAGATTTTCGGCTACATGCCGCCGGTCGCCAATCCGCCGTCCAAAAACCTGTTTCTCACGCTCCTGAAGCAGGCTCGCGCCTACGGCCTCGGCCTGGTTCTGGCGACGCAAAACCCGGTCGACCTCGACTACAAGGGTCTCTCGAATACGGGCACCTGGTTCATCGGCCGCCTGCAAACCGAGCGCGACAAAGCGCGCGTCATGGAGGGCCTGGAGGGCGCCAGCGGCGGCAACTTCGACAAACAGCAAATGGAACGCACGATTGCCGGGCTCGGCAAACGGCGTTTCCTGCTGCACAACGTGCACGAAGACGCCGCCGTCGTATTCAATACGCGCTGGGCGATGTCCTACCTCGCCGGCCCGCTGACGCGCGACCACATCCGCACGTTGATGTCGAAAACCAAAAGCGTCCTCGCCGCCGCCGCAAAAGCGGTCTCGAAGCCGAAGCGCAAGAGCCATGAAAGCGCACCGGCACTACCGCCATCGATTCAACAGCTTTTCGTCAAGGGGCATGGAGAAGAGATCGTTTATCACCCGCGCCTCGCAGCCGCCGGCGACATTGTTTTCACGAGCGCCCGTTACGGCATCGAAGACGAGCGGCACGTTCTGCACGCCGTCGAATTCGAAGACGGTCCGGTCGAGATCAACTGGGACAACAGTGAGGCGCTCGACCTCCCGGTCGACAGCCTTCTCGATGCCGGCGTCGAAGGCGCCAGCTACGCGGATTGCCCCGCGGCGGCCAGTAACGCCAAATCCTATGCTCACTGGAGCAAGGACTACCAGCGCTGGCTGCGACAGAACGAGAGCATCACGCTGTACAAGAGCAAGCGATTCCGCCTGACGTCCACGGCCGGAGAAACGGAAGGCGATTTTCGCGTCAGGCTGCAGGATGCGGCCAGCGAAATCCGTGATCAGTCGATTGCAAAGATCCGTAAACGTTACGCAGGCAAAGTGACAACGCTCGAGAATCGCCTGCTTCGCGCCGAACAGGCCATCTCACGCGAGAAACAACAGTCAAGCAAGAAAAAGCTCGATACGGCTATTTCTTTCGGCACCGCCATCCTCGGCGCCGTGCTTGGCCGCAAGAAGTTGTCCAGCACCACGGCGACCAAGATCGGGTCTGCAATAAAGACGGCCGGCGGTGCAAGCAAAGAAGCGGCCGACGTCGAACGCGCGATGCAAACGGCAGAGAGGGTGAAGGCGGAAATCGCCGATCTCAATGCCGCTCTCGAAAAAGAGATTGCGGAACTCGACACGGCGTTCGATGCACAGGCCGAAGAGCTTGATGAGGTTGTCGTGCGGGCCAAGAGCACGGACATTACCGTCACGCTCAGTGGCCTGGTCTGGCTGCCGTATACGGCTGACGAAAAGGGGCGACTGCGCCCGGCCTGGAGTTAATTCGCGGCTAGTCGCCCAGACAGGCGCCTGCAAATGCTTTCGTGACGCCGGCATTTTCAAGCTGGCAGGCGTTGTCGTAAGTAATGCCGTCCATGCCGCACACGGGCGCGTACTCCCGCGGACAATTCTCCCCGAGGTTCTCGCAAACACCGGCATATTCGACGCGCACGCCGCGGCGTTCCGCCTGGCAGGCATTACCGTAAGTCAGGCCGTCAAAGCCGCAAACGGGCACAAACAGGTTCGGACATGGCCGCACGTTGCAAATGCCCTGTTTGAACGTTTTGACGCCGTCTCTCTCCGCGTGGCAGGCGTTATCGTAGGTGACCCCGTCGTCGCCACAGACCGGCGCAAATACGCGCGGACAGTTATCCGGGTCGCATCGATCCTTGCGCTGCACGGGAATGCGCTCGGCATCGGCTTCGCATCGATTGATGAATGTTCGCCCGTTCATGCCGCAGACGGGCTCCACGATGGACGGACATCCGTTCGGCGTGCAGGCTCCGAGGCCCGCGATCTCGATGCCTGACTTGAGCGCGAAGCATTCATTAATGTACGTGTTGCCATCGACAGCGCAGACCGGGTCGAAGGTCTCCGGGCATCCGTTGGCCTGTTCCGCACAGATGCCGTTGTTCGCGATCTCGATACCGGCCTGCCTTGCGACGCATTCGTTGCTATAGGTCTGTCCGTCTATGCCGCACACCGGCTCGTACTGCATCGTACAGGCCATATCCTGCGCCTCTGCGGACGGCACGAAGCCGAGCAGGAAAATTACGAGGGTTGTGGCGTAGCGTATCGTCATGAATCAGGGGCGTCCCGTTTAAGCTTAGAGCGTCGAAACCCGGTCCGGTTCAACGAATTCGAGCGGCGCCCCAGTAGTTATAGGTCAGTGCCTTGATTCCGGGAAGGTACATCCGGTTGTCGTCTTCGATCAGGAACCCGGCCTCCTCGAGGTGGGCAACGATCTCGCGATTCATGTTGCAGCCGCCGGCGATCTTCTTCCAGGCCGGGTTCAGCCGGTCCTGCCACTTCCGTACGTTGCTATCCGGTGCCTTGCCGTGCTCGCAATACAGCAGCCGTCCCTGCGGCTTGAGGACACGGCGCATTCCGCGCAGCGCTTCCGCGACTTCCGGAATCGTGCACAACGTGTAGGTCACGAGGACGGTGTCGACGCTATCGTCGTCGAGGGGTATCTCCTCTCCCGGCAGATCGATTAACTCCACCTCCAGCGAAGACCGGGCGATGGCTTTCCTCGCAAGGCGGCGCATGCCGGCGGATGGCTCCAGCCCCCAAACGCGGCGAACCTTGCGACGATCGTAATACGGTAGATTGAGGCCGCTGCCAAACCCTATTTCAAGCACGTCGCCTGTCGCGCGCGGCACGATTTTCTCGCGCTGCTTGCGGGCCGGCTTGACGCTGCAGGCGAGGTTGATCAGGGTCGGCAACACCCTCTCTTCGTACCACGTCATCGCACGAGTTCGCTGATTGTGACCAGTTCGATACCCTGCTGGCTCAGTTTCGGCAGCTCTTTTTCGAGTAGAGCCAGCGTTGTCTCGTAAGGGTGGCCAATTGCGACCACGACACCCCGCTTTTTCGCCAGCCGTTTCATGCGCTCAAACTGCCGCGCGACGGTCGCGGGCGACGGGTCCGGATCGAGAAATACGTCGCGTCGCACGGCCTGGACGCCGGCTTCCGTGGCCATCTGCATGGCGACGCTTTGCGCGGTTGTATAGCTGTCGACGAAAAACAGGCCATGGCGTGCGCGGATCTCTTCCATCAGCCACAGCATGTGGCCGGGATGTCTTGTCAGTAGGCTGCCCCTGTGGCCATTGACACCGACCACGTGCGGGACCGCCTGCATTGCCGCTGCAAAGGTGGCATTAACCGCCTGTCGACTCATATCGAGATGGATGCCGATCGGTTCGTTGTCCCTGTCTTCGGCGTTCGCCTGCAGGGGCAGGTGCAGCAGCACCTCCTTGCCCTGTGCATGCGCCCAGTCCGCGAGCGCTGCTGCCCGCGGTGTCCCCGGCAGCACGGCGAATGCCAGCGGGCCCGGCAGCGCGATCGCCCGCCGGCCGGCTTCGAGCCGGTAGCCGAGGTCATCGATGATGATAGCGACCCTGGCCTGTTGTACCGCTGCCCCGCTGAACGAGGCAATCAGCAGCATCGACGCCGCAAGACAGGCTCGTGTCCAGCTCATTGAGCGTTGCTGTGCATTACCGGGCGAGGCTGCAGGTATTCGATCGCTTCTGCCAGCTGCGCGTCGGCTTCGCGATCGACGACACCGGAGAGAGTGAGGTCCGGATAGCCCGGCGTATCCTCGACGAAGATGTCCGGCTCGATACCAACATCCTGTATCGAGTCTCCGGACGGCGTGTAGTATCGAGACGTCGTAAGCTTTATTGCGCGGCCCCTGGACAGCGGCATAACGGTCTGCACCAGCCCTTTACCGAACGTCGGCGTACCCAGGATCAGCGCACGCTCGTGGTCCTGCAGTGCGCCTGCGACGATCTCCGATGCCGATGCGGAACCATTGTTAACGAGCACGACCATGTTGGCACCGTCAAGAACGTCCCCGCGATGCGCCGAACGCGTGAAGCGCGAGTCGAATGATCGACCGTCGGCCGACACGATGACGCCGAAATCCAGGAAAAGATCCGAGACATCAACGGCGGCGTCGAGAACGCCCCCGGGATTATTGCGCAAATCCAGTACGAGTCCCTCCAGCATGCCCCCGCTGGCTGCCTGCAGCTCGTCAACGGCCCGGCCGAGTTCCCGCGCCGTATTGTCGCTGAACTGGCTTACGCGAATATAGCCGAAAGATGGTGCCAGCAGCTCCTTGTGCACGCTCGCAACGCGGATAAGCTGTCGGCGCATTTCGTGCTCTATCGCAACGTCATCGCGCAATACGGTAACCGTCACCTTGGAGCCGGCCTGTCCTCGCAAGCGTCCGACCGTCCGCTGCAGGCTCGCCATTTCGATGGCAACACCGTCCACCGCGATAATCTGGTCGCCGCTGCGAATACCGGAACGCGCGGCTGGCGAACCGGCAATAGGCGTTACGACCCGCAGCACGCCGTCGACCTCGTCAACCTCGATGCCTATGCCCGAGTAACTGCCCATGGTGCTGATGCGAATATCGTGGTACTCGCGCGCGTCGAGATACTGGGAGTGCGAATCCAGGTCGCTAACCATGCCGCGAATTGCGCTCTCGAGTAACACCGCATCGTCGACCGGCTCAACATAATCCTGCTTGACGCGCTCCAGGACTTCTGCAAACAAACGCGCCTGTTGCCAGGCGAGCTCTTCTTTGTCGAGCGTCCTTTGGCCGCCGATCAGGCCGCCGCCAACAGACAGGCTGAGGCCCAATACCAGACCGATGACAGCGACGAGAATTGCACGAACTTTCAACGACATATTTTTTTCCGTGACACGGCCGCGCTGGCTCTCATGACAGGATCACCGACCTTAGCACAGCATCATGATCAGAGCAGCGGACAAAGGCCGCTCTTTCAACTTTTGCCTCCGGGGCGCCGCGTTACCCACTGACGCGGATTGACCGGCTGCTTGCCGCGCCGAAGCTCGAAATACAGTCCCGCCTGCGATTGTCCGCCGCTATCGCCGACAGTTGCAATAACGTCGCCCGGCGCCACCCAGTCGCCCGTGTCCTTGAGGATGGTCTCGTTATAGCCGTAAAGGCTCATGTAACCGTCACCATGATCAACAATGACAAGCAGTCCCATTCCGGCCAGCCAGTCCGCAAACGCAATCCGACCATGATAAACCGCCCGGACCTCACGGCCGCGAGGCGCTGCCAGAACCACGCCGTTCCACTTAATGCTGCCACCAACCCGAGGCTGGCCGAAATCATGCAGCAACGTGCCGGCGACCGGCCAGGTCAGCTTTCCCTTGTGCGCGCTGAACGGTTCTTCGGAGCTGATCGGGTAGTCGGACAGTATGCTGGTCAGCTCCGCAATGAGTCGTGTCAGGTCTTTTTCCTGGGCTGCGAGAAGCTCGACTTCCTCGCCTTCGCTGCGGATTTTTTGTCGCAGCGCAGCGAGTAGCGTCGCCCTTTCTTCCTGCGATCCGTTGAGCTTCGTCAGCTCGGCATAACGCGTCTGCGCCAGTTCGCCGAGGCGGGCTTCCTCCGCAGCGATCTGGCTCCGGAGCGTATCAAGTCTGCGGATTTCTGCTACGACGGCCTCGATGTTGTCGGCCCGGTAGTCATTCAGATACCGGTAGTAGACCATCAGCCGGCCCAGCATCGCCGGGTCGCGCTGATTTAGCAGCAGCCTTATCTTCTCCTGGCTACCGCTCATGTACGCAGCGCGCAGCTGTGCGGCGAGCGCCCTGGACTCCTCGTCGAGATGGGCCTCGCGCTCTGCGAGCTCGGCATCGAGTTCCTGCTTCCTGTCGGTCGCATGACGTTGCTGGCGCTCTATTTCCTTTAGCCGAATGCGCTGCTCCGAAATCGCTATTTCGGCCTCCTGCAGCTCCGCGGTCAATCGATCTCGCTCGGCAGCGCCCGCATCCATGCTCTCCTTGAGCGCGCTGATGCGCTCGCGGACGCTTTCCAGTTCGCGCTCCTTGACCTTGGTCAGCTCGCCATCTGCATCCTGCGCCTGCCCGGCCGCGGCAACGGCCAGCAGCACTGCTATACACATGATTCGCCACGTCATGAGCGCGAGTGTAGGGCCTCGAGGCTGTGACCGCCCGCCAATACGCGTATAATCTCGCCTTTAGATATCGCCAAGGCGCCCGCGCGCGCGCCGAAATTATTGATTCATGGACAAATTTCTAGAATTCACGAGCAACCACGTGTTGCTGGTGTCCGCACTGATGATCAGCTTTTTTCTTGTGGTCTTCACGGAGTTGCGCCGCAAGGCCAGCGGACTCGTGAACGTGGAAGCCGGCGACGCCGTCAAGCTGATCAACAACGATGCGCTTGTCATAGACATTCGCAGCCCGGACGCTTTCGCGCGCGGCCATATCGTCAACGCAAGGAACATTCCCGCCGACGAGCTGGACGCCAAGATCGAACAGCTTTCCAAATACAAGTCGACGCCGATCGTTGCTGTTTGTGACGCCGGCATTACGACCACACGAACGGTCACAAAGCTCCGTAACTCAGGGTTCGAAAGTGTTTTTGGCCTGAAAGGCGGAATGTCGGGCTGGGGCCAGGCGGGACTGCCTGTCGTAACCGGCAAAAAAACCCGCAGCAAGTCGGAAAAGCAAAAGAAGCGATAAAAAAGTGGGCACCAGCAATAGCAGCAAGCCGGTTACGATGTACGGCAATACGAGCTGCCCTTTTTGCGGCGCTGCACGGATGCTGCTTACGCGAAGGGGTATCGAATTTGAGGATATAATCGTCACCGACGATCCCTCGCTGCTCGAAGAAATGCGGGAAAGAAGCGGTTGCCGAACGGTGCCGCAAATATTTATCGGCGATACGGCTATTGGCGGCTTCGACGAACTAAGCGCTCTCGACACGAGTGGGGAGCTCGATAAAATGCTTGCCGGCTGATGCGGCGGCCATCGATTAGATAACAGGACGAACCATGGCAGAAGAAGAAAAAACCGCTGAAAAGCGTTTGTCGATTACAAAAATCTACATGAAAGATTTTTCATTCGAATCACCGCAGTCCCCGACAATTTTCCGGCGGGATGAATGGAAGCCGCAGACGAACCTCAACCTTCGCAGCGCGCACAAGGCCGTTGAAGACGATCTCCATGAAATCGTGCTGACCATTACCATCGAAGCAAAAGAAGCTGACAAGACCTGTTTCCTCGTGGAGCTGCAGCAGGCCGGCCTTTTTGAAATTGCCGGCTACGAGGGCGAGGAGCTGCAGGCGATCGTCGGCAGCTTCTGTCCCAATATCCTGTTCCCGTATGCCCGCGAGTCGATCGCCTCGATGATTCAAAAGGGCGGCTTCCCGGAGTTCGTTCTGCAGCCCATCAATTTTGACGCCCTGTACATGCAGTCGAAGCAGCAGCAGATGACCGCTACCGCCGAGGATGCGGAGAAACACTGATTAAGAACGGCGCACCGCAAAAGGTTGCCGTCATCGGCGCCGGTTCGTGGGGAACCGCGCTGGCGCTCCAATTTGCCCGCAGCGGTTGCGACGTCAGGCTGGGCGGCCTCCTCGAGCTCGATCAGCTGGAGGCCATGGCGGCCAGCGGCGAAAACACACGCTACCTTCCCGGCGTCCGCTTTCCCGCGAACCTCGTTGCTTACCCGAAACTGGAGGAATGCCTCGAGGGCGCGCGGGACATTCTCATCGCAGTGCCCAGTCACGGCCTGCGCGATACGCTGACGGCGATCAAACCATTCCTGAACCCGGAGTCCCGCGTGTGCTGGGCCACCAAGGGCTTTGAGCTGCACACCGGCAAGTTGCCGCACCAGGTGGCGGCCGCAGTGCTTGGCGCCGAGCGCCCGATGGCCGTGTTGTCGGGACCGACGTTTGCCAAAGAGGTTGCTGAGGGACTGCCGACCGCGCTGACTATCGCCGCCAACAACAGCGACTTTGCGCAAGCGCTGGCCGTCGGCTTGTCCAGCGACAAGTTTCGCGCCTACACCTCCGATGACATGATCGGTGTCGAAGTCGGGGGCGCCGTAAAGAACGTCCTCGCAATCGGTGCCGGCATGTCCGATGGCCTGGGGTTCGGCGCCAATACGAGGATTGCGTTGATCAATCGCGGTCTCGTCGAAATGACGCGTCTTGGCGTTGCGCTCGGCGCCAGCAAAGAGACCTTTATGGGCCTGGCCTGCATGGGCGACCTCGTGCTGACCTGTACGGACAATCTCTCGCGAAACCGGCGTATGGGATTGGCGCTGGCGAAAGGCATGACCGTGGACGAGGCCAGGGCAGAAATCCAGCAGGTTGTCGAGGGCGTCATGGCGGCGGAAGCCGTCAAGGAAGTCGCCGACGAGCTTGGCATCGAAATGCCGATTTGCGATCAGATCTACCGGATCCTTTATGAGGGAGCCTCGCCGCGCGAAGCCGTCGAGACGCTGATGACCCGGCAGCTCAAGCCCGAATAGGAACGCCCCGGCCGCAGCCGCCCGCGCTAACGACCGCCCGCAAACCCCAGCTGCCGCCAGGCCTCGTAGACGAGGACCGCGGCTGCGTTCGACAGATTGAGGCTGCGACTGTTTGCTGTCATCGGTAGCCGCAGTCGCTGTTCCCGAGGTACCGACTCGAGCACGGCCTGCGGCAGCCCCCGCGTCTCCGGCCCGAGAAGAAACGCATCCCCTTGTCTGAATTCCGGCGCGTCATGGCGCGTAGCGGCGCGCGTGCTCAGGGTGAAAACGCGGGGCCCGCCGAGCGCTTCTAAGCAATCGTCGAGCGATGCGTGTGTCGTCACGCTCGCAAACTCGCGGTAGTCGAGCCCGGCCCGTTTGAGCCTCGGCGCATCGAGTTCGAACCCCAGCGGTTCGACGAGATGCAGCTGCACACCCGTGTTTGCGCAAAGGCGAATAATGTTGCCGGTGTTGGGCGGTATTTCAGGCTCGTAAAGGATAAGGCTAAACATATAAAACCCTGTAGAATGCCGCTGCCATGTCAAGCGCTCTATTACACACTGATTTGTGCGGCGTATCGATGGCTTCGCCCATTGTCCTGCTATCGGGTTGCGTTGGTTTCGGCGAGGAATATACGCGTGTCGTTGGCTTCTCCAACGAGGACGTCGGCGCCGTGGTCCTCAAGGGCACGACAGGCGACATGCGCCTCGGCAATCCGCCGCATCGCGTCTGCGAAACACCGGAGGGCATGCTGAATGCGATCGGCCTGCAGAATCCGGGCGTAGACAGGGTTGTCGATGAAATATTGCCGGGCCTCGATTTTTCGGAGACTCGCTTTTTTGCGAATGTGTCGGGCTCGACGATCGAAGAATATGAGCGCGTCACAAAGCGCTTCGACGACTCGGACATCGATGCAATCGAAATCAACATCTCATGCCCGAACGTCAGGGAAGGTGGCGTTCAGTTCGGCAACGATCCGGAGATGTCGGCGCGCGTCGTCGCTGCCTGTCGAGAACAGACGACAAAACCTGTTATCACCAAGCTGTCGCCGAACCAGACCGACATTGAGGAAAACGCGCGCCTGTGCATCGAGGCCGGCACCGATGGTTTTGCCGTGATCAACACGGTTATGGGCATGGCTATCGACGGCGAGACCCGACGGCCGATTATCGGCAATGTGCGCGGCGGGCTTTCCGGGCCGGCGATAAAGCCCATCGCTTTGCTCAAGGTGCACCAGGTTTTCGGGGTCGCGAAACGGCACGACATTCCCATTATCGGGCAGGGCGGCATTACGACCGCCAAAGACGCGATCGAGTTTATCGTCGCCGGGGCCTCAGCAGTAGGCATCGGCACGGCGCTGTTCTACGATCCGCTCGTCTGCAAAAAGATCAACGCAGGTATCGTCGATTACCTCGGGCGCCACGGGATGAGGTCCATTGCGGAGCTGGTCGGCTCGCTGCAGACTTGAATGCGGACATTCTTAATTTAATGTACTAAATACATTAAATTAAGAATGTCCCCACCAACGCTACGACATGGCATAAGCTAGTACATCCATTGGACAAACTCTCGGGAGAGGCAAATGAAGAGCATGCCCAAGATCGGTACTTACATGGATACCGTCGTGCCCACCCTCAGCCCCGATACCCGCATCATGGAAGCCGTCGATTTTCTCCTGCGTCATCGAGTCACCGGCGCGCCGGTGGTGGACTCGGACGGCGAGCTGGTAGGTATCATCACCGAAACAGACCTGCTCAAGCTGGTCACCGAAGGCGTTCAGGGTGAGCCTCCCACTGACGCAACCGTCGCGGAGTACATGACCAGGGACGTTGTGACCGTACCTCCCACGGTCGACATCTACTATATTGCGGGCATGTTCCTGGCCAACAAGTTCCGGCGCCTTCCGGTCGTCGAAAACGGCAAGATCGTCGGCGCGATCACGCGCTTTGATCTCCTGCGCGTCATAAGGACGCATTCGAACATACGCTGAGCGGCGCCGTATTCGGTACCGCCCGGCCGGCCCGCGCCGCGGTCGATCTAGTCCAGCTGTAGCGCCTTCATTTTTCTTGCCAGCGTGTTCCTTCCCCACCCCAGCAGTTTTGCCGCCTCCTGCCGGTGGCCGTTGGTCTGGGACATCGCGGTCTCGATCAGCGTCTTTTCGAATTCCGGCAGCGCCGTATCGAGCAAAGGCGCATCGCCGTCGTGCAGCTCGCGCTCGGCCCATGCCGCCAATACTCGCGTCCACTCCTTCGCGGCGCGCTTCGGCGACTCGCTGCCGCCGAGGTCGCCCGGAATGTCCTCCGCAGTGATTACGCTGCCGGGCGCCGTTACCGTTAGCCGGCGACTCGCGTTCACCAACTGGCGCACGTTGCCGGGCCACGCAAACGCCTTGAGTGCATGCATCGCCTCGTCGTCGATGGTTTTTGCTGCCGCGCCAAGCTCGTTTGCGGCTTCGGCCAGGTAGTGTTTGAGCAACAGCGGGATATCATCGCGCCGCTGCCGTAGCGGCGGCGTATTTATGCGTATCACATTCAGGCGGTGAAAAAGGTCTTCGCGGAAGCGGGACTCCTTCACCGCCCGCGCGAGGTCCTGGTTGGTTGCCGCGATAACGCGGACGTCCACCTTGATCGGGGTCTGCCCGCCCACGCGATAGAACTCGCTTTCGGCGAGAACCCGCAGCAGTCGCGTTTGCAGCGCCGGCGACATATCGCCGATCTCGTCCAGGAACAGCGTGCCGCCATCGGCCTGCTCAAAGCGCCCGATGCGCCGGGAATCGGCGCCCGTAAATGCGCCCCTCTCGTGCCCGAAAAGCTCGGACTCGAGGAGTTCCGCGGCAATCGCAGACGTGTTCAGCGCAACGAAAGGCTTATCGGCGCGCGGGCTGTGATCGTGCAGGGCGCGTGCGACGAGCTCCTTGCCCGTGCCAGATTCACCGGTAATCAGAACGGTCATACTCGTGCCCGCCAGTCGGCCGATCGAGCGAAAGACCTCCTGCATAGCCGGTGCCTGTCCGATCATCGAAGCAATGCCGTCGGTTGGCGTCGCCGGCACGTGGCCGCTCTTGCCGGTGACGTTTGCGGCCTTGCGCACGAGTTCGACGGCCTCATCGATATCGAAGGGTTTCGGCAGGTACTCGAACGCACCGCCCTTGTAAGCGGCGACGGCGCTTTCGAGATCCGAATGCGCCGTGATCACGATGATCGGCAGGTCCGGAAGGCTGCCGCGCAGCCGCTCGAGGAGCGCGATACCGCTCATCCCCGGCATGCGTACGTCCGTAATCAGGACATCCGGAGCGTCTTCATCGATCGCTTCGAGCAAGTGTTCGGCCCGCTCGAAACTGCGGGTCTCGATGTCGGCCTGCTTGAGGGCTTTTTCCAGCACCCACCGCACCGACTGGTCGTCGTCCACGATCCATGCGCTCAAGGGGGCGTCAGCCATTGGTGTTTACTCCCGTATGTTTGATCGGAATGCGAACGTAGAAAACGGTGCGGCCAGGGCGGCTTTCGAATTCGATCAGCCCGTCGTGACGGCTAATCAGTTCCTGTGCCGCCGGCAAGCCGAGGCCCGTGCCTTCGGGACGGCTCGTGACCAGCGGGTAGAAAACCGAGTCCTGCAGGTCGCGCGGGATGCCGGGGCCGTCGTCTTCGATCTCGATCGAAGCAATGACCCGGTGTCGAATGTCGCCGATCGTGTAATTGGTCGCCGCCCGGCTTCTGAGCGTCAGCGTGCCCTGGCCGTCCAGCGCGGCACAGGCATTGCGCACCAGGTTCAGAAACGCCTGTACCATCTGGTCCCGGTCGAGATCTATCGCCGGTAGTCCCGGATCATAGTCCCGTCGAATTCTCGGCGCTTTATCATGCTCCGCCTCCACGATTCTGACGACGTATTCGAGCAGCTCATGGACGTTGACGGGCTCCTTGTTCGGCGGGCCACCCGGTCCCAGCAGCGTATTGACCAGCGCAGCCAGCCGATCCGTTTCACTGATGACAACGTCGGTATACTCACGGAGTTCCTCGTCGGAAAGCTGCCGCTCGAGCAGCTGCGCTGCGCCGCGTATCCCGCCCAGGGGATTTTTTATTTCATGCGCCAGCTGCCGAATCATCTGTCGCCCGGCACCGTGCTGAATCAACAGGGCGTTTTCGCGGCTGATCTGTGAGCGGCGCGTGACGTCCGTGATTTCGACAAGCACACACGCGTCGCTCGTTGCGATCGGTGATACCCGGCAATCCACAATTCTTTCATGGGCGTGCACCTCGGTCGGGGCAAGCCGCATCTCGTTCGCATAGTAGTCTCCGGTGGACATTACGCGACTCAGGATGTCGCGCATTTCGGGTTCGTCGTCGACAAGTCGCAGCAGCGACTTGCCGTAAGCGCGCTGCTGACTGATGCCCAGAATATTTTCAGCAGCCGGGTTGATTCCGACAATAAGGAGGTGCTCGTCCAGCAGGACGATACCCGAGCTCAAGGAGTCAACGATATTGATCGCATTACGGCGGAGCGTTCCGCCATTGCCGGAGCCGCCTTCGCCGGGACGGCCGGCCGCTGTCTCGCCTAGCGGAACCTTACCGTGTTCTGCTGCACGTAAAACCGGTTCGGCAGACTGCGAATCATGAGGTTGCCCGCTTCGTCCAGCACCTCCGCCTGGATGTTGTGAACGCCGCGGTAGACCTCCTGCAGCTGGAAGGTCGTCCCCTCGACCGTCCGCGCCACCCCGTCGAAATAAACCCGTACCTCGTGGTTCGGCTGCAGCGCCGGGCTCAGTGCCAGCGATACGTTCAGGATGCCCTCTATGTTCCACAGCGTTTCTTCCGCCGCCGGGGCAACGATCTCGAGACTCGTATAGCTAAACGGCTGCGCAACAGCACCGCTCGCTTCCGCGTCCGGTGCAGGGCTCGTCGTCGGTCTGGCCGTCTGCGAGCGGCTGCGTGATTTATCCAGCCGCACGATTTCCGCTCCAGGGTGCGGCCGATCGGAGAAATGGACGACGCCGTCTTCGTCCGTCCACTTGTAGGTATCTGCCAGCGCGCTGCTGGCGACAAACAGTCCCAGGAGAATGAAAATTGCTCGTATTGCCATTGAATGAGCATAGCAGCGTCGGGGTTCTTCGGGCTAGTAGCCGGGCGACATAATGTCGCCCGGCCCTCGTCTTTCGCCCTTACAGGCTGTAATACATGTCGAATTCCACCGGATGCGTCGTCATTCGGAGGCGCGTGACATTGCCCATCTTGAGCTCAATATACGCGTCGATCAGGTCGTCACTAAAAACGTCGCCGGCTTTGAGAAAGTCCCGATCTGCATCAAGCGATTCCAGGGCCTCGTCGAGCGAGAACGCAACCAGCTGCAGCTGTTTTTCTTCCTCGGGCGGCAGGTCGTACAGATCCTTGTCCATGGCATCACCGGGGTGGGTCTTGTTCTGGATGCCGTCGAGGCCCGCCATCATCATTGCAGAGAAAGCGAGGTAGGGATTTGCCATCGAGTCCGGAAAGCGCACCTCGATACGCCGGCCCTTGGGATTGGCGATATAGGGAATGCGAATGGACGCCGAACGATTGCGCGCCGAATACGCGAGAATCGTCGGCGCCTCGAAACCGGGTACCAGGCGCTTGTAGCTGTTGGTCGACGGGTTGGTGAATGCGTTGATGGCTTTTGCGTGTTTAATAACGCCGCCGATATAAAACAGCGCCGTCTCGGACAGTCCGCCATAGCCATCGCCCGAGAACAGGTTCTTGCCCTTCTTGAACAGGGACTGGTGCACGTGCATGCCGTTGCCGTTGTCGTTCACGAGTGGTTTGGGCATGAACGTTGCGGTCTTGCCGTACGCGTGCGCGACGTTGTGAACGACGTATTTGAGGATCTGCACTTCATCGGCTTTGCGCACCAGCGTGTTGAATTTCGCGCCGATTTCGCACTGGCCTGCCGTCGCGACCTCGTGATGGTGCACCTCCGTCACGACGCCGAGCTCCTCGAGCGCAAGGCACATGGCGCCGCGTATGTCGTGCAACGAATCGACGGGTGGCACGGGGAAATAACCGCCTTTTACGGTTGGCCGATGACCCGTGTTGCCCTCTTCCAGGCTGCGGTCCGTATTCCACGCGCCCTCGTCCGAGTCGACTTTGTAAAATGCACCCTGCATGCTGTCGTCCCACGACACATTATCGAACACGAAGAACTCGTTCTCCGGACCAAAATAGGCGGCATCGGCGATGCCCGTTGACTTCAGGTACGCCTCGGCGCGGTCGGCCAGCGAACGCGGGCAGCGATCATAGCCCTGCATCGTTGCAGGCTCGACGACCGTGCAGCGCAGATTCATCGTGAGTTCGTCGGGAAAAATATCGAGTACCGCGGAAGCGGGATCCGGCATCAGGATCATGTCGGACTCGTTGATCCCTTTCCACCCTGAAATGGAGGACCCGTCAAACATTTTGCCGTCCTCGAACAGGTCGTCGTCGACCGTGTGTGCGGGCACTGTTACGTGTTGTTCTTTGCCAATCGTGTCCGTGAAACGAAAATCGACAAACTTGACCTCTGCCTCTTTGATTTGGGCGAGTACCTCTGCGGGCGTCATGGATCTTTCCTCCAGGTTGTTGTTGCGCGAAATAAAGTGGCCGCCAAATGCGACCCGTTAGACGCCGTTATCTGCACTTAGCGTGCCAAAAAGGCGTTTATGCTAATGCCTTGTTTTTTTTCCATTTTTCCGATGTAACGGCGGCAGGACTGCACCATAATGGTGCGGGTCGCCCCGTTTCCGCACCATTCTAGTGCAAAAGAAGCAGTCTTGCACCCGGATGGCGCACGGCGTGGCGCCGTTATTTTGACGCCCGCGCCGCAGGGCCTCCTACCGGACGCGCCCAGCCGTTATACTTCGCGCCTTTGAGCGGCCGCGATGCCTGCGATGAGTGCCAACACAACAACAAACAAGCTGAGCTTTCAGGACCTGGTTCTTGCACTACAGCAATACTGGGCCGAGCGCGGCTGTGTCATCCTGCAGCCCTACGACATGGAGATGGGCGCGGGCACCTTTCACCCGGCCACGTTTCTGCGCGCGGTTGGTCCCGAGCCCTGGTCCGCGGCATACGTGCAGCCCAGCCGGCGACCGACCGACGGTCGCTACGGCGATAATCCTTTTCGCCTGCAGCATTACTATCAATACCAGGTCGTAATCAAGCCCTCGCCGCTCGACATTCAGGACATGTACCTTGGTTCGCTGCGCGCCATCGGTATCGACCCCCTCGTGCACGACATTCGTTTCGTGGAAGACAACTGGGAGTCTCCGACCCTCGGCGCCTGGGGCCTTGGCTGGGAGGTTTGGCTGAACGGCATGGAGATTACGCAGTTCACCTACTTCCAGCAGGTCGGCGGCCTCGAATGTCGTCCGGTAACGGGCGAGATCACCTACGGTCTCGAGCGCCTGGCCATGTACCTGCAAAACGTGGAAAGCATTTTTGACCTCATCTGGACGGACGGGCCCCTGGGTCGCATAACGTATGGCGACGTTTATCACCAGAACGAAGTCGAACAGTCCCGCTACAATTTCGAAGAAGCCGACGTCGAGACACTGTTTGATGCCTTCGATCACGCGGAGCGCGAAAGCCAGCGGCTCATTGCGCTGGGCCTCGCTTTACCCGCCTACGAGCAAATGCTCACGGCGTCACATACCTTCAACCTGCTCGACGCAAGGCAGGCTATATCCGTGACGGAGAGGCAGCGTTTTATCCTGCGCGTCCGGACAATATCGCGCTCAATCTGCGACGCTTACTACGCCAGCCGGGAGGCGCTTGGTTTCCCGATGTTGAAATCGGTCGCCGACGAGGCGTCGGCAAAATGAGCGGGAACGATGATTTCCTGGTCGAGGTCGGGACTGAAGAACTGCCGCCCAAAGCGCTACGGTCGCTGATGGAAGCGTTCGGTGACGGTCTCGCTGCCGCCATCGACGAAGCGTCCCTCGATCACGGCGCCGTGCATGCTTATGCAAGCCCGCGCCGTCTCGCCGTCCGCGTTGACGACCTTGCCCGGCAACAGCAGGACCGCAAGGTCGAACACAAGGGCCCGCCGATCACGATTGCCTTCGACAATAACGGTAAGCCGACATCAGCCGCCGAAGCGTTCGCACGGAAATGCGGCGTCCGCGTGTCGGACCTCCGGCGCAGGAAGACGAGCAAAGGCGAATGGCTGGCGTTTGACGTCGTCGAGCAAGGCAGTACAGCCGCCGACCTGATGCCTGCCCTGATCGAGCGGACCTTGACCGCGCTGCCGATTCCACGCCGCATGCGCTGGGGTGCGGGCAACGCGGAGTTTGTGCGCCCCGTGCACTGGGTGGTCTTGCTGCACGGCAGGGACATCATCGAGGCGCCGGTCATGGAAATCGCGTCCGGCAACGTGTCGCGGGGTCATCGCTTTCACTCGCCGGGACCGATTGTCGTTGCCGCGCCGAATGCATATCTCGATACGCTTGAAAAAGAAGGTCACGTCATCGCCGACTTCGAGCGTCGCCGTCAAATGATTCGGGACGGCGTCAGCGCCACGGCGGCCGATGCCGGCGGCCGGGTTGTCGACGGTGAGTCTCTTTACGACGAAGTTGCGGCGCTGGTCGAGTGGCCGGTTCCGATCCTGGGGCGCTTCGATGAAAAGTATCTCGCGCTGCCGCGCGAAGTGGTCGTCTCGACGCTGACAAGCCACCAGCGATATTTCCCCGTTGCCGACGACAAGGGTGCGCTGCTGCCGTGCTTCATTACCGTTGCGAATCTCGAAAGCACGGATCCCGACCAGGTGCGCGACGGCAACGAGCGTGTCATTCACCCACGCCTGGCCGACGCCGCGTTTTTCTGGGACAGCGACCGTCGGCGACCGCTGGATAGCCGAACTGGCGCATTACGTGAGGTTATCTATCAGCGCGGCCTCGGCAGTCTGCACGACAAGAGTCGCCGTATCGACGCGCTCGCCGGCTGGCTGGCGGCAAGGCTCGAGCTGGACAAAGGCCTGGTCGGACGCGCCGCCGCGCTTGCGAAATGCGACCTGCTGACCGGTATGGTCGGCGAGTTCCCCGAGCTGCAGGGCACCATGGGCCGCTACTATGCGCTGGCCGACGGCGAGCCCGATGACGTTGCCGAGGCCATCGGCGAACACTATCGCCCGCGCTTTGCCGGCGATGACTTGCCCGCAACGGCGCTTGGCCAGGTCCTGGCCATCGCCGACAAGCTTGATACGCTGGCGGGCGTATTTTCGATCGGCAAGACGCCAAGCGGCAATCGTGACCCTTTCGGGCTGCGTCGGGCTGCGCTCGGCGTCGTCAGGATCCTGATCGAATGCGGGATCGACATCGACCTGAAAGCGCTGATCGTG
>JAOTWB010000022.1 GCA_029863125.1 Gammaproteobacteria bacterium
TTCGCAGGGGCTGCAGTTTTCACGGCATGGCTCTTAACGTCGATGTGGATCTGGAGCCATTTTCACGTATCAATCCCTGCGGATACAGTGAACTCGAGATGACCGATCTGCGAAGACTCGGCGTCGATACGAATCTCGGTGATGTATGGCCGCGGCTGCTGCCGCATTTCCTGCGTCATTCGGGTTTTGCTGACGCGACCGTCGTCCGTAGCAACGACGAACTACCCGCGGCTAGGTTCGATTGAGTGCGTCAAGTCGCGCCAGCGTGCCAACGTCAGCCCAAAGTCCCTCGTAAAGTTCGCCCGATACCTGGCCGGCGTCGACTGCTTCGCGCAGCATGGGAGCCAGCGGAAATCTGCCTGCTTCGCAGTCGTGGAAAAACTCCGGTCTATAGATTGCGATACCGCTGAACGTCAGCTTTGCTACATCGCTATTGCGAATCAGCCCTTCCTGCAGGTCGAAATCACCGTGCGTACGATAGGCCGGCGTCGGCACCATGACGAGATGAGCCAGGATCTCATCAGCCAATTCGGTCCGTGGAACCGGCATGTCCGTGTAAACATCCGCGTTCACGGCCAGGAAAGGCTTGTTGCCCAGCAGCGGTAACGCCTTGTGAATGCCGCCGCCGGTCTCGAGGACATTGTCGCCTTCCTGGCTATAGATAACCTGCAGGCCGTAACGAGCACCGGAGCCGACACGGCTGACAATCTCGGCGCCCAGCCAGCCCAGATTGATAACGACGGTTTCTACGCCGGCATCTCGCATACTGGCAAGGTGCCTTTCAAGCAAACTCCGCCCACGAATTTCGACGAGAGCCTTGGGAATGTTATCGGTCAATGGTCGCAAACGCTCTCCGCGCCCTGCGGCAAGAATCATGGCATTCATGATGCGCTAACCAGTGTCGGCAACACCTGCTGCTCGACGAGTCGAACGAGAAACTGCAGCTCCTCGTAATGCGGGCCGAGCTCAATGACATACGACAATGTGCGTGGAATATCGGCCATGTAGGCTGCTTTGCCATCACGGTGATTGAGTCGCGCGAAAATCCCCGCAGCCTTCAGATGCCGCTGCACGCCCATGAGTTCGAAGTAGCGACGAAACTGCATTTCGTCGACCTGCACGCGCATCGACCGGTCGAGCGCGCGGTAAAACTCCAGCGCCCAATGCCTGACCTGCTCGGCCGACCAGCGCACGTAACAGTCTTTGAGCAGTGACACCAGGTCGTAAGTGAGCGGACCTTCAACGGCATCCTGAAAGTCGAGAATGCCGGGATTATCATCGCCGGTGATCATCAGATTTCTCGAGTGGTAGTCGCGGTGCACGAAAACCTGCGGCTGATGCAGCGCGTTGTCTACCAGCATGTCGCAACACGTTTGCCAAGCCGCTTCTTCCGCGGCGGTGAACGATAGCTGCAGGTGCTTGCCGCAAAGCCAGTCATGAAAGAGCGACAGTTCGAACCGCAGAAGTTCATCGTCGTATGGCGGCAGCGATGCCTGGTAAGCCGTGCCACGACGCTGCATCGTGAGAAGCGCGGCTATCGCGTCTGCGTACAGCCGCTCGGCGGCGCCAGGATTGCGCCGCAGTTCATCGAGGTACAGGCGCGATCCCAGGTCGGTAAGCAGCAGAAATCCGTCGTCGAGATTCGCAGCGATAACTCGCGGTGCGTTGAGTCGCATCGCCTCGAGGTAACCCGCCACGCGCACAAACGGCAGGCAGTCTTCCTGCCCGGGCGGCGCGTCCATGACGATGAAACTCTCAGCCCCGGCCCGCAATCGAAAATATCGCCGAAAGCTCGCATCACCGGATGCCGGAGTCGGTTCGCAGCCGACTACCGCATCGATGCTGTTGATCCAGTCTTTCAGCGCGGCCAGGCGGTCGTCACTGGCAGCCTTCGGAATATCGATATGAGTTCTCCGTAACGCGTTGAAGCGCCTAAAAAACTATGCGAAGGTAACACACGAAATGCATGCTAACATCCCGGTCATATTTGCACTGCCCCTACGTGACCGGACCTCGAAATTGTCTGCGAAGCCACCAATTCTTGCTTGCTGCCTGCTGGCGGTCACCTGTGCGCACGGATCGGACCGGCTTGCCTGCGAAACGTCCATCGGTGAATCGCTGGCTCTGGATCCGACGCTATCGCGGGTCCCGCTCGATGATCCCGACAGCATTGTGTTCGAAGCCGGTCAACTCGAGGCGCGAATCGGCAAGGAGCCGATCGCGAGAATGAGCGGCGGCGTACTGCTGCGACGACAGGACAAGCTCGCCGGTGCCGAGGCGGCCCGATACGATCCGGAGCAGAAGGCAATCTTCCTCGAAGGAGACGTGCGCTACGAGGACCCCGGCACGCAGATTCACAGTGACCTGGCAGAATTTTCCTATGAAAGCGGCCGCATTCGTTTCGAAGGCGCAGAGTTTTCGCTTGGCAGCACTAACGCACGCGGCGCAGCCGGAGTGCTCGAGATCAACCGGGAGGGCAAGCTGATACTCGAGGGCGTCGAATACACGACCTGTCCGCCCGGATCGGAAGACTGGTTGCTGCAGGGTAAGTCCATCGAACTTGATACCAGCAAGGGCGTTGGCAGGGCCAAGGGCATCAAGCTGGAATTCAAAGGCGTGCCAATACTGTACGCACCCTACCTGTCATTCCCGCTCAGCGATGCACGCAAATCCGGCTTTCTAACCCCCGAGATCGGCAGTTCGGATCGCGGCGGTAACGAGATTCGTTTGCCCTACTACTGGAACATCGCGCCAAATTACGACGCCACCATCACGCCCCGCCTGCTTACAAGTCGCGGCGTACAGCTGGAGACGCAGTTTCGCTACCTGACGCCGCGCAACGAGGGCATAGTCAGTGCCGACTATTTGCCCGATGACAGCACCGTGAACCAGGCGCGCCACCAGATGCGCGTCCAGCACCGAACGTTGTTCGAAAACGGCTGGCGAAACCGGATCGACTACCGGGAAGTCTCGGACAACCAGTATTTCGAGGATCTTGGTGGCAGCCAGAGCATATCCAGTATCACGCACCTCAATCGCAGCGTGCGTTTCGACTTTTTCGGGGATCGTTATTCCTTGTTCGGACAGGTCCAGGACTATCAGACCATCGATGACGCGATACAGCCGATCGATGAACCCTATCGCCGCCTACCCCAACTGCTGGCCAGCGGCTCGTGGCCACTCGGCTTGCTGCGCCTTGGTGCTCAGGCCGAAGTCGTTAATTTCGATCGCGATGTGGGGGTAACCGGCTGGCGCGTCAATGCGGCTCCTTCACTGGAAATTCCATTCTCAGGGCCCGGCTGGTTTGTTACACCCGCGATGTCCCTGGACCACACGCGTTACGAACTCAGCGATACGTCGTCCGGTGCAGAGACGGATCCGACCCGCACCGTGCCCATCGCCAGCCTGGATACCGGCATGGTGCTCGAACGCTCACTCAACGGTGCAGACCGCCTGCAGACGATCGAGCCGCGGCTTTTATACGTGCACATTCCGTACCGTGACCAGGCGGGCCTGCCCGTCTTCGATACGATCACACCGGACATCAATCTTGTGCAGCTGTACCGCAAGAACCGGTTTCTTGGCATCGATCGCATAGGAGACACCGACCAGCTCAGCATTGGCGTCACATCGCGGATTCTTGACGTCTCCTCGGGCCGCGAACTGATGACGGCAACCGTCGGCCAGACACGCTACTTTGGCGACCGGTTCGTAACGCTGCCTGGAATGGCCGCTTCAACTTTTGAAACCTCGGACTACATTGCACAGCTGCGCTTTCTCCTCTGGAAGAATGTCAATTTCGACTTCGGACACCAGTGGGGTACCGGCGCCAGTGGTACGACAAAATCGGAAGCGCGCCTGCAATACCGCCCGGCCGGCAAAAAAATCCTGAATCTCGCCTATCGATTTCGGCGCGAGTCCTTGGAACAAGGCGACCTGTCGTGGTCCTGGCCTGTTAGCACGAAGTGGAACTTCGTCGGTCGCTACAACTTCTCGTTCCGCGATCAGGAAGCGCTGGAACAGTTTTTCGGCCTTGAATACGAAAGCTGCTGCTGGGGACTGAGGCTGGTATCCCGCCGCTACATATCCACGCGCGACGGAACTCGGGATTCTTCAATTGGTCTGCAGCTGGTACTGAAGGGAATGACAAGCGTTGGCGCAGCGGCAGACAAACTTCTTGAACGTGGTATTCTTGGCTATTCTCCAGACCTCCGGTAGACAATTGTGAGTAAAATCAATGCCTTATGCGCACTGACCGCATTGGTAGGCGCGCCGGCTGTGGCCGTCGGCGATCTCTCGGAAACCGGCGAGTTCCTCGACGGCATCGCCGCTATCGTGAACGAAGGCGTGGTGCTCAGGAGTCAGTTCAATGAACAGATGAACCTGATCCTGGAGCGCGCGGAAAAACAGGGCATGCAGCTGCCGCCCGCCGGCGTACTCGAGGAGCAGGTTCTCGAACGGTTGATTCTCAGCGAGATCCAGCTGCAGCGTGCGGAGCGCATTGGCCTGCAGGTCTCCGACGCGATGCTCAACAATTCGATCGCGCGCATCGCCGCTCAGAACGGCGTCGCCTTCGAAGACATGCCGGCGCTGCTCGCGAAGGACGGCGTCAATTACACGGAGTTTCGTCGCGACCTGCGTGACGAAATTACTATCGAGCAGTTGCGCCGCATCGAGGTAGGCCAAAGCATCAATGTTTCCGATCGTGAAGTCCAGCAGTGCATCGTCGATCTCGAAACGAATGTCGTAGTCAATTCCGATTGGGTGTTGTCGCATATTCTGCTGCCGTTCGGCGCCTCTGCGACCGCCGAAGAGAGGGATGAGGTCGAGCAGCTGGCCAACGACATTTACGCTCAACTCCAGGACGATGCGGATTTTCGCGAACTCGCGATCCGATACTCAAAAGGCCCAACCGCACTCGAAGGGGGATCGCTCGGTCCCATGCGGGGTCAGAATGTTCCCACACTGTTTGCCGACATACTGCCCGGGATGAAGGCCGGCGACGTGTCGCAACCGTTTCGCAAAGGAACCAGCTTTCACATAGTCAAAGTCGATAACCTGAAAAGTGCCGTCGAACGCAGCGAAATCAACCAGGTCAAGGCGCGCCACATCCTGATAACGCCCAACGAAATCATTGACGACGACACGGCGAAGCAACGGCTGGATGAAGCGCTGGCAAAGATCCGGGCGGGCGAAGATTTCGGCGAACAAGCAAAACTGCTTTCTGATGATCCAGGCTCGGCAAATCTCGGCGGTGACCTCGGATGGGCCGGCCCGGGAACGTTTGTACCGGAATTCGACGCCGTGATAAACGAAGCGGAAATCGGCGAGGTCAGTGAACCGTTTCGCAGCCAGTTCGGATGGCACATCGTCGAGGTGCTCGATCGACGTGTCTACGACAACACTGAAGACCTCAAGAAACTCAACTGCGACATGCGCATTCGCAACAGTAAGATGGAAGAGGAAACACAGCTGTGGATGCAACGCCTTCGCGATGAGGCCTTCGTCGATCCGCGCATCTGAGCGTGAACCTGGACAAACCACTGGCAGTCACGGCCGGCGAACCCGCCGGCATCGGTCCCGAGCTCTGTAACGCACTGGCGGACTCCGCCTACGCGGAGGATGTCGTCATTATCGGCGACAGATCCCGGCTTAGCCGCCGGCTGCGCGTCATCGACACGCCCTATCCTGCGCCGGTAATCCCGGGCAAACCCGACCCGGCGAATGCCAGGACACTGCTGGACGGCCTGACGACGGCGGTCAACGGTTGCCTCGACGGGGAGTTTTCCGGTCTCGTCACCCTGCCCGTCGCGAAGAGCGTCATCGCCGATGCCGGTATCCGGTTTACGGGCCATACGGAGCTGCTGGCGGAACTGACGGACACGGCGTTGCCGGTGATGATGCTCGTTGCCGGTGAGCTGCGCGTTGCGCTCGCCAGCACGCATATACCCTTGAGCGCGGTTCCGGGCTACATCAGCCAGGAGCGTCTTCGCAGCGTCATCAGGATTCTCGATAGCGAGCTGCGCTCGAAATTCAAAATTTCGATCCCTGAAATTATCGTGTGCGGACTCAATCCACATGCCGGCGAAGGGGGTCTCCTCGGGAACGAAGACCGCGATATCATCGCGCCGGTCGTCGACGAGCTGTCGGCCCAGGGCCTGCATTTACGCGGACCCCTGCCTGCAGACACGGCCTTTACGCCGGCCGCCGGTCGCAAAGACGCCGTTCTCGCCATGTACCACGACCAGGGGCTGCCCGTGTTGAAGTACGCGGGCTTCGGCCATGCCGTCAACGTGACCCTGGGCCTGCCGATAATTCGCACGTCGGTCGATCATGGCACCGCATTCGACATCGCGGGCAGCGGCAAGGCCGATACAGGCAGTCTGTTCGCGGCGATCGAACTCGCCGCAAGACTGGTCGGCAAATAGTGGCTGCTCGACGGGCCCGCAAGCGATTCGGCCAGCACTTCCTGACAGACCCCGGCGTTATCGACGCGATTATTGAGCGCATTCACGCCACAAAGCAGGACATCATTGTGGAGATCGGCCCGGGGCATGGGGCCATTACCCGCGCACTCGCGCGCCAGGCCGGCCATCTGCATGCGATCGAACTCGATCGCGACCTGGCCGCCAAACTCAGGACACGCTTTGCCGACAATCCTGCGGTCACCATTCACGAGGCGGATGCGCTGTCCTTCGACTTTGCAATGCTCGGCGAGCGCTTACGCATTGTCGGTAATCTGCCCTATAACATTTCGACGCCCCTGCTTTTCCACCTGCTGAAATTCCGCGACCGGATTGTCGACATGCATTTCATGCTGCAAAAGGAAGTCGTTGATCGCATAGCGGCAGGGCCCGGCAGCAAAGCTTACGGTCGCCTGGGAATCATGCTCGGTTTGCACATGAGTATTGAATCCTTATTCGAAGTGGACCGGCTCGCATTTGATCCGCCGCCGGCCGTGACGTCGGCCGTCGTACGGCTGGACCCTCTGCCGCCCGACACGTTTGCTATAGAAGATGAGGCCGCGCTTTCGACCCTGGTCGCCACTGCTTTCATGCAGCGCCGCAAGACCTTGCGCAACTCCCTCAAGAGGGTCGCGCAGGCGGCCGACTTCGACGCGGTCGGCATCGACGCCGGGCTTCGGCCGGAACAGATCAGTATCGCCGAGTATGTCGCCCTCGGAAATCACCTGAAACAAAAATCAGCGCGCCAACGCTAGAGGGCTTACGTTAGAATATCGCCATGGACGAAAACCAGTTCGACATCCGCATCCAGGTTGCGACAAGCTATATCGATGAACAATCGGAACCCGATGCCGATCGATACGTGTTCGCTTATACGATCACGATTTCCAACAACGGGGACGTGGCGGCGAAACTGCTCAGCCGCCACTGGATCATTACCGACGCCAATGGCAAGGTTCAGGAAGTCAGCGGCGATGGCGTTGTCGGTGAGCAGCCGCATCTAAACCCCGGCGAACGTTTTCGGTACTCGAGCGGGGCTGTCCTCGAAACGCCAGTCGGCGCCATGCAGGGTCTGTATCGCATGGAAACGGACAGCGGCGCGAGCTTCGACGCGCCGATCGCACCCTTCACACTGGCAGTCCCCGGCCTGCTCCACTAGGTAACGTGTTCATGGCAGTTTATGCAATCGGCGATCTGCAGGGCTGCTACGATCCATTTCGCAGGCTGCTTGACGAAATCAGGTTCGAGCCCTCCAGGGACACGCTCTGGCTGACCGGCGACCTCGTTAATCGCGGACCCAAGTCACTGAAGACGCTGCGTTTTGTGAAGAAGCTCGGTGATTCCGTCAACACGGTGCTCGGCAACCACGACCTGCACCTGCTGGCGCTCGAGGCCGGCGTCGTGCGTTTCGGAAAACGATTCGGCTCCCTGCAGAAATTACTCAACGCACCGGATGTCGCAGAGCTGTGCGACTGGCTGCGACACCGGCCCCTCGCGCATTACGACGAAGATCTCGACACCCTGCTCGTGCACGCCGGCACGCACCCGAGCTGGAGCGTCAAGAAGACCCTGGCGCTCGCCGCTGAGGTCGAGGCCGCGCTGCAGGCCTATGACTATCCGACCTTGCTCGGCAAAATGTACGGCAACACACCCAACGCATGGTCCAACAAGCTGTCCGGCTACAAGCGCCTGCGCTTTATCATCAATTGCCTGACACGCATGCGCATGATTACGGCGGCGGGACATCTCGACCTCAGCTTCAGCGGCCCCCCGTGGCGCGCGCGCAAGGGCGAAATACCGTGGTACAACGCTAAAAAACCCGCCTGGCAGGGTACGCGCATCATCTTCGGCCACTGGTCGGTGCTCGGACTTATCGTGCTCCCTGAATTAATCAGCCTGGATACCGGCTGCGTCTGGGGCCGCCAGCTTACTGCCGTGCGAATCGACAAACGAATTCCACGTGTCGTACAGGTCAGGGGGCAGCGAAATTGAAATCATTAACACCGTTCAATCTCGCGGCCTGGATCGACGAGCACCGCGACCGGCTGAAACCGCCGGTATGCAACCAGCAGGTCTTCGAAGAAGACGACTTTATCGTCATGATCGTTGGCGGCCCGAATTCGCGCAAGGATTATCACGTGGATGAAGGCCCGGAATTGTTTTACCAGATCGACGGCCACATGGTCCTGCGGGTCATCGACGGTGGTGAGCGCAAAGACATCAGGATTGGTGAAGGCGAAATGCTGCTGTTGCCACCCAAAGTTCCGCATTCGCCACAGCGTTTCGCGGACACGGTTGGTCTCGTCGTAGAACGAATGCGGCTGCCGCATGAACTCGATGGCTTCATGTGGTTTTGTGAGAGCTGCAACAACAAGCTGTATGAAGAAAACGTCTATGTCGATGATATCGTCAAGCAGCTTCCGCCGATTTTCGATCGATTCTACGGCTCGAAAAAGCACCGCCGCTGCGACAAATGCGGCACTGTCATGCCCCGGCCCGGCAAGAATTGATGCGTTACGAAAACACGCGTGCATTTGCGGAAGCACTGGATCATGACGATCCCCTGGCCGGGTTCCGCGGGCAATTCAATTTTCCGCGCGACAAGCAGGGTCGATCACCTGTCTACCTGTGCGGCAATTCCCTGGGCTTGCAGCCCAGGCTTGCCGTGAAATTCGTCCAGGACGAACTGAAAAACTGGAAGAACTACGCGGTCGACGGCCATTTCAACTCGGATCGCCCCTGGCTCAGCTATCACCGGCTGGCGACGGCCGGATTCGCCGACCTGACGGGTGCGAAGCCGAGCGAAGTGATCGCGATGAACACGCTGACGGTCAACCTGCACCTGCTGATGGCGAGCTTCTACCGCCCCACCGCTGAGCGTCGAAAAATCGTCATCGAAGCCGGCGCGTTTCCATCGGATCAATACGCGGCAGCATCGCAGATTCGGATACACGGCCACGATCCGGCATCCGACCTGCTTGAATGGAAACCTCGCGACGGCGAGCTGCATCTCAGAATCGATGATCTCGAGCAGCTCTTGCAGCGGGAGGGGGACTCCGTCGCACTGCTGCTGCTGCCGGGCGTGCAGTACTACACGGGCCAGGTGCTCGACATGCAGGCGATCTGCGCCCTGGGACGGCGCTACGGTTGCAGGGTCGGCCTGGACCTCGCCCATGCTGTCGGCAACGTCGAACTGTCACTTAATAACTGGGCTCCTGACTTCGCGTCCTGGTGCACATACAAGTATCTCAATGCGGGTCCCGGCGCGGTCGCCGGCGCTTTTGTGCACGAAAAACACCACTCGTGTGATGATTTTCTGCAGGGCTGGTGGGGCAATAAAGAGAGCAGCCGCTTCAAGATGCGCCCGGCGTTCGAACCCGCCGAAGGGGCCGAGGCCTGGCAAATAAGCAATCCCCCCATCCTGTCGCTCGCCCCCGTGATTGCCTCGCTGCAGCTGTTCCGGGAGGCCGGTTTCGCGGCATTGCGCGACAAGTCGCGGATGCTGACGGGTTTCCTGCGCTGGCTGGTCGCAGCGAACTTCGGCGACCGCCTTGGAATCATTACCCCTGCCGATGCAGGCGGCTGCCAGCTTTCGCTCGTGGTTAATGACAAGTCCGTCGACGCGAAAGCAGTGTTCGACGCACTGTGTGAACTCAATGTCACGGGAGACTGGCGCAACCCCAACGTCATTCGTGTTGCACCGGTGCCCATGTACAACAGTTTCACCGACGTTTTTGAATTCGGGGAACGAATGTCCGTAGTCCTGGCGACATGAAGGCCGCATGAGTACACGATCAGTCAACATCATCGGTGCCGGCCAGTGCGGTACGCTGATCGCGATCATGCTGGCAAGGCACGGTTTCAAGGTCGACGTTTATGAGCGCTTCAAAGACCCGCGTATCCAGGATCCCGAGGCTGGCCGCTCGATCAACCTGGCGCTTGCCGCGCGGGGTCTCAACGCATTGCACCAGGTCGGTATCGATACGCTGGTCGAGCCACTGCTCGTACCGATGCGCGGCCGCATGCTGCATCACCAGGACGGGCGAACCGAGTTCCTGCGCTACGGGCAGCAGGCCGATGAGGAAATCTATTCCGTGACCCGGCTCGGCCTCAACCAGGTCCTTCTCGGCGTCGCCGATGACTTGCCGAATCTCAGCCTCAACTTCGAACAAAACGCGATTGGTTACGATGCGCCCGATCGAACGGTGCATGTTCGTGACGAGACCGACGGCAGCCTCTACCAGGTCGAAGCAGACCCTCTCTTTGCGGCGGATGGCGCAGGCTCCAGCATACGTCGTTCGTTCGACGGGTCCGACACGTTCGGCGGCATCGAAACGCTGCTGCGACACGGCTACAAGGAACTCTCGATCCCGGCCGGGCCGGGCGGAGAGTTCCAGCTGGCAACGGACGCGCTGCACATTTGGCCGCGCGGCGGGTTCATGCTCATCGCTCTGCCCAATCCCGGCGGCGATTTCACGCTGACGCTCTTCCTGCCCAACGTGGGTGACAACAGTTTCGAAAGTCTCAGCGATGAAGCTTCTGTGGTCACGTTTTTTGAAACCTATTTCCCCGACGTGGCCGCACTGATACCGAATCTCTGCGACGATATGCTGAACCACCCGCTCGGCACCCTGGGCACCGTGCGCTGCCGGCATTGGCATGATCGCGGCAACGTCCTGCTGCTGGGCGACGCGGCGCATGCGATTGTGCCGTTTCACGGGCAGGGCATGAACCTCGCGTTCGAAGACTGCGTCTTGCTCGATCGCCTTGTCACCGAACACGGCAATGACTGGGCCAACGTATTTGCGCGATTCGAAGCCGAACAGCTGGCGAATGCGAATGCGATCGCCGACATGGCGCTGGACAACTACATCGAAATGCGCGACACCGTGCGTGACCCGAAGTTCGCATTGCGCAAAGCGCTCGCTTTCGAACTCGAGAAACGCCTGCCCGAGCAGTTCATTCCGCGATACTCGATGGTGATGTTTCACGCCGACATCCCGTACCTCGTGGCACAGCAGCGCGGCGAAGTTCAAAAAGCGCTGCTGGAAGAATTCACGGAAGACGCGAATTCCATCGACGAAATCGATATTTCAGCGGCAATTGACGCCCTGCAGAAACGCCTGCCCCGAATAGATACGGTCAGGAACGACCTCGCCGTTCGTAGGTCCTGAACTCGAACGCGTATTCATTGGCGTCGTCGGCGGCGTGGCGCACACGGTCTACGAGCTGCCAGGTTGCTTCATCGATCCCGGGAAAAAAAGCGTCGCCGTCGATACTGGCCTGCACGCGCGTAATGTAAAGACGGCTGGCTTTCGGCAGGAACAGTTCATAGATCTGGCCGCCGCCGATGATCATTATTTCTTCGGCATCGGCGGCAGCGGCCAGGGCTTCGGCGGGTGAAGCCACGACGTCGCAGCCGTCGGCGGCGTAACCGGCCTGTCGAGTCAGCACGATATTTTGCCGGCCCGGCAAGGGCCAACCGATGGACTCCCAGGTCAAACGGCCCATGACGATGGGCTTTCCCATCGTCAGCTGCTTGAATCGCTTCAGGTCATCCGAGAGCTTCCAGGGAAGATCGCCGCGTATGCCGATGACGTCGTTCATCGACGTCGCGACGATGATACTGATCACTGCGCCGCGATCAGACCGCGACCGCTGCTTTGATGTGCGGGTGCGATTCGTAGTTGAGAATATCGAAATCCTCGTACCTGTAATCGAAGATAGTCTCCGGGCGACGCTTTATGACGAGGCGCGGCAGCGGCAGCGGCTTGCGGCCCAACTGTTCCTCCGCTTGCTCGAGATGATTCGAATACAGGTGACAGTCTCCGCCCGTCCATACGAAATCGCCGACGCCAAGATCAGCCTGTTGGGCGAGCATGTGCGTGAGCAACGCGTACGATGCGATGTTGAACGGCACTCCGAGGAAAATGTCGCAGCTGCGCTGGTACAGCTGACAGGAGAGCTTGCCTTCCGCTACATAGAACTGGAACAGGCAGTGGCATGGCGGTAATGCCATGTTGTCGATTTCTGCAACATTCCAGGCGCTGAGGATGATGCGCCTGGAGTCGGGCGTTTCGCGCAACTGCTGCACGATGCGCGCGATCTGGTCGATGCTACCGCCGTCCGGCGTCGGCCAGTTGCGCCACTGCACGCCGTAAACGGGTCCGAGCTCACCGTTTTCGTCGGCCCATTCGTCCCAGATAGAAACGCCGTTTTCCTTGAGATAAGCAATGTTGCTGTCACCACTCAGGAACCACAGCAGCTCATGAATAATCGAACGAGTATGCAGTTTCTTGGTCGTCACCAGCGGGAAGCCCTGGCCGAGATCGAAGCGCATCTGGTGGCCGAAAATGCTGAGCGTTCCCGTGCCGGTCCGGTCATCTTTCCGGACGCCTGTGTCACGGACGAGTCGCATCATGTCGAGGTATTGCTGCATGTCAGGCCTTCTGCGCGGCCGCACCGGCCCAACGGTAGGCCATTATCAGCAGAACTGCACCGGCCAAAACCATCGGCAGGCTCAGCACCTGGCCCATCGTGACCCAGCCCAGCGCCAGGTAGCCCGGGTGCGCGTCAGGAACCCGGTAAAACTCGACGATGAAGCGGAACACGCCGTACAGCAGCAGGAACAAGCCTGATGCGGCTAGGTAAGGCCGTGGTTTGGCGGTGTAGATCCAGAGAATCGCAAACAGCAGAAATCCCTCGAGAATGGATTCATACAGCTGCGAAGGATGCAGTACCTGGCCATTTACGAGGAATCCCCAGGGGACGTCTGTCGGCTTGCCCCAGAGTTCGCTATTGATGAAATTGCCGATGCGTCCGAAGCCGAGTCCGAGCGGCGCGACCGGCGCGACGAAATCCGTCATGCGCCAGATCGAGTGGCCCAACTTGCGGCCATACAGCCACATCGCGATCATCACACCGACCAGGCCGCCATGGAACGACATGCCCCCCTCTGTAATCCTGAACAGATAAAAGAGATCGCTCGTGAGCTGAGTCCAGCCATAGACCAATGCATAGCCGACGCGCCCGCCGATGATGACGCCGAGCATCGCGTAGAAGATCAGGTCATCTACCTGCTCCGCGTTGACCGGGGAGTCGCTGCGTTTACAGCGGCGCCGGGCGAGCCACCACGCGAACAGGAAGCCGATGACATACATTAGCCCGTACCAACGGATCTTGAGAAACCCGATCGAAAATATGACCGGATCGATCTCGGGGTAGGTCAGCATGGAATCCCGCTCGGAGTAGACACAAGATGGGTATCATAGTCAGTTTCAGCAACCCGTCATAGTGGCGATCGCCACAGGGAAACCATGACCAATCGTCTTGCCCGGGAAAGCAGTCCTTATCTGCAGCAGCACGCGGACAACCCCGTCGACTGGTATCCGTGGGGCGAAGAGGCCTTCCGGGTGGCGCGCGAAACCGGCAAACCCGTGCTGCTCTCAATCGGCTATTCGGCCTGCCACTGGTGCCACGTCATGGCACACGAGTCCTTCGAGGACGCGGCCACGGCCGAGCTCATGAACGAGCTGTTCGTGAATATCAAGGTCGATCGCGAAGAGCGTCCCGATATCGACAAGATTTACCAGACCGCGCACCAGCTGCTGACTCAGCGTGGTGGCGGATGGCCGCTCACGATGTTTCTCGACGGCGAAGACCAGCGGCCTTTCTTCGGCGGCACCTATTTCCCTACCGAAGCGCGTTACGGCATGCCGGCGTTCGGCGAGCTGCTGAAAAATGTCGCCAGCTATTACGCGGACAAGCGCGACGAGGTGCGTTCGCACGGTGCAAGACTGCTGGAGGTATTCACGAAGCTGGAACCGGCACCGGCGGGACCCGGGGCCGCGCTGGGTGCGGCTCCACTCGCCGCCGCGCGTAACACATTGGAGCAAACCTTCGATCGCGACCTCGGCGGCTTCGGTTCCGCGCCGAAGTTCCCGCATCCGACGACGATCGATCGATTGCTGCGGCACTGGCGTGCAAGCGCGAACGAAGCCGAACCCGACATTGAGGCACTGTTCATGGCGACGCTGACGCTGACGCGCATGGCCGAGGGCGGCCTGTTCGACCACGTCGGCGGCGGATTCTGTCGCTATTCGGTCGATCGATACTGGCAGATCCCGCATTTCGAAAAAATGCTGTACGACAACGGACCGCTGCTTGCACTGTACGCGCAGGCCGCGCTGGCGACGGGCGACACGATGTTTGGAGATGTGGCCAGTGCAACGTCCGCATGGATGCTTACCGACATGCGGGCTGATAACGGCGGCTTCTTCGCCACGCGGGACGCGGATTCCGAGGGACATGAGGGAATTTACTACCTGTGGCGCCCCGAACAGGTCCGTGAGCTGCTCGGCGACGACTACGAGCTCTTCGCACGACGTTTCGGGCTGAACCAGGACGCCAACTTCGAGGGTCAGTGGCACCTGACGGTGCGGGAATCGATCAGCGATATCGCAACGGCAACCGGACGCAGGGAAGAGGACGTGTTGCCGGCAATCGACGCTGCGAAAAAAAAGCTGCTGCGCGAGCGCCTCAAGCGCGTCGCGCCCGGGCGCGATGAAAAACAGCTGACGTCCTGGAACGCGCTGGCGATTCGTGGCCTCGCGATTGCCGGGCGTGCACTCGATCGTACGGATCTGGTCGATGCCGCGGTCGGTGCCGCGCGCTTTCTGCAAAGCACTTTGTTCGTCGACGGCCGCCTGCTCGCCAGCTACAAGGACGGCGAGGCGCGTTTTCCGGCCTACCTCGACGATCATGCCTTCCTGCTCGACGCCCTGCTGGAATTACTGCAGGCGCGCTGGGATACCGCACAGCTGGAGTTTGCCGTGCAATTAGCCGAACTGATGCTCGCGCACTTCGAAGACCGTGAGGGCGGCGCGTTCTTTTTCACCGCGGACGATCACGAAACGCTGATCCATCGGCCGAAACCACTGGCGGACGAAGCTGTGCCGTCGGGCAACGGCATCGCGGCATTCGCGCTGCAACGCCTGGGGTTCCTCCTGGGCGACACCCGGTATCTCGATGCCGCCGAAAGGACGCTGCGCGCGAGCTGGCGCGCTATCAGTGAATATCCGCATGGCCATGTCAGCCTGCTGAGCGCACTCGAGGAATACCTGGATCATCCCGAGATCATCGTCGTTCGCGGAGATGTTCATGAGATCGCCCGATGGCAGCATGCGGCCGCCAGGCTGTATGCACCACGACGACTGGTCTTCGGCATAAGCGCCGACGCTCGCAGCTTGCCCGGCGCGCTGGCGGAGCGCGCGGCGATCGACGGTGAGACCGTTGCCTACCGCTGCCTCGGCACGCACTGCGATATGCCGGTGACCACCTGGGAGGCTCTGGCCGCACAGCTGAGCGGGGCCTGAGCCAGCGACCGCTCGTATGCGGTGCATGCCTTCGTTATTAAGCGGTCACGTCGTCCCTGCAACATGCAGTTGTCGTCAGAGAAGCGATAAGCTGTTCCGCCTTCCTACGAACCGAAGCCTGTTCGACGCCAACCGTCTTCGGTCCGCCGTATTTCGTAGGCAGGCCAGTACTTGTTGTCGAGCTTGAGGGTGATGACTTCGGCCGTGCCGTTCCATGTAACGGTTTTCAGCCGAACCGACTCGCGATGCTTGATGTCCTTGACGGCATCGATGAATGCCTGCAGATCGCGCGTCGGCGTTTCGTTAACCTCGACGACCCTGCGGCCCGCCCACAGGCCATAGCGGGTCGACGGTGATCCGTAGCTGAAATAGGCAACGTATACGCCATCTGTATCGACTCCACGCTGCGCCGCCATGGCACGGTGCGGATCCTGCAACAGTGCTCCCGCCCAGGAAATTGCCCGGTCGATGCCGCGGCCGTCAAGCGCGGCCGTCTGGACCGTTATTTCATGAACCGTGTCGTTGCGCCACACGGTGACCACGACTTCCGGCTTTTGCACGGCTTTTTCGAGCGCCCGATAAGAGGTAACGACCTTGCCATCAATCGCCAATACCATGTCGCCGTTCTTGAGCAGCATCGATGCCGGCGTGCCGGCAACCAGGCGCGTGATGCTCAGCGCCCGTCGGCGCACCGGGTTGTTTTCCTCCAGCCGGGCAACCCAATCTTCGTCGACACCCATCTTGCGGGCCGCAAACAGCGGTGCGTACACGAACTCCGCTTCGAGTGAATAGAACGGCCTGCCTTCGCGAACCGTTTCAACGAAATCCCTGACGACCTCGCTTCCGACGCCACGATTGAGCTGCGCCGGGTCCCCACCCGACTGCAGCATGAAGCTCGACCAGGTCGCCATCACACGCCCTTTCTTGTCAACGAGTACGCCGTCCACGTCGTTCGGCGCATTGACCAGCGAGATGCCTTCGATATTCGAATCGCGAAACCGCAGCGTCCGCGACAGCGGCAATAGCAGCGGGTCAACCGACGACACGGTACTCTTCTGGTGAACCAGCTGGTGATCCGCCTTGATTCCGACGACCCAGACATCGTCCCCCGGCTTCAGCGCCGATGTGTTGAACCTCGCTTCCTGGACGGGCGTCGTACCGATGCTCCTGGGATCATATGACACGATCGCAAAATTGTGCAGAGGATGCAGTTGTTCGATTTTTCCTTTGACCTCGAGCGATCCGGCAAAAGTCACCGTTACGTCACCGATGGCGATCGGCACGGTGTTGCGGTCGACGAGAACATAACCGCGCTCCTTGTCGACGATGAGCCCGGTGCCGTAGTAATGACGATCCGACACTCCTGACAGCGTGTACGGCAGGTCAAAATTCACGACGACCAGCGACGGCGCTATTGCACTGACAATGGGGTCGCTGTTTTTGGTGAAGCGAGTGCTGCTTACTTTGGCCGGCTTGGGTGCAGGCCCGTCCGCGAGGTCGCGGCATGGCCAGAATCCCAGCGCGTCATTCCGCTTGCAGCGGCGCGTCGGAAACCAGGTACGGTCCATTTCCAGCAGGCGGACAATGGAATTCTGCGGGTTTTCCATCGTAACGTAACGCACGAGCACACGTTCGCCGTCCGCGAGGCCGTCAAGCACCGCCTCGAAATCATCGAGGTCGAGTACCTCTTCGCCGTCCACGTCAACGACCACGGCGCCGCGCGGAATTGCGGCTTTTGACAACAGGTAGCCGGGATTCGCAACGTATACGCCTTCCGCCGCACGATTGTAGTGCCGGGCCTGTTGGTACGACAGCCGGTTGACAATCGCGTCGCCGAACTCGAGATATTCATCCGGCGTTATTGCATGCAGGTCATCGACAAGCACTTTGGCCACAATCTGCCTCCCGCCGCGCTCCAGTTCGATATCGATTTCTTTGCCAACGTGACTGTCCAGGAGCGCTTCCAGCGGCACGAACTGTGTTATGAGCTGGCCGTTAATGCGGATCAAGATGTCGCCAGGCGCGAGTTCGCCCGCGGCCGGCGAATTCGGAATGACCTGTTCCACAACCAGCATCCCGGTTTGTTTCGGAAACGACGAACGCGCAAGACGCTCGGAATCGGCACTCAAGCCCAGCCGCCGCAATTCATCGTAAGCCTTGCTCTGGAATGTCGTCTGCAGCGTGCCGCGCGAAACGGGCAAGCCGCGCTGCAGCTCCTTCAGCGCGCGATCGATCCTGTCGAGAGGCAGGAAGAAGCTGCTTGCCGCCGAGCTGTCGGCGCCGGCATTCAACGCCACAACCTGGCCGTCGATACTGACGACCGGCGAACCCGACGAACCGCCGGAAGTGCCTGAGGCGGCCTGCAGATAAAACGTATTGAAGTCATTGTACTTGCCGCGACCGTATTCGGGCGCTTTACGATCGAGCCGCGCAATCGTTCCGGCAAGTATCGAGAGCTGCTCACCGGCATCGTTACCGATTACGCGGATCTCCCGGCCGATGCCGGCCCCGTCCGGGGCGAGCGGCAGTTCCACTGGCTTGATGTAACTCAACTCTGCGGGGTCGTAGCGAAAAAACCCGAAATCATGCACCGGATCGCGATACACGGGCGTGAGTCGGACTTCCTCGTTGTTGCGAAAGACCGCTTCTGCGATAACGGGTCCGGGCGTCACAACATGGCGATTAGTGAGTATCAGACCGCGCTCGGCGTCAACGACAAATCCGGTCGCCTGGCTCGAGCTGTTCCACTCCGTATCAAATGCCCGCGTGCTGTCGACCCTTATGGAAACGACGCCCGATGAGATGCGCTCGAGCGTCGCCGTCCACGCCGAGTCCTCGGCAGCATTCGCCGCAACGCCAAGCATCAGTGCGGCGAGTGCCGCCAGATTCCTGCCAAAATTCATAGCTATCCTGGTCAATTGTCGGGCCGAATGCCCGTTCGTCCTTACTCTCGACTGACTGCGGCCGGAGCGGTTCCCTATTTCAACAAAATCAGTCGCACGATGCGACTCAGGTTCATTCGGGGCGGTAAGCAAGATCGAGCTGCCTGGCAGCTTTAACGTCATCGAGTCTCCGCACCGGCATCTTGTACGGGGCTTCCTTGTAGTCGGCCCCATCCTCTTTTGCGGCGCGCACGATATCGATCATTGCCGCAACAAATCCATCCAGGGTTTCCTTGCTTTCGGTCTCGGTCGGCTCAATAAGCAGGCATTCCGGAACCAGCAGCGGAAAATACGTAGTCGGCGCGTGATAGTTCCGATCCAGCAGAGCTTTGGCCATATCCATGGCGGTAAGACTGACGGACTTTGCTTCGTGTTTGAGCGTCACGATGAATTCGTGACTCGCGCGACGCCCGGGATACGCAAGTTCGAATCCTGCATCACGCAGACGTGCCATCAGGTAGTTGGCGTTCAGCGTAGCGTACTCGGCTATGCGTTCCATGCCAGCCCGGCCGATCATGCGCATGTAGACATAGGCGCGCAGCAGGACACCGGCATTCCCCATGAAACCGGAAAGACGACCGATGCTCTGCGGAAGGTCTTCTTCCGTCAGCCAGTCGTAGACCGTTTTCCCCTCAACCTCTGACCTGCCGACGACCGGGATCGGCATGAACGGCAGCAGTCGCTTGTTGACGCCCACGGCGCCCGAGCCCGGGCCACCACCGCCGTGCGGCGTCGAAAAAGTCTTGTGCAGGTTCATGTGGATGACGTCGAAATCCATATCCCCCGGCCGCACTTTGCCAAGGATGGCGTTGAGGTTGGCGCCGTCGTAATAGAGGAGTCCACCGGCGGCGTGAACCATGTCAGCCACGTCCTTTATATGCCGTTCGAATACACCCAGCGTCGACGGATTGGTCAGCATGATGCCGGCCGTCCGCGGGCTGAGAACGGCTTTGAGCGCCGCGATTTCGATGTCGCCATCGGGACCCGTCGGGATTTCCTTGACGATGCAGCCACACATGTTCGCTGTCGCCGGATTGGTGCCGTGCGCCGCATCGGGGACGATAATCTCGTTTCTTTCGTGGTCGCCGCGAGCCTGGTGATAAGCCTTGATCATCGCGACGCCGGCAAGTTCACCCTGCGCACCGGCCATGGGCGTCAGCGAGACGCCTTTCATGCCCGTTACCTCCCGGAGCATTTCCTGCAGCTCGTACATGCAGGTGAGAAAACCCTGTCCATGGCTGACCGGTCCCAGAGGATGGCGGCCCGCAAACTCGGGCAGCAACGCCAGCGCATTGCAGGCGCGAGGATTATATTTCATCGTGCAGGAGCCGAGCGGATAAAACTGCGTATCGATCGAGAAGTTTTTTTGTGACAAACGCGTGAAGTGCCGCACCACCTGCAGCTCAGAAGCTTCCGGCAGACGCGGTTTGTCGTTGCGCAGGAACTGCTGGGGAATCGCCGGCGGCGCCGCTTCGAACGGGGCTTGCGCAAATGCCCGGCGGCCCGATCGGGATTTTTCGAAAATTAGTTCACTCATCGATTTCAATGCCCAGCGCGCGGAAGGCCGCGCCGTAATCCGGTTCGGTGGTTATGTCTTCGATCAATTCACCGTGTACGACCGTGTTGTTTTCATCCAGGACGACAACGGCGCGCGAGAACATGCCGGCCAGCGGGCCGTCAATGATCATCACGCCATAGTTTTCGCCGAAACCGGCGTGACGAATTGCCGACAGGCCGATGACTTTCTTGAGATCGTATTCCTGCTGAAATCGCTTGTGGGCAAACGGGAGGTCGTACGAAATCATCAGCAGCGCGAGATCTTCCCGATCGCCGGCGTAGCGCTCGAACTTGACGACCGATTCCGCACACACCGCGGTATCGATACTAACGAATATATTCATGATTTTTCGCTTGCCCATCCAGTTCGCAAGAGAGACGTTTTGCAGGCTGGTATTGACGAGCGAAACGTCCGGCGCCCGGCTGCCCACGGCCGGCAGGTCCCCGTAGGTGCGATACGACGCATGTTCAAACTGAATTCTTGCCACGATCGTTTCTCCTGCCGCTTCAGGACATCAGGTCGGCTAGCGCCGAAACATAGGCGTCGATATCCGCCGCTGACTTTGTTTCCGTTGCACACACCAAAAGGGCGTCGGTGCCCGCGAATTCTGTAAGGTCAAAGCCGCCGAGAATATCACGCTCCGCCAGCGCGGCGAGCAGCGGCGCAACCGGGCGATCGAGTTTCAGCGCCACTTCGTGGAAATACGGCCCTTCGTACAGTCGCTCGACACCTTTGATGGCCGTAAGACCTTCGACCAGTCGAGTCGTGTTGGCATGCGAGCGGCAAGCGACGGCTGCGATGCCGTCAAGTCCCAGTAACGACATGTAAATTGTCGCCGCCGTGACCATGAGCCCCTGGTTCGTACAAATGTTCGATGTCGCTTTGGTGCGCCGGATGTGTTGCTCACGCGCCTGCAGGGTCAGCGCAAAACCCGTGTTGCCGTCGAGATCCGTCGTGCGGCCCACAATGCGGCCCGGCATCTGCCGCACGTGCGCCTGCTTGCAGGTCATGAAGCCGAAGTAAGGCCCGCCCGAGGACATCGGCACACCCAGCGGTTGTCCTTCACCGATCGCGATATCGGCTCCCTGCTCGCCCCAGTGACCGGGCGGTTTCAGAAGCGCCAGGGAAACCGGATTCACAGCCCCGATGACGATCGCGTCCTGTGCATGCGCCCAGTCCGTCAGGCGATCGACATCTTCCAGCGTCCCCGGGAACGAGGGTTGTTGCAGGACAACCGCGACCGGATTCTGGCCGTCACGAAGTTGCGTGAACGCCACGTTGCCGGACGCCGCGTCGACCGGCAAACGCTCGAATCTCAGCCCCTGGCTGCCGGCGATGGCCGTCGCCACCTGTTCGTAAACCGGATTCACGCCCGGCGCCAGAAGCACCAGCCCGGTCTTCACGCGCCTGTTGGTACGTACAGACATCAAAGCCGCTTCGGCAAGCGCCGACGCGCCGTCATACAGCGATGCATTGCTGACATCGAGTCCGGTCAGCTGCGTGATCATCGACTGGTACTCGTAAATGGTCTGCAGCGTGCCCTGGCTCGCCTCGGCCTGGTAGGGCGTATACGCACTGTAATACTCGCCGCGGGTTGCAATGTCCCAGACGGCGGCCGGAATATGGTGCTCATAGGCGCCGGCACCGATAAAACAAAGCGGCGAACCGTCTATCGCGGCACGATCCCGCATGAGGCGCGAGATCTCCATCTCGTTGTGCGCTTCCGGCACACCGTGAAGATGATCGACACGTAGCTCTGCCGGAATCTCGTCGAACAGGTCCTCGATGGAATCGGCGCCGATTGCCGCGAGCATTTCCTGGGTGTCTTTCTCGGTATGGGGAATGAAGGGCATTACGGACTACTCAATCGTCGAGTTCATCAAGAAACTGTTGGTAGGCATCGGGCGACATCAACTGGCTTTCGTCGATTTCATCGTCAGGCGCCAGTTTCACGATCCATCCTTCGCCATACGGTTCGGAATTGATTTTTTCCGGATCGTCGGCGAGGTCGTCGTTGACCGCAACAACGCTGCCCGTAATCGGTGCATATACATCAGACGCCGCTTTGACGGATTCCACGACCGCCATTTCACCGTCGCTTTCAACGTCTTGCCCGACCTCCGGCAACTCGACGTAAACGAGGTCGCCCAGCGCGGTTGCCGCATGTTCGGTGATGCCGACCGTAACGGTTCCGTCGTCCTCATGCCTCAGCCACTCGTGGTCTTTCGTGTAAAGAAGATCTCCCGGCAGTTCAGTCATCTTGCTACTCCCTATGTTTTTTCAGCAACGACGTCAGACGTCGATCAGAATCTTTCCGTTACGAACGAACGGTGTCTTGACGATCCGCACGTCCAGGAGCTTTCCCCTGACTTCGACCTGGGCGCGGTCGTATTCGCCGGCAGGCAAGCGTGCCAGCGCTATCGATCGCCCCAGCGTCGGCGAGAAACCGCCGCTCGTGATTTCCCCCTCGCCCCCGCCTCCGACGACAACTTTCTGGCGATTACGCAACACACCACGATCTTCCAGAAGCAGACCGACGAAACGCCGCTTGTCCGGGGAATTACGTAATTTCTCCATCGGCTGCCGACCAATGAAATCTCGATCTGCAGGCTCCCAGGCCACAGTCCACGCCAGCCCCGCTTCCAGCGGAGACACCGACTCGTCCATGTCCGAGCCATACAGGTTCATGGCGGCTTCGAGCCGCAGGGTGTCACGGGCACCGAGGCCGCAGGGCACAGCCCCCGCCGCCAGCAGGCGATCCCAGGTCGCCGGCGCGCTGGCGGCCGGCAGCATGATCTCCCAGCCGTCCTCACCCGTGTAGCCGGTGCGGGCCACGAAGATCTCGCCCGCCTGCAGACCGTTGAACGGTTTCAATGCCAGCGCCGCGTCCCGCCAGTCCGCTTCGATGCACGGGGCCGCCAGCTCCCGTGCACGAGGCCCCTGCACGGCAATCATCGCCAGCTCGGCACGCTCGATAACCTTAACGCCGAACGGAGCGGCCTGTTCCCGGATCCACGCCAGGTCTTTCTCGCGCGTCGTTGCATTGACGATCAGGCGGTACCTGGTAGTGGCTAAGAAATAGATGATCAAATCATCGATGACGCCGCCGGCCGGATTGAGCATGCAGGTATACAGCGCTTTGCCGTAGTCCTTGAGCTTGGCAACGTCATTGGCTACCAGCCGCTGCAGGAACTCGCGCGTCCGGTCGCCGCTGAGGTCGACGATCGTCATGTGGGAGACATCGAAAACGCCGGCACTCTGGCGCACGGCGTGGTGCTCTTCTTTTTGAGACCCGTAGTGCAGCGGCATATCCCAGCCACCAAAGTCGACGATGCGCGCCCCGCCTTCAACGTGTTTGTCGTAGAGCGATGTTCTTAAACCCATGCTGTCAGCTCGCCGTTGTTATGCGCAAAAAACTAGGGACGGCAGGCCGCCGGGCCTGCCGCCCCTCTGTCCTTTGCAACCTGAGAGATCAATGGCCGCCGGCGTTTCGGCTAAAGCCACATACCCCTTCGGTGGGCCGTCTGGCCGCTCTCCAGAGCTGATCAGCGTACTCAGTCCTTCTGCCTGAGCGTTTCCGAGCGTGTTGCGCCTTCGGCGCCCCGATTGAACGAGGTCTCTTCTGTGCACGCTTTAGATCAGTGCGCGCAATCATAGCCAAAGGCCGGTCCGGTTGCCAGCCGGGGCGCCGACGGTGACAATGCCACCGATCCCAGACGAGGAAATCTTCATGAAGAGGCTCAACATCGCGCTGACCGCCCTGCTCCTGACGGCATCGTTCGCGGTCGGTGCCGATGCCGGAACCGATTTCGCGACGCTGCTCGAGGAGCACTGGGAGTGGCAGCTCGCGAACTCGCCGATGATGGCATCGATGATCGGCGATCATCGCTATAACGACCAATGGCAGGATCAGAGCCTGGATGCGATCCGGCGTCGCCATGAAGAAACCCGCGAATTCCTGCGCCGCGCGTACGCAATCGATCGCAGTGCACTGCCCGACGCCGATCAGCTCAACTACGAATTGTTTCGGCGCCAGCTTCAGGACGACGTCGACCTGCATCAGTTTAGCGGATACCTGCTGCCGTTCTTTCATCGCGGCGGTGTGCAAAACCTCGAGAACGTGACGAACCAGCTGCGCTTAGTGACGAGCCGGGATTTCGAAGACTGGCTTGCGCGCATGAGCAAGATCGACATCGTCATCGACCAGGAAATCGACCTTGCCGAGGCCGGCCGCAAAGCGGACATCATGGCACCCCGGGTCTTGATGCAGCGCATACCGGAGCAACTCGCAATGCAGCTCGTCGACGACCCTGCCGACAGCCCGTTTTACCGCGTCTTTGCCAGCATGCCCGATTCCGTCTCGCCCGAGGACCAGCAGCGCCTGCGCGCCGCGGCGCTCGTCACGATCGAGAAAAAGATCCTGCCCGCATACAAGAAGCTCGACCGCTACTTCAACGGTAAGTATCTGCCGGCATCGCGTGAGAGCATCGGCCAGTCGGCGCTGCCGAACGGCGACGCCTGGTACGAACACCTGGCGCGCTCATTCACGACAACCCGTATGTCGCCCGATGAGATTCACCGGCTCGGACTCGAAGAGGTCAAGCGCATCCGCGGCGAGATGCAGGGGATCATCGATGAGGTCGGTTTCGAGGGTAGCTTCCAGGACTTCCTCGTCTTCCTGCGCACCGACGGGCAGTTTTACTTCGATGACCCCGATGACCTGTACGAGGCCTATCTCGCAACCTGCAAACGTATCGATCCGGAGCTTGTGAAGTTGTTCGGCGTTTTGCCGAGAATGCCGTACGGGGTCAAACCGATTCCCGAATCGATCGCTCCCGATACGACGACGGCCTATTATTCCCGGCCAGCCGCTGACGGTAGCCGCGCCGGCATTTACTGGGTGAATCTCTACAGGCCGGAAGTCCGGCCGAAGTACGAAATCGAGGTTCTGAGCGTGCATGAAGCGATGCCCGGTCATCACCTGCAAATAGCGCTGCAACAGGAATTGGGTGACATGCCGATGTTCCGGCGCTTTCTCGGCTTCACGGTCTTCGTCGAAGGCTGGGGGCTCTATAGCGAGCGGCTCGGTTACGATCTCGGTTTGTACAGGGATCCCTACTCGCGGTTCGGTCAGCTGACCTATGACATGTGGCGCGCGGTGCGCCTCGTTGTAGACACCGGCATGCATTACAAAGGCTGGACCCGCCAACAGGCCATCGACTTTTTCACGGACAACGCCGCCAAAACCGAGCACGATATCGTTAACGAAATTGACCGCTACCTTGCGATGCCGGGCCAGGCGCTCGCTTACAAGATCGGGCAACTCAAGATGCTGGCATTACGCGAGCGCGCCGAACTGCACCTCGGCGATGCATTCGACGTCCGGGCCTTCCACGACGAACTGCTCGGCGGCGGTGCGCTGCCGCTCGATATTCTCGAGCAGCGCATGGATGAGTGGCTGACAGGACAGATGAAGCAGGAAGCCGAAGCGCGACCCTAGAATAGGCTCGTCTGGTGTTCCACCCCGGCCGCAAATTCGCGCCGCGCTGCGGTGGCGCGCTCTGCGGCGCCGGCGGAAGCATCGTAAAGTGCGTCGATGCGCTCGATGCGCTGCGCAAGCCCGGTACCGTTCGCAATCTGGATGTTGAGTCCGGGCCTCGCATTCATCTCCAGGATCAGCGGACCCCGGTCGCGATCAATGACCATGTCGACGCCGAGATAGCCGAGACCGGTGACATCGTAGCCACGTGCCGACGACTCCAGGATGACATCCCAGTGAGGGATATGCAGCCCGGCAATGTGTGCGCCGGTATCGGGGTGTTCGTCAATGACCTCGTTGCCGAGTACGCCCGTCAGTGTCTCGCCCGTTGCCAGATCGACGCCTGCGCCGACGGCACCCTGGTGAAGGTTGGCCTTGCCGTCAGACGCGCGCGTCGGCAACCGCACCATGGCCATGGCCGGGTAGCCGCGATAGACGATGACCCGGATATCGGGCACTCCCTGGTAACTGACCTCGGCAAACGTCGGATCGAAATGTACGCAGTACTCGATCAGCGCTTTATCGGGATTGCCGCTCAGGCTGTACTGGCCGCCGACCGTGTTGGAAATGTGGTGCAGGATTTCGCCTTCGGAAACGAAGATGCCGTTGCTGAGGCGGTAGTTGTCGCGATTGCGTCTGCCGCGGCCGATTACGACAAGAATCCCGTCGCCACCGCTGCCGCGAGCGGGTTTGATGACGAATGAATCCCGATCACGAACGATGTCCGCGAACATCCGCACCTCTCCCTGGTGCGCAATGATGCCGTACAGATCCGGCACGGCCATGCCCGCTTTGAGCGCGAGCTCCTTGGTCAGGGCCTTGTCATCCACCAGCGGGTACAGGCGCCGCGGGTTGAGCCGCATGATGTAGTCGGAATTGCGCTCATTCAGCCCGAGAACACCTTTTCCGCGCAGCTTTCTGGCGGCGGCCAACATCATTCCGTGACCAACGCTTTGAAACGCCGGAGTTCCGTCAGGCGATAGCCCGTATACCGACCCGCCAGGAGAACCAGTGCGAGGATCAGTAGCAGCAGCTCGGGAAACGTGAAAATGAGATGCTCAAGCCACGCCATGCCCATGAAAATGTAGGCGGCGATCGCTACGACGAGGCTGCCCAGTCCCGCACGCATGGCGTCTGCGGCGCCGCGCTCTTCCCAGACTACGGACATTCGCTCGATGGTCATGGCGATAATAACCATCGGAAACAGCGCGACAGAGAGACCCGTTTCGAGCCCGAGTTGATGGGAGGTGAGACTGATAAAGAGCATCAGCATAACGACCACGATAAGCACGGCACTAAGGCGCGGCACGAGCAGTAGCCGCAGCCGATCGAGCAGGAAGCGAATGCTGAGTCCGAGTGCAATCAGGGTTGTAAACAGCACGACGCCCCAGAGCAGCTTGGTCTCACGAAACGCGAGCGCGATCAGCACGGGCATGAACGTGCCGAATGCATCGATGCCCACAAAGTTACGAAAGAAAACCATGATCAACGCACCGACCGGAATCATCAGAAGCACGCTGTACACCGCCTGGGTCTGAATGGGCAGGCTGTAAAGAGAGAAGTCGACGGCGAACGTGCCGCTTTTGGCTGCCTGGGTTTCGGCAATAGCGACCGCGTCCAGGTGGTTTTCCTGGATCGCAAAACTCACTTCGACGTTGCTACCGCCCTCCACGCTGACGAGCGGTTCGTTGCCGCGCCACCAAACCAGAAAGCGCTGGGGCAGGCGCCCTTCCCCCGTCGCGGGATTGAAATAGAGCCAACGGTCGCCATCGTGCACCTCGAGCCAGGCAACCAGCGAAGCGCTGCGCTGCCGTCCGGCAAGCGGAAAACCGCGCACCATGCGTGCGGGTATACGGGCCGCCGCAAGCACCGTCGTGACGACCGCGACGAAGTCGGCGTCCGTTCGCACACCTGCTATCAGCAGCTCCACGTTGGGATCCGGCGACGGGTCGTTCATACGTCGCAGCAGTTCCGTCGTGAATGAGGCCGTGTCAGCCGACTGGTCGCGTACGTCGGACACGAGCACGTCGACGGCCGTTTTCAGCGGTTCGTTGATAACGGGCAAAGGCGGAAACGGCGGCGTCGTATCGGACTGGTCGACGCTGGCATCCTCGTAAACCGATATTCGGTAGTAGATCGTCTGTTCGCCATCGGCACGACGGATCGCCCACTGGGCCTGTCGTCCGCCGCTGCCGTAGTTCAGGCTGAAGCCATAGCCACGCGACACCGAATTTTCGTTGAGCATTCGAAAGCCGGGCGTGAGCGTCGGCACGTGCAGCTGCACCTTGATTGAGCCGGGGCCGCTGTCGAAATTAACAGCGGATTCGATGGTCCAGACCGGAGTCTCCTGGTTTTCGGTTACCGGGAAGCCCAACACCTGCCACTTGTAAAGAAAGACCGACAGACCGACGACCGTCAGCAATGCCGCGAGCACATAAACGTAACGCTGCTTCATGTTTCCCCTCATGCGGCGTCAGCGGACGCCGAGCGCGACTTTGACGGCGCGTTCTCTGATCGGGCCGCTGCGATTGAAAATCCGCATTCCGAACGATCGCAGTTCTCCGACCAGACGGGAGTCTGTCGCAAACAGGCGATTCAGGCCAGTCATGAAATGCAGCATCGTGGCGTTCGCGCCCTTTCGAGCGCGCTCATAGCGTCGCAATACCGGCTCGTCGCCCGGGTGCAGGCCCGTCTGTAACGCGGTATGCAGGACGGATGCAAGTTCCGCGGCATCCTGCAGGCCGAGATTCGCGCCCTGCCCGGCCAGCGGGTGAATCGCGTGGGCCGCGTCGCCGATCAGCGCGATGCCCGGAAGCACGTAACGTCGTGCATGCTGTGCGCCGAGCGCAAACGCGCCGCGCGGTCCGGCCGCGGCGAGTTCGCCAAGGACACGGTCAGATGCGTCTGCGAGCATTGTACCGAGCGCTTCGTCGGACGCGTCCAGCGCGCGCTTTGCCAGCTCCGGCGTTGTAGACCAGACCACGGAGACCCGGCCGTCAGCCAGCGGCAGGATACCAAGCGGGCCGCTGCGAAGAAATCGTTGCCAGGCCGTTGCCTGGTGTTCGAATTCGGGACGAAGATGCGTGACGAATGCGGTCTGATCGTAGGGCCATTTCCTGGTTTCGATGGCGGCCGCACGGCGCACGAATGAACGCGATCCGTCGGCGCCCACGACGAGATCGGCAGTACGACACACACCTCCCTCCAGCTCGACTTTGTACTGCCGTCCGGATTGCCTGAGCGAGCGGATAGGACTCGCGAACTGCAGCTCGACATTTGTCGTATCGAGCTGGCGGAGCAGCGCGTCCTGCAGCAACACGTTTTCGACGATGAACCCTAGCTGCGGCACCGCGAATTCGGCCGCATCGAATCGCAGGGCCGCCGCACCGTCAGGCGTACCGTCCTCGTCCCAGACGCGCATGCATTCGTAGGGACTAAGCCGCGAATTGCTGATCAGCTGCCACGCGCCGACCGACTCCAACAGCCGGGCCGATCCACTCGAAATAGCCGAGACTCGCAGCGATATCTCATCGCCCGCAGGAATCTGCGGCCTCGCGCCGGCATCCAGCAAAGTGATGCCGAGCGATGCCTCGCGTTGGCTTTCGGCGAGCAGCGCCGCAAACGTCAGCCCCGTGATGCCACCGCCCACAACGACGACTTCGAAATGCGGCTTCATTTAAGCGGCACGCCGCGCGACAGTCGCGGAAGATTACCGGCAAGGCCCATCGTGTGTTTTGCAAATACGGAGCGAACCCCGGGAATAAGGTCAAACCCGAGCATGCCGAGGTTGCGTAGTGCGCGAAATGGCCGGCGAGAACTACCGAACAAACGAACGAGGCTATCCGTGAATCGGACGAGCTTGTTCTGATCGCTGCGGCGCCAGCGCGCATAGCGCTCCAGGAGCTCTTCGTCGCCCGGGTCAACTTCGATCGAGTCTGCGCGGCTATCGGCAATGCAGTCGCAGAGGGCAGCAACATCACGCATGCCCAGATTAAAGCCCTGGGCCGCGACCGGATGCAGTCCGTGAGCGGCGTTGCCAATCAGTACGCTGCGCGTTGACGTGAGGCGCACGGCCCTGCTCAGCGTCAGCGGATACGACGCGCGCTTTCCCACCTGTGAAAAAGTTCCGAGCCGATAGCCGAATTCCGCCTGAAGCTCGCTCAGAAATGTGTCGTCATCGAGCGCCAGCACGCGTTCCGCATCGTCCTCCGGAACAGCCCATATGAATCCCGCGCGATCGTCGGCGACCGGCAGGATGGCGAGCGGGCCCCGCGCCGTGAAACGCTCATAGGCCCGGTTATGCAGTTTGTGTTCCGGCAGCACGTTGCCGATTACGGCGCGCTGGCCGTAGTGACGTTTCCGTACCGAGATACCCATCATTTCGCGTACCGCTGAATTCGCGCCGTCCGCTGCAACCAGCAGCTTGCAGTGCAGGGTCTGTCGTTTCCCGTTGCCATATTCGATGACCACACCAGCCTGCTCGGGGGACAGCTCCGCATCGACGATGCGCGCCGGGCAAACCAGGTCCACGCCGTCAAGATCCGACATCGCCGCGTCAAGGACGCTGCCGAGCACGCGATTGATGACGACGTAGCCGAGTGCCTCGACCCCTTGTTCCTCTGCATCGACATGCGAAAAACCGAATCGACCTTTGTCCGAGACGTGGATACTGGTAATTGGCGTCGAGGCAGCGACGACCTCACCCCACAGCCCCATCGCCATGAACATGCGCTGCGTGCTGCGCGACAGCGCCGTCGAGCGATCATCGAAACTGGGCTGTGCGCCGGCCTGCCGGGCGACGGCCTCGACGACGGCTATGCTCAGGCCAAGAGGCGCAAGGGCAAGGGCAAGGCTCGTACCGACCATGCCCCCGCCGGCGATCACAATATCGTAATGTATATCTCGCGCCGTCCTACTCATGAACTCTGCATCAACGCCTCGATTTGATCGGGATCCTTCGCAAGGCCCTTGCTCAGCACGTCCGGGCCCCGGGCCGTCACGGCAACATCGTCCTCGATACGGATACCGATGTTCCGAAAGCTCTTTGGAATACTTCTCTTGCCCGAAAGATACAGGCCGGGTTCAACCGTGGTCACCATGCCCGTTTCAAGTATGCGCCACTCGTCGCCGACCTTGTAATCTCCCACGTCATGCACGTCCATCCCGATCCAGTGGCCCGTTCGATGCATGTAGAACTCGCGGTAGGCGCCGTCCTTTATGAGCTTTGGCAGTGAGCCGCTCAGCAGTCCAAGCTTGCGCAAGCCCTTGGTTATGACCTTGACCGCCGCATCGTGGGGATCATTCCAATGATTACCCTTGACCGTCTTGTCAATTGCCGCGAGCTGCGCTTCAAAGACGATTTCATAGACGGCACGTTGCTCCGGGCTGAATCGCCCGTTGACCGGAAAAGTGCGCGTGATGTCCGATGCATAGTAGTCGAGTTCGCAACCTGCGTCGATAAGCAGCAGGTCTCCGTCCTTTAGCTCTGCGTTGTTCTTGACGTAATGCAATGTGCACGCATTCGGGCCACTGCCAACAATCGGGCTGTAGGAGACCCAGGCATCGTTACGCCGAAACTCATGCCGAAACTCCGCCTCCACCTCGTATTCGAAAAGTCCGGGCCGCGACATTCGCATGGCGCGTTTATGCGCATTCACGGCCACTTTGGCAGATCTGCGCATCGCCGCGATCTCGCCACGGCTCTTATACAGGCGCATGTCGTGCAACAGATGATCGAGCGCCACGAATTCCTGCGGCGTGTGCAGACCCCGAGACAGTCCCGAACGCAAGGAATTAACCCATTCCGCGATGCGGGCATCAAAGTCCGAATACATGCCCATCGTGTAATAGACGCGGCTGCAGGATTCGATTACGCCCGGCAAGATGTCATCGATATCGTCGATAGGGAACGCATCGTCAGCACCGTAGTCGCTAACCGCGCCGTCCGGTCCTGCCCTCGAACCGTCCCATTGTTCCTTGTCCGGATTACGGTCACGGCAGAATAAAAGGAACTCACCGCTGTCGCGGCCCGGAGCCAGGACCGCCACAGCTTCGGGCTCGGCAAAACCGGTCAGGTAATAAAAGTCGCTGTCCTGTCGATAGCGGTACTCGACGTCGCGGCTTCGCGTCCTGACCGGCGCAGCCGGGAGAATGGCTATGCCGTCGGCGCCGACCATCCGCGCCAGCTGCTTGCGGCGGCGTTCAAATTCCTTCCTGTCCATTCGGCACTGCGCCCGTGGTTGATTTTAGCGAGCGCTATTCTACGCCCCTCGCGGCGGTTAATGCATGGTGTCGCGACCGCTCTCCGGCGAAAAATCGGCGCTGTGCCGAATCTCGGAGAGTTCCTCGTAGGCCATTTGGGCCGCGACGCGCAGGTACTCAACCAGCTCTACGTAAGCGGTTTCATTCGTTTCATCGTCCGCGGTAGCATCAAACTCCGCTCGCGTGATTTGCAGCATGTCACGAATAATATCTGCGAGTGGCTCGGCTGCGAGCCGGTCTCTGACTTCGTCACCATGCTTCGCCGATACCAGGCCGTGCAGGAAGCCCTCACACCAGTGCGCCATGGCGGCCGTCCGCTCGCCCGCATCGTTGTCGTCGTCGGGCAGCAGAGGCGCGAATTCCGATAACCGTTCCGACAGCTGCCAGAATGTCGACTGGTACAGCGTGTCGAGCATTTCTTGACATTCCGATCGCAGGGCATTGCTTTCATCGGTTCCTTCAAGCACCTGGCGAAGCCATTCCGGTCCGGCACAAACGCCGGCTACAGCCAGCCTGCCGGTCAGGAGGCCGTGAGTTTGCGCGGCATCCCAACTTGCACCGCACCGTTTGAGCGCATCGTCCAGCCTGTCATGATCGACTTTTTCGTGCATTCGAGCGCCAACCTTTTCAATTCTGCCAAACCCTTATGATCCCATGGAGTGTTTCTCGAGGCCATGCCGCCATTGTCAGATGCAGACAGATCATTGATTCTCCCCTTTCGCCTGATTATATTCTCACTATGGCTGAAAGCATCAACTCGACCTTCGAACACGAACTCAAACGACTGGAAAAACGCGTCGATGCCCTGGTTCGCGTTTGCGACCGGTTGCAGGACGAGAATCGGTCGCTGAAGCAGCGCCAAGATGTATTGACCTCCGAGCGCGCAAACCTGCTGCAAAAGAACGAGCAGGTTCGTGCGCGTGTCGAAGCAATGATTGGCAGACTCAAAGCGATGGAGCAGAGTTCTTGATTGCGTCGCAAAAGAGGCATATGGAGCACGCCGCATGACTGATCAATTCGCCCAGGTGAGCGTCAGGATTCTCGATAAGGAATACCAGGTTGCTTGTCCGCTCGATGAACGCACCGATTTGCTCGACTCTGCTGAAATGCTGAACCAAAAAATGCGCGAGATCCGCGACAGCGGCAGAATCGTCGGCCTCGATCGCATCGCCGTAATGGCGGCTCTCAATATGGCTAATGACCTGATGCACGCGCGGGCGCGTGATCTGGAACTCGAAGGTGGTATTAGTCAGCGTCTTAAACTGATTTCCGATCGCGTCGACCATGTTCTGAGCGACACGCAGCAGCTCGATCTCTGAATCTTGTAGCGCGATGAAGTTAAAAACTGAATTGGCGTCTCCTGCAGTGTACGATACCGACCTGGATACCTTTCGACCCTAAATTATTACCTCGGGGTTGCGTACTGTCGGCGTCATATGTGCAGAACCGTTTCGGCGGTGAGCCTGTTGAAGTCACGGCTGACCCCACCTGTTGCTCCGGTTCGAGAGCGACGGTCTGTAACGGCACAGGCGGGAGGCGCCTCCTTATGAATGAGCACCGCGCAACCGCATTGCGCGCACGTCGCGAAATGCATCCAGATGCGCGCGCCAGCGCATCGAACGTAATTTGCCAGCGCGTCATTCGTTCCCGCGAATTCCTGTCCGCTTATTTCATTGCATGCTACTTGCCGTTGGATTACGAAGTCGATACGCGTGGCATCATAGAACGCGCCTGGCGCGCAAAAAAGCGCATTTTCGTCCCCATTTTGCGCGCCCGGCATAAAATGTCGTTTCGGGAAATACGCCCGGAGACAACGCTTAAACAAAACCAGTTTGGAATCTGGGAGCCGACGAGCGGCGAATTCATTTGCCCACGCAAGCTGAACATCGTCATCACGCCAACGGTTGCATACGACGAAGAAAACAATCGTATTGGCATGGGCAGCGGCTATTTCGACCGCTGTTTTTCATTCTTGCGACACCGGAAGCACTGGTTCCAGCCGAAACTTGTCGGCGTCGCGTTTGCGTGCCAAAAAGTCGAGAAAATTACGCCAAATGCTTGGGATATACGGCTTTATCGCGTTTTTAGCGACGCCCTGCTGCGTCCCGATTCAGCGAATTGAGACATTTTGCGCGTGCCGAGATGTCGCCTACCGGCGACACTTCTGTAACGCACCACTCACTCACGATGAATCCGTCCTACGTCGTGATTCGATGCACGCCCGGTTCGGTTTTGAAGTTCCGGTTTGCCGTTTTGCCCGAAGCGCCGTCGACGCAATTCGAACCTGACGAGTTGTCAGAGCCATCAACTCTGGACCCATCCCGCAGCGAGCCTCATCTTAAAGGCCTGACAACCACGTAACTTTCTGGATTTTTTGCGATTGTTGTATATACTCAACGCCGGGTACCCGACACGGAGAAAATAGATGGCTACCAAAAAGAAGTCTCGCAAAAAAGCTTCGAAGCGAAAAGTCGCCAAGAAGCGGAAAGTAACAGCACGGAAGAAAGCCGCGCCTAAACGGCGTGCAACGAAGAGAAAGACCGCCAAGAAGAAGGCGAAGAAGAAAGTAGCAAAGAGAAAGGCGAAGAAGAAAGTAGCAAAGAGAAAGGCGAAGAAGAAAACCGCCAAGCGTAAGACCAAGAAAAAGGCCAAACGCAAAGCGAAACGGAAAGTAGCCAAGAAGAAGGCCAAACGCAAGGCGAAAAAGAAAACCGCCAAGCGCAAGACCAAGAAAAAGGCCAAACGTAAGGCGAAGAAGAAAACCGCCAAGCGTAAGACCAAGAGAAAAGCTACCAAGAAGAAGGCTTAACGCAGTCGGCGGTAGCTAGCTGGTCGCTTCGGAAGAGGCCTTCTTCCCGAGCAAGCAAAAGAGCCCGCTTCGGCGGGCTCTTTTCGTTAGTTTCAAGCGCGGCTCATGCGTGCAATTCGCGGCGATTTCACTATAGTACGCATTTATGGACGCATCTCAGAAAAAGCGCAGCGCCGCCGAGGCCGCGTTGGAATACATAGAGCCAGGTACCGTTCTCGGTGTCGGCACCGGATCGACGGTCAACTTCCTGATCGACATGCTGCCAGGAGTGCGCGATCGTATTGAAGCCGTTGTGTCCAGTTCAAATGCATCGACCAAACTTCTCGAGGATCAGGGATTCGAGGTCAAGACACTCAACGAGATGGGCGGCGATATAGATGTGTATATCGACGGCGCGGACGAGTGCAACAAGCATCTGCAGCTCATCAAGGGCGGCGGTGGCGCATTGTCCCGCGAAAAGGTCCTCGCCGCTGCGGCGCGCCGCTTCGTCTGCATTGTGGACGACAGCAAGCTCGTAGGCATGCTCGGCAACTTCCCGCTGCCGATAGAGGTGCTGCCGATGGCGCAAGAATTCATCTCCCGAATGCTCCTGAAAATGCGTGGACACCCGATTTGGCGCGAAGGTTTCGTCACGGACAACGGAAATCACATTCTCGATGTCGAGGACCTGCAGATCCCCAACCCGGTTGAAATGGAAGCGAGAATAAACCGTATCCCCGGGGTTGTGACGGTTGGCATATTCGCGCACAGGCCTGCCGATATTCTTCTGATCGCCGGTGGCAGCGGCGTCAGGGAGATGCGGGTCTAGGAGAGGGATTCTCCCGCCGCTGTCGGGAGAGGGATGGTCGCGCCGCTGCGGGGAGAGGGATTGACTCGTCGCTTTGCTCCTCGCCCTTCGGGCGCACTTCGTGCGTCTTCCCTCTCCCCCAGCCAAAAAAAAGGGCCCTATTGTGGGCCCTTTATTTTTGGCTGGGGGAGAGGGATTCGAACCCCCGTTGGCGGAGTCAGAGTCCGCAGTCCTACCGCTAGACGATCCCCCAGTAAGAAGAGATCGGTTGTCTCG
>JAOTWB010000023.1 GCA_029863125.1 Gammaproteobacteria bacterium
GGCGACCCAGGGCGAAGCGGCGCTGCGCAATACGCAGCCATTCCAGCGCGAACTTGGCGGACGAGCGCATGTGTTCGCCCACAATGGCAACATGCCGGGCATCAAGGACAAGTGCTGTCTCGAATCACATCGCTTTACGCCCGTGGGCGACACCGATTCCGAGTTTGCGTTCTGCTGCCTGCTCGAGCGGCTTGGAAAGTTGTGGGACCAGTCGACGGGTGAGCCGCCAATAGACTCACGCCTGGAACTCGTGGCCGATTTTGCCGCGTGGTTGCGGCCGTTCGGCCCGTTCAATTTCGTATATTCCGACGGCGACGCGCTGTTCGTTCATGCGCACCGCAGGATCCAGAGCGACGGCGAGATCCGGCCACCGGGGCTGCACCTGCTCGCCCGTTCATGCAATGAGCAGGCGGTGGATCTGAGCCAGTCCGGCATTATGCTGGCCCCGATGGCTCAGGAGCTGGCGCTCGTTGCGAGTGTGCCCTTGACCGACGAGCCGTGGGAGCCCATCGGCGAAGGCGAAGTCGTCGCCCTGACGCAGGGCATGGTCTGGGCGCGAAAGCCGGCTGCGCCCGCCAGCGCCGCGTGATGATTACGCTGCCGTGCGGCTATTGATCCTTGCGGTGCCACCGGCCGGCCCGATCTTTCGCGTAAACCCGCTCCACGGCCCCCCAGGCCACTTTGTGCGCCGTTTCCTCGCGTGAATCACGGCCCCGCCGTTTTTTGGGGTCCGCGTATTGCTTCCAGGCATTGTTGAACGCTTTGCGGTATATCTCCTGCGCATGACGAGGCAAATGCTCGCGCACTCTTTTTGGTAAATCCGATTCGCTCTTGTAAGGCATCGTAAATACTCTTGCGTCGCTCATTCATTTTCACTGGTGACCCGCACACTGCCATCACCGTTGGGCCCGATGTCAATACTGAAGTCGATGGGACGACAGCAGACCTGGCAGTCCTCTACATAGTTTTGCTGGGGAACAGAGAGGTCGATTAGTACGTCGATACTTTCCCCGCAATAGGGGCATTCGATCTGTCGTTCACTGAGCCCTCTCATTCGCACCTGGTCGCGCCAGGTTTTTTCGGTAAATCGCCAAACCGCCGTGGACGAACCCAGAACCAGCTGGCAACCACGGCGGCGGCAAAAACCGTGTAACAAACGGTGAACACCCACGCGGGGGCCCGATAATACAGGATCGCATCCAGCCAATGTGAAATGAACGAACCGGCGTAAACGCCCGCGCCCGCGCGTTCACGGAATGCCATCTCCCAGATTGTCAGCGGGCAAATTACACCGACCCAGGACTGCAGCACGACAACACCGATGGCAGCGAGGTGCGTGACGCGAAACCACGGGTTTCGTACCCACCCCCAATCGAGGAGTTTCCCGACAAGAATCGCTGCCAGGCCAAAAATGACAAACGCAACGAACAGGACGTGACCAAAAAGTAAAACGTCCGCGGCGAGTAGAAACAGGAAGTCGGACTGCATCTATGCTACCTATCGCTCAAGCCGAATGACATCGAGTATCCGGGACGAGCGCTATGACTGCAAACGGCGCCGCCGCGCGGATGTTCGTCATTTGCGGGAACATTAATTTGCAGGCAGTCTAGCACTGCAATCGGAGCGTCTGACAGATACCCAGTATGAAAGAGCCCCCTCCACATTTGCCGTTCAGGCTGCGCAAGAAGCACGGATCCGGAGCGCGCCGCGATGTCAGTGCAGCGGATGGAGAGCGTCTGGTCCTCGCACAATCGTTTGGCTACGGTCTATTTGCCGGGCTGGTCACGATAGTTATCTTTTCGGTCTTGTGGGTCGCGCTGTCGTCGTTAACCAACCGTGTTTTTCCGTGGATGACGGTGTTGCTGGGCGCAATGCTGGGCTTTGCGGTGCGGCGAGCCGGTCGTGGTGTCGACTGGCGTTTTCCTGTGCTGGCGGCGGTGCTGGCGCTGCTCGGGGCACTGTTGGCCAACATTGTCGTCGCCGCTTCTTATACGGCAGAGACTTTTGATACGGGAACGCTGCAGGTTCTGCGGTCGGTCACCAGTATGACGTGGCCGGTGTTCTTTGCCGAGGTCCTGACCGTGGCCGATCTGTTTTACGGGCTGATGGCCGCCGGGCTGGCGGCATTCCTGGCAAACAGGCAGCTTTCGCGATCGCAGTACTTCGCCTTGCGCCTGTGGCGCGCGGAATCAGACGGGCATGACTAGGGGATTGTTACTCGCAATAGCCGAGCCCTTGAACGATGCGAGCTGCTTTGCGACGAGCTGTTCGATGTCCTGGACCGCGTTGGCTATCCCCAGGAAAAATGCGGGCTCACGGCGCAGTAGAGACCAGTCTCCGGTCTCGAGAATTCGAACGAGGTGCATGATATTGCTGCGGATAGCTTCGATATATGGATTGTGGCCGTCGTACAGGACTTCCATGTAGCGATACACCCGGTTGAACTTTGAGTTCAGCCGTTCGCGCATGACCTGCTGGTAAAATGCCGGCGTCTTTTGCAGCAAATCCTTGCCGGATTTGTATCGCACCATGTACTGGCCCGGTGAGGCTCTTTCTACGGCGACGCCCCCGACCACAAATTCCTTGTACAGGCGGTCGCGACATTTCTCCAGATAGCAACGGTCAGCCATTTGCGCAATCAGGTCGGCGGTGCCAATCAGGTGCCCACAAATAATGTCGCGCGGATCGTCGAGCTCTATATTGTCGAGATCCAGCTCGTAGCCCGTGAAGTGCACGATCATGCTGCTGACACCCACGTCTTTGGCCAGGCCAAGATCCGGCAGGTAACGGCGAAGAAAATCAGCGCTGCGGGAGACGTGATAGAGCGTGAATTCAGCGCCGTTCGAAAATTCACTGTCACGTTCCTCGTGACGAATGTAGCCAGAGTCGTGGAACAGAGATGTGATGATGGCCATTTGCGCACGGGCGGCACCAAGTCTGTCCGGTGGTTCGACACTGCGTTCATAACCCGCAACGAGGCGTGCCAGCGCCAGCGTCATGTCGAGCGTGTGCTGCATGTCGTGATAGGTCGTGTCACAGCCTTTGTAGCCGGGATAACGACCGGTAAACAGGCGCTCGAAATCGTAGAACGCCAGCCAGAGCTTGTCGAACGATGTGCCGGGAAAAGTCTGGAAGAACAATTCGTGCACGGCATCTCGGACCGCGGCAGGATTACTAACCTGTACAGTATTGGTTACGTCGTAGTCATTACGGCGGTCCTGCGGCATCGTGCCCCCACCTTTTTTCTTTCCATGATACATGGCGGGCTCGTTGCGCACAGTTAGAAAACCGGCAATATGTTATGTCGGTTTTCTTTACGCATCCTCAGATTTTGAACTCGGCAATAACCGGGGCATGATCTGATGGCCGGTCCCAGGCACGTGGCTCTTTGTCTATGTAGCTGGCTGTACAGCGCTTGGTCATTGCCGCGCTGGTCAGAATCAGGTCGATGCGCAGGCCTGCGTTTCGGCGAAAACCGGCGGCCCGGTAGTCCCACCAGCTGAACGATTTCTCAGGCTGCTCGAATTCACGAAAAACATCGCTAAGGCCGAGATCAAGGAGTGCGTTCAGCGCCTTACGTTCAAGCGGACTGCAAAGAACCGCGTCACCCCATTTCACAGGATCGTAAACATCCTCATCAGCCGGAGCGATATTGAAATCGCCAAGCACAATCACATTCTCATGACGCCGTAATTCCGTTTTCAGAAAGTTTCTGAGCGACGCAAGCCAGGCAAGCTTGTATTCGTATTTATCCGTACCAACAGCGGATCCGTTGGGCACATATAGGTCGATTACGCGGACATTGTTGATCGTGCTGGCAAGGATACGTCGCTGCGGATCTTCATAGTCGGGGAAGTCTGTCACGGGATCGGACGGCGGAGATTTGCTGAGGACAGCAACGCCATTGTAGGTTTTTTGTCCGCTGGCGACAGAGTGGTAACCCAGCTCCATAAGGTCGTCAGACGGAAACTTCTCGGTGACCTGCTTGATCTCCTGCAGCACGAGAACATGGGGCTCGTGGGCCTGCAGCCACTCGACGACGTGGTTCCGTCGCACATTCATCGAGTTGATGTTCCAGGTTGCGACCTTCACAAGGTCTGGATTCCGTTCTGCCGAAGCAGAGCGTCGATCGTCGGCTCGCGACCCCGAAAGGCAACGTAAGCCTGCATGAAGTCCCGGCTGCCCCCAATTTCGAGTATCTCCTGCCTGAACCGCTGTGCAGTGGCCTGATCGAATATCCCGGCCTCGGCAAAAGCCGCAAACGCGTCAGCCGCCAGCACCTCAGCCCATTTGTAGCTGTAATAGCCGGCCGCATAGCCGCCCGCGAAAATATGCGAAAACGCATGGGGAAAACGGTTGTAATCCGGATGGCGAATCAGGGCCACTTCGTCGCGCACTTCGGCCAGGGTTTCAAGCACACGTGGTGCTGCTTGTGGGTCGTACTCCGCATGCAGCCTGAAATCGTAGATCCCGAGTTCGAGCTGGCGGACCATCGCAAGTGCCGCGCCCGCATGACGGCTTGCGTCGAGCTTGTCGAACAAGTCGCGTGGCAGCGGCTCCCCGCTTTCTGCATGTGACGAGCAAAGAGTCAGCACGCGGTAACTCCATGCGAAATTCTCCATGAACTGGCTGGGCAGTTCCACCGCGTCCCACGGCACGCCATTGAAGCCGGAAATGCTCGGAAAACCGATCCGGGTCAGCAGGTGATGCAGCATGTGTCCGAACTCGTGGAACAGTGTAACTACGTCTTCGTGTGTCAGGAGTGACTGGCCGTCTTCATTCGGCGGCGGAAAATTGCAGACCAGGAACCCTACGGGCAAATCAAAGGAGCCATTGAGGTTCTGGCGGCCGATGCATTCGTCGATCCACGCACCCGCGCGCTTGCCGTTGCGTGCAAACAGGTCAGTGTAGAAACCGCCGAGCGATCTCCCCCCGGACTCTCGAACCGCGTAGTAACGCACGTCGTCATGCCAGGTTTCTACGCACTCATCGGGCGTCAGCTCGATGTCATAAAGCCTTGCGGCAAGCGAGAACAGGCCATTGATGACGGTATTGGCAGGAAAGTACTGTCGCAGTTCTTCGTTGGATACCGAAAACCTCGACTGCTTGTATTTCTCCAGCCAGAACGTGACGTCCCAGGGCTCGAGGTCGATCCCGGCGAACGCCGACAGGTCCGCGAACTGCTGAGCGGCGGCGTTGCGCGAGTGTCCTGCGAGCTCCCGCAGGAACCCGATAACCTGGTCGGGGGAATCGGCCATTTTCGTGGCCAGGGAGTAGTGGGCATAGGTCGGAAACCCGACGAGATTCGCCGCCTCGTGGCGCAGCGCAAGTATTTTCTCGATGTTGGCGCTGTTGTCCCATTCTTTATTGTCGCCCTGATCCGATGCGCGCGTTGCCCAGGCCCGGTACAGCGTTTCCCGAAGGCCGCGGTTATCGGCATGTTTCATGACGGCATCGTAGGTCGGATAATCAAGCGACAGCAACCAGCCGTCGAGTCCCTTGAGTGAGGCATCCTCCTTCGCGCGGGCGATGGCTTGTTGCGGCAAACCGGCCAGTTCGTCGATATCGGTGATGTGTAGATTCCACGCATCCGACGCGTCCTGGACATTGTGCTCGAAGTTCGCCTGCGTCGCCGCAAGCTCTTGCATGATAGCCTTGAAGCGCTCTTTGGCTTCCTTTTCGAGGTCGACCCCGGCCAGATGGAAATCGCGCAACGCGTGCTCGACGGCTCGGCGGCTCGCCTCGCTGGCATCATCGGGCAAGGCTTTTTCGACCCGCGCGTAAGCCTGCTGCAGCCGTTCGTTCTGCGATATTTCGGTGCCATGCTCGGTCAGTAATGGCAGCGCCTGGTTATAAGCCTCACGCCAGTCGTTTGATCCAAGTACACTTTGCAGGTGCCTGACGGGTGACCAGATGCGCCCGAGCGTGTGCTCCATCAGTTCTACCGGACTGACCAGCGACTCGATGTCGGGCTGAGTATCGGCATCCAGTAACTCATCGAGCCGCGCTCGATGATCGGCAATGACCGTTTCTATAGCGGGAACGACGTGCTCCGGCGTAATTTCGTCAAAACGCGGCAGCGACGACGTATCGAGCAGGGGGTTATTCATAAAGCGGGTTGATATCTGTTTCCTGGCGCCCGATATTAGCACGGGCCGCTGTTGGTGCCGGGTATGCAAATTGACTTAACGACGGAGGAAACGTGACGGACAAATTGGACCTCCTGGTGATTGGTGGTGGCAGCGGCGGACTGGCCCACGCGCAGCGTGCAGCTGAATACGGCGCAAGCGCAGCGGTAGTCGAGCATGGCCCGCTTGGCGGTACCTGCGTCAACGTCGGATGCGTGCCGAAAAAAATCATGTGGTATTCCGCGCATCATGCGCACCAGTTTGACCATGCGCCGGACTATGGGTTCGATATCGAGGTCAAAGGCCACGACTGGGGTGCGCTCAAGTCGCGCCGTGATGCCTATATCAAGCGACTCAACGGAATTTACGGCAACAACCTCGACAAGCACGGGGTGGCCCATATTCAGGGTAGCGCCCGCTTCGTGGATGCAAATACTATCGAGGTGGCCGGCCGCGAGTACAAGGCCGGGCACATCGTGATTGCAACAGGCGGCAGACCTATCGTACCCGACATTGCCGGGGCCGAGCTGGGCATCACGTCGGACGGCTTCTTCGAGCTCGAGGACCGCCCACAGCGCGTGCTGGTTGCGGGCAGCGGATACGTATCAGTCGAGCTTGCCGGCGTTCTCAATGCCCTGGGCAGCGAGACTCATGTCGTAGTCCGCAAAGAAGGCGTGCTGCGCAGCTTCGACAGGATGTTGAGCGCCGAGCTGATGGAGGCAATGCGAAACAGCGGCATAGCGCTGGACACGGGTGTCATCCCGAAGAGCGTGCAGCAGCCGGGTGACGGCATCGTTCTGCATGCCGAAGACGGGCGTTCTTTTGGACCTGTCGATGTCCTGATCTGGGCGGTAGGGCGCGAACCGAACACCGAGATGCTGGAGACGGCCAACGCCGGCGTGCACATGGACGACAAGGGTTTCGTTCCCACGGACGAGTACCAGCAGACCAACGTGGAAAATATTTTTGCATTGGGTGACGTAACGGGCCGCGATGCGCTGACGCCGGTAGCGATCGCGGCGGGACGCCGGCTTGCCGATCGTTTGTACGGCGGTATGAAGGGACGACACCTGGAGTATCACCTCATACCCACCGTCATCTTCAGTCATCCGACCATTGGCACGGTCGGCATGTCCGAAGACGAAGCGCGCGCCAAGTTCGGCGACGACATCAAGGTATACAACTGCAGTTTCATTGGCATGTACTACGCTCTGGGCAAGAACAAACAGCGCTCAGCAATGAAGCTGGTAACGACCGGGCCGGAAGAACGTGTCGTCGGTTGTCACGTGTTCGGGGACGGGGCCGACGAGATGATGCAGGGATTCGCTGTGGCAATGCGCATGGGTGCGACCAAAGCTGATTTCGATGACACCGTCGCGATCCATCCGACCAGCGCCGAAGAACTCGTGACTATGCGCTAATGGCCATGCGACGCAGGACCTCGGCCGTGTCCGGCCGCACGCCTCGCCAGATACGAAACGACTCCGCCGCCTGTTCAACGAGCATACCCCAGCCCATTATGGAGCGGGCTGCACCCTGCTCGCGCGCCCATACGCTGAACGGCGTGGGCTTCAGGCCGTAGGAAAGGTCATAACAAATGGTTTGCCCCGATACGGCGGCAGCAGGATACGGCGGCGCCTCGCCGCTCAGACCGGCCGACGTCGCATTGATTATCAGGTCGTAATTCTCGGTCACGGGTACGACATTGAAGCGGCACGCGGTCACGGGTCCGGAGCGGGAAAAGTGCTTGGCAAGCGCCTGGGCCTTGCCCAGCGTGCGGTTGGCGATACGCAGCGAGGCCGGCTGCATCTCGAGCAGCGGCCCGATGATGCCGCGCGTAGCGCCGCCCGCGCCGAGAACCAGGATATTGGCGCCCTCCAGCGCAAGCTCGAGATTGACGACGAGATCGCGAAGCAAGCCGAAACCGTCGGTATTGTCGCCGAGGATTTCGCCCTCCTTGAACGTAAGCGTATTCACGGCGCCGGCCGTGCTGGCCCGTTCGCTCAGGTGATCCACGAGTCGGGTGACTTCGCCTTTGTGCGGCACAGTAATGTTGAGTCCCTTGCCGCCGGTCCGCTGAAACTGGCGCACCGCCGACTCCAGCTTCTCCGGAGAAACCTGCAGTAACTCGTACTGCATGTCCTGGCCTGTCTGCATGGCAAACAGGCGGTGTATCATCGGCGAGCGGCTCTGTGAGATCGGGTATCCCATTACTCCATAGCGATCCGCGGACATTATTTGTTCTCCGAAAGCCAGCGCGCGGCCTCCACTGCAAAGTAAGTAAGTATGGCGTTGGCACCCGCACGCTTGATGCCCAGAAGCGCCTCTAGGACGGTAGCACGTTCGTCCAGCCAGCCATTGGCGGCCGCCGCCTTCAGCATCGCATACTCGCCGCTGACCTGGTACGCGAAGGTCGGCACCTGGTACACGTCTTTGACGCGACGGACGATATCGAGATAGGGCATCGCCGGCTTGACCATGACGAAGTCAGCGCCTTCCTGAAGATCCAGGGCGACCTCGCGAAGCGCTTCGTCGCTGTTTGCCGGCGCTGCCTGGTAGGTTGATTTATCGCCGCCAGCGAGGTTCTTGGCCGAACCCACTGCATCCCGGAACGGGCCGTAGAATGCCGACGCAAATTTCGCGGCGTAGGCAAGAATCACGGTATTAACGTGACCGTTTTCTTCGAGCGCGCGACGCATTGCACCGACACGCCCGTCCATCATGTCCGACGGCGCAACGATATCGGCCCCGGCGGCGGCATGCGACAGCGTCTGCTTGACGAGCATCGCGACCGTCACGTCGTTTAGCACGTAGCCGCTGCCATCGATAATGCCGTCCTGGCCGTGGGTGGTGTAGGGATCCAGCGCTACGTCGGTCATAACCGCGAGGTCAGGCAGGGCCTTCTTGATTGCACGTACGGCACGCTGTACGAGGCCATCGGGATTGGCGCATTCAGAGCCATCCAGCGTCTTCAGGTCAGCGTCAATGACGGGAAACAGGGCGACCGCCGGTATCCCGAGCGCGTGAGCTTCGGTAAGCTCTGGCAGCAGGCCGTCGATACTCCTGCGCGTAATGCCAGGCATCGAGGGGACATTTTCGGTGCGTCCCTCCCCGTCCAGGACAAATACCGGGTAGATGAAATCGGCGCTCGAGAGCGTCGTTTCGGCCACGAGGCGCCGCAGCGCGGGCGTTCGGCGACCGCGCCGCATGCGGGTCTCGGGGAACTGTCCGGGTGGTGATGCACTCATAGGAATCTAGAATAATAAAGAGAAGTTCTTATTTTCCATGTATTTAGCTACGGTTTCCACGTCTTAATCACAGTATTTGGCGATTCCGGTAATAATTGCCACAACGAGCGGGTCATCTCGTATGAACAGTAGCAGTGCCGAGGCTGAGCGAAGGCGGAGATTCGACCGGATAGTGGCCGTATTCCACGCCGACATGTTCCGCTACGCGGCCTGGCTCTGCAGGGACAGGGCGATAGCGGAGGACGTTGTTCAGGAAGCGATGCTGCGAGCCTGGAAATCGCTGGACGCCCTGCGCGACGACGCTGCCGCCAAACACTGGCTGCTGACGATCGTGCGACGGGAAAATGCCCGCTACTTTGAGCGGCGGCGGCTGGAAACCGTCGATATAGACAATTTGACGGCATCGCAGGCGGCATTGCTGGCTGAGGCACCAAACGAGGAGCTCCAGGAGCTGCGTGAATCGATCTACGAGCTCGACGACGATTACAGGGAACCGCTCGTACTGCAGGTCCTGATGGGCTATAGCACTGCCGAGATTGGAGAATTAATGGGACTGAAGCAGGGTGCGGTACTGACACGCCTGCATCGGGCCCGGCTGAAACTAAGGGAAAAAGTGGCTGACGAGCAACTTCGTGAGTCCGGCGAATGAGCTAATGAACTGCGACGAATTCAGAGAAATGATTTCAGCGGACCCCGCGTTTGACGACGGCGCCGCACACCTGGCTGCGTGCAGCGAATGCCAGGCGTTTCGACGTGAAATCCAGTCGCTGAACCAGAAGATCGCGAAAGCGATGCAGATCGAGGTGCCCGACCTCAAGCTCCCGGAACTTCCCGCGATCGATGCGGAGAACATCGTGCCTATAATGGCGCGCAAGGGGGTTTCCAAACCGGCCTGGTTTGCGCTGGCTGCATCGGTCTTGCTGGCAGCCTTGCTTGGCGTTCGCATGATGAGCGTTGGCGTTGACTATGATTCGCTGGCCGACGAAGTGCTCGCACACCTGGATCATGAGCCGTACGCGCTGAGAGTGTCTGGCACCCCGGTGTCCGATGCGCGCCTTTCCAGGGTTGTGCCTGACGATGTCGCCCGCCTGGATCACGGGGCCGGGCTGATCACCTATGCTCGCAGCTGCGAAATACATGGTAAGACCGTGCCGCACCTCGTTATACAGGGCGAGCATGGGCCGGTTACGATCCTGTTGATGCCTGATGAGAGTGTGGCGCAGGCCACGCCACTGGACGGCGAAAACGTTCACGGCGTTATCCTTCCGGTAGGTTCCGGCAGTATCGCCATAATCGGCGCTCGGGAAGAAAAGCTCGAGCGAATCGAAAACAGTGTTTTGAATTCAGTGAGGTGGAGTACCTGAGACTCCCGTTGCTGAGAAACGAGCGCCCGGTCGTGGGCAATAATCCTGGTAGGAGATATTAAAATGTCAGATAAGAAAATAGTTAAACCGGTTGCGCTGGCTGTGGGCGCTGCATTGGCCGGAACATTCGCGCTTGGCGGCGCGGTGAACGCAGACACGGTAGAAAATCCCTTTGCAATGTCTGCGCTGAGCGCCGGTTACATGCTCGGCGCGACCGAAGGGGGTTGCGGCGGTGACAAAGGCGACAAGAAAGAAGGCGAAGGCAGCTGCGGTGAAGGCTCCTGCGGTGCCGACAAGGAAAGTGAAGGCAGCTGTGGCGAGAAAGAAGGCGAAGGCGCCTGCGGTGAAGGCTCCTGCGGTGCCGACAAGGAAAGCGAAGGCAGCTGCGGCGAGAAAGAAGGCGAAAGTACCTGCGGAGGCGCTGTCTGAGACCGGCCTGACAAAGGTGTAACAAGGCCCGCGCAACCGCGCGGGCTTTTTTATGCGCGAAACTGAATTATTGCGGCTGACCCGGGCGGCGTTGACTGTTAGATTAAGACCAGCAATTCGCAAAGACATCGTCATGAGCAAAGCTGTCACACGCTGCCGCTGGGCCGAAGGCGTCAGCCGCGAGTACATCGCGTATCACGATAAAGAATGGGGCGTACCCGTGTGGGACGACCGCCGGCAGTTCGAGTTCCTGGTTCTTGAAGGAGCTCAAGCGGGCCTAAGCTGGTCCACGATCCTGAACAAGCGCGATGGCTACCGCAGACTGTTTGCCGGCTTCGATCCGGAGAAGGTCGCGCGCTTTACGAAGAAACGCATCGAGAAGCTACTGCTGGATCCGGCTATCGTCAGGAATCGTCTCAAGATCGAATCGGCGGTGACGAACGCCAAAGCTTTTCTGAGGGTGCAGAAGGAGTTTGGCACATTTTGCGATTACGTCTGGCAGTTCGTTGACGGACGTCCCATCCAGAATAACTTCAAGAAGGACAGCGATATACCGGCCACGTCGCCACAGTCGGATGCGTTAAGCCAAGATCTCAGGCGGCGCGGCTTCAAGTTTGTCGGGAGCACGATTGTCTATGCACATATGCAGGCGACCGGCATGGTTAACGATCACGTGACCGGATGTTTTCGCCACAAAAGCTGCGCGGCATTGGCGAAAAACAAGGGCTAGCGCGAGCCGTGCTTGCAATGAAGGCATTGCAGGCTGTATATCTGGTCTCCCCCGCGAATAAAGCAAATAAGAGGGATGCACCATGACTGATGCACTGAACGGCAAACTCCCGACTTCGTTCTGGATAATAGGCGTCGTGTTTTTGCTCTGGAACCTGCTCGGACTGTTTGGCTACTACACGCAGGTCACGATGACCCCCGAAGTAATGGCCGAGAATTTCACAGAGGCACAGCAGGCGTGGATGATGAACGAACCCGCCTGGGCAACCTCGGCTTATGCGATTGCGGTTACGGCTGGTGTGATCGCCGCTGCGCTGCTGCTGATGCGCAAGGCACTTGCCCTGCCGTTCTTCATTCTGTCGTTTGTCGCCGTGCTGGTGCAGGATTTTAATGCGTTCATCCTGAGCGACTGGAAAGGCGTTTGGGGTAACACCGCCCTGTACCTGCCGTCAGTCGTGTTCATTCTTTGTATCGTCGAGATCTGGTATTCGTGGTCCGCGAAAACAAAGGGTTGGCTCACCTAGGCAGATTTCCGCTGGCTGTTGCGGTTAATTACCGATCGTGATGACCGTCAGCCCCGACAGGCCCTGCGGCGTGTTGTGCGAAATGCCGCCCAGATAGATCGTGTTCGAAATCAAGCCGGACCAGTTAACGCTGATGTCCGCGGTCGTGCCGGGGCTGACGAACGCCGGTCCCGACGCACTCATATTGTGCTTGTCGTCAACGATACCGATGGCCCAGCCGAGCAATTGGTAATTCGCGCCGGGGCCGCCGGATATCTGGTCGGTTTCGAAGCCGTGAACGAACACAGTGTAGAGGCCGGCGGCCGGCCGAAACACGTTGAACTGCTCCTCGGACGTCGGTTCGCCGCTCTCCCCAATCGTGCTGCAGGTCGTGCCGTCGGCGCCGCAGTAGTACACGTACATGTCGAGATCATCGTCGCCGTCGGTCAGCGCGTCAAACAAGGAAAAGCGCAGGTAAAGCTGATCCGCTGGCACAGAGATAACGTGCGACGTCACGCCATCGGTGTTGCGAAATGAAAAAGTCTTGGTCGGATCGTTGTCAACAAAGCCGTCCAGGATCAGCGGCAGATTCAGGCCGTGCACGCCGGGCGAATAACCGCCAGCGTAACCAAACTCCACTGTAAAGCTTGTCGTACCGGTGCCGCCAAACGTCGTTATCTCGCCTGGCGCAGAGATAGATGCCGGCTTCACGGCGATCGGGCTGTATACATCGCGGGTTGCACTCGACCAGGTCAGCGAACCGAAACGCCACAGGTCGAGAGGCCCGGACAGATAGGTCAGCGTAACGTCGAAATTTGCCGATTCACCGGGAACCAGGGACAGGCTCTGCGGACTCACGTCAACGCTCATGCCTGGCGGCGCAGCGATGGTGACCGTGTAGGAATCCGCTTCGTCGCCGATGTTGGTCACCCGTCGCCGTACCGTTTGTTGACTTGTGAGTTCGGAAATGGCGATGGAGGGCTGGTTGAGATCCGCGGGCTCGAACGAAAAGCCGGCGGCGGCCAGCTCGTCGCAGCGAGTCGACGAGACGGCCGGCGATTCGGTACCGCAGGCAAAAGCGTCGTACTCATCGTCGTTGACGTCGAAGATGAGACCGGGGTCGATCGCGCCGTTTGGCTCGATGTGGCCGGCGCCGAGATCGAAGGGATTGGCATCGCTCAGGCCTGCCGATGCTTTGACATCGTGCCTTGCCGTCGTCATGAGTGCTGACTTGATCGCCGACGGCGTCCAGTCCGGATGCTTCTGCAGGAGCAGTGCGGCGGCGCCGGCGACGTGCGGCGTGGACATCGACGTGCCGCTCAGGAAAGCGTAGTTCTCGCCCGATGCGGCATTGGCGGCGTCAGGCGTAAAGCCCGCCAGTATGTTGATCCCGGGTGCCGTGACATCCGGCTTGAGAATGTCGGCAACGGGAGCCGGACCACGCGCAGAGAAAGTTGCCATGACGTTGCCGGTATCGTCGGTCGTCAGCAGGAAGCCCTTGTCGAGAACGACGGTAACGTCGTTGCCGGCATCAAGCTCGGCCAGGACCAGGTTGGCGTCGGCCTGGCCGATCATGAGCGCCGGGATGTCGGACAAACCTGTCGTACCGCTCATGACGATAGGGTCGCCGGCAATGTTATAAACCACGGCCGCAATTGCACCGGCGTCTGCGGCATTCTTCACCATATCTTCGAAAAGGCAGCCGGTGCGCTGGATCAGGGCGATGTTGCCGCTTATGTCGTCGCCGTTCACGAGCGCCTGGCAGGCGTCCGACGATGTGCCGCTCGACCCGTCGGGCAGCGAATCATCGTCATCGTCGACGAGGACGAGGCTACCTTCAATCGGGTCATTGTCCTGCAGCGGCGGCGTGAAGTTGGCTTCTTTCGTCGCGTATTTGCCAGCCAGCGCAGGTGGTGCCGTTATTTCCAGCGCTTCAACCGACGATTGTCCGTCGCGACTGGAGGCGGCGGCCGTGATGACCCACGGTCCGCCGGCCGGCGAACCGATTGTCCCGAGGTTCGGCCCGTCGTTACCGGCAGCCACGACAGATAGCACGCCGGCTTTCGTCGCCGCCATGAGCGCGACATCATCGGGTGCGGTTATTCTCCGTAGCGAACTGCCGATTGAGTAGCTGATGACATGGACGCCATCGGCAACGGCTGCATCGATGGCATTGACAAGATCCGACGTGTTGCAGCTCGCCCGCGTAGCGCCGGGGCGTAGCCAGCAGGCTTTATAGACGGCGACACGAGCTTTCGGCGCAATGCCTTCCAGGTCGCCGATCAGCGTGCCAAAAATCGATGCGCTGCTGCGGTTACCGGCGGCGATCGTCGCGGTGTGTGTGCCGTGTCCATCCACATCGCGCGCCGAGCGGATTTCACCGTCGTCGATTGGGCCGGATTCGAGTGCGCCATCGATAAACCAGCGCGCGCCGATGAGCTTGTTGTTGCAGTCAGTTTCAAGGAACCGTTCCCCGGACTGGCACGCACCGTTCCAGTTCTCCGGCGCCTCGAAAACCAGCGTGTCGGGGAGCTTTCTGAAGCGCCGACAGAGCCACTGTCCGAGTAACGTGGTTTCCGCCCAGCTGCTGCGGCACAGCCTTGGACGATCTGCCTCGCGGGTATCGCGAAGCGCCGGGTGTTCGGGAGCGACGCCGCTGTCGATCACGCCGATAACGACGCCTTCGCCGTCGAGCCCCTGCACGCTTCTCAAGCCAACCTCATTATCGAAAAGACCGAGGAACGTAGGGCTGTAGCGTAATGCCATGGGACGAATCTCGTCCTCCCAGACGTTGAGCACCTCGGGCAGGTTTGCGAGTTTTTGCGCCTGTGCGGTGCTCATGCGGGCCGCGAACCCGTTAAGACCGAACTGGTAGCCGTAGATTTTTTGCGTGCCGGGGCCGGCTTTGGCAAGCACCCTGTCCTGCTCGTCAGCCAGTTCCCTGGCGTATATCTCAATGGCCGCGCTGGTCCTGTCGAGGCGGGATCTCGGTTTCATGGCTGCGGCGGGCGCGGACGTCTTCATCTGTCTGGCGTGGTACTCGGCAGCTGACGGCGCCTGCAGCTGCACGATGTATACCCGTGCTGCGGCCGGATCTTCACTGCCGGCAAGGTGCACGGGAATCGCGCCCGCATCGCGCAGCGATGATTCAGGCTGCGCGACGACCGCGGCGGAGGCGAGCAGCAGGCTGACAAGCAACAATAAGCGAAAGCGTCTCATCGGCAGGCCGCCTTAGTTAATCGTCCCGGTAGCCGCTCAGCTCTTCAGCGGTAAACCTGACGCCGAGGCCCAGGGCCACGCGATTGACAAAATTAAAATACGAGACGATCAGTGTGAGGTCGAGAATGTCTCTGTCCGAAAGGCCCTCGGTGCGAAGCTCATCGAGATCGCTTTCGGTCATCGCGACGGGCGCCGTAGTGAGCTTCTCCGCGTGTCGCACAATATTGCTCAGTCGTGGCTCCAGCGTTTCCAGACCGTCGGCCGTCATGAGCATGGTTAGCGTTTCTTCGTCATCGATGTAGTGTCTGAGCGCCTCGATGTGATGTCTGACGCAGTATTCACAGTCGTTGTTCGCGGAAACGACGACGGCAACGGCTTCTCGCTCGGCACGACTGAGCCCGGACTTACCGAACATCAGCGTCATGTAAAGATCGAGATGATTGCCCATTGCGTCGGGATTCAGGCTGTGAACCTTGAGGATGTTGGAGATCTTGCCGCGCTGCTTGATCAGTGCGGCGTACATTTCCGCCAGCTTGCCCTCGGCTTCGCTGACCTCAATCTCTTCAATCCAGGACATGACTCGTCGCACCGTGCTTCAAAACGTTGGACGTTACCATACGATGGCAAGAACGTCTGTCAGTCATCGACTTCTCCAAGCCAGTCACGGGGCCTGAGGTAGTCCCGGTACAACTTTTCTTCCGCCGATCCGGGCTCAGGATGCCAGTTGTAGCACCAGCGAACCTGCGGCGGCAGCGACATGAGAATGGACTCGGTGCGACCGCCGGACTGCAGGCCAAATAGCGTGCCACGGTCGTAGAGCAGGTTGAATTCGACGTATCGGCCGCGCCGGTAAAGCTGGAAATCTCGCTGCCTTTGCCCGTAAGGATGGGCAACACGTTTGTCGACGATGGGCCTGTAGCCGCGCAGGAAACTTTCACCGACCGACTGCAGGAACGCGAAGCTCTTCTCGAAGCCCAGTTCGTTGACGTCGTCGAAGAACAGCCCGCCGATGCCACGCGTCTCATCACGATGCTTCAGATAAAAGTATTTGTCGCACCACTCTTTGTAGCGCGGATACAGGTCCGTCCCGAAAGGATCACAGGCAGCTCTGGCCGTCTCGTGCCAGTGCCGTACATCTTCATGAAACGGATAATACGGCGTTAGGTCGAAGCCGCCGCCGAACCACCACACGGGTTTTCGTTCTCCGGCCGTAAAGAACCGCAGGTTGGCGTGCGTGGTCGGAACGTAGGGATTGTGCGGATGCAGGACGAGTGAGACGCCGACGGCCTGGAAGCGTTTTCCGGCGAGCTCGGGCCTCGTCTTGGTGGCCGATGGCGGCATCTGGTCGCCAAACACGTGAGAAAAACCGACGCCCGCCTGCTCGAACACGCCACCGTCTGCCAGTACGCGGCTCTCGCCGCCACCGCCGCCCGGTCGTTGCCAGGCATCGCGCGCAAATTGCGCTTCGCCGTCGAGCTGTTCGAGCGAGGCGCAGATGCGATTCTGCAGTCCCACCAGGTAGTGTTTTACGTCGTCGATATCGCTCATTGTCAGCGCGGCCGCAGCACCTTGCCGGTCGTCAGGTCCCGAATCTCCGAAGCACCCGAGGCGGGCCCACAGTCGCCGGGAACGATGTAGTCTACACGAGCGCCAAATTGCCGGTGAAGGATGATGCGATTGCGTGCCGTGGTTTTGCCGCTCAGGTTGGCGCTGGTGGACACGATCGGAGATTCCACGGCATCGCAGATCGCGGCGGCGACGGGGTTGGTCGTGATGCGAATCGCGAGTCCGGCATGTTCGCCGCGAATGATGGGGTGGACTTTCGGACCCGGTCGTACGATCCAGGTTACCGGGTGCAGCGGGTCAGGTGAAGGTATCGACGCCTTGTCGGACACGTACACCCATCCGTCGAGCTGATCGACGTTCGATGCAATCAGGATAAAGCCTTTCGCGGCATCGCGCTTCTTGATTTCCAGCAGACGCTCGAGCGCCACGAGGTCATCGGGGAGGCATCCCAGGCCGAACACGCCTTCCGTTGGATACGCGATGATGCCACCGCCCAGCAGTACGTCGGCGGCACGCATGACAGACATCATTGCTCAGTTCTCAGCCGCTTTTCTTCTTTGTCTTCTTAGCTGGCTTTTTCTTTGCGGCTATCTTCCCGGATTTCTTCCGGCTTTTCTTTTTCTTGGCCGCTTTGGGGCCGGTTTTCTTTTTCGCCACTTTCTTTTTACCGCGGCGGCCGCGCTCCGGCGCAGCTGCCAGCAGTTCCTTGCACTCTTCGAGTGTCAGCGACTTCGGCTCCCTGTCCTTCGGTACGCGGGCGTTTTTCGACTTATCGGTAATGTACGGTCCATAGCGACCGTTCAGTACCTGGATACCGTCGTCCTCGAAGTCCAGGATGATACGGTTGGCGTCTTCGATCTTCTTGGCTTGGATCAGCTCGAGCGCGCGCGGCAATTCGATCGTATACGGATCGTCCTTGCTGTCCTCGCCCCCGCGAATCGATACGTACTTGTCGCCATAGCGAATGTAGGGACCGAAGCGACCGATGCTTGCCGATACCGGCAGCCCGTCGGGTGTCTCGCCGAGTTTTCGCGGCAGCTTGAACAGAGCTAACGCAGTTTCGAGATCGATCTCATTCATTTTCTGGCCCGGCCGCAGGCCCGCGAACTTCGGCTTTTCCTCGTCGTCTTTGGTCCCTATTTGCACGAACGGACCGTAGCGGCCCATGCGCACGGTAACCGGTTTGCCGCTCTTCGGATCGATTCCCAGCTCCCGTGCCTGTGCAACCTGCTCCCGCGTGACCGAGACCTCCTTTTCTTCGCACAGCTTGCGGAACGGCTGCCAGAAATTGTCGAGCAGCGGCACCCAGTCTTTCTTGCCGAGCGACACGAGGTCAAGATCATCCTCGAGTCTTGCCGTGAATTCGTAGTCGACGTATTGCGTAAAGTGTTCCGTCAGAAAACCATTGACAATTCGGCCAATGTCGGTCGGGATAAAACGTTTGGCGTCCATTTCGACATACTCACGATTCTTTAGAGTCGCAATGATGTTGGCGTACGTTGAAGGCCGGCCGATTCCGTATTCTTCGAGCGCCTTGACGAGGCTCGCTTCGGTGAACCGCGGCGGCGGTTCCGTGAAATGCTGTTCGGGCCGTAATTCTTCGAGCTTGATTACGTCCCCTTCGGCCACCTCGGGCAGCAGTCGGTCAGTTTCGTCGTCTTTCGAGTCGTCCTTGCCCTCCTGGTACACGGCCATGAATCCCGGCTCGACCAGGACCGAGCCATTGGCTCGAAGCCGGTGGCCCTCGTCTTTGCTGCCGGCCGCCATCTCGATCGCAACCGTATCGAACACGGCGGGAACCATCTGGCAAGCCATCGTGCGCTTCCAAATCAGCGAATAGAGCTTGAACTGGTCCCTGTCCAGCGATCCCTTGATGTCATCGGGTATGTATGCGGCCGACGTCGGACGAATCGCTTCATGCGCTTCCTGGGCATTCTTCGACTTGTTCTTGAACGTGCGCGGCGCATCGGGGACGTTCTGACTGCCATAGCGCTCGGCAATAACCTCGCGTATTTCTTCGACGGCAACATCGGCGAGCGTCACCGAGTCCGTCCGCATGTAGGAAATCAGGCCGACCAGCCCTTCGCCGGGTAATTCGATACCCTCGTAGAGTTTTTGGGCGACGCGCATCGTGCGCTGGGTATTGAAGCCGAGTTTGCGAGACGCCTCCTGTTGCAGGGTCGACGTGGTGAACGGCCCGGCGGGATTACGGCGGCGCTTTTTCTTCGCGACGCTTACAACGCCGAGCCGCCCTTTCGCTGCATCAAGAATCGTCTTTTCGACGTCGCGCGCCGCGGCTTCGTTTTGAAAACTGAATTGTTCGACCTTGTCGCCTTTATAGCTGACGAGCCGCGAGACAAAAGGTTGTTCGTCTTTGCTGACGTCGACTTCGATGGTCCAGTACTCGCGCGCCTTGAATGCTTCGATCTCGAGCTCGCGCTCGACGATCATTCGAAGCGCAGGGCTTTGCACGCGACCGGCGGAAAGTCCTCGCTGGACTTTCTTCCACAGCAGCGGCGAGAGATTGAACCCGACAAGGTAGTCGAGCGCTCGGCGAGCCTGCTGCGCACCAATCAGGTCGCCGGATAATTCACGCGGATGCGCGACGGCGTCCTGCACCGCCTGCTTGGTAATTTCATGAAAGACGACCCGGTGTACGTCCTTCGAGTCCAGGGCCTTTCTTTCCTTTAGCAGCTCGATTAAATGCCACGAAATAGCTTCGCCCTCGCGGTCGGGGTCAGTTGCGAGATACAGCGCATCGGCTTTCTTCAGGGCGCGGATGATCGCCTTGATGTGTTTCTCGTTGCGTTCGATGACCTGGTATTTCATCGAAAACTGGTTTTCGGTATCGACGGCGCCTTCTTTGGGGACGAGATCCCGGACATGGCCATAGGAAGCCAAAACGTCGAAGTCCTTGCCCAGGTACTTGCTGATCGTTTTCGCTTTGGCTGGCGATTCAACAATGACGAGATTCTTTGACATCGTATATTCGGGATCCTAAAACCATAAACCGCGGACGGTGCCGCGGTTCAATTACAGGCTTGCTCGCTACGTGTCAAGTTATCGCACGTTCGGACTAATGAACGGAGCCCGAGGATTCGTCGAATACGAGGTCTTCCATGCGAGCGTACGCCAGCTCCTGGCCGGGCTGGCTGAACAACACCATCAGCACGACCCACTTGATCTGTTCGACGTCAATGTCGGGTGTTTCCAGCGCAAGCAGTCGATCGACGAGAATTTCGCGCTGCGGTGGAGACAGAATGCCGATTTGCTCGAGATAGGTCATGTAGCCACGGCATGATGAATCCAGCCTTTCGTGTTCGAAGTCGTTGTAGATACGAGTGCCGGACCCGGTTTGCGGTCCGTAGTCGAGGCACTGCTGCTGGTCCGTCAGACCATCCAGCCACAATAACGCGCGGTCGATTTCATTGTCGCCGAAACCGGCTCGGGCCAGCTCGGCGCGGAGTTCGTTCTGGTCGGGTTCCGGTTCTTCTTCGGTGTCTACGTACGTTTCGAACAGGTACATGAGCACATCGAGTACGTTTTCTTTCATGCCTGGAGCGGCTCCTTGCGCTGTCTTTTGACTAAATGCTCAACTCGATAAGGCGTAGCGTCCACCGGACAATGACTCCACTTCTCCATGGAGCTCCAGGATCAGAAGCATGGAGGAAAGCTGGTCGATCGTCAAACCCGATTGGCTTTCAAGTTCATCGATGCTTATCGGATCATGGCTCAATATCAAGCGCAGTTCGTTATAGTCATTGTCGGAAGTCAGGGCCGGCGTTTCCGAGTGTGCTGATTCCATTGTATTTTGCAGCATGTGCCCGGTCAGCGGCGCGAGCTCGTTCAGGATGTCGCCGGCCGTTTCGACCAGTTTTGCGCCCTGTCTAATGAGTTCGTGGCAACCTCGCGCCAGCGGATTATGGATCGAGCCCGGCAGCGCGAACACCTCGCGGCCCTGTTCGGCCGCGAGTCTCGCCGTAATCAGGGAGCCACTGCGCCTGGCGGCTTCAACAACCAGGGTTCCGAGACTCAGGCCACTGATCAGTCGGTTGCGTTCGGGAAAATGCCAGCGTAAAGGGCGCGCGCCAAGCGGGTATTCACTAACCAGCGCGCCACTGTTCGATATGGCATGCGCAAGATCCCGGTTTGCCGCCGGGTATACCCGGTCGATACCGTGACCGAGGAAGGCGACCGTTTTGCCGCCGACGTCGAGCGCTCCACGATGCGCCGCCGTGTCGATGCCCTCGGCAAGGCCGCTGACAATCGAGAAGCCCCGTTGCGCCAGGTAACGTGCAAATTCGACAGAATTACGGAGCCCACCCCGGGTCGGGTTTCGGCTGCCGATGATAGCCAGTGACGGCAGGTGCAATGCCCCGGTGTCGCCGTTCACATATAAAAGGAGTGGGCGACCCGGAATTTGCGTAAAGAGTTCGGGATAAGCGTCGCATCCGAATGTGATCAATTCGTGCGAATCATGATCCAGCCACCGGAGGGTGCGCGCGAGAAGCGGCTCATCCGGAACCGCGATGGCCGAACTTTTTTCGCTGGACAGCCCGGTAGCCTGGAGCTCGCCTTGGCTTTGTGCGACGACGCTCTCAATGTCGCCGAATCTGGACAGGAGCGCTTCGACTTCCGAGACACGAAGATTGGCATGCGCCAGGATGAGCCATGCGCGGTGTGATCGATCCATTCCCGAATCCGAGGGCAGGCGGTGTGGCAATGATACCGCCATTGGCCCGGTGACTGGTGCCCAGAAATGGGCGCAATCGCAGCAATTGGCAGACAGAAAAACGGCGCCATGAAGGCGCCGTTATTTTCATGCTGTTGCGGCGTTACCCGAGCGGGTTGCGCACGGCGTCAAGGACGTGGATGACTTCCGTCGCCTCCATTACGAGTCCATAGCTGATGCGATCGTAAGTCTTGAAGATCATGACGGTACCCGCTTCTTCATCCGGGAGCTTTACTTTGCCGCCCTTGATTCGATCTTTGACGATCTCGCCGGTCTGGAAAACCGACAGAACGTCGCCAACCGACAGGCCGTTGTTGGCACCACGATTGATGACGACGACCTGATACTGGCCGATCTGCGTTACACCGCCGACGACTGAAATTATTCGGCCGTCGACAAGCATACTGGGTGACCGCGGGAAGAAATTAAGCGGGACGTCGATCGATTCGGGCAGCAGGCGATCGCCTTTGATCGCTTCCCGCACTGTGTCGGTCAATGCAACCGTCGCGGGGTCCCCATTGCGACGGAGCGCGCCTTCACCAACGAGGAGCCCCTGGTAGCCGATCAGGCGATTGTCATCCGGGTCCCGCAGCGGATCGCCGATATGAATCACGTTGAAGCGAGCGCCGGGCGTATCGTCGGCCAGGCCACGCACATAGATCTCATTGCCTGCCGCAGCGACGAGGTGCTCGCCGCGCGTTTCGAGGAGGTAAGGCAGCGAATCAGCCTGGTCTTTCTCGAGGATAACGCCCGAAGTCAGGAAGGCTGCAACGGCCTCGTACGGGATGGTGTTGACAGCCTGGGACAATGGCGTCACGCGCGCCTGTGGCGACAGCCGATAGGCCGATCCACGAACAGCGGTAATGCGCGGCTGGCCGTCGATATAGACAAGGCCGAGCACGTCACCCGGATAAATGAGGTGCGGGTTTTCAATCTCGGGATTTACGTACCAGATCTCGGGCCAGAACCAGGGATCCTTGAGGAACGTCGCGGCGATATCCCAAAGCGTGTCACCAACCTTCACGACATATTCATTCGGGTGACCTTCCGCGAGTGGCACGGGCTCGTTAATAGGCGTCAGCACGGGCTCGCCGTAGGTTGACTGCGCTGCCATCGTACTCTGCGATGGTTCGAGCGACGACGCGCTGCCCGACGATTGCGACGAGGTTGCGACGGGCGTCATTGCGCGCGGCGACTCATCCTTGGAAAACGGATTCAAAGAGCATCCGGCGAGGGTTACAGCCAGCGTGATAAGCGTCAGCCGGTAACAGTAATTCAGGCAAATCTTGCTGAGAGACATAATTCGCGGGTGCTCCGTACAGATTGGTTTAGGCCCGTGCATTCCGGGCATTGCTATACTATGTCGGTCCGATCAAACTCAGGCTGCTAATTACGTCACATTTCCGGCCCAAACGCGGCGCGGAAGGGTGTTTTTCAGGCGGCATTGTCTGACATCTTATTCAATAAAGTCAAACATTTAGCTCGTTCTTATAGCGCTTCACGCGAAATATGGCCGGATTCATTATGTTTGAATAGCTTGATTTTGCACATTCGGCCGCAAGAATAGCATTCTGGAAATTATGGCAAAACTGACGATTTTGGAATTCCCTGACCCCAGGCTCAGGACGAAAGCGACCGCCGTATCGGTGGTTGACGATTCGTTGCGCACATTGATTGACGACATGTTCGAGACAATGTACGCCGCACCCGGAATTGGTTTGGCTGCAACGCAGGTAAACGTGCATAAGCGCCTGCTGGTGGTGGACATTTCATCCGACAAGTCCGAACCCCTTGTGTTGATAAACCCCGAGATTCTGGAGAAAGACGGCGCGATCGCCAGCGATGAGGGCTGCCTCTCTGTTCCCGGATACTACGAAGAAGTCGAACGTGCCGAGCATATTCGGGTTCGATTCCTGGATCGGCAGGGCGCTGCGCAGGAAATGGAGGCCGAAGGACTGCTGGCGGTCTGTATTCAGCATGAAATGGATCATCTCGAGGGCAAACTGTTCGTCGACTATCTTTCCGAAGCAAAGCGGCAGCGAATTCGCAAGAAGCTGCAAAAAGAACGCCGCCATCAATCCGCCGCCGTTGTCATGTAAGCGATCGACCGGAGAGTCGCAGCCACCACCATCGTTATGAAAGATCCCAGGGTGATATTCGCCGGCACGCCCGAGTTTGCGCTTGCCTCGTTGTCGGCACTCGTCGAAGCCGGTATCAGGCCCGTTGCTGTTCTGACTCAGCCCGACCGTCCGGCCGGGCGCGGCAAACGCATGACCGCTAGCCCGGTCAAGCAATTCGCTGAGGAACAGGGCATACCGGTCATGCAGCCGGCGACCTTGCGCGACGAGGGGGTTGTCGCCGAACTCGAGGCGCTCAAACCGGACGTCATGATCGTCGCCGCTTACGGACTGATACTTCCACAAAACGTGCTCGATATCCCGGCAGAGGGCTGTATCAATGTCCACGCGTCTCTCTTACCGCGCTGGCGTGGTGCGGCGCCCGTACAAGCAGCAATACTGGCAGGCGATGAAACGTCGGGCGTGTGCCTGATGTCGATGACCGCCGGCCTCGACTGCGGGCCCGTATTCGTCGCGGAGTCGCTTGCGATCGCTGACGGCGAAACAGCAGGAGAACTGCATGATCGGCTCGCTCGTCTGGGCGGCGAGCTACTGGTGGCGAAGCTCGGCGGTATCCTGCAAAGGAAGTTTATCGCGGTTCCACAGGATGAGTCGGCGGCAACCTATGCGGGCAAGATTCAAAAACAGGATGCACGTCTTGACTGGTCATTAAGTGCCGGTGATCTGGAGCGCCGCATCCGCGCCTACAATCCGGTTCCGGGCGCATTCTTCTTTATCAACGAATCGCTGCGGGTGAAGTGCTGGCGTGCCGTCTGCATCGCCGATCTCGCCGCCACGCCAGGTATGGTTGTCGCAAGCGGCCCCGATGGCATCGATGTGGCGTGTGGTTCGGGAGGGCTCCGCCTCCTCGAGCTGCAGCTGCCCGGCAAGCGTCGGATACAGGCTCGCGAGTTTGCCAATCAGCTCGACCTTGTCGGTCGAGAGCTGAGCTAGGCGAAACCCGAAGGTGGCAATGAGCGGAACAAGAGTGCGGGCGGTTGCTGCAGAGACCGTCGATGCCGTCATATCGAAAGGTCAGTCGCTGGATGCCGCGATTGCGACGAACGAAACACGCGTTGCGCCGAACGATCGTGCCCTGCTGCGCATGCTGTGTTTCGGGGTGTTGCGGCATCATTGGGAGCTGCAGGCCCGGGTCGCAGGACTGCTGGACCGACCCCTAAAACGAAAAGACAGCGTGATTAACGCGCTGCTTGCGCTCGGGCTCTTCCAGCTGAACGATACGCGAATTCCGGATCACGCGGCGGTCTCGCAAACAGTCGAAGCGGCCAGGTTGCTGCGCCGGCCGAAGCTCGCCGGCCTGGTGAATGCCTGCCTGCGCCGTTTTCAACGCGAGGGCAGCGCGACGATTTCTCCGCAGGATGAGGAGGTTCGCTGGAATCATCCGCGGTGGCTGATCGACACCCTGAAAAACGACTGGCCCGATGACTGGGAGGCCATACTAGCGGCGAACAATGAGCGGGCTCCGATGTGGCTGCGCGTGAATTCATCGAGAAGCGATACGGCCGGCTATCGGCAGCGTCTCAGCGAAGCCGGCATCTCGGCCGAACCACTGGCGGCTCTGCCCGACGCGCTGTGCTTGTCGGAACCATGCCCCGTGGACGAGCTACCGGGCTTTGCAGAGGGCGACGTTTCGGTACAGGATGCGGCCGCACAGATTGCGGCCCGCTGGCTCCTGGCCGGTACGCGCGGGCGAATCCTGGATGCCTGCGCTGCACCCGGCGGAAAGAGCGGTCACCTGCTCGAGCTCGGAGGGGATGAGATTTCGCTGACCGCCGTCGACCGGGACGCATCCCGCATCGACGGCATCCGTGAAAACCTCGATCGAATCGGACGCGGCGCAACCATAATCGCCGCCGATGCATCCAACACCAGAGACTGGTGGGACGGTGTGCCGTTTGACGGCATTCTGCTCGATGCGCCCTGCTCGGCGACGGGTGTGATACGGCGTCACCCGGACATCAAGGTGTTGCGCCGGGCCAGCGACATCAGGGGGCTGAGCGAGCAGCAAAGCGCGCTTCTCAAAGCGCTCTGGCCCCTGTTGGTGGCAGGCGGCCGGCTGCTGTATGCCACCTGTTCGACGCTGGCGGCCGAGAACGAAGCCGTAGTTGGGCGATTTCTCTCGGGCCACGACGATGCAGCGGAAGATGACGTGTTGCCAAATAACAACATCCGCGATCTAATGCGGAGACGGGCCTGCGGCTACCAGGTTCTGCCCGGAACGGCGGGACTCGACGGTTTCTACTATGCATGCCTGGAGAGGAAGGTCTCCTGAATACGCGATGTTGACTCCCGCCCGATCAAACCGCCCGATAACCATAACGCAAGCCCTGCTCGTGTTCATTGCCGGACTTGCGATCGGCACTGGCCTGGCCCAGGACACCGTCGAGCGCGAGGGCTATTTCGAAGTTCGCACGGCGGAAACCGAGATTTTTGACGGCGTGCATACGCTGGATGCGCGACTGCAGCTGGTGTTGAGCAGCGAGGCGCTGGCGGCCCTCGAAAGCGGCGTTACGCTCACCATCGAGCTGCAGATGCAGGTTATCCGCGAGCGCCGCTGGCTGCTCGACGACACCGTCGCCGAACTCGCCGTGCGCTATGAGCTCGAATATCGGCCGCTCAGAGAGCGTTACGTCGTCAAGAACCTGAACAGTGGAGAACAGGACTCTTTTGCAACACTGTACTCGGCATTAAACAGCCTTGGTCGTGTTCAGGGTTTGCCGATTATCGATGACGCGCTGCTCCAGCCGGGCCGCGATTACCGTATCCGCCTGCGCGCAATGCTCAATACCGAGCAGTACCCCGCCACACTACGGCTGCTGTTTTTCTGGCGCGGTCAGTGGCAGTTACAAAGCGAATGGTTTGAATGGTCGCTCGAACGCTAAAACGAGTCGTGTATTTCCTGGTCGCCGTGTCCGGCGTTGGTCTCGCGCTTGCCGCACTGTTCCTGCTTACGCAGACCGTGCAAAAGTCTGACGATTTCGATCGGCTGCAGGACATCATTCTTGCGATAAATATCGCGGGCGGCATTCTGCTTATCGCCCTGCTCATCGGCAACCTCACGCGCCTGTTTCGCGACTATCGACAAAATGTGCCGGGTGCCAAACTCAAAGCGAGGATGGTCGGCATGTTCGTAGGCCTCGCGGTTTTGCCATTGATAGTGGTCTTCTACTTTTCCATGCAGTTCATAAATCGGGGCATCGACAGCTGGTTCAATGTGCAGGTCGAAGAAGGGCTCGAAAATGCCCTGACACTCAGTCGTGCGGCTCTGGAAATGCAAAAACGCCAGAACCTGTTTGCGACGCAACAGGTGGCGAGACGTCTGTCACGAATCAATGACAGGCAGATCGTCTTCGAACTCAGCATGTTGCGGCGCGAGACCGGTGCCAGCGAAATGACGTTGTACGGGCAAAACAACACGGTGCTTGCGACGAGTTCCGACGGCTCCATAGCAAGCCTGCCCAAACCCCTGTCCGAAGAGGTCGTTTTGCAGATGCAGCAGGACCGGCCTTTCGTGAGCCTGGAATCGTACGGTGCCGGAAGTGTCGAGGTTCGTACCGCGGTCGTCTTTAATCACCAGGGCGGCGGCACGCAGCAGACCCGCGTCGTGCAGGCGCACTTTCCGGTTACCGAGCGGCTTGGGCGCATGATCAACAGCGTCGAACGGTCCTACCAGGAGTATCAGCAGCTTTTGTTCTTTCGTGAAGATCTGAAGGACCTGTTGTCGCTGACGCTGGCGTTCGTACTGTTGCTGAGCTTGCTTGCCGCTATTTATGGCGCGTTTGTTTTATCGCGCCGACTGGTGGCTCCGATTCAGGACCTGGTCGCCGGAACGCGCGCCGTGGCCATGGGCGACTTCGATACACGGCTGCCGACGCCGTCGCGCGACGAGATCGGCTTCCTGATCAACTCGTTCAATGACATGACGCAGCGACTGGCAACGGCGCGGCGCGAGGCAAGCCTTAGCCAGGCGCTGGTCGAAGCGGAGCGCACCAACCTCGAGGTCATACTCGCGCGTTTGTCCACGGGCGTCCTTGCGCTGGAGTCGGACCTGACAATTCGCACGGCCAATCAGGCGTCCGGCTCTATTCTGGGCGTCGATCTCGAGAGTCGTGCCGGAGTGTCGCTGACGGCCGTTGCCAAAGAAAACCCGCTAATCGGACAGTTTGTGGACGTCGCGTGCGTGCATCTTGATGCCGGTGAAACCGAGTGGCGTGAGCAGATTGTATTGCGCGGTGAAGTTGGCCGCCGCGTACTGAGCTGCGCTTGTACGGCCCTGCCCGGTGACGAGGACCACGCGGCCGGCTACGTCATCGTATTCGACGATATTACGGCTTTGCTGCAGGCGCAGCGAGACGCGGCCTGGGGTGAAGTCGCCCGGCGGCTGGCGCATGAGATCAAAAACCCATTGACGCCGATCCAGCTGTCGGCGGAACGCATGCGGCGCAAGTATCTGCACACGTTGCCCGAGGAAGATGCGCGGGTGCTCGATCGAGCCACGCACACAATCGTGCAGCAGGTCGAAGCGATGAAAGAGATGGTGAATGCGTTCAGCGATTATGCGCGCGCTCCCGACATGGAATTTTCTCTATTCAACATCGACAAGTTGGCGCATGAAGTGGTCGACCTGTATCGCGCGCAGAAAAGCGGTATCGAAATCGTGCTCACAACGGATCCGACGATGCCGATGATCGAGGCCGATATAGGGCGCGTGCGACAAATGCTGCATAACCTGATTCGCAACGCGATGGAGGCACTCGAAGGAAGGAGCGACGGACGTATCGACGTTCACGTCAGCGCCGCTGAAATCCACGGTGCGAAGATTATCCAGATCAAGGTCGAGGACAACGGGCCGGGATTCAACATGAAGTCCATCAACCAGATCTTTGATCCGTATGTAACCACGAAGCCAAAGGGAACCGGTCTCGGCCTCGCGATCGTAAAGAAATTGGTCGAAGATCACGTTGGTTCGATCCGTGCAAAGAACCGCAAGGACGGCGGAGCAATGATCAGTATTCGGCTGCCAGTCGATGATGCAGCGCGCGAGCTGATAATCGCCAAAGCGCCTGGACGGGCAGACAAAAGGAGGGAACAGGCATGAGCAATCCTCATGTATTGGTTGTCGATGACGAGGCGGATATCGGCGCCCTGATCAAGGACATTTTGTCGGACGAGAATTTTGGCGTAACGGTGGCGCTCAATGCCGCAGAAGCACGGCAGGCGCGTGCGAGCCGTAAATTCGATCTTGTCCTGCTGGATATATGGATGCCCGATACCGATGGCATAACCTTGTTACGCGAATGGTCCGAGAGCGGCGATCTGAACTGTCCGGTTGTGATCATGTCCGGGCACGGCACCGTTGATACCGCTGTCGAAGCCACGCGGCTGGGCGCCTTCGACTTCGTGGAAAAACCGCTGTCGATCGCGAAGCTGTTGCGCACCGTCGAAGCGGCCCTCGAATCAGCCGGCAAACAGGCGAAAGTTGCACGCAGCCTGTTGCCGTCGTTGCTGGCGCCGGTTGGCCGCAGCAAGCTGATGCAGGGGCTGCGTGAGCGCGTGCAGCAATTTGCACGCCATGACGGATCTGTATTAATGAGCGGCGAGCCTGGAACCGGACGTGGCGCGTTCGCGCGCTACCTGCACGGGATGAGTCGACGATCCAACGAACCGATAACGACGCTGACTGCGGCAGCCATCACGGAAGGCAATATGGAAGAGCAGCTGCTCGGCAGTGAGCACGGTGAAGAGATTGTCGCGGGCGCATTTGAACGGGCCTCGGGCGGTACGCTGGTGATCGACGAGCTGGCCGACCTCGATAACGATGCACAAAGAATAGTGTTCGGTGTTTTGGAGAGCGGCTATTTTACGCGTGTGGGCGGCTCGCAGCCGATCAAAGTAGACGCACGCGTTGTCGCTACGGTTGGCGCCGACTACGAGTCTAAGATCGAATCTGGAGCACTGCGCCGGGATTTGGTTGCCAACCTGAGCGAGCTCAGCCTTCGAATTCCGGCACTGCGCGAATATGCCGAGGATGTTCCGGAGCTGCTGGCCTATTACGTGGACAAACTCGTTGACGCAGAGGGTTTGACCTTCAGACGATTCAGCGTCGCGGCGCAGAATAGACTGAGAAACTATCCATGGCCTGACAATGTGCGGGAACTCAAGAACCTCGTGCGCCGACTCTTGTTATCCGGCCGCGATGACGACATTCAGCTCGCAGAAGTTGAGGCAGAAATCAGCGCATCGGCAACCATCGAGGAGCCGCTGGTTAAACAGGATCTTCTCGCACTGCCGCTGCGCGAAGCACGGGAGCAGTTCGAACGTGCTTATCTTCAGCAGCAGCTGGCTCTTTGCGACGGCAAGGTGGGGCAGCTCGCAAAACGGGTCGGCATGGAACGGACGCATCTGTACCGGAAACTGCGCTCGCTGGGCGTCAGCTTCAAGTAGACCTGCTCAGCCAACCACCCGCTAACCGTCAATCTCACCGCCGCGTTCGATATAGGGGATGGGGGTGGGGGGTTAGTTGCGCTGTGTCTGGAGAATGTGGGGTGCGACCGGCGGTCGCGGGGCCGGCAGTATCCGGCCGTCGGCAAGAAACTCGATGCCCGGCTCACCAAAATCCTCGATGCTCAGGGCGCGGATCAGGTTGAACGCCCGCTGTTTCGGGTCGATGCCCGGGCCGGCGGGCCTTAACTGATTCGTCGAGACAATGTTGCCTTCGACGAAGACACCATTGCCGTCAAGGGTCGCCGTCAGTATCGGCGCGATTCCCTTGATCCCGGCGACGCTGATTCCGTAGTAGGTTGCGAAATTGCCGAGGCTGTAGGCAATCAGCCGGTCCTTGTATCTTTCGATGCCGCGCACGACGTGTGGGCCGTGACCGATCACGAGGTCGGCACCCGCATCGACGACACCGCGTGCAAACCAGACGACGTCGCCGCGTGGTTCGCCATAGTACTCCTCTTCGGCAAAAGGGATGTGCGTGACGTCGGCGCCTTCCGCGCCGCCGTGAAACGAAACCACGACGATGTCGTGAGCGGCGGCGAATCGTGCCACGGTCTCGAAGGCGAGCTCATAGTCGAGCATCATGTTGGAGTTCTTGGTTACGGCATACGCGAGGACAGCAACGCTGATCCCGTTGACTTCGACATTCGCAAAATCGTCGACGCGTCCCGTATGGTGCATGCCGGCTGTGGCAATTGCCTGCATACTGCTGCTGCGACCCTCTTCGCCGAAGTCGCGAGCGTGGTTGTTTGCGAGGCTCAATACGTCGAAGCCGGCGGCACGGTAGTGGTGTGCGTAGCGGGTGGGCGAACGGAACAGGTAGCAGGCGTTGGGGTTGCTGCACTTCTTGGCCGGCTCGCCGCCATCGAGCAGAACGCCTTCGAGATTTCCAAAGGCGATGTCAGCGGATAACAGGTGCGGCGTGACGTCGTCGAGAAAGCCGATGCCATCGTCGTCAGGTAAATGGTTCTGCGGATAGTCGGTGCCAATCATCATGTCGCCAACCGAAGCAATGCTGAGGCGCAGGGTCGACTTGTCCGGCAATGGCGGCGGCGCCGCCGCAGCTTCCGGCGCGGGTTCGGGCGGCGCCGGCTCCGCAGAGGGAGGCGTCTCGGGCAGCGGGCTCGTTGCGCATGCCGCGAGCTGCAGGAGCAGCGCGACAACGGCCAGTTGCCGCGTCCATGTTCGTGATCTAGTCACTGAGGCGGATCCGCAGGACGTCTATTTTTGCGGCGCGCAGACGGCTGCGGAGCATATTCAGTTCATCCAGATCGTCGGTCGGGCCGATGTAAACACGATGGTAATTACGGTCATTGACCTTCACGCGCTGTATGTGAGATTCGATGCCGTGCAGCGCAAGCTCTGCGCGACGACGGTCCGCATCCTGATTTGTCGAGAAAGAGCCGGCCTGGAGCACGTAAACGCCAGGTTCCTCGATTGCCCTGGGCTCGATATCCGTTTTGACATCGGGCTCTTCGTCGGGCGTCACGACCTCGAAATTTGGCAAAATGTCGTAGAACGTGAAGCGCCTGGCTTTGGGCTCTTCAACCTCGACCGATGGTGTCGCCGGCTCTTCGTTATCGTCAAGCGCGCTCTGCAGACTCGCGGGCCGCGGCGGCTCGGACCGCACAACCCTGACCGGCGCGCGGTCTTTCACATAGATAGCGAACGCGACGGACAGTCCAATCGCGAGGCCGAACAACATCCATACAAAGGGTGGATACTCTGACCTTTTCGAACGACTTCGGCGACGTTTTCTGCGTTGCGCCACTACATTGTCTCCGGGGCCGACACGCCCAGTATGCCGAGGCCATTCGCAATCACGATGCGCGTTGCCGAGATCAGGTAAAGCCTTGCGTTACGCAGCGCGGCATCGTCGACAATAAAGGCATGCGCGTTGTAATAAGTATGAAAATCGTTGGCCAGATCGCGCAGGTAGTGCACCAGGTGCTGCGGCGCGCGGTTGTTTGCGGACAGTTCGATGACTTCGGGGTACCGGCTCAATGAGGTCATGAGTGCTTTTTCCTGCGGCTCGACCAGGAGCGCGAGTTGAGCGCCGCCGTCAGCGTTATCCCACTCGAGCGATTTCTCGGCCAGCTGCCGGAAGACACTGGCTATGCGGGCATGCGCATATTGAATGTAGTAAACCGGGTTGTCGTTTGACTGCGATTTCGCAACGTCGAGGTCGAAGTCCAGGTGCTGATCATTCGATCGAGATACGTAATAAAAACGCGCGGCATCGTTGCCAACTTCGGCGCGCAGCTGCCGCAGCGTGTCGAACTCACCCGATCGCGTGGACATCTGCATTTTCTTGCCGCCCCGGTAGAGCGTTACGAACTGCACGAGTTCCACCTCGAGATCGTCGCCGTTGTAGCCCATCGCCTCGAGGCCGGCACGAACTCGCGCCGTATACCCATGATGGTCAGCGCCGAGGATGTCGATGAGATAGTCGAAACCACGCTCCAGTTTGTCGAAATGGTACGCGATATCCGAGGCGAAATAGGTCTTGTTGCCGTTCTCACGAATAACAACACGGTCTTTTTCGTCACCGAAGTCACTCGAGGGAAACCAGGTTGCACCATCTCTTTCGTACAACATCCCGCGTTTCCTGAGTACCTCGAGTGCGTCATCGATACGGTTGGCTTTCGTAAGATTTTGTTCGGAAAACCAGGTGTCGAAGGTGACGCCGAACTCGGCAAGATCCTCCTCGATGTCGTCGCGGATCGACTCCAGTGACTGCTGACGCACGTGATCGAAGCCGGCTTCGCCCAGCAGGGCCCTGGCCCGATCGATGAGCGCATCGACGTAGTCCTCCTTGTCGCCCTCGGGAGCATCGGCAGGAAGACCGGAACGGACGGACTCTGCAGACACCGAAGCCACGCCGTCCGTGTTGATTGCGGCCGCGATGTCGCGAATGTAGTCACCGCGATAGCCGCCCTCGGGGAAGGCAACCGCGATGCTATCCCGCTCCAGCATTCGCAGCCAGACGCTGACGCCAAGAATGTCCATCTGTCGGCCCGCGTCGTTGACGTAGTACTCACGATGCACCGGATAGCCAACGGCCTCAAGCAGGTTGCCCACGGTGGCGCCGAACGAAGCATGACGGCCGTGGCCGACATGCAGCGGGCCCGTCGGATTAGCCGAAACGAATTCCAGCAGGATTTTCGGCCGGTCTTTTTTCGCCTGCCTTCCGTATTCTTCGCCCCGCAGCAGTATTGTTTGCAGCTCGGCATGAAAAGCAGCGGGGCTCAGGTGAAAGTTGATAAAGCCCGGTCCCGCTATCTCGACCCGGTCTATGTCAGCACTGTCCGAAAGTGCTGCAACGATACTCGCCGCTACTTCTCGCGGGTTCCCGCGTGCGGGTTTCGCCAGGCGCATGGCAATATTCGTGGCGAAGTCGCCGTGGCTGGCGTCGCGCGTGCGCTCTACCGTGCTTTCGATCGACAGATCAGCGGCCGCTCGGGCCAGTTTAGGCAGCGTGGCAAGTGCATCATTAACAAGTTGCGCAACGAGGTGCTTCATTCAGGACGGACGGCCAGTCTTGCGAGGCGGCAATTCTACCCGGATATTTGGCTGAATGTGGGCTCCCCGGGCGATCGACTAGAACAATTCGATCGGATCGACGTCGATCGACCAACGCACTTTGCGCGCCATTGGCTCCTGTTCGAGGGCGGGCCGTAATTCGCGGAGCAGGGCGTGCAGGGCGTGGCGATCGCTGCTTTGCAGCAGCAGCTGCGCCCGGTAGCGGCCCGCCCTGCGAGCCATCGGCGCATCGACGGGGCCGAGGATACGCAGCGTCTCATCGGCCCTGTCGGCAGCAGCCTTTCTCGCGATCTCGAGAAATTCGAGGGCGTCGCTTTGGCGATGGGCGGCTGACCGAATCAGTGCGAGCCGGGTGAACGGCGGCCAGCGCGTGATTTCGCGTTCGGCGAGCGCCTCCTCGGCCACGCGGCCATAGCCTCCCGCGATCAACGTTGCCCAGAACGGGTGCTCCGGGAACGCGGTCTGAATGAGAACTTCACCCCGGCGGCTTTCTCGGCCGGCGCGGCCGGAAACCTGCACGATCGACTGCGCCATGCGCTCGGCGCTTCTGAAGTCGGTGCCAAACAGACCCTGGTCGGCGTTGACGATGCCTACGAGCGACAGCTTTGGAAAATGGTGCCCCTTGGAAAGCATCTGTGTGCCGACAAGGATATCCGCGCCCCCCTCCGTTGCCTGCTCGAGCGCTTCATGCATTGCGCCCTTGCGTTTTGTGCTATCGCTGTCGACGCGAGTGATCGAGTGTCCCGGGAACTGTTCACGCAGTGCCTTTTCCAGCCTTTGCGTGCCTTCACCTAGCGGCTTGACGATCTCTCCGCACTCGCCGCAGTGCGTGTCGAGCGAGCGAGTCGCACCGCAGTGGTGGCAGCGCAGTTGATTGCTGTGTGCGTGCACCGTAAGGCGAGAATCGCATCGATCGCAGCCGGCTATGTGTCCGCAGCTGGCGCAAATAAGCGTTGGGGCGAAGCCCCGCCGGTTGAGAAAAATAAGGGCCTGCCCACTTGCTTTGAGGTGCTCGTGAATCGCCTCGCGGAGAGGATCACTGAGTCCATCGGTGGCAGGCGCGCGGACAGTGTCAATGAGGCGAACGGTGGGCGGCTGCGCGCCGCCCGCGCGCGCCGGCAGACGGATATGCGTGTAGTGGCCTTCGCGACAGTGCTGCAACATCTCCAGCGTCGGTGTCGCCGTCCCGAGGATGATCGGGATATCCAGGTGCTGAGCGCGCACGATCGCGAGGTCCCGTGCCGAGTAGCGCAGGCCCTCCTGCTGTTTGAAAGAGTGGTCATGCTCTTCGTCGACGACAATCAGACCCGGATTTCTCAGGGGCGTAAAGATTGCCGACCGTGTTCCAACGATGAGGTGAGCCGCGCCGCAGCGCGCTGCGCGCCAGGCCGTCAGGCGTTCGATGTCCGTCAGCCCCGAGTGCAACAGCGCCGGCTCGATACCCAGGCGCTCCCGAAGCCGCGCGACTAGCTGCGGCGTCAGTCCAATCTCGGGCGCAAGTACGAGCACCTGTTTCCCCTGGTCGATCATATCTCGCATGCGCTGCAAATAGATCTCGGTCTTGCCGCTGCCGGTAACGCCGTCGACCAGGTAGACCGCAAACGTATCGCTGCCACGCAGGATTGCCACAGCCTTCTCCTGATCGTCATTGAGAACCAGGTTGTCGGCTGCAGGAATCGCCAGCGATTCGTCGAAGTCTTCGGAACGCAGGTCGAAACGGGCAATGAGTCCTTTCCCGAACAGCGATTTCGCCACGCGACGCCAGTTCGGCAGCTCTTCGGTCAAGCGCTCGGCGTCGATGCCGTTGCCCCCGGCGT
>JAOTWB010000005.1 GCA_029863125.1 Gammaproteobacteria bacterium
CGACCTGCTGCTCTACGATGATCTCATTATGGATGAACGCCCGGTGCGGGTACCGCGCAGCGACATACTCGAATACAGCTTCGTGCTAGGGCCGCTGGCGGAGCTGGCTCCGGACCTCGTGCACCCCGTAACGGGAAAAACGATGCTGACGCACTGGCAGGAATTCGATGCGGAGAGTCAACCGCTGGAGTTCGTCGGCGTTATTTTGTAACGGAGGAGTCATGCGCAAACTGCCCGGTGTGCTGCTCATACTGTCCCTGGCTGGTTGCGGCAGCGACGGTGGTGGTTCCGCCGGGCCGCAGGTGGGCACGGCTGCCTGTGAAAATGACGGCCAAAAACAGTTCGTGCTCGACGGTTTGTATGCCTGGTACCTGTGGAATGACCTGCTGCCGGCCGATATCGACATCGCGGACTACACGACACCGGAAGAGCTGGTTCGCGTGGTGACAACGACCTTTGGCCCGCAGGATGCCAACGGTAACCCCGTCGATCGATTCAGTTCCGTGGGTTCCGCGCAGGCCGATGCAGAGTTTTTTGGCGAAGGCAGATTCGAGGGTTTCGGGTTCAGCTACAAAACTGTGGATGCTGCCGCCGATGACGTACGCCTGAGCCGGGTATTTTCGGACAGCCCCGCGGCTAATGGCGGACTGGCGCGAGGCCAGCAGTTTGTCAGTCTCGATGGCCGAAGCATTGCCGAAATACAGGCGAATGAAGGTATCGGCGCTGTTTTCTCGAATAACACGACACTTCAATTCGAGATGCGTCGCACTGACGGCAGCGTGTTTTCTTCGTCGATCACCAAGGGTGTCGTGACAATCAGTCCGGTACCACAGCGTCGCGTCATCGACGCCGGCAACGGTGTGATGATTGGTTACATGGAGCTGGCGCAGTTCATAAGTACGGCAGGCCCGGTCATCAACGATGTATTCGCCGAGTTCATAGCGGCCGGTGTAGACGATATCATTATCGACCTGCGCTACAACGGCGGGGGGCTGGTCAGCACGGCCAATTTGCTGGGCGATTACCTCGGCGCGTTTGCCAATGATGGCCGCGTATTCTCGGAAACCCGGTTCAATGCGGATCGAGCCGCCGCGAACGATAGCACGGAATTCTTCCAGCGCCAGGGAAACTCGATTGACCTCGGTCGCCTGGTCGTGATCGCGACCCGCGGCACGGCGTCGGCGAGTGAACTGGTGACCAACAGCCTGGAAGCGTATTTTGACGTCACGATCGTCGGCGACAGCACTTTCGGAAAACCGGTCGGGCAGATTGGCCTGACGTTTTGCGACAAGATCCTTCGCCCAACGTCGTTCAAAACGGTCAATGCGGCCGGCGAGGGCGATTACTTCGATGGCCTGCCGGTCGACTGTCCGGCCGCAGACGATTTGAATTTCGGAGTCGGCGACGATTCGGATCCGAACATGATCGCGGCGATGACGTATCTGAATACGGGTGCCTGCCCGGCCGCGGCAGCGGGAGGGCAGTTCAAGCCTGGCGGAGAACTTGGTATCGAACAGCGCGATCGACAAGGGCCGGCACACCGCGAATTTGCCGACGCGTACTAATTTCGAGACCTGCCCAACAGCCACCCACAATGCCGGCAGCGGCGTCGATTGCCGGGGAATCTCAGTCGCTCGGACAGCTGCTCCGCAAACTCGCTTTGTGAGACACCCCGGCACTCACCGCCGCTGATCTGGCGTGCTCGATGACGGCGGTGAGCGCGGGATGTATTGCGAAGCGACATCGCGTCAGCGCGAGCAAGCAAGATCATGCCGCGATCGCCGCCTGCTTCGACGTGTTGGGTGGTGAGGGGACTACCAGCCGATCGATCGCCCGCCGTCGACAACGATGATCTGCCCCGTTACATAGAGCGCATCGCGCAACAGGTAGAGCACGCAGCCGGCGATATCATCGGGGTCTCCGGGTCGCTGCAGCGGCACCTGCCGCAGGATTGTCTGCTGTGCGGCGTCGCTCAGGCCGTCCTCGGGCCAGAGGATTGCGCCGGGCGATACGCCGTTCACGCGGATATCGGGCGCCAGGTCTTTTGCCAGCGAGCGCGTCAGCATCGCGAGGCCCGCTTTGGCCGGACCGTACACGGCATGATTGCGCAGCGGCCGCTGGGCGTGAATATCAACAATATTGACGATTGTACCGGCATGCTCCCGCAAATGCGGTACCGCCGCCTGCGCGAGGAAAAGTGGTGCCTTGAGGTTGCTGCCCACCAAATCGTCCCACTGCGCCTCGGTTATGCTGCCCACCGGGGTCGGGTAAAAACTCGACGCATTGTTGACGAGACTGTCCAGGCGCCCGGCCCAGCCAACGACGTCTGCAATCAGTCGCGGGATGTGTTTCATGTCGAGCAGGTCGGCCTGAAATGTGGCGGCCGAGTCGGCTCGGTTGTCGTTGAGGTGAGTAGCGAGGCTGTTGGCCTCATTTTCCGAACGTCGGTAATGAATTGCCACGCGCGCGCCGTTCTCATGAAGCCGTGTCACAATAGCCGCGCCTATCCGTCGGGCGGCGCCCGTTACGAGCACGACTTTTTCATTCAGGTTCTGATCTGACACCGAGCATCCCGACAAAACAGCAGGAAGACATTCTTAAAGACTTTAGATCTCACATGCAACACGACCAACGCCCGACACTCCCTCAACCCGACGCAACCAGTGCAGAACACAGCACGCGCGTCGCCGAGTACATCCGCGCGCGCATGGCCGACGCCGGCGGCAGCCTGAGCTTCGCCGAGTTCATGCAACATGCGCTGTACGCACCGGGCCTCGGCTATTACGCGGCGGGTGCCACGAAATTCGGCGCCAAGGGCGATTTCGTGACGGCGCCGGAAATATCGCCCGTGTTCGGGCGCGTACTCGCGAGACAATGCGCCGAAGTGCTGGCCGACGTCGAGAGGGGATCGATCCTCGAGTACGGCGCCGGCAGCGGCAGGCTGGCTCGCGACGTACTCGAAACACTGGCCAGGTTCGATGCATTGCCCGAGCGATACGAAATCCTCGAGGTTTCCGCCGAGCTGCAGGAGCGCCAGGCGCTTTACCTGCGCGGAGAATTGCCTGAACTGGTGTCTCGTGTCGCCTGGCTCGACAGGCCGCCGGTAAATCACGCGGGCGTCGTTATCGCCAACGAGGTACTCGACGCGCTTCCCGTTGAACGGTTCAAGCGATGCGCCGGCGGCGTCATGCAGCTTCGGGTCATCGACGACGGTGGTGCGTTCGCCTTTGTCGAGGCGCCTGCGCCAGAGAAGCTGTTGGAATCCGTGCTTGCGATCGAAGAGCAGCTGGGTGGGAAACTGCCGGCCGGTTTTGTTTCGGACATTTCTCTCGGATTACCGGCATGGGTTTCGGCACTGGCCGATACGCTGCAGTGTGGCGTCGCATTTCTTTTCGACTATGGCGTAACGCGCAGGGAGTATTACGCGGCCGAAAGATCGGGCGGATGGCTGCGATGCCATTTTCGCCACCATGCGCACAACAATCCGCTGCTGCTGACGGGTATCCAGGACCTGACGGCCTGGGTCGACTTCAGCGCCGTTGCCGAAGCGGGGCTGACGAGTGGCCTCGACGTGGCGGGCTACTCGCCGCAGGCACAGTTCTTGATTGGCGGCGGCCTCGAAGCCGAGATGCAGGAATTTGGATCGTTGCCACTCGCGTCACAGCTTGAATTGTCGGGGCAGGTTAAAACACTTACCCTGCCCGGAGCCATGGGCGAGCATTTCAAATGCCTGGCACTGCGACGTGGCGATGTCAGGATACCCTCTGCATTCAGGATGGCCGACAGGACACATACTTTATGAATGAATCAATGGTCGGCCGAGGCAGGCCGTGACGGGTTTGCAGATTGTCATTCTGGCAATCGTGCAGGGCTTGACCGAATTCCTGCCGATTTCGAGTTCCGGGCATCTCGTGCTGGTGCCCTATCTCGTCAACTGGACGGACCAGGGGCTCGCTTTCGATGTCGCTGTGCACGCCGGCTCGCTGGTGGCTGTCTGCGCTTTCTTCCGCGGAGACATTCGCGGACTGCTGCGCGGCGCCGCGCAGGTCCTGGGAGGCAACATGCGCTTGCCCCAGGCCAACATGGCGCTTGCAATCGGGATCGGCACAGTACCGGCCGCCATTGCGGGCCTGCTGTTCGCGTCATGGATCGAGGCGAACCTGCGCGATCCGTTAGTAGTCATGTACACGCTATCCGGCTACGGTATCCTGATGGCACTTGCCGACCGCTTCGGAAAAAGTGAACGTGTGATTGCCGGGATTGGCATAAAGGATGCGGTCATCATTGGCTGTGCCCAGGCGCTGTCACTCGTCCCCGGAACTTCCCGATCCGGAGTAACGATAACGGCCGCCCGCGTGCTGGGCTTCAAGCGCCAGGACGCCGCGCGCTTCTCTTTCCTGCTCTCGGCGCCCGTGATTCTGCTGGCCATGCTTTTCAAAGGATTTGAGCTGATCGCGGGCGATGAGGCGGTGCCGTGGGGGCAGCTCGCGCTCGGGGCGGCAGTTTCCGCTATTGTTGCATACCTGAGCATCGAGTTTTTCATGCGCTTCGTCAGTCGCATCGGTCTCGCGCCGTTTGCGATCTACCGTCTCGCGCTCGCTGCGGTGATTTTATATGTCCTGGTTTGAGACGCTGGCATGTCGAGTACTGCTGCCACTGCTGCTGGTCGCGGGCAATGCTCAGGCGGGCGGCGGGTACATTCTCGGCGGGGGATTCGAGGGAGATTCCGCGGACGGGCTGGGAGCCTCATTAATCGGCGAGATCGGTATTACGGAGAAGACCTGGATTTCGGGCGCGCTGGCCAGGAATACGCTGGACCTGCCGTTTCGGGAGGACCTCGAAACCTGGTACGCCGATCTCGGCATCGATCATTGGTTCGAACCGATGGGAATTCGCGCCGGTCTGGCCTACTGGGGCGACGAGGACAGCCTCGAGTCGATGGACTGGCGCGCGTCCGTCTACTGGCGCCTGAACAGGTTTTCGATCGCCGGCGACTACGAGGCCCGCGACTTCAGTTTCGATTTGTCGACCGTTGATCTGTTTCCGGCGCGCAGGGGTGGATTCGACGCCGAGGGCGTTGGCCTTACGACGCGATTCGAACTTACGGACTCCGTGAGTCTTGGCCTGTCGGGTATGGACTACGACTACGATGTCAATCTCAGGCTCGACAGCAGTCGCGGTCTTCTGGAACTGCTGTCGTTTTCTCGGCTGAGCCTTATCAATAGCCTCGTCGACTACCGGGCATACGCGACGCTCGACGTGAAGGCCGGAAAGAGAAGCTGGCAGTTCGATTTGGGCACCTGGGAGGGGGAAGTCGACGGCGGTACGACGCGGTCCGCGACGGTTCGACTCCTGAATCCGCTCGGCGAAAACGCGGACGTTGAATTCTCGCTCGGCCTCGATGATTCCGAGATTTACGGGACCGTGACGTTCTTCTCAGTTTTTCTGTATTTCTACGGCGGGAGCTGAGCGCCGGTATTCCCGCAGCGCCATTACGCGCGCTCGATGAATGGCCGTTGAAATTTTCGATGCTCTGCTGGCGCCGGCGATGGCGCCCGCATCGACTGCGGCCGCGGCTGCCAGCGCGCCTCGCAGGTAGTCGGCCTGCGGATAAGATCGATTTTCGAGGCCACCGCGGCCACGCGCATCGGCTTCGCAAGTTATCAGAAACTGTTCGAATCGCTCCGGGCGCCTGAACGCGTCGGTACCTTCCAAAACCTTGAGAAGCGTTCCGGCACGCAGCTCGAGCGCCCGATGACAGTGCGTGTGAAATTCGGCGGCAAGCAGCGCGAGGTCGCGACAGGCATTCGGCACGGGTAACCGGCTCGCGATTTGGCGTATAAGTTTACAGCCGCGACGCTCGTGTCCCGGGTGGCTCGGCAATCGATAGCCGGGTGTGTTGCCTTTGCCGAGGTCGTGCGTCAGCGCGGCGAAACGAACTTCGAGATCGTCACTGAGTGCTTCTGCCTGGTCGAGCACCAGGAGCACATGGACACCGGTGTCGATTTCAGGATGCCACTTTTTCGGCTGCGGCACGCCGAACAGCGCATCGACTTCGGGTAGCAGGATTTTCAATGCACCGCAGTCGCGCAGCACTTCAACATAGGTTCGAACGCTCCGGCCTGCCAGTGCCGCCGCTGTCTCCTGCCAGACTCGATCCGGCACGAGTGCGTCAACTTCTCCGTCCAGGACCATCTGCCGCATCAGCTGCATCGTCTCGGGTGCAATCGTGAAATCCAGGTGCCTGAACCTGGCCGCGAATTTTGCGACGCGAAGTATCCGAACCGGGTCTTCGGCAAAGGCATCGGACACGTGCCGCAGCACGCGCTCCTGAATGTCCTTTACACCGCCAAACGGATCTATCAGCTTGCCGCCGGCGTCTTTGGCGATTGCGTTAATCGTCAGGTCACGGCGTAACAGGTCGTCTTCAATCGATACGTCCGGCGAGCAGTCGAATGCAAAGCCGTGGTAGCCCGGTCCAGTCTTGCGCTCCGTGCGGGCGAGCGCATATTCCTCGCCGGAATCCGGATGTAGAAAAACCGGAAAGTCTTTGCCGACCTGCCTGTATCCCTGCGCGAGGAGTTCGTCGGGCGTGGCGCCCACAACGCACCAGTCCCGCTCGTTGTGCGGAATGCCAAGCTGTTCATCCCGAACAGCGCCACCGACAAGGTATACCTGCATAGCGCAATATTACCCGACTATCCGTATTGACGTTCGGGTGTGGCGAACAGCAGAGTAACGGTATGCGACACCCCGACAGCATCCTGCGATTGACAAGACTGCTGCTTCTAATAGCGCTGAGTGTCGCTGGTTCGGGCTGCTATTACATGCAGGCAGCCGCAGGACATTGGGAGCTCATGCGCAAGCGAGAGCCCATTGCAGAGGTAATCGGCGACAGCGATACCTCAACAGAGCTCAAAGACCGCCTGCGCCTCGTCCAGGCCGCCCGTCAATTCTCGATCGAAGAACTGGCTTTGCCCGACAATGAGAGCTATCGAAGCTATGCCGACATCGAACGCGAGTTTGTTGTCTGGAACGTGTTTGCCACGCCAGAGTTTTCGCTGGAAGCAAAACGATGGTGTTTTCCTGTTGCCGGATGCGTCAGCTACCGGGGCTATTTCTCCAGGGACGCGGCGATTCGCGAGTCGGAGCGACTCGCCCGGGATGGCTACGACGTTGCCGTTGGGGGAGTGTCGGCTTATTCGACGTTGGGAAATTTCAACGACCCGGTCCTGAGTTCGATGATGAACTGGGACGACATTCAGCTGGTAGGCGTGTTGTTTCATGAACTTGCGCACCAGGTGCTCTACATCAGGGGCGACTCGGGTTTCAATGAATCGTTCGCGACAGCGGTTGAGGAGTTCGGTCTGGAGCGCTGGCTCGCGTCGATGGGACGGCCGGAAGATATCGAGATTTACAGGCAGCGACGGCAATTGCGCCAGGATCTCATGACACTGGTGGCTCGTGCGCGCGACGATCTTCGGGTGACATTCGCGGCAGCGGTTGAAGACGACGAAATGAGGCGACTCAAAGCGCTGCGGCTCGAGCGCCTGGCCGAAGACATGCGCTCGACGCTGACGCGCGCCGGCCGAAAGTCTGCCAGTTGGTTAAACGTCGAGCTGAACAACGCGCGTATTGTGTCCATGACGCTGTACGAAGGCTGGCTGCCGTCGTTTCGTTCGCTGCTCGCCCGGTGCGAGCAGGACATTCAGTGCTTTTACGACAGGGCGAAAGAGCTGGCGCAGCTGGACGCGGCGGAGCGTGACGCACGCCTGGAAGCGCTAGCGGGACGCCAGGCGCTGGGGTGCCCGCGTGGCTTTGACAAGCAACAGCTCATCGGACAGCCGGCGCAGTTTGCCGGTCATGCGCCAGTGAAAAATGGCCTGTGCGGAGAGCACTCGCTTGACGTATTTGCGCGTCTCATTGAACGGAATGTTTTCGATCCAAACGCGCGCGTCGATGGTTCCTGATTCAGGCAGCCACCTGTCGACGCGGTGAGGGCCGGCATTGTAGGCTGCCGTCGCAAGCACCGGGTTTCCGCTATATCGCTGCGCCATTTGACCAAGATAACTCGTGCCGAGGCGAATATTGCTCTCCGGATTGGTCAGCGTGTTGATTCCGGAATATGGGAGCCGAATTCCCCTGGCAACCTCCCGACCCGTTGCGGGCATGATCTGCATGAGCCCGATCGCTCCCGCCCTGGAGCGGACGTCCGGCATGAAGAGGCTTTCGCTACGCGCAATGCCATAGGCCCAGGTCGGCGAGATGCTGGCGTCCGACGAAGACTGTTCGAAATGCTGCTGATAGGGCAGCGGGTAACGGATCGACAGGTCGTCATACTCGCCCAGACTGGCGACGGTCGAAATCGCCCGCGAATGCCAGCCCCACCGATTAGCCAGAATGGCCGCCTGCAGCTTCTCGTCGGCCGACAATGAGCGGATCACCGCATCCCACTCGGAACGACCGCGGCTATCCTGTCCGACCAGAAAAAGCTCGCGCGCCCTGACGACATCCGGGCGATCTTCAAGCGCGGCTATGACATCCTCGTCGGCCAGCAGCTGCGTATCTTCGAGCGCATAGGGCTCGTCCAGTTCGTCGGCCGCGAGAAAACCGTAGTAGCTGCGCTCCTGGCTCAGTTCCCGCAGCGCAGCGCTGGCCGCCAGAACCTGGCCGGAACGCTGCAGCGCCAGAGCGCGCCAGTAACGCCATTCCTCGGACTCGCGCATTTCGGATGACATTGCCGCGATATCCAGCAGCAGATTGTTCCATTCGGCACTGCGCAGACTCAGGCGTGCCCGCCAGCGCAAAACTTCGGAGTCCGCAGCCGCATCCGGAAGATCCAGCAGCAGCTCGTAAGCGCCCGGCAAATTGTCACGCGCAGTCCACAAAGCAATGTGGCGTGCCGTGCGGAGTCGTTGCTCTGCCGAGAAACCGAGCCGCTTCGAAATTCGCCGCCATGCCGCGAGCGCCAATTCAGGGTCTCGATAAGTCAAGCGCTCGGTGGCGTAGACGAGCTGTTGGCGAGCGATCTCGTTATCTGCACGCTGCCCGTAACTGTTCAGAAAATCCTCCGGGTGGGCCTGGGCCTTCAGCCAGAGGGCCGCCTCTTCGACATGCTGTTGATCGATACTTTTCGCCAGCCAGCGCGCGAGCTGGAACTCACGGCTCTCCACGGCCAGTTTGTAACGCTTGCGATATTCGACGGGGCCGAGCACCTTGTTTTCGACCAGGTACTCAAATACAGGGTCGCATTCCCCAACCTGGCTCCTGCCCACGAGCCACAGGTCGGTTGCCCTGCGATCCACGCGCGCCAGACGGCCGGCTTCGAGTTCTGCCTGCAGGGAAAGGCAATCCAGTTGGGCCATATTCTGACCCTGGTAGAACTGCTCGTAGATGCGTTGGAATCCGACCAGGTCTCCGTGGCGGGCCAGGTGGAGCGCGTAGCGGTAGCGCAGTTCGCGGGCCGGCCGGAGCGTGCCGTACTGGTTGAGGAACGCGTCGATGTCTGTGGCAGACGCCGTCGCGAGCGTGGCGCGCCAATAGGTTGCCTGCAGGTCGGGCCAAAGAACGTATTCCTGCAGCAGCCGGCTGTCGGCGGCCGGGAGATCCTCGACCGCGCTCCAGTCACCGCGTTCAACGGCGTCGAACACGGCGTTGAAGAGCTGCCGCTTCTCCTGCATGTCCGTCGGCCCGGATGCCCACACCGCGTGCAATGAAAGTGTCCCTGCAAGTAGCAGCAGCACTGTCAGGGTGAGACGATTGATGGCAAAACGACGGTTCATCGGCAGGTCACTGGCCTCTTCGAGTAGTGCTTCAAGTAGTGCTCAAACCTTACTGATACGAAGGGGGTTTCGCAACACGAGCGCGTCATGCCGCGCGCCGATCAATGAAAAAGGGCCCGCGACGGAGTCACGGGCCCTCGGAAGGCATGCAGAGTGCGACGCCTAGCGTATTTGCAGCATCAGTGATCGATCGCCGCGCTGCACCAGCAGGAAGAGAATGCGGTTGTTCTCGGCAATAGACGCCAGGTCCTGCAAATTGCGAACCAGCGTGCGATTGACCGCCGTAATCACATCACCGGGGCGCAGGCCGCGCTGCGCTGCGGGACTGCCCGGGGCAACTTCCGCAACTTCGATGCCGCTTTCGCTGCTTGTCGATGCGGCGGCGAAAACAGCGCCGCTAAGACCGGGGTGAATATCGGCACCCGTGAGCTGCTGGGGCTGTACCTGGCCGAGACGGGCCTTCGTCGAGCGCGTCTTCTTGTCGCGAACATATTTGATGGTGATCTCGTCACCCGACCGCAACAGGCCGATGGTATTGCGCAGCTCCGACGCATCGTCAACCTTCTTTTGATTGACTTCGACAATGATGTCGCCAACCTCGAGACCGGCCTCTTCCGCAGCTGACTGCGGCACGATGTTTGTGATCAGGGCGCCACGCTCGACGTTGGTCTCCAACGCTTTGGCCATTTCGGCGTCAATCGTCTGTATACCGACACCCAGCAAGCCGCGGCGGATCTCACCGAAGTCGAGAATCTGCGACATGATCGATCTGGCAATCTCCGTCGGCACGGCAAAACCGATGCCGACATTACCGCCCGAGCGGCTGATGATTGCCGAATTGATGCCGATCAGTTCGCCGTTCATATTGACGAGCGCGCCGCCGGAATTCCCGGGATTGATTGACGCATCCGTCTGGATGAAATCTTCGTAGCCATCGCGGCTGATGCCCGTGCGACCCAGCGCGCTGATAATCCCCGATGTTACCGTGTGTCCGAGTCCAAACGGGTTGCCGATGGCAATGACGAAATCGCCGACGCGCGCATCCTCCGAATTGCCGATCGGCATGTCGGTGAGGCCATTGGCCTCGACCTTGATGACGGCGATATCCGTAGCGGGATCAGAGCCGACGATCTCCGCGTCGAGCGCCTTCCCGTCAATCAGGAAGATCTGAATCTCGTCGGCGTCGGCTACGACGTGGTGGTTCGTCAGGATGTAACCACGTTCGGCGTCCACGATGACACCCGATCCGGCGCTCGCTACTTCCCGTGTTCCGCCCGGCACGTCCGGGATGCCAAAAAAACGGCGAAACGCGTCGTCGCCAAACGGATTGCTGCGATTCACGGTCTGACTGACGCGAATATTCACGACGGCCGGGGAGGCGGCCTCGACCAGCGGAGCGAGGCTGACGACGGGTCGACCTCCGACAGTCTCCGCCAGCGCGGCATGCGCAGTCGCCAGCGCCATTGCGGCAAATATCAGCCCGAACCAGCGTGGTGTTGTTTTCCTCATCAAAAGTTGCCTCAATGGATACTCCGTTAATATTCAGGTTAATCAGGGCCTGCTGAATCGCCGGTGAACGCCCTGACGGCGAGCATTATAAGCCCTCTGCCGTCGACACCGTAGCGACGGCAGAAGTTCCGGCCATCGGCATCTCGGGCGTCGTCGCGATCAGCCGCTTTCTATGAGATGCCCGGACGCGGCTGCGCGTCGCGTCCCCGGGCATCATGCGGATATTCCGCTCAGGAAGCCTCGACGGTGATACGTCGCGCCTGGACCTCGGGCATCTTCGGAATCGATACTTCCAGAATGCCGTTGCTGCACTTGGCCGTGATGCCCTCTGCATCGGCCGTCTCGGGCAAGGTGAAGTGGCGGAAGAAACGTCCCGTGGCGCGTTCAATGCGCTGGACACCGGCCTCATCCGGACGCGGTGCCGCGCGACGCTCACCAGAGACGTTGAGGACACCGTGGTCCATCGAGACGTCGATGTCGCCAGGCTCCACGCCGGGCACGTCGGCACGCAGCACAAAGCGATCCTTTTCCTCGAGAATGTCCACGGCGGGAATCCAGTCGGCCACGGTCGCGGGATCGTTGCGGTTGACGCCACGGTAATCGGCAAGCCGGTCGAGGTCGCGGTGCAGCAAATCGACGAAACTCCAGGGTTCAAAACGAGCTAAGTTCATTGGTTGTCTCCATGTTAAAGAAGGCGGTCCAGGGTCAGTTCGACGAGCCGGATAACGGGCCTCCAACCGTCGTGCTGGAGGCTGAAATAAGGGCGCGAACAGGCATTTCAAGTCGCCGAGATCGCGATTAAGTGGCCAAAAAAGCGGACCTTAGGACGACTTGTTATGGTTAAATTGGAGCCACTACATGTAGTGAATATCGAATTTGAAAAAAGTCTCGATTTTTTTCGCTTGTTTTTAAAGCACTTACTCGCAAATATTCCATAACTATATGATTTTAAATGTGAAACACCCCCAGAAAAAAATAGGGTAAAACCTTGACAGTGGCCCCCTACGGGCATAATCTTGTGCTGAGTCGGACACAACATCTTGTGTCTAATCAACGACAGAAAAGAGGCCGAAACGGCTCTCGCCGCGCGTTTTCTGGCCGCCGGCGAGCGGGACTCTTTTCGCTTGGGAAAAGCTGGCGATAATAACGGTCTTGGGGTCTCCTTCAGGGAGTTCAGGGGAGTAAGTGCAGCAATGAAGTCTGCCGTAAATTTGGATAGACGCGCGGTTACCGACATCGAATTTCAACCAGCATCGCTCGATATCTGGGATGCAAAGTATCGACTCTCGGCCAAAGACGGCACGAGTATCGATACGTCGATTGACGACACCTACAAACGTGTGGCCAAGGCGCTCGCGAATGTCGAGGCGGAGCCAAAGCGCGAACACTACTACGAGGAGTTTCTTTGGGCGTTGCGCAGCGGCGCGATACCAGCAGGCCGCATCATCTCGAATGCCGGGGCTCAGGCGCACAAACCGGCGACGTCTACGATCAATTGTACGGTGTCGGGTACGGTCGGTGACTCGATGGATAATATCCTCAACAAGGTGCACGAGGCTGGCCTGACGCTGAAAGCAGGCTGTGGCATTGGCTACGAATTTTCGACGCTGCGCCCCAAAGGCGCCTACGTGACGGGCGCGGGAGCCTACACGTCGGGTCCGCTGTCGTTCATGGATATCTACGACAAGATGTGTTTCACGGTATCGTCGGCAGGCGGTCGCCGCGGTGCGCAAATGGGCACCTTCGATGTGGGTCATCCCGACGTCATGGAGTTCATTCGCGCCAAGCGCGAAGACGGCCGTTTACGGCAGTTCAACCTGTCGCTGCTGGTGACCGACGAATTCATGCAGGCGGTCATCAATGAAGATGACTGGAAGCTCGCTTTTCCGGTGACGCCGAAAGAGGTCGAAGACGACAATCTCGACGTCACCGACAGGAAAATGTTTGTCTGGCGCGATTGGCCCGAGGCCGGCAACTATGTTGCCAACGCGGAAGGGCTCGTCGCGTGCAAGGTATACAAAACAATGCCGGCGCGCCGCGTCTGGGAACTCATCATGGCGTCGACCTACGATTTCGCGGAGCCAGGTTTCGTGTTGATCGACAAGGTCAACGAAATGAACAACAACTGGTTCTGCGAGAACATCCGCGCGACCAATCCCTGCGGCGAGCAACCGCTGCCGCCTTATGGCTCGTGCCTGCTGGGTTCGATCAACCTGACTCGATTCGTCGTCAAGCCCTTCAGCGACGAAGCCCGGTTTGACTGGGAGAACTTCAGGAAGGTCGTCAAGACATTCACGCGCATGCTCGACAATGTCGTGGAAATCAACGGCCTGCCGCTGCCACAACAGCGCAACGAAATTCTGCGGAAGCGCCGGCACGGCATGGGCTTCCTCGGTCTCGGGTCGACGATTACGATGATGCGTATGAAGTACGGTGATGCCGAGGCGGTTGAATTCACGGAAGAAATCGCGCGACAGCTGGCGTTGGCCGGCTGGGAAGAGGCGCTCGAGCTGGCGCAGGAAAAGGGCCCGGCGCCGATCATGAATGAGAGCTTTGAAGTCACGGAAAAGATGCTGCGTCGGCGTCCGGAAATGCGCGCGGATGGCTACCAGGTCGGCGACAAGGTACCGGGCCGTATCCTGCACGCGCGCTACAGCCGTTACATGCAAAGAATTGCCGCCGAGGCGCCGCAACTCGTCGAGCAGCTGGCTGAGACCGGGGCGCGGTTTTCGCATCACAGCTCGATTGCACCGACAGGCACTATTTCGCTGTCACTGGCGAACAATGCGAGCAATGGCATCGAACCGAGTTTCGCGCATCATTACTTCCGCAACATTATTCGCCAGGGCAAAAAGACCAAAGAAAAAGTCGACGTCTTTTCGTTCGAGTTACTTGCTTATCGCGGGCTGGTCGACCCGGATGCAATGCCGGCCGGCACCGGGAACGATGCTGCCGCGAATACGTTGCCGGACTACTTCATTACTGCTGACGAGGTCACCCCGACTCAGCATGTGGACATCCAGGCCGCGGCACAAAAGTGGATCGACTCATCGATTTCGAAGACGGCAAATGTACCGACGGAATATCCGTACGCGGATTTCAAGGACATATACCTGTATGCCTACAAGCAGGGGTTGAAGGGGTGTACGACATTCCGTTTCAATCCCGAAGCATTCCAGGGCGTGCTCGTCAAAGAAAAGGATTTGAAGAACACGAAATACACGTTCACGCTGGAAGACGGTTCGACGGTCGACCTCAGGGGCGATGAAGAGATCGAGTACGACGGCGAAGTTCACACGGCGGCGAATTTGTTCGATGCGCTAAAAGAAGGCTACTACGGAAAGTTCTAGATGATCAAAATCGACAAAAAGATAGTTGGCTATGCGGTCAGCCAGCCGGCCGCCGAACAGGAAGTGGCAAAACCCGAATTCAGGCGTGAGGGCGGCGGGGGTAGTCGCGCGGAAGTAATTCGCATGCACGAAAAGCTCGAGCGACCGGAGATGCTGGTTGGCTCGACCTACAAGGTAAAGACACCGGTGTCCGATCATGCAATGTACGTCACGATCAATGACATCATATTGAATGAAGGCACCGAACACGAAAAACGTCGCCCGTTTGAAATTTTCATCAATTCCAAGAATCTGGATCACTATCAGTGGATCGTGGCGTTGACCCGCATTATCTCGGCCGTTTTCCGTAAGGGCGGCGATGTGACCTTCCTGGTCGAGGAACTCAAGGCGGTTTTCGATCCGCGCGGCGGTTACTGGCAGACCGGTGGCCGTTTCATGCCGTCGATCATCGCCGAGCTCGGCCACATCGTTGAGAAACACCTGATCATGATTGGTCTGATGGCGGCCCCGACGCTCGGCGAAGAGCAGAAAAAACTGATCGCTGAAAAGCGCGCCGAATTCGAGGAGTCGAGAAAGCAGCAGGATGCTTTTTCGGCCAGCGAGTACCCCGAAGGTGCGCAACTCTGCAGCAAGTGCAATACAGTGGCCGTCATCATGATGGACGGTTGTATGACTTGTCTCTCTTGCGGCGACTCTAAATGCGGCTGATCTGAGAGCGCGTCTGGTCGGCACGCTACTTTGTTAAAAACGGCCTCGAACTGCTCATGTACGCATCTGTACACTGCGCGTTCTCGGCCGATTTCGTCGCGTATCGTGCGCAACAGCCGCACTCTCAGAATCCCCGCTACCGGGAACGCGCTCAGGACTTGAGGCACACGCTCATGGTAGATTTCATGCCGTGACCATTCGCATTCCCGATTTCTCCAAGGCCCGCGTCGTCGTCGCTGGCGACGTTATGCTCGATCGCTACCTGTTCGGATCAACGGCTCGAATTTCCCCTGAAGCACCGGTGCCGGTCGTGCACGTGCGGGAAACGGATAATCGGCCGGGCGGCGCTGCAAACGTGGCGGTAAACCTGGCCAGCCTCGGCGTATCGACCTGCCTGCTCGGCGTGGTAGGTGAGGATGCAGCGGGCGAATCGCTGGAGTGGCTCCTGGACCAGCGCGGCATCAGCTGCAGGTTTGCCCGCGTTACGGATCGCCCCACGATCACCAAGACACGCGTTCAAAGTCGCGGCCAGCAGCTCATTCGCCTTGACGAAGAAAACGCCGCGGCGTTGCCGGGCGATGCGATGGCCAGGATGCTTCGCGAAGCTCTAGACGGCGCCGGCACCGCGGTCTTGTCCGACTACGGAAAAGGTGCGCTTGCCGACATTCGTGGCCTGATCAAGGTTTGTCGAGACGCCGGTATTCCGGTATTGGTAGACCCGAAGGGCACTGATTTCAGCAAATACCGCGGCGCATCGCTCATAACGCCGAACCAGACGGAGTTCGAGGCGGTGGCGGGAGCTTGTGCCACCGACGATGAACTTGTTCGTCGTGGAATACAGATGATCGACGAACTCGATCTGGATGCTTTGCTCATCACACGCAGCGAAAAGGGCATGCTGCTCCTCGAGGCCGGCGCAGAACCAGTTTTTCTTTCAACGCAGGCGCGAGAGGTTTACGACGTAACGGGCGCCGGTGACACGGTCATCGGGGCGCTCGCCGGGGCGCTTGCCAGCGGACAGGATCTTGCATCGGCAGCCGCGCTCGCCAACCTGGCGGCCGGGCTGGTCGTGCGCAAGATCGGTGTCGCGGCCGTCACCCCGGGCGAGCTTAGCGTGGCGCTGCATCAGCGCGGACAGGGCGGGCGGGGGCTCGTTGGTCCGGACGAATTGCTCGCGATGGTTGCGGAATCGCACCAAAGAAATGAACGCGTCGTCATGACCAACGGCTGCTTCGACGTCCTGCACGCGGGGCATGTCGCCTACCTGGAAGAGGCCAAAAGCCTCGGCGATCGCCTGATCGTGGCCGTCAACGATGACGATTCAGTGCGGCGGCTCAAGGGTGCATCCCGTCCCATCAACACGCTTGAAGACCGCCTGCTGGTATTGGCAGGACTGGCCGCGGTCGACTGGGTGGTGCCGTTCACGGAGGACACGCCGGCGGCACTTATCGCAAAGATCCTGCCGGACGTGCTAGTCAAAGGCGGCGACTACAATCCGGACGAAATTGCCGGCGCCAAAGAGGTCCTGCGGAATGGCGGTGAAGTTCGCGTATTGTCATTCAGAGACGGTCACTCCTCGAGTCGCATTATCGACAAACTGCGCGACTGACAGCCGAAGAGACGGGGCTTCAGTGCGTTTTCTTTACAACCTGCTGACGTTTCTGCTGCTGGTTCCATATGCAGGCTACTGGCTGATCCGCGGCCTTGGCAATCGATCCTATTTCGATCGACTCGGGCAGCGCTTCGGTCTCGGGTGCCCCAAGATCGATCGGTGCATATGGATCCATGCGGTTTCGGTCGGCGAGGTGCAGGCGGCGCTGCCGCTGATCACGGCACTGCAGGACCGTTTTCCGCGGCTGGACTTGCTGGTAACGACCGTTACGCCGACTGGTGCCGATCGCGTAAAGGCCATATTTGGCGATGCGGTCCGCCATTGCTACATACCGTTCGAGTTTCCGGGCGCAGTGAACAGTTTTTTCCATGCCGTGAATCCCGCTGCGGCATTGATCATGGAAACGGAAATCTGGCCAAATCTGTACCGCGCCTGCGGCGTACGTGACGTGCCGCTGATCCTGGTGAGCGCTCGAATTTCGCCCCGTTCCATCAGGGGATACCGCAGGATGCTGCCGCTTATACGCGAGACGCTGTCGCATGGCATCATCATCGCCGCGCAAAGCCAGGCCGATGCAGACCGATTCCTGTCCCTGGGTGCCGGCGCTGAGCGGACAACGGTAACGGGTAACATCAAGTTCGACGTCGAGTTACCGCCGCAGATCGACCGGCAGGGAGCCGCACTTCGCGCAGAGATGTTCGGCGATCGACCGGTTTGGGTAGCTGCGAGTACGCATGAGGACGAAGAGCAGCTTGTACTCGCCGCGCATCGCACCTTGCGAGAGCGCTTTTCCGACCTCCTGCTGGTCCTGGTGCCGCGACACCCCGAGCGATTTTCGGACGTTCGTAAACTCATCGAGACAGAAGGGTTCAGCGTCGTCTCCAGAACCGAGAAAATCGCCTGTTCCCCGACCACGTCTGTTCTGCTTGGCGACACAATGGGCGAAGTGCCCCTGTTCTACGCGGCGAGCAACGTTGCATTCGTGGGTGGAAGCCTTGCGCCGATCGGCGGGCACAATCTCCTGGAACCGGCGGCCCAGGGCCTGCCGATCGTTACGGGCCCGCACCTGTTCAATGCGCAGGATATTGCCGACATGTTTGTTGAAATGCAGGCCTGTGTCATCGTCAACGACGAGGAAGAGCTGGCATTCGCCGTCGCCGATTTGCTGGCGAACCCGGGAAAAGCTTCCGAGCTCGGCCGGAACGGCCTGAAATTGGTCCAGCAGAATAAGGGCGCGCTGACACGCCTCCTGGTAATGGTGGAGCCGCTGCTAAGGAAGAAGCTGAACGGTCAGTAACCGGCGGCGTCGGCCGCTTCTTCTTCGGCAATCACCTGTTCCGGTGGCTTGCGTTCGGTCAGCCATTGATCAATTTGCTCGAGATCCTGTACCCCGAGGGTTCCCGCAGCCTGTTTCAGCCTGAGCGCATTAAGCACATAGTCGTAACGGCTTTGATAGTAATTGGTGATTGCGAGATACAGCGAGAACTGTGAGTTCAAGACGTCAACAATCGTTCGGGTGCCGACTTCGAATCCGGCTTGTGTTGCGTCCAGCGCTGTCCGGCTCGATGACACCGCTTGCTGCAGGGCCTTGACGCGACTGCGTTCCGATATCACGCCGAGGTAGGCGTCACGCGCCTGGCGTTCGGTTTCCCGCGTTACGCGCTGCAGCTGTTCGCGGCTTGCACGGTGCAGATAGACGGCCTCACGGACTCGGGAGGAGGTGCTGCCACCGGCGAACAACGGTAGATTGAATTGCACGCTGACGCTGTCTGAACTCCCGTCGCTGTCGGCGGGGATGAACGGAGAATTGTTAAAGCTGCGGTCGGATTCGGTGTCCGACTCACCGGAATTGGCTACGATTTCAATCGTAGGATAGTGACCATTGCGCTGGAACGAAATCTCGTCCCGGGCCAGCTGTTCGTCAAGTCGGCTGGCTATCAGGTTCAGATTCTGGCTCAGCGAAAGACTGACCCAGCTGGCTTCGTCGTTCGGATCCGGAGGGATTAGCGGGAAGTCCTCTCCCGGCGCGGACAAGGTCGAAACATATTCACCCGTAATTTCGCGCAAGAACTCACGGGATGTAGCCAGCGTTCGTTTTGCGGCGATCTCGTCGGCAACCGATTGGTCGTAGGCCGCCTGGGATTCCTGCACAGCCGTGATGGCGATCAGGCCGACTTCGAATCGCTGCTTGGCCTGTTCGAGCTGGCGCGCGATCGCCGTTCGGTCCGCGTGGATCGACGTCAGGCGATCCTCTGCCGCCAGAACGTCGAAATATCGCTGAGCAACGCGCACGATCAGATCCTGTTGCGCCGCCTCACGTTGAGCCTCGGCCTTTGCAACGAGCTTGTCGGCGCGACGCAAGCCGACGATCTGGTCCCAGCGGAAAAGCGTTTGCCGGAGCGTGAATTGCCAGCGCTGTACCTCTGACTCGGACGTCGTGGAGAGTGAACCGAGCGAGCCGTCCGAATCGATTTCGACGCTGGTGCCGTCGAACTCCGACCGGGTCCATTCACCGCCGACGGACAGTTGTGGAAGCAGTACGCCGCGAGCCTGTGGCTTTGCCTCCAGCGCCGCCAGGCGCCGTGCCTCGGCTTCGTGAATCTGCGGATCGCTCTGCAGCGCCTGCTGGTAGATCTCGAGCAGGGAGGCAGCCTGTGCTGCTCCGGGCATCGCTATAGCGCCGATAATAATTATTAAGTTTCTGATATTTATTAGTTTTTTCATTTTTTTCCGTTCCGGAATGAGGCCGCAGCATGCGCCAAGTGTTATAGACTACTACATCACTAAACCAGTTAAAATATTCCCCATCTGATCATAGATGCATCGAGCGCCGAACTGGTTTGTTTTTTCGCCCGGCAGCCCTCGATCAGAATGAGAACTGCGGTGGCAATGCGCCGTTCACCAGTGGCGCGAGCGTCGTTTCGAACAGCGACACCGTTTGCCAGTCAGTCTTGTCCGTACGCAGAACGAGCTTCGCCTGCATCGCAGGCGGATCTCCGACAACGACGAACAGTTTTCCGTTCGGACTCAATGCGTCGACAAAGCGCGGATCAAAGGACTGCAGTGATCCCGTGACGGCGATAGCATCGAAGCCGCCATCGGGCAGCTCTTCCATGGCGTTCATCTGCAGCAATTCGACGTTGCCGATACCGCAGGCCGCGAGCTTGCCCGCCGCCGTTCGCAGGAAATCGTCATAAATGTCGATGCTGGTGACGTCCGCCCCGAGCCTGGCAAGACAGGCCGTCAGGAATCCGCTGCCGGTACCGACCTCGAGAACGCGTTCGTCACCAAGAAGCCCCAGCGCCTGCAGCACACGACCTTCGATAGTGGGGGACATCATGTGCTCCCCGTGACCGATCGGTATCTCAGTATCGGCGAAGGCGATGGCCTGGTATTCCGGGGGCACGAATTGTTCGCGCGGCAATTCTTCCAAGGTCGAAAGAACGTGTTCATCATAGACGTTCCAGCCTCGAACCTGCTGGCTGACCATCTGACGGCGTGCGAAATCGATATTCATCGTTGTCTTACCTGTAACTGTATGAATTCAAAAAAGGAAGATAAATCGTCAGTCGCCGCGACTGTTTTTGCCGCCGGGCTTGGGCGGGTCATGCATCCTGAATTATGGTGAATCGTGGCGGCGAGGTCACGTTGCTGGGATATGCTTACAGATGTTTGTTTATATACGCTTTTTCTGTTGGTCAAATCTTCGGCTACGGAAACGCCTTACGAGCCCTGATAATAATAACAAATGATCCTAACTATCCTTGCTGTATCGTAACCCGGGCTCAGAATGTCACCTACTGCAATCATCATTTCACTCGCGGCCCTGGCCTCACTGGCAGTCGTCGCTGCCGTGATTTTCTGGCTCGCGCGGAGGCGACTGGCGCGCCGCGTCCAACGGCTCAATGACGAGATGCTCGAGGCATCGCGAGATGCCTCGGTAGGCCGGCGCCTTGCCGTTCCGGATGACCCAGATACCGCTCAGCTTGCCCACACGGTGAATCGCCTGTTCGATGCGCTGGGCGAGCGTGACGAGAAAATCCAGGGTCGGGATCGCCTCTTCAAGGATTTCGCGCGCACCCTGCCCGAAATCGTCATCATACATGACGAAAAAATCCTGTTGGCCAACGAGTCCGCGGCGGGCCTCATCGGTCTGGAGGCTGCCCAGCTGGTCGGCCGGGAGATTGCCGATCTCGTGAAGCCGGCGTATCGCGCGTTATTTCGCAAAACTGTCGCTACCAGGCTGGCGGGAGAAGACGCCCCTCGCCGGATAGAAATGCAGCTCATCAACGGCAATCAGACCGGCCTGTGGGTTGAAGCACAGAGCTCAAACATCGATTTCCACGGCCATCGTGCGATTCTGACGGTCGCGCGCGACATCAGCCATCGCAAGAGCCTGGAAGTGTCGCTGTCACGCAGCAAGCGGCAGGCGCAGTACACGCTTGAGTCGATTTCCGAGGGCGTCATCACGACAGACAACGATGGCCGGATCGACTACATGAACGTCGCCGCGGAAACGCTGACGGGAACCAACCGCGACGAAGCGACTGGACACCGGGTCGGCGAGTTATTCACGTTGGTTGATGACGCGGATCGACGGCTGCTGGGGGACCCGGTCGAACGCTGCCTGGCGATGCGCCGGCGGGTCAACATGGGCCGGCGCGCTGTCATGGTCAGCGCCGACGGCGAACACGAGCATTCCGTAGAGATCACCGCTTCACCTGTCAGGGGTCCGAGCAACAGCATTTCAGGCACGGTCGTGGTATTTCATGACGTGAGTGAGCTCCGCGGACTGACGCGCAAGATGTCGTACCAGGCCACTCATGATCCGCTCACGGGTCTTATCAATCGCCGTGAGTTTGAGCGCCGACTCGATGAAGCAATGGACACGGCGCATTCGGAAGAAGCCGTGCACATCATGTTTTATATGGATCTCGACCGCTTTAAAGCGGTTAACGATAGTTGTGGTCACCTGGCCGGCGACAACATGCTGCGGGAGGTCGCGGCGCTGATCAGGGATCAGGTGCGCGACTCGGATTTCGTCGGCCGGCTGGGCGGCGACGAATTCGGTGCTTTGCTCATCGGCTGTCCGATAGACAAAGCACGGCAGATCGCTACCGATATTTGTAATGCGGTCGCCGCCTACCGGTTCGTCTGGAAGGACAAGATATTCAACATCGGCATTTCCATCGGCCTGGTCGAAATCAGCCATGCGAGCGGCACCCTGCAGGATCTCATGAGTGCCGCCGATTCAGCCTGCTACATGGCGAAGCAGGAGGGCAGGGGCAAGGTGCACGTATACTCCGCGCGCGATGAGGCCGTGGCCAGGGAGCGCGGCGACATCCAGTGGCTGAGACAGCTGCAGACGGCGTTACACGAGGATCGTTTTGAGCTCGCCGTCCAGCCAATTATTGCAATGAGCGGCAGGGCTGATTCGGGCCCGTCGGTCGAGGTCTTGATACGGCTCAATGACGGCCACGGCCGGACCCGAAATACAGCGGAATTTCTGCGGCCAGCCGAGCGCTACCAGATGATGCCGCAGATCGATCGCTGGGTAATCAATGCTTCGCTCGCGGCGATTTCAGGCGGCGAAATCAAGTTGCCCACGCAGCGCAGCTGTGCGATCAATTTGTCGGGCCAGACGCTGGGCGACGAGGCGTTTCTCGGCTTCGTCGTCGATGCTCTCGATCGTTCCGGCGTATCGCCATCGTCGATATGCTTCGAAGTCACCGAGGCTGCAATTCTCTCGAATGTTCAGCATGCGCAGCGATTCATAGAGGTCCTGCACGGCATCGGATGCGAATTCTCGCTCGACGACTTCGGCAGCGGGCTTGGGTCGTTCTCAAGCCTGAAGCATCTGCCGATCGACTACCTGAAGATTGATGGCACCTACACGCGAAATCTGCGTTCCGATCTTGTGAACCAGGAGATGGTTAGCGCGATGATCAAGCTTGCTCGAACGATGCAGTTCCGCATTGTTGCCGAACAGGTGGAAAACCAGGAAGACTTCGACTGGTTGCGGGATGTCGGGGTCGATTTCGCGCAGGGAAAGTTCATCGACGCACCGGCATTGCTTGGTACCGCGACGACGGGGACCTTCAGAGCGCTCGGTTCCTGAGCGCCGCGATGCACGGACGCCAGATGAAGCGAGAGGAACTCCCCAATTGGGGCCCCTGCCCGTGAAATGCATATCAGGTGGACAAAAAAAGCCGCCGGAGTTTCGGCCGGCGGCTTTTGGGTTACGCGCTGCAGGTTCTGCTTACAGCAGTGGGACCATCAGGAGAGCAACGATGTTGATGATCTTGATCAGCGGGTTGATCGCCGGCCCAGCGGTATCCTTGTAAGGATCGCCGACGGTGTCACCGGTAACCGCCGCTTTGTGCGCGTCGGATCCCTTGCCGCCAAAATTTCCGTCTTCGATGTATTTCTTGGCGTTGTCCCAGGCGCCGCCGCCCGCCGTCATCGAGATCGCGACGAACAGGCCGGTAACAATCGTACCGAGCAGCAGGCCACCGAGCGCTTTGGGACCCAGCAGCAATCCGACGACAAGCGGCACGCCGATCGGCAGGAGCGATGGAACGACCATCTCCCTGATTGCGGCTTTGGTCAACAGGTCAACGGCACGGCTGTAGTCCGGCTTTCCGGTACCTTCCATGATCCCCTCAATTTCCCGAAACTGCCGGCGGACTTCCTGGACAACGGATCCCGCAGCGCGGCCAACGGCTTCCATCGCCATCGCTCCGAACAGGAACGGCACCAGCCCGCCGAGGAACAGTCCGATAATGACGAGGTGGTCGTTCAACAGGAACTCCACGATAATGCCTTCCTGCTCCAGCGCGTTGGTGTAATCGGCAAATAAAACGAGAGCAGCGAGGCCGGCAGATCCGATGGCATAACCCTTGGTTACCGCTTTCGTCGTGTTGCCGACGGCATCCAGCTGATCGGTGATCTTGCGAATCTCAGGCGGCAGGTCTGACATCTCGGCGATGCCACCGGCGTTATCGGTAATTGGACCGAAAGCATCGAGGGCAACGACGACGCCGGTCATAGACAGCATGCTTGTCGCCGCAATTGCGATGTTGTAGAGACCCGCGAGGTTATTGCCTTCCGGCGCCAGGGCAAATGCGCCCCAGATGCTTCCGCAAACAGCCAGCACTGGCAGCGCCGTCGCTTTCATCGAGATACCGAGACCCGCGATGATATTGGTTGCGTCACCGGTTAGCGATGCTTCCGCAATCGTCTTAACAGGCTTGAAGTCGGTGCCCGTGTAGTACTCGGTAATGACCACCATCGCCGCCGTGAGGCCAAGGCCGATCAGCGCCGAATAGTAGATGCTCATAGCGGCACCGCTGCCGCCCATCATCATGTCGGTAATAAAGTAGAAGGCAATGGCTGCGAGTATTCCTGCAACGATCATGCCCTTGTACAAAGCCCCCATGACTTTGCCGCCCTCGGAGGTATGAACGAAGAACGTGCCAATGATCGACGCGACGATAGATACGGCACCCAGCACAAGCGGGTAAACAACCGCTTCGGGTCCGTAGCTGGCCGTGAGGAGTCCGCCAAGCAGCATGGTCGCAATGATGGTTACGGCGTAGGTTTCAAACAGGTCAGCCGCCATACCCGCGCAGTCGCCCACATTGTCGCCGACGTTATCGGCGATTACACCGGGGTTGCGGGGGTCGTCTTCCGGAATTCCGGCTTCGACTTTGCCGACCAGGTCGGCGCCGACATCCGCACCCTTGGTAAAGATACCGCCGCCGAGTCGAGCGAAGATCGAAATAAGCGAGCCCCCGAACGCCAACCCGACAAGTGCGTGAACGGCTTCGTCAGAGCTGGCGCCCCTGCTGGTCAGGATCAGGAAGTAGCCGGCGACGCCGAGGAGGCCGAGGCCAACCACGAGCATTCCGGTAATCGCGCCGCCGCGGAACGCGACGTTCAATGCCGCGTTGACGCCCTTGGATGCGGCTTCGGCCGTGCGGACGTTGGCGCGCACCGAAACGTACATGCCTATGTATCCGGCGAGTCCCGAAAATATGGCACCGATCGCGAAACCGATGGCGGTAGTCCAACCCAGCGGCGAAAAACCGAGTACGAGCATCACAACGACGCCGACCATTCCAATGGTCATGTACTGGCGATCCATGTAGGCTTTCGCGCCTTCCTGGATTGCCGCAGCGATTTCCTGCATGCGGCTGCTGCCGGCAGGTTGCTTGAGGATCCACAGCGTTGAAACAATTCCGAACAGAACTGCGAGCGCACCCGCAAGGATCGAGAGACCCAAGGCCAACTCGTTAGACATCAGATTTTCTCCTGGCTTTGTAGCGAACAGATCGAACGAATGCGCTAACGCCGACAGTCAGTGCCGGCGCATGGGCTTTGTTCGGTCAAAAATCTCACTGTATTTTTCTTGTGGCGCCGCGCGCGCTCCCTGACCCTCAAACCTGGTTCTTGCACGGGGTCCGCCCGCAGCAGGCCGCGCATCATACCACAAATTTGATGCCTGTCTTTGGCTTCACCGAGCGGTTCCTGAGCTTCGCAACTTTAGGTAATCCATTGATATATGGTGGATAATTTTCACCCTTGATCAGTGGCTGCAGATAGCGCCGGCACGCCTCGGTGATGCCGAATCCATCTTTCGTAATGTAACGCCGCGGCACCATTTTTTCCTTGTTCGCAATGCGACCAAGGGCCGCCGATTCGATTTTCCAACGATATGGCTTGTCCGAAACACGCTTGATGACGGGCATGACGGCGGTCTTTTCCTGCAGCGCGAATTGCACGGCCGCCTTGCCAACGGCATAGGCTTGTTTGACGTCGACGTCGGAGGCAATGTGGCGGGCAGAACGCTGCAGGTAATCGGCGATCGCGTAGTGGTACTTGTAGCCCAGCGTCTCCCGCACCATATTGGCGACCACGGGCGCGACGCCACCCAACTGAGCGTGGCCGAAAGCGTCGCGAGTGCCGGCTTCTGCAAGAAATCTGCCGTTCGCAAATGCGGCACCTTCGCTCACGACGACGACACAGTAGTCGTACTTTTCGACACACTCGCGAACGCGCTTGAGGAAAGCGCCTTGCTCGAAAGGAATCTCCGGGAACAAGATGATATGGGGTGCGTCTCCAGGGTTCTTGCCGGCGAGGCCTCCAGCGGCGGCGATCCAGCCGGCGTGCCGGCCCATGACCTCAAGTATGAAAACCTTGGTCGAGGTCTTGGCCATCGACAGCACATCCAGGGCGGCTTCCTGCGTGGAAACGGCGACGTACTTGGCGACCGAGCCGAAGCCGGGGCAGTTATCGGTCACGGGCAGGTCGTTGTCGACGGTTTTCGGAACGCCCAGGCAGGTCACCGGGAACCCCATGTTCTTGCTGATCTGCGACACCTTGTGAGCGGTGTCCATGGAATCGTTGCCGCCGTTGTAAAAGAAGTAGCCGATATTATGTGCTTTGAACACGTCGATGAGGCGTTCATATTCGGCACGATTTTCGTCGATACCCTTGAGCTTGTAACGAGCCGAGCCGAAAGCGCCGCCGGGTGTGTACATTAGCGCGGCGATCGTCGTGGCACTTTCCTTGCTGGTATCGATCATGTCTTCGGTCAAAGCACCGATGATGCCGTTGCGCCCTGCATAGACGTTGGCGATTTTTTTCGGATACCTGCGCGCCGTTTCGATGACGCCGCATGCGGTCGCATTGATAACAGCCGTGACACCGCCGGATTGGGCATAAAAAGCGTTCATCGCAGACATAATCGGAGCTCCCGGCTGGCCGTAAATTTTTGTGCGCATGAGCATAGCGGAAACGAGGTACCGTGGCATCGGCAATTTCCGAAAGCATCACTTTCTGCGCATTGACCCGGATGCACATAGCCGGTAGCGTACTTCGCCCGGTGTTTTTGCCGGACTTCAGGCATTCTTGCTTTCAACAATCAACTGGGGAGACATGAGCCATGCGAATCGTATTGCTGGGCGCGCCCGGATCAGGCAAAGGCACTCAGGCCAAGAAGCTGGTGGCAGACAAGTATGTCCCGCAGGTCTCTACGGGTGACATGCTGCGGGAAGCCGTGGCGTCGGGCACGCGATTCGGTTTGAAGGCAAAGCCAATCATGGAGGCCGGCGAACTCGTCCCGGATGATGTTGTTCTTGGCATCATCAGCGAGCGCCTGAGCCAGCCGGATGCCGCCGACGGCTTTATTCTCGACGGCTTCCCGCGCACGACGCAGCAGGCCCTGGATCTGAGCGAGCTTCTCGATCAGCTGGGTACACCGCTGGACACAGCCGTGCTGCTGGACGTCGACTTCGACATCCTCATGAAACGGCTGACGGGCCGCCGCACCTGTTCATTGACGGGCAAGCTGTTGAACGTCTACTTCTCATCGAAGGAGGAGCTCGACGAATGCCTGAGTGCGGGTGGTGAATTGATTCAGCGTGAAGACGACAACGAGGAAACGATCGCGAATCGCCTCGAGGTTTATCGGAAAAACACCGAGCCGCTGATCGACTACTATGCGAAGCGGGGCAAACTGACGACGATCAATGCCGATGGGACAATCGACGAGGTTTACGAACGCTTGCTCGACGCGCTCGACTAATTTCGTTCCACTCCAGCCTTCGCTACAAGCAGCCCGTCAATCCGTTGACCCAGTCCGTCAATAAAGTGACGCCGGCGCTGTCGATGACGGTCGAAGCGACCGGCGGCATGGCGACGAAGTCGCCGCGCCGGTTAGTCCGCGCCACGAGCGTCGAACGTGCCGCGTCGCCCGGGGCGATGATCCGTGCATTCGTGATGCCCAACATGCCGGCCTGCGGAATCATGTCACAGGCGCCGGTATTCTGCAGCGTCGTGTAGTAGCGCAGGTCGATATCGACCGGCGTACCGCCACCGGGACGGTGGCAGTTCGCGCAGTTCGTGTGCAGGTAGGCGCGCGCCCGATCGTTGAGGTCAGCAGTAGCGTCCATTGGATCGGCGAGCGCGGGCAGGGTGTCCGGGGTGCCGGCCAGCGGCGACGCGAACATCATGACGTGGTCGAGCGTTTCCAGCTGATTGTCCGTGCGTCCGGTACTTGGATAGGTGAAGTCCCTGTTGAGCTGTGCCGTCTCTGGTCCAAGCGCGTGGCCGGCGGCGCTGCTGTGACACTGATCGCACTGCGCCTCGCTCGGGAACACCCAGTTCTGACCGGCGATGGGGACCGTTTTTCCACCGATCACCCGCGTCGCCTGCGTTTGCTGCGCGTTCCACTCGTAGGTGTACCCGGCCCAGACGCCGTCGGGATGCCGCATCAGGTGACGGGTTTCGATCAGGTTACCGTTGAGGCGGAAATTCTCGACGATGACGGCACCAACCGGAAACTGCCAGTCGTCCTGGCCGTCGACTGAAATCGTCGTGCCGTTCGGCACTCCCAGGAAGCGCGACTTGTCCGCGCCGTCGGACCAGAACTGTGCGTTGAGGTCGTACGGAATCAAACCAGCGTAAGGCAGAGTGATATTGGAGGGGTCGACACAGCCGGTATCAGAGAGGAAATCGGGAATCGTATTTCCGCCGGCACCGGCACCGGGCACCAGCTTGAAGATGCGCCCATTGTTGATATTCGCGAAGTACAGCTCGCCGTTCGCATCGGCGCCGAATGCAACCGGGCCGCCCGATTCGTCGAGGAGCTGCTCGTTAATGTAGCCGCCCTGGCCGTCGGAGCGCAGCGCCCAGATGCGCCCGGAGCCGTAGTCGGCGTAGATGTATTCACCGACGCGGCCGCCGATCGCGGAACCGCGATACACCATGCCTCCGGTAATCGAATTGCCTTCATTGCGCGGATAGTCATGCACGGGATCGGTGTATGTCCCGCTGCAGCCGGCGGTTTCGAAAGCCAGCAAGCCTTCTCTGCAGTCCCAGCCGTAGTTGTTACCGCGCTCGATGATATCGATCTCTTCTCTGGCACCCTGGCCGACGTCGCCGGCCCAAAGCTGTCCCGTGACCAGGTCGAAGGACCAGCGCCACGGGTTGCGGACGCCCCATGCATAGATTTCCGGACAGTTGTTGGGGTTGTCGAGGCTCGGCCCGCACTTCGATTGCCCTGCGAAAGGATTGCCCTCGGATCCGGAAGGGATCAGGTAGGAATTGCCCGGATAGCTGATAGAAGGGTCGGTTACGTCCAGACGCAAAAACGCCCCGAGGAGATTTGTCGTATCTTGCCCGGTCTCCTGTGGGTCCCCGCTGCCGCCGCCGTCCCCCAGCCCGATGTACAGATACCCGTCCGGACCAAATGCAATATCGCCACCATTGTGATTGCTGGCGAACTGTTCGACCGAAATGATCTCGAACTCTTCAGAACCTGCATTGATGGCGCCGGGCGTTGCCACAGCGTCGAGTATGACGCGAGAAATCACCGAACGCATCGGCGATGAGTCGCGCGTGTAGGAAAGAAAAATCTCGGGCGTGGCCGGGTAGTCCGGGTGAAATGCCATGCCGAGCAACCCACCCTCACCAGCGGCATTGACGACTCCCGAAATATCCAGGTAGTTGGAAACGACCGGATTGTCGGGATCGAAGACCCGGATCTGTCCGGACTTCTGCAGGACGAACCAGCGCGGCTCGGCGACCGGCTCCATCAACAGCTTGGTCGGACCGGAAAATGTGACTCCCGGAAATGCTTCCTCGACGGTGACGCTGGTGACGGCTCCGGGCCGCTGCGGTGCGACGCAGGTCTGGTTGTCCGGACGGCTGTCGAGACCGAACTGTTCAACGGGCGGCGGCGGATTGGGTAGCGGCGTGGACTGAGTGTCACTGCCGCCGCTCGTGCATGCGGTGATGGTAATGGCCGATGCCAGGACCAGCGTCAGGATTCGCATCAAGAAAACGTGCTCCGGTAGCCCATTAGCAGACTATACGACGGGTCCGGGGGTTGATTGCAATGAACTTCACATTAAGCTGGATTTGTCGCTGTATTGCGACGGATTGGCGCCGTCCGATCGAGCTAAGGGGCGAAGCCCGGCTACAGTAGTGCGAGCAGATCGCTGCCGATGATGTCCCGACGCCAGCCGGAAAACAGGCGCGAATCATGACTTCCCGCAACAATCACGTCCGCAAGTTCCCGTCTCGATGCAATCATCTCGGCTGTGATGCCGAGTTCGTCGGCGCACTTCTGGACCTGCGCCTGCATCTCTTTCAGCAGCGCTTTCTGCCCTTCATCGGGCGGCCTCGGTGGACGGTAATCGTCTTCGTCCGCGGCGGCTGCCGCGACCGCCTGCAGCAGGTCCCTGCCCGCACGATTCAGGAGTTTCGGCGGCATTCCTTCAATCGCTGCGAGTTCTGCCGGCGTGCCCGGCAGTCGATACGCAATCTCGAGCAAAATGGCGTCGCGCAATATCCACTGTCGCGGCCGATTCCGGTCGATCGCCTCTTGTTCACGCCAGGACGCCAGCCGTGCAGCGGCCGCACGCTTCCTGCCGCGAAGATTTCTCGCGCCCTTGAGACGGCCTAGGGCCTGATTCGCACCGATATCGTAGAGCCGCGGATCGAGCAGCAGCCGTGAATCCTCGAGCGCCCATTTCAGTCGCCCTTCATTGTCCAGCCGTTCGCCCAAATTCTCATATGCAGGCAGCAGGTACTCTACGTCTTCCGCGGCATATTCGAGATACGCTTCTCTCAGCGGCCGTTTCGTCCAGTCCGCACGCGTGTGCGACTTGGCCATATCCACTTCGAACAAGTCCCTGATGAGGCCCGCATACCCCATCTGCGCCGGATAGCCCAGCAATCCCGCCGCGATCTGCGTGTCGAAAATCGATGCGGGCATCGCGCCCGCTGTTTGGAAAATGACTTCTATATCCTGTCGCGCAGAGTGAAGGATCCAGTCTCGCGCAAACAGCTCTCGCCAAAAAACCTCCTGGCTGCTTTCGGTCAGCGGGTCCACGCAGAATAATTCGTCGGTCGTTGCAACCTGCACGAGGCACAGCTGCGCGAAATAGGTCTTTTCACGCATGAACTCAGTGTCGACGCCGACATGATCATGACCGGTCAGGCGTGGGGTCATAGCGTCGGGTTGATCAACAAAGATGTAATCGGGCATTGATGCGCCGCAAGCGATGTTCAGAATCCGAGGTTAACATGCGATCATCCGTTTCCTGCAATCGGGAATCCAATTACCGGCCGTGTTAGCACTCATCGAAACGCTGTTCGAGATTATTCGCCTGCGAAAAGGACCAGATGCAATTCCGCATTCGGCGTTTTTGCTCGCTGTGATTGTTGTGCTGTGGTTGTCTACGGGATTGCTCATGACGGTATTGACCGCAGAGCTCGATGAACAGGATTTCGCGATCGGCACGCTGACCGGGATTGCGGGCTTATTGTGCTACACCGCGATCGTGGTGATTTCGGGCAAACGTGCACGACTAATGCAGACGGTGATGGCTTTGCTGGGCTGTGGCGCATTGATCAGTTTGATGTTTGTTGCTGGCGACGTATTTTTGACGCCGTTCCTCAGCGAGAACCTGACAAACTTCATCGTGACATTGATTCTGTTATGGACCGTGCCGGTTGAGGGCCATATTATTTCGAGGACCCTTGATCGGCACTGGTACATCGGCGTTGCTATAGCTATGGCGGTCTTCGTATTTCAACTGATCTTGTATTCGGTCATGGATCCGGTGACCGCCACGCCAGGCTGAGGCGACATGCACATACACATACTGGGAATTTGCGGAACTTTCATGGGCGGTGTTGCGGCCCTTGCCCGGGCAGCGGGTCATGAGGTCACGGGCTGCGATCGCAGCATATACCCGCCGATGAGCACCCAGCTCAAGAAGCTGGGGATCGATATCCATGAGGGTGTTGACGCCTCACAGCTGGATATCGCGCCGGACTGTGTCGTGGTTGGCAACGTGATGAGTCGCGGGGTCGACGTCGTCGAGGCTATGCTCGATCGAGGCTTGCCGTACCTGTCCGGACCGCAGTGGCTGGCAGAACATGTTCTGCATGAACGACATGTATTTGCCGTGGCCGGAACGCACGGCAAGACCACGACGTCGAGCATGCTGGCCTGGATTCTCGAAGATGCCGGTCACGCACCGGGTTTTCTCGTCGGCGGAGTACCTGCGAATTTCGGTGATTCGGCCCGATACGGCGAATCACGATATTTCGTCGTTGAGGCCGACGAGTACGACACGGCATTCTTCGATAAACGCGCCAAGTTCGTCCATTACCGTCCGCGGACTCTCATTCTGAATAATCTGGAATACGACCACGCCGACATTTACAGCGATGTCGAAGCCATTCTTTGGCAATTTCATCAGCTCTTGCGTACTGTCCCCGGGCGCGGCCGTATCATCAGGAATGCTGCCGATCAGAACCTGCAGAAGTTGCTCGAGATGGGCTGCTGGACCCCGGTCGAGACCTTCGGCACAAAGGGCGATACGGATTGGTCGGCAAGTTTCGCGGACAAGGTGGAACGTCGCATCAGCATGCAGGGTCCCGACGGCAGTTCGGCAGAAACACGCTGGCAGTCGGGCGGCCTTTACAACCTCGAAAATGCACTCGCCGCGGTGGCCGCCGCCGCGTCGGCAGGCGTCTCCCTCGAAAAGGCTGTCGATGCCATGTCGCGCTTCGAGGGTGTAAAACGCCGCATGGAACGCACGGCAACCGTGGCCGATATCGCTATTTATGATGATTTTGCCCACCACCCTACTGCAATTCGCAAGGCGATCGCATCACTTCGGAATCGCTATCCGGGCCATCGCGTCGTCGTGGCTATTGAACCGCGCTCCAACACAATGAGACTCGGGGTGCATAACGATGCGATTGCCGATTCGCTCAAAGGTGCGGACCTCGTGTGGATGTATCGTCCGAAGGAGATGGGCGAGGATTTTGCGGCAGCATTATCGAGCCTTGGCGCGAAGATTCGTGTGTTTAGCGACTACGACCAGCTCGTGTCGGACATGTCCGCGCGCGTGTTGTCCGGCGACCAGGTGGTTTTCATGAGCAACGGCGCCTTCGGCTCCGCCCGGCAAACGCTCACGGCGATACTGCAGCGCACGCGGGGCAGCTAGCGGGAATATCGGTCGTCAAAGTACTCGCGCGCCCACATCCGGCAAGATTCACGCCTATACTTAAAATACCCATCTGCCACAGGGTTGGGCCGTGGACGTACCGCTTTTTCCCTTACGAACCGTACTGTTCCCAGGCGGGCCGCTGCCTTTGCGCATATTCGAATCGCGCTATATCGACCTGATCAGTCAATGCATGAAGAACGAATCGCCTTTCGGCGTCGTGTTGATTCGGGAAGGAACCGAGACGGGCCTCGCGACGACGTATGACGTCGGCACGCTGGCGAATATCACCGACTGGTACCAGGGCAGCGACGGTCTGCTCGGCGTTACTGCAGTTGGCGGGCAGCGATTCCGCCTGCTCTCTGGCCGCCAGCAGGCCAGCGGGCTCAATATCGGGGAAATAGAGGTAATCCCACCCGAACCGCCGATGGCATTGCCGGACGAGTATGCGTCCCTGAGAAAAATTCTAGAGGGCGTACTGGATGACCTGGGGCGCTTGTATGAATCGCTCGAGCGCCGCTCCGACGACGCGGTCTGGGTAACCTATCGCCTCCTGGAGGTTTTGCCGATCGAACTCGAGCAGAAACAGCAGTTCCTGGAAAGCAGCGATACGATGGCGCGGCTGAAGCTGATCGATGAACTGTTGAACACCGTGAGAGGATCGGCTAAAGGGTATTGAAGACCTTGCGCGCAGCCGCGACCGTCGCGTCAATGTCATCGTCACTGTGTGCTGCGGAAACGAATCCAGCTTCGAATGCTGACGGGGCGAGGTACACGCCCTCGGCAAGCATGCCGTGGAAAAATTTCTTGAAGCGTTCGACATCGGCCGCCGCAACCTGCGCGTAGCTTCGCACCGGTCCTTCGGCGGTGAATACGAGGCCGAACATGCCGCCCTCATTCTCGGTAGAGATCGCCACGCCCGTGTCGGCTGCAGCCGCGGCCAGGCCTTGGGTCAGGCGCTGGGTCGAACGGCTCAAAGACTCGTAGAAGCCGGGCCGATCGACTTGTTCCAGCGTGGCGAGCCCCGCGGCCATTGCAACCGGGTTGCCTGACAGCGTGCCCGCCTGGTAGACCGGGCCGTCCGGCGCGATGCTCGCCATGATCTCGGCGCGACCGCCGAATGCAGCCGCCGGCATGCCGCCGCCGACAACCTTGCCGAGTGTCGTCAGGTCGGGCTCGATACCGAATATGGACTGGGCGCCGCCTTTTGCGACGCGAAACCCGGTCATGACTTCGTCAAAAATCAGCAGCGCGCCGGTCCACGTGCACGCTTCGCGCAGCGTCTCCAGGAATCCAGGCACAGGGGGCACCATGTTCATGTTTCCCGCGATCGGCTCGACGATGACGCAGGCAATCCGTTCTCCAAGTTCCGCGAACGCCGCGCGAGCCGCGTCGGCATCATTGAAGGGCAGGGTGACCGTGTGCTCTGCAAGACCGGCCGGCACGCCGGGGGAGCTCGGCACGCCCAGCGTCAGTGCACCGGATCCCGCTTTGATGAGCAGCGAATCCGAGTGGCCGTGGTAGCATCCTTCAAACTTTATGATCTTGTCGCGACCCGTGTGGCCGCGCGCCAGCCGAATTGCGCTCATGGTTGCCTCTGTGCCTGAGCTGACCATTCGGACGCGCTGGATCGATGGCATCAGTGCGCAGATTTTTTCCGCCATCGTGGTCTCGAGGACGCACGGTGCGCCGAAGCTCAGCCCCCGTTTTGCCGTGTCGATGACAGCGTCGATGACAGCCGGGTGACTGTGACCGAGGATCATGGGTCCCCAAGATCCGATGTAGTCGATGTATCGGCTGCCGTCTTCCGCCTCAAGCCAGGCACCCTTGGCGCTCTTGAAAAAGACAGGCTCTCCGCCGACGCCGGCGAAAGCCCTGACCGGCGAGTTCACGCCACCGGCGATCACGCGCTGCGCGTTCGTAAACAGACTCATGAGTTCTCTCCCGAAGAGTGGCGCATGCTAACGAATTGAAGCCGGCTCACTCAACTGCATGATCTCGATGCCTTTCTGGACGAGCAGGCTGGGAACACCCGCATCGCCGACGAGGTGCAGAGCGCCGACGATAATCAGGTAATCGTCAGCGTCGTCAAGAAGCTCGATGATTTGCGAAACCCAGCGCTGGTTGCGGCTGGTCACCAGTTTGTCGTTCAACTCTTCTTGTTCCGCGAAACTGTCCAGCAGTCCCGACGCGAGGAAGTCTGTGTCGCCGTATCGCCAGGCGCGGATCATCTCGCCGATCGAATCGTCGATGCTGGCACTTTCTTCGAGCGTTTGTATCAGCAGCTCTCGCTGCGCGTGCAGCGACAGGCCGTCGAGAAAAGCGAGTTGTTCTTCGATGGTCTCGAGTCCCTCGATCGGCTTGCCGTCCTCGACGGCACGCGACGTCATGTGCATCTCGACGCCGAGCGAGGGATTGAAGCCGATTCGATACAGCACCATCATCTCGACGGTAATAGCTGCGAGCCACGGCTTGCTTTGCGCGAGCAGGTCGATAGGAATATCGCTCGTCTCTGCGGCTGCTGCAGCCCGCGAGTACAATTCCTCGCCCATCAGGTCGCGCAACGTCAGGCCATCGCGAAGCACCCCTTTTTTTGTGAAGAGCTGCTGCGTCAGCGCCGCATCGAGGTCATCCATATCCAGCTCCATGATCAGGACTTCCGAGTCCTCGTAAGCGGCGTCGATCACGGTCGGCAGCGGATGATCCTCTGCGCGCAGCAGATGTATGGAGCCAAGCAGGTATACGGAGTTGCTAATACCCTGAGCACGCCAGAGCGTAACAGGATGGCCCTCGGAATCGGCCGAGGCGAGCCCGGAGACCGCGCACAGCATGAAAACACAGGCGATTCTAATCATTGTTCAGCCATATCAGTTTCGTGTCGCTGCTGCCGTCGACGCGGAGCGTGATGCGGCGGTATGCCGGCGGCTGATCATCGACGGCGAAATCTTCGCTGCCGGGCAGGAACTGACGGCAGGTCGACGGCGTGCCAATGACACGGATGCCGTCGTGTTCCCGATCGTAGGATTGATGAACATGTCCGAAAACGGCGAGCCGCACACGCCCCAGTGACTGCAGGTGCTGCAGAAATTCCTCGCCGTTTCTGAGCCCGACCGTGTCCAGCCACGCGCTGCCCATATCGACAGGCGGGTGGTGCAGGCAAACCATGACGTGGTTTGCAGAACTATTGGCAACGGTGTCAGACAAGCGCTCAAATTCTTCTGCCGTAATCAGTCCACCTGCATCACCCGTGACGCAGCTGTCGAGCCCGATCAGAAGCCAGCTGCCGATTTCTTCGTGGGCGCAGTAGGAAAAAGGCGGGACACGGCAGACCTGCTGCATGAGTTCACGCACGTCGTGATTTCCGGGAATGCAGTGCATGCGCATGTTCAGCGGCAATAGGAGCTCACGAAATCGATCGTAGGCTTTCGCCGAATCGTCCTGAATCAGGTCACCGGTGATGACAGCCCGGTCGGCCAGCCAGTCGCCGCTCTGGTAGTGAGCAAGGACGCGCTGCAAGGACATCTGCGTGGCGAGGCCGCGCAAGGTGCCTTCGGGATCGGCAAACAGATGCGGGTCGGTAAGGTGAAGAATCCGTATCAGTTCGCCATTTTCTGCATCAGGGTTCGCTTCGATGCCCGGCTCCTCGCGCCGTTTCACACAGTCGTCAACGGGCCCTAGTAACGATAATGCTCTGCCTTGTACGGACCGTTCTGGTCGACGCCAATGTACCTGGCCTGTTCATCGGTCAACTTCGTGAGTTTCGCACCGACACGGCCCAGGTGCAGGCGCGCGACTTTTTCGTCGAGATGCTTGGGCAGGACGTAGACCGAATTCTCATACTGGTCACCGTTATGCCAAAGCTCTATCTGGGCGAGAACCTGGTTTGTGAAGGAATTGGACATCACGAAGCTCGGGTGGCCGGTACCGCAGCCGAGGTTCACGAGGCGACCCTCGGCCAGCAGGATCAGGCGTTTTCCGTCGGGGAATATGACGTGGTCCACCTGTGGCTTGATGTTTTCCCACTGGTATTTCTTCAGGTAGGCAACATCGATTTCATTGTCGAAATGGCCAATGTTGCAGACAATCGCCTGATCGCGCATGCGCTCCATTTGCGGGCCGGTGACTACGTGGTAATTGCCGGTCGCCGTCACAACGATGTCGACCCGGTCGCAGACTTCGTCGAAGTCGACAACGGGAAAGCCCTCCATCGCGGCCTGCAGCGCGCAGATCGGATCGACTTCGGTGACCCACACAATGGCGCCGAGAGACCGCAATGATTGTGCGGAACCCTTGCCAACATCACCGAAGCCGCAGACAACAGCGACCTTGCCTGCAACCATCACGTCGGTTGCGCGCTTGATGCTGTCGACCAGGGATTCCCTGCATCCGTAGAGGTTGTCAAACTTGGACTTGGTCACCGAGTCGTTGACGTTGAATGCCGGGCACATCAGCGAGCCGTCGGCCATCATGTTATACAGGCGCTTGACGCCCGTCGTTGTTTCCTCGGACAGACCTTTGACGCCTTTCATGATCTCGGGATACTTCTCATGCATGACCATCGTGAGGTCGCCGCCGTCATCGAGGATCATATTCGGGTGCCAGCCGTCCGGGCCGTTGATGGTCTGCTCGACACACCACCAGTACTCGTCCTCGGTTTCGCCTTTCCAGGCAAACACAGGGATGCCGGCCGCAGCAATAGCCGCTGCCGCATGATCCTGGGTGGAGAAAATGTTGCAGGACGACCAGCGTATATCGGCGCCGAGCTCGCTCAGCGTCTCGATCAGAACTGCCGTCTGAATCGTCATGTGCAGGCAGCCGGTCAGGCGCACACCCTTCAGCGGGAGCTGGCCTTTGTATTCCTCGCGCAGCGCCATGAGACCAGGCATTTCCGTCTCAGCAATCGCGATTTCCTTGCGGCCCCAGTCGGCGAGCGCAATGTCGGCGACCTTGTAGTCCTTCTTCTGAATAGCAACAGCTTTGCTGCCCATGGTACTTCTCCTGAATTAGTTAGAGGCCGGCGGCGTCCTTGAGCGCCTCGGCTTTGTCAGTGCGTTCCCAGCTCAGGTCGAGATCTTCCCGCCCGAAGTGTCCGTAAGCAGCGGTCTGTTTGTAGATCGGCCGTATCAGGTCAAGCATGCTCAGGATCCCATATGGCGTCAGATCGAAGTGCTCGCGGATCAGTTCCGTCAATTTTGTATCAGATAGCTTGCCGGTGCCAAATGTACGGACACTGATGGATGTGGGTTCGGCAACGCCGATCGCGTACGAGACCTGGATTTCGCAGCGGTCGGCGAGGCCCGCGGCAACGATGTTTTTTGCAACATAACGCGAAGCGTACGCTGCTGAGCGGTCGACTTTCGACGGGTCCTTGCCCGAAAATGCGCCGCCGCCGTGGCGCGCGGAGCCGCCATAGGTATCGACGATGATTTTGCGCCCGGTCAGCCCGCAGTCGCCCATCGGCCCGCCGATATGGAAGCGACCGGTCGGATTGATGTGGAACTGGGTATCTTTACTGAATAACTCGGCAGGGATGATCGGCTTGATAATTTCCTCCATGACGCCTTCACGCAGGTCGGCCATGGATATATCGGCTGCATGTTGCGATGAGACGACGACCGCATCGACGGCGACCGGTTTCGCATTTTCGTACACAAACGTGACCTGGCTTTTTGCGTCAGGACGCAGATAGGGCAGCGTACCGTTCTTGCGAACTTCGGCCTGGCGCCTGACGAGGCGATGAGAATAGGTGATCGGCGCCGGCATGAGCACATCGGTTTCGTTGGTCGCGTAGCCGAACATGAGCCCCTGGTCGCCGGCACCCTGCTGTTCCGGCGTTTCGCGATCGACGCCCTGGTTGATATCGGTTGACTGTTTGCCGATGGCATTGAGCACGGCGCAGGACGCGCCGTCGAAGCCCTTTTCGGAGCTGTCATAGCCAATGCCGAGGACCGTATCGCGGACGATGTCTTCGATGTCGACCCAGGCAGAAGTCGTGATTTCACCCGCGACAATGGCCACGCCGGTCTTGACCATGGTCTCGCAGGCCACGCGGGCCTTCGGATCCTCGGTAATAATGGCATCGAGAATTGCGTCCGAGATCTGGTCGGCAATCTTGTCGGGGTGTCCCTCGGAGACAGATTCCGAGGTGAACAGGAAAGTATCACTCATGGTTTTCGGCATTCTCATTTTTTGGGTCGCGCATTGTAGCTTGATGCGGCCCCCCATAACAGGGAAAATGCCTGCCTCGCGGAAGCGAAGTTCGCACCAAAGATATTAGGCCGCCAGGCCAACAACAATAAAAGGTCTTCATGTCAAAAAAAACAGCAGTCGCCGGCCGGCCCGCTCGGCGAGATCTCGCGAATGCCGTCCGAGCCCTGAGTATGGACGCCGTGCAGGCCGCCAATTCAGGTCACCCCGGAGCCCCGATGGGTATGGCGGACATCGCCGAAGTCCTGTGGAACGACTACCTGCGACATAATCCGGCGAACCCGCAGTGGGCCAATCGCGATCGATTCGTGTTATCGAACGGTCATGCCTCGATGCTGCTTTACAGCCTGCTGTATCTGACGGGTTATGGCGATTTCCCGATCGAACAACTCAGGAATTTCCGCCAGCTGGGATACAAGACCGCCGGACATCCGGAATACGAGCCCGGCGGGCCGATCGAGACGACCACGGGCCCACTGGGTCAGGGCGTCACGAATGCCGTCGGCATGGCCCTGGCCGAAAAAATGCTCGCGGCCAAGTTCAATCGCGATGGACACGAGATCGTCGACCACAAGACCTGGGTATTCCTGGGTGACGGCTGCCTCATGGAAGGCATCTCGCACGAGGCATGTTCGCTGGCGGGAACCATGAAGCTCGGCAAACTGATCTGCTTTTATGATGACAACAACATCTCTATCGATGGCGAGGTCGATGCCTGGTTTACGGATGACACGGCCGCGCGCTTCGAAGCCTATGGCTGGCAGGTCATCGATGACATCGACGGGCATGACGGCGCCGAGATAACGGCCGCTATTGAAGAAGCGATCGCGGATGAGGATCGACCGACGATAATTTGCTGCAAGACGATTATCGGCTTTGGTGCACCCCACAAGCAGGGAACGGCCGCGACGCACGGCGCGCCGCTTGGCGATGACGAGGTTGCCGCGGCTCGAAAACAGCTGGGCTGGGCTTCGCCGCCTTTCGAAATACCGGAAGACATCGCGGCGGCGTGGGACGGCAAACGGCAGGGTGAAGCCGATGAATCGGAATGGGACAGCGCGTTCGCGGCGTATAGCGCCGAGCACCCTGAGCTTGCCGCCGAATTTTCACGCCGTATGGCCGACACGTTGCCGCAGAACTGGGTTGAGTATGCCGACAAAGCGATCGCCGACATCGATGCGGCCGGCGAAAGCATGGCAACGCGCAAAGCATCCCTGGTTGCGCTGAACGCTTTTGCACCGGTACTGCCCGAACTGGTTGGTGGCTCGGCGGACCTGACAGGTTCCAACCTGACCAAGCACAGCGGCTCGACGCCGATTTCAGGCAATGACGCCGCGGGCAATTACATCTGGTTCGGCGTCCGGGAATTCGGTATGACCGCGATATGCAACGGCATATCGTTGCATGGTGGCTTTATTCCATACGCCGGCACCTTCCTCACGTTCTCCGATTACGCCCGCAATGCGCTGCGCATGGCGGCCCTGATGAAAGTGCAGAACATCCTTGTGTACACGCATGACTCGATCGGCCTTGGCGAGGATGGGCCGACGCACCAGCCCGTGGAGCACACGGCGTCGCTGCGATTGATGCCGAATATGAGCGTCTGGCGTCCCTGCGACACCGTGGAAACGGCGATCGCCTGGCGTTATGCGATCGAGCGGCAGGACGGCCCGACGAGCCTCATCTTGACGCGCCAGGGCCTGCCGTTTCAGACGCGCAGCGCCGCCCAGATTTCCGACGCCGCTCGCGGTGGCTACGTTTTGCGAGACGCCGACGGAACGCCCGATATAATCCTGATCGCAACAGGCTCTGAAGTTCCGCTGGCAGTCTCGGCGGCCGAGACGCTCGCCGGGGACGGCGTTCAGACACGCGTCGTGTCATTGCCGTGCACGGATGTCTTCGAAGCGCAGGATGCGAGCTACCGCGAATCGGTATTGCCGTCCGCCGTCGCCGCACGGGTTGTTATCGAGGCAGGAGTCACGGATGGCTGGTGGCGTTATGCCGGCGCCAAAGGCAGGGTAATTGGACTGGATCGCTTTGGCGAATCGGCGCCTGCAGACAAACTATTTGAGCATTTTGGCTTCTCGACCGACAGCGTGGTCAGAGCGGCGAAAGACGTACTGACTTAATCACTGGAGAATAGTAGTAATGGCAATCAAGATTGGCATCAATGGTTATGGCCGCATCGGGCGCAACATCGTGCGCGCAATTCATGAGTCCGGCCGCGTCGGTGAGTTCGACGTAGTCGCCCTCAACGACCTGGGTGATGCAAACACCAATGCGCACCTGACGCGACGCGATACAGCACATGGTAATTTCCCGGGCAAGGTCGAGGTCGACGGCAATGACATTATTGTAAATGGCGATCGTATCAAGGTATTCGCAGAACGAGACCCGGCCAAATTGCCCTGGGGTGACCTGGGCGTCGATGTCGTGTTCGAATGCACCGGCCTGTTCCGCACTCGGGATACTGCCGGCAAGCACATAGCCGGTGGCGCCAAGAAAGTCATCATCTCGGCGCCCGGCGGTAAGGACATCGATGGCACCATTGTCTATGGCGTCAATCACGACACCCTGACAGCGGATCACACAATTATTTCCAACGCATCGTGCACGACCAACTGCCTGGCGCCGCTGGTCAAACCGTTGCACGAGACGATTGGCGTCAAGCACGGCATCATGACCACGATTCACGCCTACACGAACGACCAGGTGCTGACCGACGTGTACCATAAGGATTTGCGTCGGGCGCGTTCTGCCACGATGTCGCAGATTCCGACGAGCACCGGCGCTGCGGCCGCTGTCGGCCTGGTGCTCCCGGACCTCAACGGCAAACTCGATGGCTTCTCGATGCGCGTGCCAACCATCAACGTATCCTGTGTCGATTTGACGTTCGTTGCGGAACGGGAAACAAGCATCGACGAGATCAATTCGATCATGAAAGAAGCGAGTGAGGGCGCGCTTAAAGGCATTCTGGCTTACAACGATGAACCGCTGGTTTCGATCGACTTTAATCACGACCCGGCATCATCGACCTACGACGCCGGCCTGACCAAGGTCATGGAAGGCACGCTCGTCAAAGTCCTGTCGTGGTACGACAACGAATGGGGCTTTTCGTCTCGCATGCTGGATACGACCGTTGCACTGATGAACGCGACGTAAGCCGGTCGGAGAGCACTAGTATGTCCGTCATCAAGATGGCCGACCTCGACATGTCCGGTAAGAGGTTGCTGATTCGCGAGGACCTGAACGTACCGGTTGCCGATGGCGTCGTGATCAGCGATGCGCGAATTCGCGCGGCATTGCCAACGATTAACGCGGCGCTCGACGCCAATGCGGCCGTCATCCTGGTGTCGCATCTTGGCCGACCGACCGAGGGCAAGCCCGAGGACGAGTTTTCGCTGCAGCCGGTAGCCGACAGGCTATCCGAGCTGCTTGGTCGTAACGTGCCGCTGGTCAAAGACTGGGTCGACGGCGTGCAGGTTGCGCCGGGCGATGTTGTCCTGCTTGAAAATGTACGTTTCCTCGTCGGCGAAAAAAAATGCGATGAAGCGTTGGCAAAAAAAATGGCGGCGCTGTGCGATATCTTTGTTATGGATGCTTTCGGTACGGCCCATCGCGCGCAGGCGAGCACCTACGGCGTGGCCGTGCACGCGCCGGTCGCGTGTGCCGGGCCGCTGCTGGTGGCCGAACTCGATGCGCTGACCAAGGCGCTCCATGAACCGGCACGCCCGTTCGTTGCCATCGTCGGCGGCTCGAAAGTCTCGACCAAGCTGACCGTGCTGGAAGCTCTCGCAACCCTCGTCGACTGCCTGATCGTCGGCGGTGGTATCGCGAATACGTTCATCGCCGCTGCCGGTCACGAAGTCGGTAAGTCGCTGTACGAAGCGGACATGCTGGGTGTGGCGCGCAAGCTTGCGGTGAATCGCAACGACCGGGCCGAGATCCCGGTGCCCACGGACGTCGTCGTGGCCGACGAATTCTCGGCTGACGCGGCGGCGACGACGAAGAAGATTGAGGATGTTACAGCGAGCGAGCTGATACTTGACATCGGGCCCGAGACGGCAGAGCGATTCGGGAAAATACTGGCCGGCGCCGGTACCATCATCTGGAACGGCCCGGTCGGTGTATTCGAGTTCGACAATTTCGGTGCCGGGACCAAAGCGCTTGCCCGCGCAATAGCGGCGAGTGACGCGTTTTCTGTTGCAGGCGGCGGTGACACGCTGGCGGCGATCGACAAGTACGGCGTTGCGGACAAGATCTCGTATATTTCGACGGGCGGCGGAGCGTTTCTCGAGTTTGTCGAAGGCAAGAAGCTGCCGGCCGTCGAGATTCTGGAAAAGCGCGCCGCCAACTAACCCATCACCCACCCACCTTTCTGACCTCGCCGCGGTCGACGCCACGGTCGGGTGGCTGGTGGTGGGTTTGACGACGGGTTAGGTCGGCCAGGGTCCGGTGATAGCAATCGTCATGCCCGGGTACTGGATATTGACGAACAGGATCTTGCCGTCGGGCGAGAAACAAGCGCCCGCAAGCTCCGAGCCGGAATACGGGTTGTCCGCGATCTCGTACTGGCTGCCGTCCGGGCGGATGCCTACCAGGCCGCAGTGATTCAAGGTGTCCTCGCACACAATCAAGTCGCCCCAGGGCGCCATGGTCAGGTTGTCGCAATTCCTGAGCAGCGAATTTTCATCCGCTTCTGCGATCAGCGTCAGCAGGCCGGGCTTTCCTTTTTCCGCCGGCGTGCCCTCGGCCGGGCTCGGGGTATATGTAAACACCTGGCCGATACGTGCGGGACCCCCGATGGTACAGGTGAAGGCGAATCTGTCGTCGGCGACGCACAGGCCCTCGCCGCGCGCAAACGTGGCGGCACCTTTCGAGGCGCCCCTCAACCTCAGGTCGTTCTCGATCGGGTCCACATCGTCGAGGTCGATCCAATGCGTTTTCATTGGCTCGTTCAGCGGCGTTTGTGGCACTGCGGCCCAGTTGTGCGTCATGACCGAGCTATGACCGTCGATGGCCAAAGCCTGCAGGCGGCCACCGTCCAGGAGCTTTCCCGGTGTGTTGGGGATGTACCGGTAAAAAAGGCTGTGAAAGCGGTCCTCGGTCATGTAAACAATGCCCGTCGCCGCATGCACGGCACAGGCCTCGTGTTCGAATCGGCCCATGGCCTTGATTGGCTTTGGCGCCACGAGTCCCGCCGCCTGTGACGGAACCTCGAAGACGTAACCGTGCTGCTGGTCGCGCGTAATCAACCCGGCCCATTGCAGCCGGGTACCCGGGTCCTGGAAACATTCCTCACAACTCAGCCAGCTGCCCCACGGTGTCGGCCCACCGGCGCAGTTGACCTCCGTACCGGCCAGGCTCAGGAACTGTTTTTCAGTTCTGCCCGCTGCCGGGTCATAAAGCGTTGTCGTCGTACCGCCGAGCGCCGGCGTCCTGTCTCCACCCCTGTCGTACAGCAGGGATCGGGTCAGTTCGGACAACTCGCCATAGTGGTCACCGAATGCGCTGGCAGCGACCCAGTGGCTGGTCATTTCGTGGTTACAGACGAGAATCACACGGCCGTCGGGGCCTGCGAAAGCGGCCATGCCATCATGCGCGCCCGGCACGCGCAGGCCGTCACTCATGATATCGCCAACGCGCGACACGACCCGATAGCTGAAGCCGTCGGGCAGGTCGAGGATCCTGTCCGGATCCGGGCGCAGCGCATCCGCCGCCTGACCGGCGGCGCCGTAAGACGGCGTGACTGCGGGCGCCGCGGCCGCCGCGGCAATGCTCTGAATGAATCGTCGACGGTTCAGCATATCGGGTCACGTTCATTGAGGTCGGACTGGCAGCATAGCGTGCCGCACGGGCCTTCGAAAGACCAGGCTGAAATATGCGTAGCACCGAGAGTGGATCAGCTGTGCAATAATCCGCGTCATGCGGCGACGAACAAAGATAGTGGCAACGCTGGGGCCGGCGTCGGATGATGCGGATACGCTCTCAGCGATGATCAACGCGGGCCTCGACGTAGGGCGGCTCAATTTCTCCCATGGTGGTGCCGATGATCATCGGAAACGTGCGGCCGAACTGCGAGCGGCGGCTAGATCCTGCGGCCGGGACGTCGGCCTGCTTGGGGACCTGCAGGGACCGAAGATACGCGTGCAGCGCTTTGAAAAGCATAGTGTTGCGCTGGCGGACGGCGCCCCGTTTTTTCTGGACAGCGCGCTCGGCTTCGGGGACGGCAATCAGGATGGCGTGGGCGTCGCGCTCGAGACCCTGCATGAAGACGTCGAAGTCGGTGACGTGCTGTTGCTCAACGACGGCATGATTACGCTCCAAGTGGAAAGCATTGACGGCACGCGGATTCATACGACTGTGGTTACCGGCGGGATCCTGTCGGACCATAAAGGAATCAATCTGAAAGGCGGCGGCTTATCGGCTGCCGCGCTGACTGACATTGACAAGGAAAACATCAGGCTTGCTGCTGAACTGGAAGCGGATTTTCTGGCCGTCTCGTTTGTACGCGGCCCCGATGACGTACATGAAGCGCGGGAACTCTTCGAGGCGGCCGGAGGCCGCGGCCTGATCGTCGCAAAAATCGAACGCGCAGAAGCCGTCGATGATATCGATGCAATTATCGGCGCCGCCGACGTGATTATGGTGGCACGCGGCGACCTCGGCGTCGAAATGGGCTATGCCGAACTTACGGGTATCCAAAAGAGACTCATTCGAAAGACGCGCAAACAACACAAGATCGTGATTACGGCGACCCAAATGATGGAGTCAATGATTCAGAACCCGATTCCAACTCGTGCCGAAGTGTCCGACATTGCTAATGCCGTGATCGATGGAACCGATGCCGTGATGTTGTCCGGCGAGACGGCGGTCGGTAAATTCCCGGTCGAAGCGATAAGCGCGATGGCCGAGGTTTGCGTGGGCGCGGAAAAATTTCCGCTCGTCGTCGGTACGACGACTCACCGCATGAACGACCGTTTCGAACAGGTCGACGAGGCTATCGCCATGGCCACCATGTACACGGCCAACCACATGTCGGTCAAAGCGATTATTGCATTGACCGAGTCGGGTGCGACGACGCGCTGGATGTCGCGTATACGTTCGGATATTCCGATTTACGCTTTCACGCCGCACGAGGCTACCAACAGACGTGTGTCTTTGTATCGCGGCGTTTACCCGATTTCCTTTGTGGAGAATACGGAGATGCCGAGTCGACTTTACCAGGACATTTTCAATACACTGCTGCACTACGAACTCGTCGATGTTGGCGACCTCGTCATTTTTACCAAGGGCGATACTGGAGGCCTTAGCGGCGGCACCAATGCAATGAAAGTGCTGACCGTAAAGCGTGAGACATGAGACGCGTATTCATTCGGTTCATTGCAGGCGTGTTTCTGCTGCTGGTGGTCGTCGGCGTCACTGCGACGTTTGTCCTGCGCGCCAGTCTGCCGGACCTTGACGGCGAAATTGCTGTTGCCGGTCTTGGCGCTGTCGCGAGCATCGAGCGTGACGGTAACGGTATTCCGGTAATAACGGCATCGAACCGTGCCGATCTGGCTTTCGCTACCGGTTTCGCGCACGGCCAGGATCGATTTTTTCAAATGGATATGATTCGCCGCCAGGCGGCGGGGGAACTTGCAGAGATTGTTGGCGCAATTGCGATCGATGTCGATAAACGTCATCGCTTCCACCGGTTCCGGAGTAAAGCCCGGGCTGTCGTCGAAAATGCCGCCGATGAGGACCGCGCGCTTCTCGTGGCCTACGCGGACGGGGTTAACGCCGGCCTTGTGTCGCTGGGCGCGAAGCCGTTCGAATATTTTGTTCTGGGCGCCGAACCGGAGCGCTGGACGCCCGCAGATTCGGTCTTGGTCGTCTTCGCGATGTACATGCAGTTGAATGACGCGCGGGCGACAAAGGAAGTTCAAAGAGGACTGGCCCATCGCGTCCTGCCTCCGGAGGTCTACGCGTGGCTGTATCCTCAGGGCACGCCGTGGGACGCACCCATCATGGGCGAGGCGAGGGCGGTTGCCACGGTACCGGGCCCCGGCCTGTATTCGGTACGCAACGTACCCGACAACGCGCCGCCGGCTAATGAAGTCGGCCGATATCCGCTTCGGGGCAGTAACAATTGGGTGGTGTCGGGCGCGCTGACCGCCAACGGCCGCGCGATCGTGTCCAATGACATGCACCTCGGTCTCAGCACGCCAAACATCTATTACCGCGCCCGGCTCGTTGTTGACGCGGCGGAAAGCGTCGATGTTGCCGGCGTGACCCTGCCGGGCTCGCCATTCATCATCGCGGGCAGCAACACGCACATCGCCTGGGGATATACCAACAGTTACGGTGACTGGACCGACGCCGTCATTCTGAAACAGGGGTCGACGCCAGGCACATACAGGACGCCCGAAGGCGACCGGGAATTCACGCTGCATCGCGAGACCATTAATGTCAAAGACGGCGACCCGGTTAGCTATGTGGTTCGTGAAACGATCTGGGGCCCCGTCCTCGACGACGTCGATTACCCGGACGGCGAAATCGCCGTGAGCTGGATCGCGCATAAGCCGGAAGGCGTGAACCTGCGCCTGATCGATCTCGAAGAAGCGGAATCGGTTCATCAGGCGCTCAATATCGCGAATACCATGGCGATGCCGCCGCAGAATTTTGTCACGGGGGATGCTGACGGCAATATAGGCTGGACGATTGCCGGTCAGATTCCGAGAAAAACCGATTTCAATGCGATGTTACCCGCCGACTGGAGCGAAGAGCACGGTTGGCAGGGATGGCTCGACAGGGACCAGTATCCGCGGGTCGAGAATCCGGAGAGCGGGCGCATTTGGACAGCCAATGCGCGCGTTACCGATGCCGAGGCTTTGCGCCTCGTCGGAGACGGAGGTTACGATTTCGGTGCGCGGGCCCGCCAGATTCGCGACGGATTGTTCGCGGTGGACACGTTCACACCCAGGGATATGCTCGCCATTCAATACGATGATCGCGCGCTTTTCCTGGGGCGCTGGCGCGACCTTTTGCTGGATGTCCTCGATGACCCGGTGGCTGCCGGCGATGACGCCGAACTCGCAGAATATCGCCGACTGGTTGAAGAGTGGGTGCCTCGAGCCGCCCCGGAGTCGGTGGGCTATCGCCTCGTTCGCGCATTCCGGCTCGAGGTCGAGAAACGCGTATTCCATGCGTTGATGGCACCCGCACGCGAGGCCTATGGCGATGACGTTGAACTACGCCGCAGCAACCAGTTCGAAGCGCCACTCTGGGCCCTCGTAACCCAACAGCCATTGCACATGCTACCCGGCAATTACGAAAGCTGGCCCGACCTCATGGTTGCCGCGGTTCGGCGGAATATCGACTATTTCAATCAGACCTACGAGGGCCCGTTGTCCAGGCGTAGCTGGGGCGAGATCAACACGGCGGCGATACGGCACCCGCTGAGCGGCAGCATTCCGCTGCTGGGTGAGTTTCTGGACATGCCGGCCGACATGTTGAGCGGCGATCTGGACATGCCGAAGGCCCAGGGCCCGGCATTTGGCGCTTCCGAGCGTTTTTCGGTTTCTCCGGGCGATGAGGCAAACAGCGTCATGCACATGCCGACCGGACAGAGCGGCCATCCGCTGTCGTCCTTCTACAGTCGGGGACACGAAGACTGGGTGCGGGGCCTGCCGAGCCCGTTTCTCCCGGGACCGGCAGAGCACAAGCTGACGCTGACCCCGGCCGCCCTGTAAGATGGCGCGTGGCGCACAGCACGGAAACCCAAATGGCAGACAGCAAATTCTCAGGAACAAGTTCCTACATCGCGACCGACGACCTGACAATGGCCGTCAACGCCGCGGTCACGCTCGAACGGCCGATCCTGGTCAAAGGAGAGCCAGGTACGGGCAAGACTCAGCTTGCCATCGAGGTGGCGAAATCGCTCGGCCGGCCGCTTCACGAGTGGCATATCAAGTCGACGACCAAGGCACAGCAGGGCCTGTACGAATACGATGCCGTTGCGCGGCTGCGTGATTCCCAACTGGGCGATGATCGTGTGCATAATATTGGCAACTACATCGTGCGCGGCAAAGTGTGGGAGGCTTTCGAGTCTGAAGAGCAACCGGTACTGCTGATCGATGAAATTGACAAGGCGGACATCGAGTTTCCCAACGACTTGCTGCGCGAGCTCGACCGAATGGAGTTTTACGTCTACGAAACAAAGCAGTTGATCAAGGCTCGCCATCGACCGATTATTGTCATTACGAGCAACAACGAAAAAGAGCTTCCGGATGCATTCTTGCGGCGCTGCTTTTTCCACTACATCAAGTTTCCGGACAAGGAAACGATGGCAGAGATAGTCGACGTCCATTATCCGGATCTGAAGAAAGACCTGCTTCGTGAAGCGCTGGAGGCTTTTTACAAGGTGCGTGACGTACGCGGCCTGAAAAAGAAACCGTCGACATCGGAGTTGCTCGACTGGATCAAGCTGCTTCTCGCCGAAGACATTCCACCGGAAGTACTGCGGGGCGGGGACTCGCGCAATGCGATTCCACCACTGTACGGGGCGTTGCTCAAGAATGAACAGGACGTACACCTGTTCGAACAGCTGGTATTTCTCGACAGGCGGACGAATCCGCAGTAAGCGGTATGCTGATTCCGTTCTTCTACATGCTCCGCGAAGGCGGTATGAAGACGTCGATAATCGAATTGTTGACGTTGCTCGAAGCCATGAAGAAGGGGCTGGCCGGCCAGAGCGTTGACGACTTCTACTACCTGGCGCGCACGAGCCTTGTCAAAGACGAAGCTCAGCTCGACCGTTTTGACCGAATATTCGGCGCCTACTTCAAAGGCATTGACGATTCGTTGACGGATCTCATGCAGGAGATTCCCGAGGACTGGCTGCGCCACCAGGCCGAATTAATGTTGTCCGAAGAGGAGCGCGAGCAAATCGAGGCATTAGGAGGCTTCGACGCATTGATGAAAGCGCTCCAGGAGCGGCTCGAGGAGCAGGACAAAAGGCACGAGGGAGGCAATCGCTGGATCGGTACCGCGGGAACCTCGCCGTTCGGCGCATACGGTTACAACCCGGAAGGCGTGCGCATGGGCCAGCAGGGATCACGCAATCGCAGCGCTGTAAAAGTATGGGACAAGCGAAATTATCGCAATCTTGATGACTCGATCGAACTGGGCACACGCAATATCAAGGTTGCGCTGCGCAGGCTACGAAAATTTGCTCGTGAAGGCGCTGCCGACCAGCTCGACCTCGATGACACGATCGACAAGACCGCGCGTAACGCGGGTTTGCTCGATATTCGTATGGTTCCCGAGCGGCACAATGCCGTAAAAGTGCTCCTGTGTCTCGATATCGGTGGCTCGATGGACGACCACGTGCGTATTTGCGAGGAAATGTTCTCGGCGGCGCGCAGCGAATTCAAGCATCTCGAGTACTTTTATTTTCACAATTTCATTTACGAAAGTCTGTGGAAAGACAATAGGCGCCGGCACTCGGAAAAAACGCCGACTCTGGACATCGCGCACAAATATGGGTCGGACTACAAATTAATATTCGTTGGCGATGCGACGATGAGCCCCTACGAAATCGTCTACGCGGGCGGCAGCGTCGAGCACTGGAACGAAGAGCCCGGCGCCGTCTGGATCAAGCGACTGCTCAATACCTATCCGAAGGCGGTCTGGCTGAATCCGGAGCCAAAACAACGCTGGGATTACACACCGTCGACCAAGCTCATTCAGGAGATCATGGAAGACCGCATGTTCCCGTTAACGATCGCCGGACTGGACGAGGCAATCAAAGCATTACACTGATTGGCCTACTCCGTCGTTGCGGCGGTCGGCGGGATAACGTCGGTCGGAGTTTCGGGTTGGACCAGAGTCTTCAAGTCCGCAAGGACCTGCGCCGAATGTCCCGCTGGTTTGACTGTCTCGTAGTGCTTCGCCAGCTTTCCGGCCGGATCGATGACAAATGTCTGCCGCTTCGCCACGGTCATGCCGAGCATCCGCGTTTTGACGCCGTAGGCGTCAGCGACGCTTCCGGTCGTATCCGCCAGCAGCGGAAACGGCAGGGAGTGATGCTCAGCGAATTGCCGGTGCGAATCGACGTCGTCGAGACTGACGCCGAGTATCTGTGCATTCAAATCGCGAAACGCAAATATGTTGTCGCGAAACTCGCAGGCTTCGGTAGTGCAGCCTGGGGTCTCATCCTTGGGGTAGAAATAGAGCACGACCCAATGTTCGCGATAGTCCTCCAATGAGTGCAGCTGCCCCGTCTGGTCGGGCAGCTCGAAGTCCGGTGCAGGGTTGCCCGGCAGCAGCCGCTCGGTCGCCGAGCCGCTGGGAGCCAGCATGAGGGTGGCCGCAGCCGCGGCCGCCGCGAGAATGGCAATAGCGGCGGATTTTGTGTTTAAAAAACTCAATTTGTGGTTCCCGATTCGAAATAATGAGCTGCAGGTCTTAGCTGCGGCAGGGCCGATATTATACGCTGTATGCTTGTCTTGTGCGCAGGGGCGCCGTAACAACCCGTATTTTTCGGATGACACAGCGAGTTAATGACATCAAGACGGCCCTGGTATTGCCGGGTGGTGGCGCCCGCGGGGCTTTCCAGGTCGGGGTGCTCAAGGCGGTGGCCGAGCTGCTTCCCCGCAAGAGCGCCAACCCATTCCGTATCATCAGCGGCACTTCGGCCGGTGCTGTCAATTCGGTCGTCCTGGCATCGCGCGCGCAGCATCTGCGGTCAGCCGTCGCGGAACTGGAGCAGGTGTGGGGACATTTTCGCTGTCACCATGTTTACAAGGCCGATCATCTTACAATGCTCAAGAGCAGCCTGCACTGGCTGGCGTCGATCGTACTGGCTGGCTGGCTGGTCGGTGTGCCCAAGTCATTGTTCGATAACGCGCCGCTGAGGGCACTGCTGAATCGCAACGTTCACTTTCCCCGAATCCAGGACGCGATCGAAAGCGGTTACCTTGACGCTATTGCGATTACGGCGGCGGGCTATTCGTCGGCGCGTTCGACCTCGTTCTTCGAGGCGACCGCCGACCACGACAGCTGGGAACGAACGCGACGTCTCGGCCTGCGCACCGACCTGACTCTCGATCACATCATGGCAAGCATTGCCGTGCCCATGATCTTTCCGCCGGTCAGAATCGGAAACGAGTACTTTGGCGACGGTGCAATGCGCCAGGCGACGCCGCTTAGTCCGGCAGTGCACCTCGGTGCCGACAGAATTCTGGTTATCGGCATACGTGATGAAACAGGCGATCGGGCGCCCGATACTGGTCCCGAGTTACCCAGCTTTGCACAAATCGCCGGCTACATGCTGGATACGCTATTCATGGATGGACTTTATTCCGATCTTGAGCGTATAACTCGCATCAACCAGCTGATCGATTCGATAGCGATTGGCCGCAGACCGGAGTCCGTGGCGAACATGCGCGCCATCGATACGATGTTGGTCGTGCCGAGCGAGGATCTGCGCGTTATCGCCCACCGGCACCGCAAGGAACTGCCGTTTGCCATCCGAGCTCTGCTGCGCGGCGTCGGCGGGAACAGCCCCGGTGAGAATCGATTGCTCAGCTTTCTGCTGTTTGAAAAAGCGTATACGCGCGAACTCATCAAGCTCGGTTATCACGATGCGATGAATGTCAAGGACGAGCTGCTGGATTTCGTGACGGGCGCCGACGTGCCGCGGCTGTTCGCGCCCAACTGGATCAGGAAGGACCTGAGCGCGTTTCACTCGGAGCTGTAGGAACAGCGCCTGGCAGCGATGGAGCGGCAGGGCTCTACAAGAGGAATATCGCGCCCAGTCCGAGGAATGCCATGTAGCCGACGACGTCTGTCACTGTCGTCAGGACCACGCCGCCGGCCAGCGCCGGATCAACGCGCATTCTTTTGAGAATCAACGGGATACCGAATCCGGCGGCGGCAGCAATGACCAGGTTGATGATCATGGCGGCGCCAATGATGCCCCCGATGCGCCAGTCGCCGAACCAGAGGTAGGTAAAAAAGGCGACCACGACAGCCCAGCCAAAACCATTGAGCACGCCGACCAGGACCTCTTTGCGCAGAATGCCACCTGCATTCGCGCGATTGATCTGACCGAGCGCTATCGCGCGCGTGATGATGGTGAGTGACTGGCTGCCAGCGACGCCGCCCATGCTTGGCACGACCGGCATCAAGACGGCGAGCAGCACGATCTTGTCGAGCGTCGTCTGAAACAGATCGACAACGGCAGCCGCCAGAAAAGCCGTGGCGAGATTCACGCCGAGCCAGAGGGCCCGTCGGGTTGTGCTTTTGACGACGGGCGCAAACATGTCGTCTTCTTCGTCGAGGCCCGCGGCGCTCATCAGCGAGTGCTCCGCCTCGTCGCGGATCACATCGACGACATCGTCCACCGTGATGCGGCCCAGGACACGGAAATCGTCGTCCACGACGGGTGCCGACAGAAGGTCGCGGTTCTCGAATTCCCAGACGACCTCGGCCGACGATGTATGCGCCGGAATTGGCATAACGTCCGTCGACATGACGTTTGCAACCATCTCGTCAGGGTCCCTCGTCAGAAGGCGCGACAGAAAAAGAGAGCCGATGTAGCTGTTGTCGCGGCTGACAACAAATATCGAGTCAGTGCCATCGGGTATCTCGCCCACCGCGCGCAGGTAACGGCTCACGACTTCGAGCGTAACGTCAGGACGCACGGTCACGATATCGACGTTCATCAAGCCGCCGGCGCTTTCCTCGTCGTAGGCGAGCACCTGTTTCAATCGTTCGTGGTCCTGCGCATCGAGGGATTGCAGTACCTGCTGGGTCACCGTCTCCGGCAGGTCGGCGAGCAGGTCGGCGAGGTCGTCGACCTGCATGCCGTCGGCTGCGGCGATCAGGTCCTCGGTCGCCATGCGCTCAATCAGTCCGTCGCGAACCTCCTCGGCGAGCTCAACGAGGACATCCCCTTCAATCTCGGAATCGACGATCTCCCAAAGGACCGCGCGATCCTTGAGCGGCAGGGATTCGAGCAGGCGCGCGACTTCGGACGGATGCAGGCTGTTGACCATGATCCTGGCCGAGCGCATGCGACCACTGTTGAGACGCTCTTGCAGCAGCTCCAGGTTGGCCTTTGTGTGCTCTCGCGCTTCCATGCCGGCGGAGTTTAACAGCTTAGTCCGGATCGAGACGATGTGCCGTCAGACTGTTGTGTCGAATGAGCACAGGCTCGTGATTTGCACGGAGCCCCGCTGCAAGTTTTTCCGTCATGCAGACAGAACGGTGCTGGCCGCCGGTGCAGCCAATCGCCACGGTGAGATAACCCCGCTGTGATTCCCGGTAGCGAGGGATCCAGCGGTCCAGGAAGCCGAGGATGTCCTCGAACATGGCCCTGAAGTTCTCGTCCCGGTTCAGAAACTCGGTTACTTCCTCGTCGAGCCCCGTCAGGCCGCGCAGCTCGAGCGTCCAATACGGGTTCGGCAGACTTCTGAGGTCGAACACAAAATCGGCGTCGGCGGGAATGCCATACTTGAATCCGAAGGATTGAATCAGAATCGACAGCGTATTCTGTTTTCGCCGGTCAACGCGTTCTCGAATAGTGTCGGCCAGTTCGTAGATACTTGTGCGTGACGTATCGATAATGAGGTCGGCACTATCGTGAATTTCCGAAAGAATTGCGCGATCCCTGTTGATGGCGGCACGCAGTTCGTCGCCAAATTCGGCGAGCGGGTGACGGCGCCGGGATTCGCCGTAGCGCTGCAGGAGAATTGCGTCGCTTGCATGTAAGAAAATGATCTCTGTCTGTACGTTCTGCTGGCGCAACTCACGCAATAGTTCGGGCAGTGATCGCAGATCCTCGGCACGGGCACGTGCATCGATGCCGACGGCCAGCAGTTTTGCAGAACCCGTAGCACGAGAGCGCACCTCATCGACCGCCGCTTTCAGCAGCGTGGCGGGGAGATTATCGATGCAGTTGTAGCCGAGATCCTCGAGTACATGCAGCGCTACGGTTTTGCCGGAACCGGACAGGCCACTTACAATAATCAGGCGAAGTTCTTTCGACATGGAGTGTCGGGCGCATTGAGCGATGCTCCGTCGATCAATGCTTTGTACAGGTCACTGCTGCTGTTCATGCCGCGAAGCCGGGCGCGCAGTCCCTCATCAGCCAACACACGCGTGACGAGTTCAATATCCGCGCGGTGTTCGTCGTTGAGTTCAGCCGGTACCACCATGCCGAATACAAGATCGACGGGCTCACCGTCGGCTGCATCGAAGTCTACGGGCTCAGAGAGCTTGATGAACGCGGCGTTGCTCGTTTCGATGCCTTTGATGCGGCAGTGTGGGAACGCAGCGCCTTTGTCGAGGCCGGTGCATCCGAGCCGCTCCCGGTCAAACAGGCATTCGAAGACCAGCTCGCTGGCGATATCCGGACTGGACCGAACCAGCAGCTCGCTGAGTATTTCCAGACAATGCTTTTTACTGCGCGCTGTGGCGTTGCACAAAACCGCGTCGGGTTGGATGATGTTTTCGAGCGACATAGCTTAGGTAACCGGTTGTCGCGACCCGTGTGGCGAGCGGGCCACACAGGTCGGATGGGAGATCAGGCGAACCTTGTTTTTTGTTTTTCTCTGGCGTGATGGTCGACGAGTTTTTCCTTGTACTTCCGTACTCGACGTTCGAGCTTATCTACCAGTCCGTCGATCGCGGCGTACATGTCTTCTTCCGTGTGTTCGCAATGGATCGTACCGCCATTTACTTGGGCGGTTGCTTCAGCCTTATGGCGAAGTTTTTCTACGGTCAGGATACATTGGACGTCAGACACGAGGTCAAAGTGTCGTGCGATTTTTTCAATTTTCGTTTCGACATAGTCTTTAAGAGAAGCAGTGACTTCGACGTGATGGCCTGAAACATTCAAGTGCATAATGGTCTCCTGTTTTTTGTAGCGCGGTTCCGCGGCGACACCCCCGCCTGGTAGCGAGCAAAACCCGGTGTTTTCCGTACAAGCTCAGAATAGTGTTTTGTGTGTCCTCCTCAAGTCGTGTTTCGTACCTAATTCGCTACCTCGTCTCTCGGCTCCTGCGGTCACTGGACGAGGGAATATTCATGGCTTCACGGTACTTCGCGACCGTCCTTCTGGCAACAGAAATACCGTCGTCTTTCAGCAAGTTCGTGATCTTGCTGTCACTTAATGGCTTCTTGGGGTTCTCGGCGCCTATCAGTTTCCGAATTTTCGCGCGAACCGACGTCGAGGACTGATTCACGCCGCTCATGGACGACAGGTGGCTGGAGAAGAAGTATTTGAATTCGAACACGCCGCGGGGCGTATGCATGTACTTGTTAGTAGTAACACGCGAAATCGTAGATTCGTGCATGCCGATTTCTTCCGCAATATCCCGCAATACCATTGGTTTCATGGATTCATCGCCATGTTCCAGGAATTCGGTTTGCCGCGCCACAATGCTCGTGGCGACCTTGAGCAGCGTCTCGTTACGAATTTCGAGGCTACGTATGAGCCAACGCGCCTCCTGCAGCTGCGACTTCAGTACGGCGTGTTCGCTGCTACCCCGCAAGAGCCGAGCGTATTGCTGATTGACGGACAGGCGCGGAACGCCGGTCGGACTGATTTCCACCTGCCAGCGGTTATCGACTTTCCGCACGAATACATCCGGAATGACGTACTCCGTGGACGGTGGGCTAACCGCCAGCCCGGGCTTGGGATTGCATCCGCGCACCAGCGCAAGGGCCTCATGCACATCGTCCTCGGTTGTGTGCAGGCTGCGACGCAGCTCTCCGTAGTCGCGGCTGGCAACGAGGTCGAGGTGATCGCTCGCTACGGCGATGGCAAGCTGCAGGCCCGGCGTCATCCAATCGAGCTGACTGAGCTGCAGGATAATGCACTCGGAGATAGAGCGTGCGCCCACGCCGACCGGGTCGAGTTTCTGAATTTTCGTCAGAGTGCGCTCGATTTCTGATTCGACGATGCCCATCTCCGCATCCAGGCTGGCGGCGATTTCCTCCAGGTCGACGGTGAGGTAACCATCGTCGTTGATCGAATCAATGATTGCTTCGCCGATAATGACCTCGCGGGGTGAAAAATGCTCCATTTCCAGCTGCCAAAGCAGGTGTTCGCGGAGTGTCTGCCCCGATTCATCTGCGAATTCGCTGATCGGTCGCCCTTCGCCGTTCCAGCCTCCGTCTTGCGTACGTTCAGCGGCCCGCGTCTGCCAGAGTTCGTCGGCCTTGATAGCCTCGACCTCTGCCGTCGATTCATCGCTGGTTTTCGGAAGCTCGGGAAGGTCCTCCATCTCCAGCATGATGTTTTCTTCCAGCGCTTCCTGAATTTCGGCATTCAGGTCGAGTATCGGCAGCTGCAGCAGACGAATCGCCTGCTGCAATTGCGGCGTCATCGTCAGCGTCTGACCGAGTTTTAGCTGCAGCGATGGTTTCAGCATGAGGTACTATCTACTCTATGGGCGAATTGCGCCGGCGCAAGGGCGTCGGATTGTCATTCTGCCTCAGAGTCTGAACTCCTTTCCGAGATACACTTCTCGGACATGTTGATTTTGCAGAATTTCTTCGGGCGAACCCGCCGCAATCAGAATACCGTCACTCAGTATATAGGCACGGCTACAGATCCCGAGCGTTTCCCGGACATTATGGTCAGTGATCAGGACGCCAATGTCGCGTTCACAAAGATGTCGGATGATGCGCTGAATATCGAGAACCGAGATCGGATCGACCCCGGCGAATGGCTCGTCGAGCAAGACGAAAAGCGGGTTGGCCGCAAGTGCTCGCGCAATTTCTACACGGCGCCTCTCGCCGCCCGACAGGCTGATGCCGAGACTGCTCCGAACATGACCGACATGCAGTTCGTCCAGGAGGTTTTCGAGTTCCTGCTCACGACCAGCGCGGTCCAGGTCGTCACGGTTTTCGAGGATGGCGAGGATGTTCTCTTCCACCGTGAGTTTGCGAAATATTGAGGCTTCCTGCGGCAGGTATCCCAATCCCAGCTTGGCGCGTCGGTGCATGGGCTGTGTCGTAAGGTCCTTGCCGTCGAGCAGGATTTTGCCGCCGTCAGCGACAATCAGGCCGACAATCATGTAGAACGCGGTCGTCTTGCCGGCGCCGTTCGGGCCGAGCAGGCCAACGACTTCGCCGCTCTTGATCTCGAGGGAAATACTTTTGACGACTTTGCGGAGCTTGAAGCTCTTTGAAATATCCTGAACGCTGAGGATGCTCATGGATTGTCGTTTTCGACCTCCGGACGATCGGACTCATCGCTGCCTTTGATTTCGCCAATTTCACGATCCGCCGGGGTATAGGTAATCCGCACCCTGCCGTTCTCACTCCCCGATGCATCTGCATTGATGCGTTGTTCCGTTATGTTGTAAACGAGGTAGTTCGACGCGATTTGATTACCGCCCTCATTGATTTTCGCTTGCTCGGAAAACTCGATGATTCCTGCGCCAACATCGTAAAGAAATCTGCCGGCCTCAGCGTAAGTGACTTCATCAGACCCCGGCCGCTTCAGTTCGAACGTTGCGGGGGATCCCGTGACCGTCGCCTTCCTCAGCTGGTATTTAACAAAGGTAAGATCCGCAGATTTGCACTCTATGTGCCCGTTTTCGATGTCGATGACAACATTGCCGGTAAATTGCCAGGAACTGTCTTCACCTTCCGCGTTGGTGGCGCGGCCTTCATCGGCTTCAATGCTGACGCGGCCTTGCGACAAACGCAGGCCAGTGAAAATGATCATTGACGTCTTGCCGTCGAATGACGTCGATTCGGCGTCAATATCCCACGGCAAACGCAGGTCCAGGTCGGCCACCTGGGCGACAGCGCTCAGCGGCATCAGGACCAGGAATGGCAGAAGTCGCGTGAGGTAAGAAAGGAACGCCTTGATCGTCATTCAGGGTGCTATTTTGCCACGAACATTGGACTTGAGTTCGATTTTGTCATCGTTGAGTGATGCTAGCATGCCGGTCGCAGTGAGGCTGCGAGCGCCAATCCGTATTTGAACTCTCTGATCGGTTTCGGCCACAAACCGTTCGGGGTCGAGCTCAAGGTACTGCGTCCGGATTTCGGTCTCGTTTTCGGCTGAGCCGGCATTGCTGGTCGCACGAACATGCCCCCTCAGCGTAATCCGGGGGCTGTCTTCACGTAACGTGGCCGCATCGGCATTGACGGTCCACGGGATATCACTGCCCGGCGAGTACCGAATCCGCACATCGCTAAACTCGATGCGTTTGTCGGTCTGTTGCTCGGCGCGATCGGCATCGATTTCATACAGCAGATCACCGTTTTCGCCTGTTCCGAGGATACGCGCTGATTTCAGGTAATAGCCCCGATGCGCGGGTTCAAAGGGCGGCGCGTCGGAAGCGCCCGAGCGGTCCGAGCGCGCCAGGTACCAGCTGCCCAGCGCAGCTGCTGTCAATACCGCAATCAATGCGACACCGCGCGGGCTCATCATTGCGATCTGTCCCGTGCGGACAGCACCAGCTCACATACCTCGCGAACCGCACCGAGGCCACCGGGCGCAGACGTCGTGTAGTCGCAGTGCGCACGCACGGCTTCGACGGCGTTAGCGACGGCAATTGAGATGCCAACGTGTTGCAGCAGCGGCAGGTCCGGAATGTCATCGCCGACGTACGCACATTCGGGCGCAGTGATACCCAGCGATTCGAGGATACTGTCTATTGCTGCCACTTTGTCATCGCAGCCTTGCACCACATGCCGCACGCCCAATTCGGCCATGCGCCGCTCGACGGCGTCGGATCGTCGGCCGCTGACCACGGCGACTGCGACGTTGGCGTTGATGAGTTTTCGAATGCCGAAGCCATCATGCGTGTGAAAAGCCTTGGTCTCGACGCCGTCGTCGGAAACGTAAAAGCGGCCGTCCGTGAACACGCCGTCGACGTCGAAAGCGACGAGACGAACGCCGGCGAGTTTACTGCCGATATTGTTCACATTAGGCCTTCGCGAAACAGGTCGTGAATATTCAGCGCGCCAACCAGCGTGCCGCTTTCGTCGACGACGAGCAAAGAGGTGATCTTGTATTCTTCGAGCAGATGAAGCGCTTCGGCGGCAAGTACGTCCGCCGTCGTAGTCTTGCAGTTGGTGTGCATCACGTCGCGAATGATGGTCGAGCGAACATCCGCGCCGGCATCCAGCGTCCGCCTGAGGTCTCCATCCGTAAAGATACCCATTACCTTGCTGTTCGAATCGACGATAGCGGTCATGCCAAGGCCCTTGTCGGTCATTTCAAAAAGCGCGTCGCGCAAGGTTACATCGGCGCTGACGGCCGGTATGCGATCGCCGCTGCGCATGACGTCTGCGACTCGCAGCAGCAGGCGCTTGCCGAGATTGCCTCTGGGATGGGATCGCGCGAAATCTTCGGCCGTGAAGCCACGATTCTTGAGCAAAGCGACGGCCAGAGCGTCACCCATTGCGAGCGTGGCTGTCGTGCTTGCAGTGGGTGCGAGATTCAGCGGGCACGCTTCTTCGCTCACACTGACGTCGAGATGAACGTCGGCCGTCTTCGCCATCGTTGAATTCGGGTTCCCGGTCATCGCCAGCATTTTCGCCCCCATGCGTTTGACCGCCGGAAGTATCGTGATGACTTCCTCGGTTTCACCGGAATAGGAAATGGCAAGAAGCAAATCGTGTTTCGTGATCATGCCGACGTCGCCATGGCTGGCCTCCGCGGGATGCATGAAAAATGCGGGTGTTCCCGTCGATGCCAGCGTTGCAGCGATCTTGTTACTGACATGACCGGATTTGCCCATACCGGTGACGACGATGCGACCGGGTGTCTCCATGCACAGCTGGCAGGCGGCCACAAAATCGTCGTTGAGGCGAGATTTCAGGTTTTTCACGGCTCGTGATTCGATGTCGAGAACTTCGGCAGCGAGCGCGAGTAATTCGTCGTTTGTCAGGGCGTCAGGCAAAGATGGCTCTCAGCGTTATCGTCAGCGACATTCTATAGGTTTTGTGCAACGACGTATGAGTCGTAAGCAATAAAGGCGACGAGCAGTGCCAGGCCCTCCAGGCGCGACAGCTGGGCCTTGCCGTCGGAGTTGTAGGACATGGCGAATAACACCAGCGTAAAGGCGGCCATGACAAAGACGTGCAATGACAGCACCGTCGGCGCGAGTGCGGCAGGCTCGATGGTGGACGCGACGCCGATGACAGCGAGCAGGTTGAAGATATTCGAACCTACGATGTTGCCGATCGCGAGTCCGTACTCGCCTTTGAGTGCGCTCGCGAGGGACACGGCGAGTTCCGGGAGGCTGGTACCGAGCGCGACGATCAGGATGCCGATCACGACTTCGCTAATGCCAAGCTGCGTCGCAATACCGATTGCGCCGTCGACCAGCAGGTCCGCACCGATAAGCAGCGTGCCGAGACCGACGAGTAGCCAGATGATGGCCATCGTCATGCTGACGTCGGTCGGAATTTCCGCCTCGTAGTCTCGCTTGATCGGATCATTGGCGGCCGACGTCAACCCCAGGCGAGCCAGCCAGATCATGACAATGACAAGCCCGGTTAGCAGCACGATGCCGTCGATGCGGCTGAGATAGGCGTCGAGAAACAGCGATACGGTCAGAAGCGTGACGGCGAGCAGGGCCGGCATCTCTCGTCGCAGCGTCTCCGACTCCAGGCTGATCGGCCGAATCAAGGCGGTAATCCCCAGGACCAGCCCGATGTTGACAATGTTGGAACCCAGTGCGTTGCCGATGGCAAGTCCCGGCTGCTTCTGGCTGGCTGCCACCACCGACACGAGAATTTCGGGCGCCGACGTCGCGAATGCTACGATCGTCAGGCCGATCAGCAGAGGCGCGACGCCGAGGTTACGGGCAGTCGCTGCCGCGCCATGAACGAACCGATCGGCGCCCCACACGAGCAGGAAGAGTCCGGCGATGACCAACAGGATGTTGCCAAGCATAGTTCGTCGTAGTCGATGAGTGACGGCCAGCGATACGGGACATTATCGCATGCGGGCCGGGCGGCTCGGACCGGCAATGATACACAATCGGGATCGCACGTTGGGAAGCGGTGTACTTTGCGGTTACACTGCGCTCCCGCAGGCATTTTGTGAAAAAGCTTCCCAAATGGACCCATCCGAAGTCAGGCGCCTCATCACGGTCGGATTCTCCGACGCGATTGTCGAGGTATTGAGCGAAGACAACACTCACTTCGAGGCTCTGGTCGTCGCCGCCGAGTTCGCAGGCAAACGCCCTTTGGCCAGACACCAGCTCGTCTACCGTTGCCTGGGCGCGCTGGTCGGCAACGAGATACATGCGCTGTCGATTACGGCCTTGACGCCCGATGAATGGCGTGAACGCAGCGGGGAATCGTAAGGCTTGGACAAGCTACTGATAACAGGTGGTCAGACGCTGTCCGGCAATGTCACGATCTCCGGCGCCAAGAACGCTGCTCTGCCGATCCTGGCGGCTACGCTGCTGGCCACTGAGCCCGTCAGAATCAGCAACGTGCCGCACCTCAAAGACGTCACGACGATGCTGTCTTTGCTGCAGATCATGGGCGTACAGGTCACGGTTGACGATCAGCTCGGGGTCGAGGTCGATGCGAGCAGCGTCGACAGGCGCGAGGCACCGTATGAACTTGTCAAGACAATGCGCGCGTCCATTCTGGTTCTCGGCCCGCTGCTTGCCCGGTTTGGCGAGGCGGACGTCTCCCTGCCCGGTGGCTGTGCGATCGGCGCGCGTCCCGTCAACCTGCATGTCGCGGGCCTGCAGGCGATGGGCGCTGACGTCGTGGTCGACAAGGGATTCATCAAGGCTCGGGCGGATCGGCTTAAAGGCGCTCACATTGTGTTTGATACCGTGACCGTCACCGGTACCGAGAATCTGCTCATGGCGGCGGTTCTTGCCGACGGTGAGACGGTGCTGGAAAACGCGGCCCGCGAGCCGGAGGTGACCGACCTCGCTCATTTCCTGGCGGCTATGGGGGCGAGAATCGAAGGCATAGGCAGCAGCACGCTTTCGATTCAAGGCGTGGAGCGACTCGGAGGCACCGACTACTTGGTGTTGCCGGACCGGATCGAGACGGGTACGTACCTGGTCGCTGCCGCGATGACAGGTGGGAAGATCCGCGCACAGCGAACGGCACCGGAGACGCTCGAGGCCGTATTGATCAAGCTTGCAGAAGCGGGCGCCAGGATCGATACGGGCGAAAACTGGGTCGACATCGACATGCGCGGCCGCAAGCCAAAATCAGTCGATGTTCGAACCGCGCCGTATCCGGCGTTTCCGACCGACATGCAGGCCCAGTTCTGTGCAATGAATGCGGTGGCCGACGGTGTTGGCACGATAACGGAAACGATATTCGAAAATCGCTTTCAGCACGTGCTCGAGCTGCAGCGCATGGGCGCAGATATTCGCCTCGAGGGACACACGGCGATCTGCACTGGCGTTGAGAGCCTGATGGCCGCGCCGGTGATGGCGACTGACCTGCGCGCGTCGGCCGGACTCGTGCTGGCGGGACTCGCAGCGCAAGGCGAAACGCTTGTGGACCGGATCTATCACGTGGATCGCGGCTACGAGCGTATCGAGGAAAAGCTTGGACAGCTGGGCGCCTCCATCCGTCGCGTCGGCTAGCAAATCGCCTTCCTAGCGTGGATCCTCCGGGCGCTCGCCGGCGATCACGGTCGTTGTGAAACGCTCGCGGTCCCGGATGCCGGTGATCTCAACCTTGTCACCGGGAACCGTGCTCGCCGCGATCAAGAGCGCCTGGCGCCGTGAAAAAACAGGCTCGCCGTTCATGGTCAGGATAACGTCGCCGCGCTTCAGATTGGCCGCCGCCGCCGGCCCATCTTCGTACACCTGCATGAGCAGGATGCCGGCGTCGTTCTCGATACCGAGTGCGGCCCGTTCGGCGTTTGTCAGGTCATCCGGCAACAGCCCCATATAGCCGCGGATAACGCGACCATTTTGCTTGATCTGTTCGACAACGCCACGAACCAGGTCGACCGGTATGGCAAAACCGATCCCCTCGGTCCCGGCGTCCTGCGCAAGCACGGCCGTATTGATGCCCACGAGTTCGCCGCGGCTGTTGATCAACGCGCCGCCCGAGTTGCCCGCGTTGATCGCTGCATCCGTCTGGATGAAATTCTCGAAAGTGACGAGGTTCAGCAGCCCGCGACCTGTCGCGCTGACGATGCCCTGAGTTACAGAGGTCGTGAGGCCGTAAGGATTGCCGATGGCGAGGACGACGTCGCCGATACGCAGTTGGGCGGAACTGCCCATACGGATCGCCGGCAGGGTACCGAGATCGACCCGTAGCAAGGCCAGGTCGGTTTCGGCATCCACGCCGATAATCGAGGGCTCTGTTATGCGGCCGTCGCTGAGCTGAACGCGGATTTCGGTCGCATCCACGATCACGTGATAGTTGGTCACGAGATAGCCCTCCGGGTCGATGATTACCGCCGACGCAAAGCTGGTGTCGACTCGAAACCGCGTCCTCGCGTCTGGCGGGTGGCTGTCCTGAACGAGACGCTTGGTGTAAATATTGGCTACTGAGGCGGCGCTCCGATCAACGGCGTCCGCGAAGCTTGCGGGCTCGTCGATCGAATCCCCAATGCCGGGCATCAGGTCGGGACGGACCAGTACAACGAGAAACGCGACCGCCAGACCTACGACGATCGACTGCAACAAGAAGACGAAAACTGATCTCAAATCGGCCACGCGATGTCCTGGTAGTCCTGTTTGCTGTAGCACCTAGCCAATTTCGACAAGCCCCGTGTATAATGCGCCGTGGTTCCGCACCTAGCTCCGGGGTAACTGTCATCCTGACGGCAAACCGGGCCTGCTGCAAATCTACCAGTGTCGAAACAAAGCAAAAACTCGCTGCAGAAGCGGCCGTGAAAAGAACGGCGTATGGGAGTGCCCGATGACCGAAGACGACCTTGATCGCAACAGGCGTCATTTTCTTACCGTTGCAACCCTTGTTACAGGCGCCGCAGGCGCTGGAATGGCGGCAATTCCTTTTATTGCTTCATTGAAACCCAGCGCCCGTGCTCAGGCCCTGGGTGCGCCGGTCGAGGTACCGGTCAGCACGCTGCAGCCCGGTGAGATGATACGCGTTCTCTGGCGCGGCAAGCTTGTATTTGTACTGCGCCGCACCAGCGAGATGCTCGAGAAATTGCCGATGGTGGAGAGCGAGCTGCGTGACCCGAATTCCGAGGTACTCGAGCAGCAGCCCGAGTACGCGCGGAATGCGACGCGATCGATAAGACCGCAATACCTCGTGATTGAAGGCTCATGCACACATCTGGGCTGTGCGCCGCTGCAGGACTTCGAAGTTCGACCGGCTGAAGGTTGGGAAGGCGGCTTCTTCTGCCCGTGCCATGGCTCGAAGTTCGACCTGGCGGGACGCGTGTACAAAGGCGTTCCGGCGCCGACCAACCTGAGGGTGCCACCGTACCGATTTGTCAGGGACGACCTGATTCTTATCGGCCAGGATTCGGGAGCAGCGTGATGGCGAGAATCGAAGCAGAAGTGGGCAAGCCGCAGGGTGGCTTTGTGACGTGGATCGACGATCGGTTTCCGATGACGTCGACGCTCAAATATCACGTCACCGAGTATTACGCCTCAAAGAACTTCAACATCTGGTATGTCTTCGGCGTGCTTGCGTTCGTCGTGCTGGCCATTCAGCTGTTGACGGGCATATTCCTCACAATGAACTATAAACCTTCGGCTGCTGATGCATTTGCCTCGGTCGAGTACATCATGCGTGACGTGGAATGGGGCTGGTTGATCCGCTACATGCACTCTACCGGCGCATCGTTCTTCTTCATCGTCGTTTACCTGCATATGTATCGAGCCATGCTCTATGGCTCCTACAAGAAGCCACGAGAACTGATCTGGCTCATCGGCATGTTGATCTTCCTGGTGTTAATGGCCGAGGCATTTGCAGGCTACCTGTTGCCCTGGGGACAGATGTCCTACTGGGGTGCGCAGGTCATTATTTCGTTGTTTGGGGCAATTCCCTGGGTGGGCGATGCGCTCGTAGAGATCATTCGTGGCGATTACTCAATTTCGGACATTACGCTCAACCGCTTTTTTGCTCTGCACGTCGTTCTTCTACCGCTGGCATTGATCGCGCTCGTGTTCGTCCACATTGTAGCCCTGCACGAAGTGGGCTCGAATAACCCTGACGGCATTGAGATCAAGAAGAACAAGGACGCGAGCGGCAAGCCACTCGATGGCATCGCTTTCCACCCGTATCACACGAGTAAAGACCTGGTGGCGATAATCGTGTTCCTGATGATCTTTTCGGCGGTCGTTTTCTTCGCGCCTGATATGGGCGGCTACTTTTTGGAGCATGCCAATTTTGAACCGGCGAACCTGACGGCGACGCCCGAGCACATTGCACCGGTGTGGTACTTTACGCCGTTTTACGCAATTCTCAGGGCGGTGCCCGACAAGCTTTGGGGTTTCATACTCTTTGTGACGGCCGTTTTGCTGCCCGTGTTCCTGCCGTGGCTGGATCGCTCGCGCGTCAGGTCGATACGTTATCGTGGCTGGATTTACAAGTCTGCCCTGGCCGTATTCACCGTTACCTTCTTCATGCTGGGTTGGCTCGGGACGATGCCTGCGGATGGCCTGTACGTACTGATGGCTCGAATCTTCTCAGTGCTGTACTTTGCGTTCTTCCTGTTAATGCCTTACTACACGGCCATTGATAAGACAAAACCGGTGCCGGAAAGGGTGGTCTACCATGGATAAGTTCAAGAAGGTCGCCGCTTTGATGTTATTGGGCATGTGTTTCTCCGCAGCTGCCGCGATGGCTGCTGGTGGCGGCATGCACATGGAGAAAGCCGACATCGATCCGGGCAATGTTTCTTCTCTTCAGCGCGGCGCACGAAACTTCATGAACTACTGCGCGGGCTGCCATTCGGCACAGTACGTTCGCTATAAAACGATAGGGAAAGATCTGGACCTGTCCGAAGAACAGTTGATCGACAACCTGATGTTCAATGCCGACAAGACGTACGAAACCATTCAGGCATCCATGCCGTCGGCTGATGCCGGGCGTTGGTATGGCGTGACGCCACCCGACCTGAGTCTGATGGTGCGTGCGAAAGGGGCTGACTACGTATTTAACTTCCTGAAGGGCTTCTATGTTTCGAAAGATAGCCCGACCGGTGTCAACAATCTTGTACTGGCGGGCACGAGTATGCCCCACGTGCTGTGGGAACTGCAGGGCTATCAGACGGCCAGTTTCTCAACGCACGAAAATAAAGATGGTTCAGTTACGACGACGTTTGAAGGTTTTGAAACGCTCTCGGCAGGCTCGATGGACGCCGAAGATTATGGTGAATTCGTTCGCGATACCGTCAATTTCCTCGCCTTTATATCGGAACCGATTCGATCCGATCGCCGCAAGCTCGGCGTCTGGGTGCTGATGTTCCTGATCTTCTTTTATATCCTCGCCTCGATGCTCAAGAAACAAATCTGGAAGGACGTTAAATGATGGCAGTAGTAGCGAACCGACGCTCAGTTATGACGCTGTTCTCGCGACCGACAGATATTCACAGTCATCGTGCGCGCCTCGTTCTTGCCGAGAAGAACATCAATATAGAGATTGCCAATGTCGCAGGCCCGGAATTACCGGAAGACCTGATGGATTTGAATCCGTACCACACGGTACCGACGCTTGTGGATCGCGACCTGACGCTGTATGACTCGCGGGTCATTATCGAGTATCTGGACGAGCGTTTTCCGCATCCTCCGCTGATGCCGGTCGATCCCGTGACTCGCGCGCAGTTTCGCCTGGCGCTGTTTCGTATCGAGACGGATTGGTACTCAATCGCCGAAGAATCGGAATCCAGCAGTGACGGCAAACTCGGCGCCAAGTCCCGTAAACTGCTGCGTGAGAGTATTTTGCAAAGCAAGGAGCTGTTCGGGGCGCGGCCGTATTTCCTCAGCGAAGAATTCTCGCTGGTGGATTGCACGATCGCACCGCTACTGTGGCGCCTGCCCGCCTACGGTATTGATCTCGGGGCTGATGCCGCGCCGATCGAATCGTACATGGACCGGGTGTTTTCACGACGCTCGTTTCAGCAGAGTCTCACTGAACTCGAACAGGAGATGCGCCTGTAGAGCGGCACGGATCACTGCCGATCCGGCAGCTTATGTTTAGTCTCAGGCGCGACGCCGAATAAATGATAAGCTATTGGTGTCTAGCGTCGATTCAAGAAAAAAAGCAGTGAATAATTCCAACCGATCGAAGAGACCCTATCTCATCCGCGCAATGCACGAGTGGATGGCCGATAACAGCCATACGCCGCACATTGTTGTCGACACGTCCTTTGAAAATGTCTGTGTGCCGGCCGAGCACATCAAGGACGGCAAGATTATTTTAAATATCAGCGGTTCAGCCGCGCACAATCTGCAGTTGTCAAATGAGGCGGTAAGTTTTCGCGCGCGCTTCGGCGGAGTCCCTTTTGACGTCTGGGTGCCGATGCGTTCCATCCTCGGCATTTACGCCCGAGAGACCGGGCAAGGTATGATCTTTTCGCACGGTGCCGAAGTAGTAACGCCAGAGAAGGCAAGGCAGGATATTAACGAGACGCATTCGCGCCCGCACCTTACTATCGTCAAGTAATAGCGGTCGATGATCGCGAGAAATTGCCAGCGCTTTCGGCGCCGACAGGCATCATGCCACTAGTCCCCGCCCAGCAACTTCGCGTCAATCAAATCGCACAAGCAGTGAATCACAACGAGATGTACTTCCTGGATGCGCGCGGTCCGCGTTGCCGGAACCCGGATCTCGACGTCTCCCTCTATAAATACGTCAGCCATGCGGCCGCCATCACGGCCGGATAGCGCAACGACGTTCATGCCGCGCCCGTGCGCAGCGGCGATAGCACGAATGACGTTCTCTGAGTTGCCCGAGGTCGAGATTCCCAGCAATACGTCTTGTGGTTTACCCAGCGCGAGGACCTGCTTGCTGAAGATTTCCTCGTAGGCGTAGTCGTTACTGATCGACGTCAGTGTCGATGTATCTGTGGTTAACGCGATTGCCGGTAAACCCGGACGTTCTATCTCGAAGCGGTTCAGAAGTTCTGACGAAAAATGCTGCGAATCCGCGGCAGAGCCGCCGTTGCCACAGCTCAGGATCTTGCCGTCATCGAGCAATGCCCGGCTCAACAGGTGACCAGCAGCCACGATGCTCTCGGCGAGCTGCTCCGCAGCAATCTGCTTGGCCGCAATGCTCTCCGCGAAATGATCGCGAACGCGTGTGACAGGATCCATGGCTACTCCGGCTCGGTGGGTCTGACGCGAATTCTAGCAGCTGTTGCGTCAGCCCGTGTTCTCCCGCGCTGTTGCCTGCGGAGGATGTCGGGACCGCGGGTCAAAGGGCCGAGTCAACGGGTCGAAAAGCGTCCTGAATCCACTCGATCGTGCCGTCAGCACCGCCTGTGATCGCCACCACGTCGAAGCGCATCGCAAGGTGTGCATAGCGCGGCCTGCGTGCCAGGAACATGGCGGCTGTGTGCAAGATTTTTCGCTGCTTGTGCCGGTCGATCGTTGGGGCCGGCAACGCAAACCCCGTGGACTTTCGATAACGCACTTCCACAAAGGTCAGGCAGTCACCGTGCAGCATGACCAGGTCAATTTCACCGCCGCGGCTTCGAAAGTTGCGTGTGACTGGTTTGAGGCCCTCGCGTTTGAGAAAACGAAGCGCCTGTCGCTCTGCGCGGTCGCCTACAGCTCCTCTGGCAGAAAATCCCATGGCGCATCGTCTGCCGCATCGGGCGTGATGATGTCACCCTCGATGCTGATGTCCTGAATAGGGCCGCCAGCCGAGTCAATCCTCGGCAGCGCGACAACCTTGCCTTGCTGAAATTGAGCCCAGGCAAGGCGTCGATGAACGCGGCCGCTGGAGTCGAGAAACAGGGTTCCGGTGGCGCCGTCGAGTTCGGCCATCGCCTCCCCGCGGGATGCAAACAGCGCGGCGATCAGGTTATAGGCGTCATATCCCATGGCGTGCAGGCGCGCCAGGCGGCGCTCGCCGGGCCAATACTCGGCGAATTCGCGGGGTAAGTCTGCAATCCAGGGCTGCGGGTTGATGACCCAGGGCGTGTCGGCAAACATGATGCCATTGAGGTCAGCGTTGGAACGATCGTCAAGTGAGTATATGGACGAAGTCGAATAGACGGGAAGATCGCCCGAATAATGAAATTTCAGCTGCGCTTTGAGCAAGCGGCCCGCGGGTGCGTCGCTTGCGAGAAAAATAAAATCGGTGTCCTGACGTCTGCGTGGATCAAACTGCAATGCGCCGCCGATATTGGCGCGCATGCGTTGATAGCGACGAACGCTGCCCGTAAGACCCATCAGATTTTCGATCGCATTCGAGAAGTCCTGGTCGCCCGGCGTATAGCTGCGGTAATCCAGCAAGGTGCCGCCGAGGCCTTCGAGTTCGGTCGAGAAGCTCGTCAGGACGCGTCGACCCCAATCGTTGTTCGGTACGAGCGCCACGGCACGCGTGTAGCCATCGCCGAGCGCGCGGGTGGCAGCAGATGCTGCTTCGTCTTCCGGCGCCAGGGCAAACTGGTACAAGCCCGGCGGCGCAAGCGTGTCGTCAGGCAGGTAGTTGAGTGTGAGTACCGGGACCGGGACGAGGATGTCGTTGGCCAGTTGAATGACACTGTTCTTGAGCAATGGCCCGACGACAAACTCGGCGCCGTCAGTAACGGCCACGGCATAAGCTGCGCTGGCGCTGCCCTCTGCACTGACGTCGTAAATACGGATATTCTGCCGGTCATCGAGTCCGGCGGCGGCCGCAAAATACGCGCCCAGAAATCCGTTCTGCACCGCTTTTCCCGCGCTCGCTGCCCTGCCGGACAGGGGCAATAGCAAGGCTATTTGCCGAGGGTATTCAAGCAACAGGCCTTCCGACGATTCGAGATCGCCGAGCACGGTTATTGCCGGATGCCTGGCGTTTGCCGTGCGCCAGCGAACGACCCCGTTACTCCATCCCACACCCTGTTGACCTGTGGAAGCCGCGAGCGAGCCAATCGAGAGCCAGCCGCGCACGATCGGATCAGCTGCTGTTTCGGCGGCTTGGCGCAGCACCTGCGGGCTGCTGACGCGCAAGCCTTGCCACAGGCGCGCACGATTTTGCTCGATGCCGCGGCGGTCACTGATCCAGGTCTCGCGCTGCATCATCAGCTCGACCGCACGAGCCGGATCCTGTTTTTGAATCCAGGCATCGGCGCGCAGTGCCTCGACTCTCAGTCTGTCCCGCACCGAGAGCGATTCGCGACTCATCGGTTCCAACAGACCGAGCGCGTCGTCAGCGGCCCCCTCATACAGGGACAACGCCGCCGAGTTCGTGTTCCAGATTGCCCGCAGGTTTGGCGAGTCCGGTCGCGGCACGCTGCCGAATGCATTCCTGGCCCGAGCGACATCGCCGGCATCGAGCCACTGCTCGACGGCCAGCAGTGTCAAACGGTCCCGCTCGTCGCCAACGGCGTCGCTGGCAAGGCCGATGTATGCGCCAGCGGCTTCGGCATGCTCGCCGTCCCTGGCAAGTCGTTCAGCGCGTCCCTCGGCGCCGCCCGGCAGGCCCGCGAATCCCGTAGTTTCGCAGCCTGACAGTGCCAGCAGCGCCGCGAGCAGGGCGATGATGCTTGCCAGTGAACGCGATTCGCGGGCAGGATGTCGGGGAATTTTCATCATATTAATGTAACCGGAAAAAGTTGTGCGCCAAATGAGCGGCAGGCTGTTCATCGTTGCGACGCCGATCGGCAATCTAGAAGATCTGACACCGCGAGCGCGCCAGACGCTCGCCGACGTGGATCTTGTTGCAGCCGAGGATACCCGCCATACCGGGCGATTACTATCGCATATTGGCGTCAAAACACGGCTTTTGGCGCTGCATGATCACAATGAAGAGCAGCGCGTTTCTGAGGTCATGGCGGTGCTTGAGTCGGGACAGTCGGTTGCTCTTGTCAGCGATGCGGGCACACCGCTGGTCAGCGACCCTGGCTACCGGCTCGTGCGGGCTGCGCACGCGAGTGGCATTGCGGTTTCGCCGATACCCGGACCCTCCGCGGTAACCGCCGCGCTCTCGGTTGCAGGGTTGCCGACCGACCGGTTTTGCTTCGAAGGATTTTTACCGGCAAGAAACGCAGCGCGACGCGGCGTACTCGATCAGCTCCGCCGCGAGACGCGGACCCTGGTTTTCTATGAGTCCGTGCATCGTATTGCCGAAGTACTGGGCGACTTGTGCGATTCCTTTGGTGACGACAGGCCGGCATTCGTCGGACGTGAACTGACCAAAATGCACGAACAGTGCGTTCAGGGAACGCTGGGTTCGCTGCGCGATAAAGTTGCCGACAAATCCATTGTGGGTAAGGGCGAGTTCGTTGTTGTCGTCGCGGGCTCGGATGAGGCCGTCGAGTCATCGCTCGATATCGATCGCTTGCTGGAGGCACTCTCTGACCGCCTGTCCGCCAAGGACGCGGCGCGCGTCGCCGCGGAAGCGACCGGCGGCAAGCGCAACGATCTGTACAGGCGCCTGCTGCTGATTCGCAAAGAATAGGGGTCGATCCCTTTTAGGAATTAACTTCGGTCCGACCCCAATTAATCCTGTAAAATTGGCGCCGAGAAAGCCGGAGTCGGCCAGGCAATCGCTGCAGCAATGCAGAGGAAAGTCCGGGCTCCTTCGGACAGGGCGCCAGGTAACGCCTGGGGGGCGTGAGCCCATGGAAAGTGCCACAGAAAATATACCGCCGACCCTGGGGTCGGTAAGGGTGAAAAGGTGCGGTAAGAGCGCACCGCGCGACTGGCAACAGCTCGCGGCACGGTAAACCCCGCCCGGAGCAAGACCAAATAGGGGAGTAGGGGCTGTTTGCCCACCGTCGGTTCCGAACGGACTCCCGGGTAGGTTGCTCGAGGCAGCTGGCGACAGCTGTCCCAGATGAATGGTTGTCGATGACAGAACCCGGCTTATTGCCGGCTCCGGCTTTCTCACCTGCCAATTTACCTATTGAAAACAATGAGTTATACTCTGCACTCCTGCCGTGCGCGGAGCGCGCTGGCCCGCTTGCGCAAACTGGCGCGAAACCGGGTCGAATCGGGCCGCTGTCGCGGAATTGCGACCTCTTTTTGAGATCTCATCGAAGAAGTAAGTGTAAATAACTGATTTACCTAGCGCGAACTCTGCCACATTTCGCCCTTTTTGGGCCACGAGAAAGCCCCTAAGTCACTGTACAACAAAGATTAATTGCTTTCGTTTGTTGACGGTCGCCGCGGCCGCCACCTATAGTGTTGAAAAGTGGATAAAAGTGGGAGGAAAGGGGCAGCCTGCCCAGGATTCGCGCCAGAAGAGCGAAGCCCGGGGTCGTCCCGAACGCCGTGTTTCGAGGGGCCACCAAAGTCACATTGGACGCCAAAGGGCGTATGGCAATGCCGACCCGGTATCGGGAGCGGCTCACCTCCCGTTGCGATGGCGAAATCATCGTGACTGTCGATAAAGACCACTGCCTCCTCGTATACCCGCTGCCGGACTGGGAAGAACTCGAACGCAAGCTCGTTCGCCTGCCCAGCATGAATAAAGCTGCTCGTCGCATTGTGCGAATTATGGTCGGTTATGCGACCGAGGTCGACATGGACGGGAGTGGTCGAATTCTGATTTCGCGAGAACTCCGGGATTTCGCGGGACTCGACAAGAACGCGATGTTGATTGGGCAGGGCAATAAATTTGAACTTTGGGATGAACAGACCTGGAACGAAAAGCGCGATGCGTGGCTCGACGAGGAAGACGACGGCGACCTGCCGGCGGACCTCGAGTCAATTTCGTTCTAGTTCGCTGTCCATGCCATGAGCAGCAACGCGCACGTGCCGGTGCTGTTGGGGCCAGTCCTTCAGGGACTGAAAATAAAACCAGACGGCTGTTATGTCGACGGAACGTTCGGACGCGGTGGTCACAGCGGGGAGATTCTGAAGCAACTTGATTCGAATGGTCGACTGATCGGAATCGATCGCGACCCGCAGGCAATCGCTTCAGCAGCAAGATCTCTTAAAGATGATCCGCGCGTCGAGTTGATAAAGGGTGCTTATGCGCAACTTGAGACAATCATTAGCGAAAGACAGGACGTCAGCGGCCGGCCGCTGCTTGGCCGGGTCGACGGACTGCTCCTTGATCTCGGAGTTTCATCACCGCAACTGGATGAAGCCGCTCGAGGATTCAGTTTCCTGCGGGATGGCCCACTCGATATGCGAATGGACCCGGAGTCAGGAGTGTCGGCCGGTGAATGGCTCGCGTCAGTGGATGAAAAAGACTTGAGACGCGCTGTATCCAAATTCGGCGAGGAGCGAAACGCAGGGCGTATTGCCCGGGCTATTGTTGCCGCCAGGCAAGTAGCGCCGATCGAAACAACGGCGCAACTGGCGGCTATCGTAGAATCAGCGGTGCCGGCCCTGCACGGGCAACGGCGATCCAGGAGGCATCCGGCAACAAAGACCTTTCAGGCGATTCGCATTGTAGTCAATCGTGAACTCGAGCAGCTCGAGTCCGTGCTCCAGCAGTCACTCAATGTGTTGCGACGGGGCGGGCGCCTGTGTGTCATCAGTTTTCATTCGCTCGAGGATCGCATGGTAAAGCGGTTCATGCGAAATGCTTCACTCGAGCCAGAGCCGTATCGGGGAATGCCTTCGATACCGGATGAGTTCCGGCCGAAATTGAAAGTCATTGGCAAAGTCATTACGGCGACAGCCGATGAGATCGCGGCGAATCCCCGGGCACGCAGCGCACGTCTGCGGATAGCGGAGAGGACGTGATGCAGGCAAAGCAGCCGGCGCAGCCGTTCCTTCTCGCCTTCGTGTTGGCGGTCGTGTGTGTAATGAGCGCGATCGCCCTGGTCTATACCAAGCACGAATCACGCAAGTTATTCGTGGAACTCGAGGCACTGACGCACGAGCGCGACGGACTCAACATTGAATGGGGCCAGCTGCAGATCGAACAGAGCACCTGGGCCCAGCATGCACGAATAGAGCGAGTTGCAACTGAAGACCTCTCGCTCGTGCGACCCGAAGCCACCGATATCTTCGTAATCGAACGTCAATGACACGCGGCGCAGAAACAAAACAGAAGACTGAACGTCGATTCGCGGGGCGCGTGACGCTCGTACTGGCGTTGTTTGGCCTGGTGGCAGCAACGCTGGTCGCGCGTGCCGTCTATCTGCAGGTCCTCGACAAGGATTTCTTGAATCAGCAGGCTGACACGCGCCACCTGCGGACCGAGCGAATTTCCGCGCATCGCGGGACAATAACTGATCGCAACGGTGAACCGCTTGCTATCAGTACGCCGGTAGACAGCATCTGGGTGAACCCGAAGGAGTTCGCTTCGGCGGTTGACGATATCCCGCGGCTCGCCCGTGCACTGAACGTTGACTCGCAGACGCTGATGCGGCGTATCACGCGCAGCATGGACAAAGAATTTCTGTACCTCAAGCGGCATCTCAACCCGGAACAGGCGGAACAGGTGCTGGCGCTGAATCTGCCCGGCATCAATGTGCAGCGCGAATACCGCCGCTACTATCCCGCGTCGGAAGTTACGGGCCATCTCATCGGTTTTACCAACATCGATGACGAAGGACAGGAAGGTCTTGAGCTCGCATTCAACCATTGGCTGGCGGGCGAGTCGGGTGCAAAGCGGGTACTGAAAGATCGCCTCGGCCGCTCGATCGAGAACGTGGAAAGCATTCGGCCGGCGCGGCATGGAAAGGACCTGAAAACCAGCATTGATTTGCGGCTGCAGTATCTTGCGTATCGCTCGCTCAAAGCCGCAATAAAATCTTACGAAGCACGTTCAGGTTCGATCGTTGTGCTTGACGTGAAGACCGGCGAAGTACTGGCGATGGTCAATCAGCCGACCTACAACCCCAACGACCGCTCGCAGTTCGCAGCAGCGCGCTATCGCAACCGTGCGATCACGGATATTTTCGAGCCCGGCTCCAGTATCAAACCGCTTATCGTTGCAGCCGCGCTGGAAAGCGGCCAGTACCGTCCGAGCAGTGTCGTCGACACTGCGCCGGGCTACGTAACGGTAGGCGCGAAGAGAATCGAAGACCGCCGCAACCTGGGTCGAGTGAGTCTGACGACGATACTCGCGCGCTCCAGCAATGTTGGCGTGACGAAGCTCGCAATGACGCTGGAGCCGGATCAGCTGTGGGACACGATGACGCAGTTTGGTTTTGGCACGCTCACCACGAGCGGATTTCCAGGCGAGTCGGCAGGTATGCTGACCCATTTCAGCCACTGGCAGCCGATCAGCCAGGCCACGCTTGCGTACGGTTACGGGGTATCGGTCACACCACTGCAGCTGGCGCAAGCGTACGCCGTCTTCGGCGATGACGGAGGCCTCAGACCGATATCGCTGGTCCGCCTCGAACAGCCGAATGACAGTCAACAGGTGATTTCGCAGGATACGGCCGCTGCGGTGCGGCGTATGCTCGAGGAGGTTGTGCGGCCCGGTGGCACCGGTAGCAAGGCATCGGTCGACGGTTATCGTATTGCCGGCAAGACCGGCACGGCGTGGAAATTCGCGACAGGAGGCTACTCGCAGGACAAGCACATCTCTATATTTGCCGGCCTCGCACCCGCGAGCGATCCGCGCCTGGCAACCGTTGTCGTGATCGACGAGCCACGTGGCGAACTGTACTACGGCAGCGACGTTGCGGCACCCGTGTTCGCCGACGTCATGGCCGAGTCGCTGCGCCTGTTGGCCGTAGCGCCGGATGCAATACCGGCACGCGATCCCGGCGAGACGATGCAGGCAATGGCGAGACGGACGCCGAGTCGATGAACATGCCGGCCGAACACCTTTCCTCAATTCCGACCCTCGCCGAGCTTGTGCGGGACTACGCTGAGGCGCCGCCCGTTCCGATACATGGGATTGCGAGCGACAGTCGCCAACTTGGCGAAGGCTATCTGTTCCTGGCCTGTCACGGCACTAACAGCCATGGCCTTGATTACCTGGCGGACGCGAAAGCGGCCGGCGTCAGCGCGGTCGCTTACGACGCATCGACGTCGGTGGCGCCAGTGGACATCGGTGTGCCGATGGTTGCGATCGATGATCTCGGCGCAAAGCTCGGTGAAATCGCCAATCGATTCTACGGCCGTCCATCGCAGGTCCTCGGCGTCTTTGGGGTGACCGGCACCAACGGCAAGACCACGGTGGCGTGGCTCGTCGCGCAATGCGCACAGCTGCTGGGTGAGCGATGCGGCTACGTTGGCACGTTGGGATACGGCGTCGACAAAATCGAGGGTTCACAGCGCTTGACGACACCGGATGCTGTGGAGCTCCACGGCCGGTTGGCAAAATTCGTCGAGCAAGGGGCAGACTATGCCGCAGTCGAGGTTTCTTCCCATGCCTTGTCACAGGGCCGCGTCGACGGCGTGCGGTTCGAGGCGGCGCTGTTTACGAATCTGACGCGTGATCATCTCGATTACCACGCGGATATGCAGGATTATTTCGAAACCAAGGCGCGGTTGTTTCTCGAATCCGACACCCGAAATCGAATCATAAACCTCGATTCAGAATTCGGCAGTCAGCTGGCGGAGCGCTGCGGACAGGACGTAATTACTGTTTCGACCAACTTCAACCGCGTTGCGAACGGCCGGCGGCATGTATTCGTGCGCGCGGTCGTGGCCCATCCGCGCGGATCCGACGTCGAATTTGTCAGCTCGTGGGGCGACGGGCGCTTCAGCCTGCCGCTACCCGGAGACTTCAATGTCGCAAATGCGGCGATCGTTCTTGCGCTGATGCTGCAGCAGGGCGTTTCGCTCGACACGGCCTGCGACGTTTTGTCGAGAGTGAAAGCGCCGCCAGGACGCATGGAGCGGGTTTCCGCGGACGGAGCGGCGGTATACGTCGACTATGCGCACACTCCGAGCGCCATCGAAGCCGCGCTGCGTGCGCTGCGCGCGCACTGTCGCGGCAAGCTCTGGTGTGTTTTTGGCTGCGGCGGAGATCGGGATGCGGGCAAACGCCCGCTCATGGGCAGGGCGTCGGAGCGGCTGTCGGATCGCGTCGTCATCACGAGCGACAATCCGCGCTCGGAAGACCCGGGACAGATTATCGATGACGTGATGTCCGGCTTCACGCGGCCGGAACGGGCAACGGTCATCGAGGATCGTGCGGCCGCCATCGCCTGGGCAATTGCGCAGGCGGACGATGCTGACATCGTCTTGATCGCCGGCAAGGGTCATGAGGCCTACCAGCAAATTGGCGATAAATTTTACCCGTTCTCGGACTACGCCTTGGCCGAGGCAGCCCTGTGCGCCCAGGCAAAAGGGGGCGCGCAATGATTGCATCCTTGAGCGCCGCGGCGGAAAGCATGAGCGGCGTGCTGCACGGCAAGGACCGCGGATTCACCGGCATCAGCACGGACACACGCACGTTGCGTAGTGACGAGTTGTTCTTTGCGCTGCAGGGTCCGAATTTTGACGGCGGTGACTACCTGGGCACCGCGCACGCAATCGGTGCAGCCGGCGCCGTCGTGTCACGCGTCGTCGACGAGAATATCTCGCAGATCAAGGTGCATGATACGCGCACGGCATTGGGCAGCTTCGGAGCGGCGTGGCGCAAGCAGCACGATGTAACGGTGATTGGCATCACCGGTAGCAATGGCAAGACGACGCTGAAGGAGCTGGTCAAGGCCTGCCTTGCACGGCAGGCGCCAACCCTGGCGACGCAGGGAAACCTCAACAACGATATCGGCATGCCGCTGATGTTGGCGAGGATAGAGGAAAAACATCGTTTCGCCGTATTGGAAATGGGTGCAAACCACGCCGGTGAAATCGCGTACCTGACGGCACTCGCGAATCCTGACGTAGTCGTCATCACCAACGCGGCGGCAGCGCATCTGGAGGGTTTCGGATCGATCGAAGGCGTGGCCCATGCGAAGGGTGAGATCCTGCAGAACCCCGAGCGGCCGAAGATTGCGATTCTGAATGCCGACGATGCGTATTTTGATTACTGGTCTGCGCTGGTCGAGGATGTGCGCTCGGTCAGCTTCGGGCGCGGCCCGGACGCCGATGTCTACGCGGATGACGTCATCGCCGCTGTTGAGCAATCGCGGTTTTGCCTGCACCTGCCAAACGGAAAGATCAACGTATGCCTGCCGCTTGCTGGCATTCACAATGTGAAGAACGCCTGCGCCGCAGCTGCCGTCGCTTTTTCGCTTGGCATCGATGCCGGAAATATAAAAACGGCTTTGGAAGGCGTCAGCCCCGTCAGCGGCCGTCTGCAGGCTTTGCGGGGCACGAATGGCGCGACACTATTCGACGACAGTTACAACGCTAACCCCCGATCGGTCGTCGCCGCCGCCGAGTTCCTGTCGCAGCTTTCCGGCGAAAGCTGGCTCGTTCTGGGCGACATGAAAGAACTCGGATCAGATGCTGCGGCGCTGCACCGCGAGGTTGGAGAAGCGGCGCGCGCATGCGGCATCGATCGCCTGTTTGCGCTGGGAGATTTGTCGCGTAATACGGTCGAAGGATTCGGCGAGCACGCGAGTTGGTTCGGTAGCGTAGACGCGCTCGTCGACGAGTTGAGCGACAGGCTCAATAATTCCGTCAACGTGCTCGTGAAAGGATCCCGTTCGATGCACATGGAGCGCGTCGTCGATGCGCTGCGCGAAGACGAGCCCGTGAGAAAAGAGGCCTGATCATGCTGCTCTATCTCACACAATATCTGGCGAACTTCGAATCCGGGTTTAACGTGTTCAATTACCTGACGATGCGCGCGATTCTCGGTGCGCTGACGGCGCTGCTCCTGTCGTTCATTATCGGCCCACGGATGATCGAGCGGCTGAGCGTTAATCAGATCGGCCAGCCGGTTCGCGAAGACGGCCCGGATACGCATCTGCTCAAGGCTGGCACGCCGACTATGGGCGGTGCACTGATTCTGACCGCGATCGCAGTCAGCACGGTGCTTTGGGCAGATCTTGAGAACCTGTATGTCTGGATCATACTGTTTGTCACGCTGTCTTTCGGAGTCATCGGCTATGTCGATGACTACAAGAAACTCGTATTGCAGGACCCCGCCGGTATCTCGGCAAAGCAAAAACTCTTCTGGCAGTCCAGCGCGGCTCTTATTGCCGCCATTGCTCTGTACGTTACGGCAACTGATGAGGTGCAAACCTCATTGTTGATTCCGTATTTCAAGGATCTGGCTATCCCCTTAGGGCTTTTTCAGGTTGTCGTAACGTACTTTTTTATTGTCGGCTTCAGTAACGCAGTCAATCTTACTGATGGCCTCGACGGCCTGGCGATCATGCCGACCGTCCTCGTTGGCGGTGCGCTCGGTATCTTTGCCTACGTCACGGGCAACGTTAATTTCTCGGGGTACCTGGGCATACCCTACGTGGCAGGTACGGGCGAGATCCTGGTATTTTGCACGGCGCTGGCGGGCGCTGGTCTCGGCTTTCTCTGGTTCAACACATATCCCGCGCAGGTGTTCATGGGCGACATCGGCGCGCTGTCGCTGGGCGCCGCGTTGGGTGCCGTCGCGGTCGTCGTACGCCAGGAGATCGTGCTCGCGATCATGGGGGGTGTGTTCGTTGTCGAAACACTGTCAGTCATCATCCAGGTAGCCTCATTCAAGCTGACCGGCAAACGCGTCTTTCGCATGGCGCCATTGCACCATCACTTCGAACTGAAAGGCTGGGCCGAGCCCAAGGTCATCGTTCGGTTCTGGATTATCACGGTCATCCTGGTGCTGATCGGTCTCGCGAGCTTAAAAATACGATGACCGCGGCACGAGCAACAGCAAGCAAGGACCTCGTCGTAGGGCTAGGCACCACGGGTCTGTCGATTGCGCGCTATCTCAGAAGAAGTGATATCGATGCAATGTTCTTCGACAGTCGTACCGAACCGCCGGGCATGAACGAGCTCGGTGAAGTCTGGCCGAATGCCGAGGTCTTGCTCGGTGACGTGAAACTGCCTGCGGGTATTGCACGCATCATCGCTTCACCCGGCATATCGGATCGTCATCCACTGCTCGCGAATGCGCGCAAAAAGAAGCTGGAGATCGTTTCCGATATCGAGTTGTTTGCCCGTGAAGCGAAAGCTCCGTTCGTTGCCGTCACGGGCTCCAATGGCAAGAGCACGGTAACAACATTGATTCATCTCATGTGCCGCGCCGACGGCCGCGAGGCCCTGGCCGGCGGAAATCTCGGCGAACCCGCGCTCGACCTATTGGATCATCCGACGCCACAGCTTTACGTCCTCGAACTGTCCAGCTTTCAGCTGCACAGGACTCAAGCTTTGCCGGCCGCCGTAGCCGTCCTTCTGAACGTTTCACCCGATCATCTGGACTGGCACACCGATGAAGCCGAGTACCGGAAGTCAAAGTACCGCATCTACCGCGAAGCACAGGCGGCGGTAATTAACCGAGCGGATGCCGAAGCTGCAAAGCATACGAAGCACTGCAAACCTGTGATCAGTTTTGGTCTCGATGAGCCGGCCGAGAATCAGTATGGATTGCGCACGGAAGATGGCGAGACCTATCTGGCGCGCGGTGATTCGCTCCTAATATCGGTTAATGATCTCGCCATGTACGGCGTGCATAACCAGCTCAATGCCCTGGCCGCCCTGGCTGCCGGGGAGTTGGTAGGGCTCGGCATGTCGGCCATGCTGCAGGTTCTCGCGGAATTCCCCGGCCTGCCGCACCGCATGCAGTTTGTCGCCCGTGTCGGTGCCGTCGACTACATCAATGATTCCAAAGCGACGAACGTTGCCGCAGCCGTGGCGTCCATAAATTCTGTTGACGGCACGCTCGTACTGATCGCCGGCGGTGACGGCAAGGGCGGTGACTTCCGTGAACTGGCCGCAGCGCTCGAAGGGAAACTGCGCGGCGCCGTGCTGATCGGAAAAGACGCGGAAAAAATTGCCGCTGCGCTGGACACGGCCATGCCGGTTTTTTTCGCCGAAGACATGTACGCGGCGGTGCGGATGGCGGCATCCTGCGCTGCTGCGGATGACACGGTGCTGCTTGCACCGGCCTGCGCGAGCCTGGATCAGTTCGAGAATTTCAAGGCAAGAGGGGACGCGTTTTGCGACGCGGTAAGGGCGCTGTGACATGAGTTCTCATAGCATAACAATGCCTTTTCCGGCTCGCCTGAGAACCGGGCTGCAGATCGATCCGGTGCTGCTAACGATCGTGCTGGCTCTGCTGCTCGGTGGCTTCGTGGTCCTGGCATCGGCATCAATTTCGATCTCGGAAAACGCCGTCGGTAACCCTTTTTTCTATATTCAGCGACAGCTGTTCGCGGCGGCGATAGGGGCAGTTGCCGGCGGAATCTGCCTGTTTATACCGATGCAGGTGTGGCGGAGCCTCGGGCCGCTGATGTTATTCGCGGGATTGGCCCTCCTTGTCCTGGTGCTCGTACCGGGGATCGGTTACGAGGTGAACGGTAGTACCCGGTGGATGCGGGTTGGCTTCATGAACCTGCAGGTATCTGAGCCTGCGCGCCTTTGCTTCCTGATCTACCTTGCCGGCTACCTCGTACGCCGCAGCAAGTCACTGCGGGAGGAATTCACGGGCTTTCTTCGCCCGATGCTGGTACTGACGCTGGCCTGTGTCCTGTTGCTCAAAGAGCCTGACTTTGGTGCGGCGCTGGTGCTTGTCGCCACGGCTCTCGTCATGCTGTTTGTCGCGGGCGCACGCATCCGCGATTTCCTGGTGTTCTTTTCGGCTGCGGTAATTGGTATGGCGGCCCTTGCGATAACGTCGCCCTATCGTATGAAACGTCTGACGGGATTCCTGGATCCGTGGGCGGATCCTTACGATTCCGGGTTTCAGCTGACACAATCGCTTATCGCGATAGGTCGCGGTGAGTGGTTCGGTGTCGGACTTGGCGACAGCGTGCAAAAGCTATTCTACCTGCCTGAAGCGCACACCGATTTTGTGTTCGCCGTATTTGCCGAGGAGTTCGGGCTCGCAGGATCCCTGATTCTGATCGCGTTATTCCTGGCGTTGCTCTTTCGTGTTTTCAGACTCGGCATGCGAGCTGCAAGTGCTGAGCGCTTTTTCGAGGCGTACCTCGCGATCGGTCTTGCGACCTGGCTCGGACTGCAGGCCTTCATCAATGTCGGCGTCAACATGGGCCTGCTTCCCACCAAGGGACTGACGTTGCCACTAATTAGCTATGGCCGCAGCAGCCTGATCATAACGATGATCTGTATCGGCCTGTTGCTGCGAATTCATCACGAACTGGTCGTTGACGCGAAGCCGGTAAACCGCAAGCGAGGCCGCCGAAAATGAGCGCGCGACCTATTCTCGTAATGGCAGGTGGTACCGGCGGACATGTCTATCCGGCGCTTGCCGTCGCCCGTGCGCTCCGGGCCAGTTCGCGTGACGTCGTGTGGCTCGGAACTCACCGCGGCCTTGAGTCCCGTGTCGTGCCCGCCGCCGGTATCGATATCGAGTGGATCAGCGTGAAGGGCCTCCGACGCAAGGGCTTGCTCGCGCTGTTGATCGCGCCGATACAACTTGGCTGGGCGCTCTTGCAGTCGCTCGGCGTCATTTTTCGTCGCCGCCCCGCAGCGGTGCTCGGCATGGGTGGATTCGTCAGCGGTCCGGGCGGCGTCGCCGCCTGGCTGACGCGGAGACCGCTCGTAATTCACGAGCAAAACGCTACTGCGGGCCTGACCAACCGTCTTCTGGCGCGTCTTGCCCGGGTTGTGCTGCAAGCCTTCCCGGGCAGTTTTAATTCCTCCGTCAACGCGGAAACGGTCGGCAACCCCGTCCGTGAAGATATCGCGGCCATAGCGGCGCCGGCCGAACGTTATGGCAGGCGACAAGGACCGTTAAGGCTGCTGGTGCTCGGCGGCAGCCAGGGAGCGCTCGCGTTGAACCGTGCTGTTCCGGCAGCGCTGGCTCAGATTGCAACCGAGCTGCGACCTGTCGTTCGCCACCAGTGCGGCGAGCGGACTATCGATACGGCCAGGCAGGCATACGCAGACACCGGCATCGACGTTGAGCTGGTGTCCTATATCGAGGATATGGCGGAGGCCTACGCCTGGGCCGACCTGGTGGTTTGCCGGGCCGGTGCGCTGACGATTGCCGAACTCTGCGCGGCGGGCTTGCCCGCGGTGTTCGTTCCCTACCCGGCGGCCGTCGATGATCACCAGACCGCGAACGCCGGCGCGATGGTCCGGGCAGGTGCCGCCACGATAATTCAGGAATCCGACCTCACGCCGGAGCTATTGGCCGACCTGCTGCGCGAGTGGCTGCAGTCACGCGACGTTCTGCTGCTGCGCGCCGACAAAGCGCGCGCACTGGCGTTCCCGAATGCGCTGCGCCGAATTACCGAGCTGTGCCTGGAGCAAGCGGGGGGATTGGCATGATCCGCTGTTCGAGCCAACGCCTTCGATGCATCGTGAGAACGTCATGATCAAGCGCATGCGCCGAATTCACTGTGTGCACTTCGTCGGTATCGGCGGTTCCGGCATGTCGGGTATTGCCGAGGTCATGCTGAGCCTCGGCTACGCCGTGCAGGGTTCGGATCTCAAGCACAACAAGCAGACACGGCGCCTTGAAGATCTGGGCGCCAAAGTATTCATCGGCCACGCTGCCGACAACATACGCGATGCCGACGCTGTTGTCGTCTCCAGCGCGGTCGATGAAACCAACCCCGAAGTGGCAGAGGCAAGAAAGCAGCTCATGCCGGTCGTCAGCCGCGCGGAAATGCTCGCGGAGTTGATGCGCTTCCGCTATTCGATCGCCGTTGCCGGTACCCACGGCAAGACGACGACGACGAGTCTCGTTGCAAGCGTGCTGGCGGAAGGTGGTCTCGACCCCACTTTCGTTATCGGCGGCAGACTCAAGAGTGCCGACGCGAATGCGAGGCTCGGGCAGGGCGATTACCTGGTCGCAGAAGCGGACGAGAGCGATGCTTCATTTGTGCACCTGAAGCCGATGCTCGCCATTGTGACCAACATCGATGCTGACCACATGTCGACTTACGACGGGGACATCGAAAAACTCAAAAGTGGGTTTATCGAATTCCTGCACAACCTCCCGTTTTACGGGCTGGCCGTCGTGTGTAGCGACGACCCCGGTGTCAACAGCGTGCTCGCAGATATTGGACGATCCGTCACGACATACGGCGTCGAAGAGGGAGCGGATGTGCGGGCGGTTAACATCAGCTTCGACAAAGCGCGCGCGGAGTTCGACGTCATTCGGCAAAATCGTTTTTCCGAGCCGGGTCGTGCGGACGACGATACAGCCGAGGAAGCGTCACCGGTTCTGCACGTAAGCCTGATGTTGCCCGGCATGCACAACGTGCGTAACGCGCTCGCCGCGATTGCTGTGGCAAACGAGCTGCAAATCGGAGACCAAGCGGTTATTCGTGCTCTGCAGAAGTTCGAAGGCATCGACCGTCGTTTCCAGAATCTCGGTGAGATTCAGACGCAGATTGGCAAGATCCTGCTGGTTGACGATTACGGCCATCATCCGACCGAAATAGCTGCCACCCTGGCGGCTGCCAAGTCAGGTTGGCCGGGGCGGCGTGTGGTGCTGATCTTCCAGCCGCACCGCTATACGCGCACGCGCGACCTGATGGACGACTTCGCGACCGTACTGTCGGACGCAGATGTCCTGATTCTGCTGGATGTGTACGCGGCGGGCGAGGATCCGATCGCCGGCGCGGACGGCCGCGCGATGGCGCGTGCGATTCGCACGCGCGGCGCGGTCGAACCCGTATTTGTCGAATCGCTCGACGACCTTCTGCCGGTACTGGACGATGTGCTCGACGAAGGCGACCTCGTGCTGACGATGGGGGCCGGCGACATTGGCACTTACGCGAGCCGTTTGCCGGAACTCCTTGCCAATGGCCCGACGCTTAAGGTGCACTCATGATGGCGGCGGCAAGGGACCTCAAAGTGCACGGTGAGATTCGGCACGACGAGCCAATGAGTCGCCACACGTCGTGGCGTGCGGGCGGGCCGGCCGAAACGTTCTTCATTCCCGCAAGCATCGACGACCTGGCGTCGTTCCTCGCGGACCTCGACGCCGATACGCCCGTGTTCTGGCTGGGCGTCGGCAGCAATCTGCTCGTGCGCGACGGCGGCTTACCGGGCGTCGTGATCTCGGCGACAAAAATTTTGAAGCACATCGAACGCGCCGGCGATCAGCGCGTCAGGGCCGGTGCCGGCCTTCCCTGCACGCAGCTCGCGCGCCAGTGCATCCGCTGGAAGCTGGGGCCATCCGAGTTTTTCGCCGGAATCCCGGGAACGGTTGGCGGAGCGCTGGCCATGAACGCGGGCGCACACGGCCACGAAACCTGGGAGCGAGTCGAGTCGGTGAAGACCATCGATCGTAGCGGCGAGCTTCACAAGCGCACGCCGCCAGACTACACCGTTGCCTACCGCAGTGTGAAAGGCCCGACAAACGAGTGGTTCCTGGAAGCGATATTTCGCTTCGATCCCGATGTCGTGCCAAGCATGGAAGCAATGAAAACCATGCTCGAGCGACGCCGAACGACACAGCCCCTGGGATTACCCAGCTGCGGCTCCGTGTTTCGCAATCCGCCCGACGATTTCGCGGCGAGGTTGATCGATACGGCAGGCCTCAAGGGGTATCGCATCGGCGGCGCGGAAGTATCGGCCAAGCATGCGAATTTCATCATCAATCGTGCCGACGCGACGGCCAGCGATATCGAAGAGCTGATCGACCACGTACAAAAAACCGTACTCGATGTCCACGGCATTAGCCTCAGGCACGAAGTCCACATTATTGGTGAGGCGCGATCATGACGGACGCAACAACATCGTCCGAGCAGCGATACCTTGTCAGAAATGCCGACGATTTCGGCCGCGTTGCCGTCATGCTGGGCGGGCTGTCCAGCGAACGTGAGGTGTCGCTGGACACGGGCGCGGCGGTTTTGCAGGCCTTGCAGTCGAACGGTGTCGATGCTCACGCCTGGGATCCGGCCGAAAAGACAATGGCGCAATTTGCCAACGCGCATTTTGATCGTGTCTGGGTCGCGTTGCACGGGCCCGGTGGTGAGGATGGCGCGCTGCAGGGAGCCTTGCAGTGGCTGGAAATTCCATACACGGGCAGTGGAGTCATGGCGTCAGCGCTCGCAATGGACAAAGTAAGAAGCAAGCACCTGTTCCGTGCCTGCGGTATCCCGACGCCGGATTACGCAGCGATTCGTTCACATGCGGATGCATCGCTCGCTGCCGAGCGGCTTGGTTTCCCACTCATCATCAAGCCGTCAGGACAGGGATCCAGCGTCGGCATGTCGAAGGTCTTCGAACATGCCGATCTGAATGATGCCGTCAGTCTTGCGTTGCACTACGACGAAACGGCCTTGCTCGAAACCTGCATCACCGGCGCAGAATTTACGGTCGGCGTGCTGCAGGGCCGTGCATTACCGAGTATTCGTATCGTCACACCCCGCGTCTTCTATGACTACCGCGCGAAGTATCAATCGAATCGGACCGAATACATCTGCCCGGGCACCACGGACGACGCAGAGGAGCAGCGCTACGCAGAACTCGCGATGGAGGCGTTCAACGAACTCGGCTGCAGCGGATGGGGTCGAGTGGACTTCATGGCGGGTGACGACGGTCAGCCACTCGTGCTTGAAGTGAACACGGTTCCGGGTATGACCAGCCACAGCCTCGTACCGATGGCTGCCAAGGAAGATGGAATAGATTTCGACGAGCTCTGTTGGCGAATTCTCGAGACGAGTTTCCGCGGCAAGCAGGCGGTCGAATCCGGTGAGGTGGCAGCACATGGCTCGTAAGCAAGCCAGGCGGCGCAAGCCGAAAAAAGTGAAACAAATAAAGATACCGACAATTCGTATAGGTCGTATCCTCGCACCGCTGGTCGCGGTCGCTGTCGTTTTTGCAACCTACCAGCTGAGCCTGACGATGCTGGATCGCAGCATCTCGTCGATTGAAATCAGCGGTCCGTTCCAGCGTGTAAGCGCACTCCAGATAGAAGAGGCGATTAGCGACGAACTTGACGCGGGCTTTGTGGGCGCAGACCTCGGCCGAATTCATGATCGCATTGTCGCGCTGCCGTGGATCGACCAGGCAAGAGTTGCGCGCCGCTGGCCGAGTCGCCTGTCGATCACGGTAAGCGAACAGGTGCCGGCTGCCATCTGGGGTGAAAGCGGACTCCTCAATACGCGGGGCGAGCTGTTTGTGACCGCGGCCAGGCACGTGCCGGCCGAGCTGCCCCGGCTCAACGGGCCGGACGACCGTTCGGCCGAGGTCGCAACACGCTACCTGGCGGTGCGCGACCAGCTCATACCCGCCGGTCTCGACCTGCGCCGCATGCACCTTGATGCGCGTGGTTCGTGGGAAATGACGTTGAACAACGGCATCGAAGTTCGACTCGGGCGTCGCGATGTTGCCGAGCGCACGGACATGTTCCTCGATGTCGTTACCAACATCATCGCGGGCCACGCCAAGAAAATCGACTATGTCGACATGCGCTACGGCAACGGCTTCACGATCGGTTGGAAGGGCGGACCGCATGTTCCGGCTACCGATCCGCAGCGGAGCAAACAGAAGATGCTCGTGGCCAAAGGTACGAATTGAATGACCAAGCGCCCTGACAAGAACCTGATCGTTGGTCTTGACGTAGGCACGTCGAAGGTCGTGGCGATTGTTGGGGAGCTCAATGACGACGGCAATATCGAGGTCGTCGGTATCGGTTCGCATCCGTCACGCGGCCTCAAGAAAGGTGTCGTTGTGAACATCGAGTCGACGGTGCACTCGATTCAGCGCGCGGTGGAAGAGGCCGAACTCATGGCCGGCTGCGATATTCACTCGGTATATACCGGGATCGCCGGGAGCCACGTACGCAGCCTCAACTCTCACGGCATTGTCGCCATTCGCGACAAAGAGGTCAGCTCGGGCGACGTCGACAGAGTCATCGATGCTGCGCGCGCCGTCGCGATACCGGCCGATCAAAAGATCCTGCATATCCTCCCGCAGGAGTTCGTAATCGACAACCAGGAAGGCATTCGTGAGCCGATCGGAATGTCGGGTGTACGGCTCGAGGCCAAAGTACACATGGTAACCGGTGCCGAGAGTGCCGCCCAAAATATCGTCAAGTGCGTTCAGCGTTGCGGACTTGAGGTTGACGACATCGTTCTCGAGCAACTCGCGTCCAGCTACGCGGTGCTAACGGATGATGAGAAAGAGCTGGGTTCCTGCATCGTCGACATCGGCGGAGGCACGACGGATATCGCGGTCTTCCTCGGCGGGGCTATTCAGCACACGGCCGTAATACCGATCGCGGGCGACCAGGTGACCAATGACATCGCCGTGTCTATGCGTACGCCAACGCAATACGCCGAGGAAATCAAGATCAAGTACGCCTGCGCGCTGTCGCAGCTGGCCAATCCTGACGAAACGATCGAGGTACCGAGCGTCGGCGAACGGCCGCCGCGGCGGCTGGCGCGTCAAACGCTCGCCGAAATTGTCGAGCCCAGATACGAAGAACTCTTTGGTCTGGTGCGCGATGAACTTCGAAGAAGTGGTTTTGAAGAGCTTATTGCAGCCGGCGTCGTCATTACGGGCGGCAGCGCCAAGATGGAAGGCGCCGTCGAATTGGCTGAAGAAGTATTTCACATGCCGGTGCGGCTTGGTGCGCCGCAATACGTTGAAGGGCTCATGGACGTCGTTCGCAACCCGATACATGCAACTGGCGTGGGGCTGCTGTTGTACGGCAACGAAAATCTGTCGCGACGCGATCGACGCAGTACGCCGATCGGCGGCAATTTAGGTGAGGTGTGGGACCGCATGAAGTCGTGGTTCCAGGGGCATTTTTAAGAAACGGGGTTCAGTGAGTACCCCACAGGGAAAGCAAACTAGCGGAGGAAGACTCAATGTTTGAATTAATGGACGCGCATAGCTCGACTGCGATCATCAAGGTCATCGGTGTCGGTGGCGGTGGTGGTAATGCTGTCGCGCACATGGTGGACACCGGGATCGAAGGTGTCGATTTTATTTGTGCCAACACGGATTCGCAGGCGCTCAAGGGATCGCGCGTGCGAACCTCGCTGCAGATAGGCTGCAACATTACGAAAGGACTCGGCGCCGGTTCGGATCCCGATATCGGCCGTCAGGCCGCGATGGAAGACCGTGACCGCATTCTCGAAGTCATCGAAGGTGCGGACATGCTGTTCATCACGGCCGGTATGGGTGGCGGTACCGGAACGGGGGCGGCCCCGATCGTTGCCCAGGTTGCGAAAGAGCTTGGCATCCTGACGGTGGCGGTCGTTACCAAACCGTTCCTCATGGAAGGCAACAAGCGGCTCCAGATCGCGGAACACGGCATTGGCGAACTCGGCAAATACGTCGACTCACTGATTACGATTCCGAACGAGAAGCTGTTGACCGTGCTCGGCGGCGAAACGACATTGCTGGACGCATTTCGATCGGCAAACCAGGTGCTGCAGGGTGCGGTACAGGGCATTGCCGAGCTGATCACCCGGCCAGGCCTTATCAATGTCGACTTCGCGGACGTGCGCACAGTCATGGCGGAAATGGGCATGGCGATGATGGGATCCGGCGTATCGTCGGGCGAAGATCGTGCGCGAGAAGCGGCTGAGGCTGCTGTATCGAGCCCGCTTCTCGAAGACATCAACCTGGCTGGTGCCAACGGTATTCTCGTTAATGTCACGGCTGGCACGGATCTGTCCATCGGTGAATTCCAGGAAGTCGGTGTCACGATCAAAGAGTTCGCATCAGAAAACGCGACCGTCGTCGTTGGTACCGTGATCGATCCGGAAATGACGGACAAGATACGCGTCACGGTCGTTGCGACGGGCCTCGGACAGCACGCGGCTAATGCCGAATCGCCGATGCGCATTGTACGTCGCCCTGCGGCGCAGTCAGAGCCCAACTATCACACGCTCGACAAGCCCACGGTACAGCGCAAACGGGCCGTTGGTGACGGCCTGGAAGGGGCCGGACTGCAGGAAGAGCTGCTCGATATTCCGGCATTTCTGCGGCGCCAGGCCGACTGAGCGAAGAGGGCCTGGCCCCGCGGTGTTACTCACTCACCGCCGGGCTCTCTCCTCCGCTTTGCCGGCCCGGATCACTCCGGGCCGGCGCCCCTGCTGGCCGCGGCGGTAGCTAATTCGCCAAAGTCCAAAGGTATTCGTCTAAGATGTTGAAATCTTGAAGAGTTTTTTCTGCCTATGATAGTCTTGCCTGCGCCATGCTGAAACAACGCACCCTCAAAACCACGATTCGCGCAACCGGTGTCGGCCTGCACTCGGGCGAGAAAGTCTATATGACGCTGCGTCCGGCCGCGGAGAACTCAGGCATCACGTTCCGTCGTGTGGATCTCGATCATCCCGTCGACATCCCGGCGGATCCGCGTCTTGTGGGAGAGACGATGCTCGGTACCACGCTCATCAAGGACAATGTAAAGGTAGCGACGGTCGAACACCTGATGTCCGCACTGGCCGGGCTCGGAATCGACAACCTCCACGTTGATCTGTCTGCGCCGGAAGTTCCGATCATGGACGGCAGCGCGGGACCGTTTGTCTTTTTGCTGCAGTCCGCCGGTATCGAAGAGCAGAATGCGGCGAAGAAATTCATACGCATCAAGAAGAAAGTGCGAGTCGAAGACGGCGACAAATGGGCCGAATTTGTTCCTTTCAATGGTTTCAAGGTGAACTTCGAGGTGTATTTCAATCACCCCGTATTCAATAAGATTAGCCAGCACGCGACTATCGATTTTTCATCCACGTCATTCCTCAAGGAAGTGAGCCGTGCGCGGACCTTCTGTTTCCTGCGCGATGTCGAAGCATTGCGGGAGCTCAATCTCACGCTTGGGGGCAGCATGGATAATGCGATCGTGCTCGACGACTATCGCATTCTTAATGAAGATGGCCTGCGCTATGCTAATGAGTTTGTGATTCACAAGATCCTCGATGCGATCGGCGACGTTTACCTGCTGGGGCGCGGCCTCATTGGCGAACTCCGCGCCTACAAATCGGGCCATGAACTCAATAACCGTTTGCTGCGAGCGTTGCTCGAGGATGAATCGACGTGGGAGGAAGTCACGTTCGCTGATCCGAAGAAGGCGCCGATTTCCTACGCAACACCCGCGTACGCGTAACTCCCGAACCACCACTCCACCGACCACCCACCAATCTGATCGCGGCGGCGATCGCCGGGATGTCTTGCGCAGCGACATCGCGTAGGCGCGAGCAAGCGAGATCTCGCCGCGCTCGGCGCCGCCGCGAGCATGGTGGGCGTGGGTGGCAGGGCGTCGGCTAGCGTTGGCTGACGCGGATGCGACAAATATGGGCTTTGATGCCCACAGACCGGGCCGCCTCGAGCAGCGTATCGGCCTCGTAGCGGAGCCGGCTCGCCCAGGCCGACGTGGCCGCTATCACGACGAGTTCGCCGTCTTCTCGCACATTGGCGGCGACGATGCCCTGCGCGTGTTCGGCAGGAAGCGAGCGCACGAGTACGTCGGCCAGCTCGCCCATCTCGCGAGCGCGCCGGACAATGTCGGCTAAATCCCCGTCATTACTGGGATTTAGCAGGTTTCCGAGCTGTTTTGTGGCCATAGAAAATGTGACGCAGGTAGCGCTTTTCCCCCGTCCCGAGTGACCCGAGTCACCGTTCGGGAGCGGGACCTTGTAATAAAAACCAGCATTATGCATATTGTTACATACGACAAGGGCAAACCCGCTGTAAGGCGGGGACGCAAAACCACCGGCCCCGGGCTGATTAGCGGGGCAGCGGGGCTACCGAAGTGAGCAGGCACTGCAAGTTGAAAACAACGCGAACAAGCGGTCGCAGGGGGTTGGCCTGCGGATTCGCGGCTTGCATGAGACATCTACTAATCTTTAAGACGCATTCGGGGCGGGCTCGATGAACGTTGTAATTTTCGGCAAGGGGTTCGGACGGCCCCGGCAATTTAGCCTGTCTGGCTTCAGGGCCGGTCTGGTTATTGTTGCGCTTGTCGGCATAGTGATCAGCGCGGGATTCGGAGGCGGCTACTGGTATTCGGCCAAGACCGGCTCGGGCGTCAGCACAAACGAACTGGCCGACCTGACGGGCGAACTGCAGGAGCAGCGCGACAAGATCAAGGAGATTCGTCAAGGCAACGAAGACACGCTGGACGCACTTGCGATCCGCATTGCGCAAATGAATGCTCGCATGATCCGGCTGGACGCACTTGGCCGTCGCCTGACAGTAATGGCGGACATCGATGATGGTGAATTCGATTTCGAGTCGGATCCTGCGCTGGGTGGTCCGGAAGAACCGATGTCAGCTGGCTCCAATGTCGCCGTTCCCGAGATTGTCGACGCTATGCAATCGCTCGGCCATCAGCTGAACGACCGCGAAGCCCAACTCAGTATTCTCGAGGGCGTTCTGATGAACCAGAACCTCAAGGAACGCGTGTATCCGCAGGGTCGCCCGGTCGGCGCCGGCTGGATCTCGTCCTATTTTGGCAAGCGCACCGATCCATTTACGGGTAAGCCCGCCAATCATACGGGTGTCGATTTTGCCGGTAAGATGGGCGCCGAGATTATCGCCGTCGCTGACGGCGTGGTTACCTGGTCGGCTAAACGCTATGGCTACGGCATCATGGTCGAGGTCAACCACGGCAACGGTTACTCGACGCGCTATGCACACAACTTGGAAAACCTGGTCTCGGTCGGAGACGAGGTCAAGAAAGGACAGGTCGTTGCGCTCATGGGTGAAACCGGTCGCGCAACAGGGCCCAACCTGCATTTCGAGGTACTGCAGAACGGGCGCCGGGTCAATCCGGTCAAGTTCATTCCTGAAGCGTCGAAGTAAGCTCGGCTAAATTCCGTTCCTGAATGGCTCGTCAAGGGCAGCCGCTCGGCGTCCTTGCGTTAGCAGATATTGCCCATAAATCCCCACATTAGATTCTAAATAGCTCCGCGACACCTTAGAATAGCGGCCTTTGTTTCACCGGACCCGGGAGCCCTCAGTGGCCAAATTCCTGACAAGCATTTTTGGCAGCCGCAATCAGCGCCTGCTGCGTCAGTACTCAAATGTCGTCAAGAAGATCAATGCCCTCGAAGAAGGTGTGCAGGCGCTCGACGATAATGCGCTAAAAGCAAAAACCACCGAGTTCAGGAAACGCTACGCAGACGGAGAAACCCTCGAAGCTCTGTTGCCTGAAGTATTCGCGATTGGCCGCGAAGCGGCCGTGCGTACCTTGCACATGCGGCCATTCGACGTGCAGCTGATCGGCGGGATGGTACTGCACGACGGCAATATCGCCGAGATGCGTACCGGCGAGGGCAAGACGCTGATGTCTACACTACCTGCCTATTTGAACGCGATCAGCAACGATGGCGTTCATATTGTCACCGTCAACGAATACCTTGCGCAACGTGACGCTGACTGGATGCGCCCGATTTATGAGTTTCTCGGATTGACCGTTGGCGTTTCCAAAAGCGGTCAGAGCCAGGAAGAAAAGCGCGCCGCCTACCTATCGGACATTACCTACGCCACGAACAACGAACTCGGCTTCGACTATTTACGAGACAACCTGGCGTTTTCGACCGAGGACAAGGTGCAGCGCAAACTCAATTTTGCAATTGTCGACGAAGTGGACTCGATTCTCATCGATGAAGCTCGCACGCCGTTAATTATTTCAGGTCCGGCCGAGTCCAGTACCGATCTCTATGCGCAGATCAATAAGCTGATACCGAAGCTCAAGCGGCAGGAAGAAACCGAAGAGCCATCGAATTACGAGATTACCGCTAACCAGGTCACGCTGGTCGATTCGCAGGGCAAGACGGTCACGGCTGACGGGGGTGATGGCGAACCGTCCGACGCTATGACGCTTGAGAAGGCGGTCGCTATTGCCGAAGAGCGCGATGCAGACGTCGTGCTCGTCGACGGCAGCAAAAAGGTAGCCGCCTGTCGATTGGTGAGCCGCGGCGATTTTACCGTCGACGAAAAGGCGAAGCAGACTTACATGACCGAAGAGGGCCATGCGAAAGTTGAGGCGCTCATGGCTCGAGCGGGCCTTCTGGCAGAAGGTGAAAGCTTGTATGACGCCGGCAACATCCGCCTGCTCCATCACCTGAATTCGGCGCTGCGAGCGCATGCGATTTACCAGCGGGACGTGGACTATATCGTCAAGGACGGAGAGGTCGTTATCGTCGACGAGTTCACCGGCCGCACCATGCCCGGTCGCCGCTGGGGAGACGGACTGCACCAGGCCGTCGAGGCCAAGGAGGGCGTGGCGATCAAACAGGAGAACCAGACGGTCGCTTCGATCACGTTTCAGAACTACTTCCGTCTGTACAAAAACCTGTCGGGGATGACCGGGACGGCTGATACAGAAGCCTTTGAATTCCAACAAATTTATGGTCTCGAAGTCGTTGTTATTCCGACTCACAAGCCGATGATCCGGGAGGACCAGCCGGACCTCGTCTACCTGACCGAGAAGGACAAATACGAGGCGATTGTCGCAGATATCGTTGACTGCAGCGAACGTGGCCAACCTGCACTGGTTGGCACCACCTCTATCGAAGCATCAGAATTGCTGTCCTCGTTTCTCACAAAACGGAAAATCAAACACGAGGTATTGAACGCCAAGCAGCACGAGCGCGAAGCGCATATTGTGCAGAACGCGGGCCGGCCTGGTGCCATCACGATTGCGACCAACATGGCGGGTCGTGGTACTGACATCGTGCTGGGTGGCAGCCTCGATGCGGCTCTTGCCGACGCGGGCGACGGGGACGACGAGGCCAAGATCAGGAAAGACTGGGATGCCCGCCACGCGCAGGTCATCGAAGCGGGTGGACTGCACATAGTCGGCACAGAGCGGCACGAATCCCGCCGTATCGACAACCAATTGAGGGGGCGCTCGGGACGCCAGGGCGACCCCGGGTCGTCCAGGTTCTACCTGTCGATGGAAGACACGCTGATGCGCATCTTCGGCGATCCGGAGCGCACCAAGAACCTGCTGTCGCGGGCCGGAATGCGAGAGGGTGAGGCGATCGAGAGCCGCCTCCTGACGCGCCAGATCGAGCGTGCACAGCGCAAGGTTGAGTCGCACAACTTTGATATTCGCAAGAACCTGCTCGAATACGATGACGTCGCCAATGATCAGCGCAAGGTCGTCTACCATCAGCGCTCCGAACTCATGGATGCCGACGATATCTCCGAGTCGGTCGCTGCGATTCGGGATGAGGTCGTGGAACAAATCGTGCATCAGTACATTCCTCCGGGAAGTCTGGATGAGATGTGGGACACGGAGGGACTGAGCCAAGCCCTCGAATCGGACTTCGGTTTGCGCGTAGACGCGTCGCGCTGGGTCAGCGATGACAAGACTTTGAGCGCGGAGGCGATCTGTCAGCGTTGTATCGATGAAGCCAGGAGTGCTTACGATGCGAAGGTCAGTGAGATCGGCGCCGAGCTAATGCGCCGCGTCGAGAAGCAGGTCATGCTGCGTCAGCTCGATCATCACTGGAAGGAACACCTTGCCGGAATGGATCACCTCAGGCAGGGAATCGGTTTGCGTTCCTATGCGCAAAAGAACCCGAAACAGGAATACAAGCGCGAGGCGTTCGAGATGTTTGGCGTCATGCTCGAGCAGGTCAAGCACGACACAATCAGCATTCTGTCCCGTATTCGAATCCAGGGCGAAGACGACCTGGACGAGGTGGCCGAGCGCAAGCGGGCCGCTGCGGCGATGAAGTTTCAGCATGCCGAAGCGTCGGTTCTGGGCACGCAGCCTTCCGCCCAGGGCGGGCAGCCGGCTGCGCAGCCGGCGCTGCCGTTCGTGCGCGACGGCCGTAAGATTGGCCGCAACGAACCGTGCCCCTGCGGATCAGGCAAGAAATTCAAGCAATGCCACGGCAAGCTGAACTAAGCCCAAACGTTAATGAATCATTTCGACGTCGCCGCCGGCATCCTTTTTGATTCTCAAGGCCGGGTACTGATTGCAGAGCGACTGGGAGACGGCCCTTTCCACGGAATGTGGGAGTTTCCCGGCGGCAAAATTGGCCCGGATGAATCCGCGCCGCAGGCTTTGTCCCGAGAACTCGCTGAAGAGCTGGGTATCGAGGTGACGCACTGTTCTTCCTTGATAAACCTGCGTCACGAGTATGACGATCGAATTGTAACGATCGAGTTCTTCATTGTCAGTGGCTGGAACAGTGATCCCGTGGGACGGGAAGGCCAGGAACTGCGCTGGGTCCGCAAAGACAGGCTCGGCGCGCAAAACCTGCTGCCGGCCGACATGCCGGTCATAGAAGTGCTTCAGCAGATGGAAAGCTGAAATGGGACGTCGTGCCCCGTCTGTACGGCACGACTGTCGATAGTCGACCACTCCAGGAAACGTATTGTGAACCGGTGTTGACTGCCGCTGATCTCGGGGAAAAGTGGGCTGTCGCCAGCCAGGCTGACGCGCAGCAACCGGCAGTTGGCGTCTTTTTGCATGTTGTGCTGGTACATGCCGTTGATGGCCATCTGGTCCGCGGGCCGGGCGCTCTCCCGGATGAGCCAGAGAGACTCGCTCACCGCGTCGCAAATCGGACGAATCGAGCCGATCCAGCGATTGAGATCCTCCTGTCGGCGCGCGATTGGCTGACGCAGCCAGTGGCTATATTCCGGAAGATCGAATTCGCAGGTGCCTCCCGGAATGGCGCTGCGGTGCTTGATAGCATTCAGGAATTCGCTGTCCTTGATCGGCTGCAGAAACCCGCTCCCGATGCGGCCGATTTCCTCGCGGCTCGCGACGAGGTTGCGAACCAGGGCGGCTAGGCGGGCGTTGTCGACTCCCGGCTGGCTCTGGAAGCGTTCCAGAACACCGAGCTGATGGTCAAGTTCCTTGAGAACCTCGCTGCGAACATCGCCCCGCGAGAGAATGGCGAGAATCTCGAGCAACGAGGAAATAGTGGCTCTCGTGGCCCAATCCGCCTCTTTCTCGGCGTTGTACAGCATTTGCTGGTAGAGGAACTCGAGTCGCAGAAACGTGCGCATGCGCTCAGACAGTGGCTGCTCATAATGTGCTGCACCGGTAGCGGTACGGGCGGCGACTTCCCCAGCGAGTTTGACCATGTGGCTATTCTGCGCCACCGGATGCCGGGTGGCAAATGGACCGGAATTGCCGCAAAAAAGAGCGCCGCCCCTATCTGTCGCGGCCCGCCAGGTCCCGGAAGGTCTGGTCCAGATCACGGACCTGGCGCCGCGTCTCGTCCAGCCCGTGATCGTTATCGATAATGTCATCAGCAATCGCGAGGCGTGCCTGCCGGCTCGCCTGCGCGGAGAGGATGCGGCGCGCCTGTTCGACGGTCTCTGTATCTCGTGCCAGCAGTCTCTGAATCTGCCGTTCCTCGTCACAGTCAACCACCACGATTCGGTCCACGAACTCGGCCAGCGGTGAGCCTACCAGCAGAGGCACGACGATGATCTGGTACGGGCCGGTCGCCATGCTCGCCTGGCGCCGCGTTTCTGCGCCAATGCGTGGGTGCAGGATTGCCTCGAGTTCGCGGCGCGCGTCCTCGTCTGAAAAAATCCGCCGGCGCATGGCGGCGCGGTCAAAATGGCCGCGGGTGTCGAAGACCTCATCGCCAAATCGTGCGCGAATCTCATCGAGCGCGGGTTGGCCGGGTTGCACGACCTCACGTGCGATAACGTCGGTATCGATGATGGGCACGCCGAGTTCGGCAAACATGTCAGCGACCGTCGACTTGCCGCTAGCAATGCCGCCTGTCAGGCCTATTCGAAGAGGCTGTCTATTCTTGACGGGGCTCACTCAGATCATCAGGTCAAGGTAGGTATTCATGATCGCGTCACCCCACAGCATCGCGATCCAGCCGGCGCCGGCCAGGTACGGCCCGAAAGGTATTGGAACGCTGCGTTCATGACGCTTGAAAACCATCATGCCAATGCCCACGATGGCACCGACGACGGCGGACATGAGTATGATCACCGGCAGCTGCTGCCAACCGAGCCAGGCGCCGAGAGCTGCCAGCAGCTTGAAATCGCCGTATCCCATACCCTCCTTGCCGGTTACGAGCTTAAAAAGCTGGTACACACCCCACAGGCTCAGGTAGCCCGCCGTCGCGCCGACGATGGCGTCCCGCGGGGCGATGAACAGCGTTTCACTGCCGGCCACCGGGTGAAACAGGCTCATCAACAGGCCGATCCACATCAGCGGCAGCACGATCGAGTCGGGAATAAGCTGTGTATCCGCATCGATGACGCTGATGGTCACGAGTGCGAACGTCATGATTATTGCCATCGCCGACTCCCAGCCGACGCCAAATCGCCAGGCGCAGGCAGCTGCCAGCAACGCAGCCAGCAGCTCGACGAGCGGATATCGGGCCGATATCGATTCCTTGCAGTTTGCACACTTCCCGCCAAGGATCAGGTAGCTGATTACCGGAATGTTCTGCCAGGCCTTGATCGCTTGGCCGCACGACGGGCAGCGGGATCTTGGCACGATTAGGTCGAACCGGTCTTCGGGCATTTCCTGCAGTGGCGGGGTCTTGCCGAGCTCTTCGCACTGCTCGCGCCATTCGCGTTCCATCATGAGCGGGAGTCGGTAAATCACGACGTTGAGGAAGCTGCCGATGACCAGCGCGATAGCAAAAACCACGGCAATGAAAGCTGGCGCCGACTGCGTGAACAGTTCAAGCATGCTGTGTCTCCGTCAAACTTGTTGGCGGCCGAAACAAAAACGGCGCCCGGAGTGTCCTCCGAACGCCGTTTTATTGCAAATAAGGCGGGGTGCTAGACGACCGCGCCCAGCTTGAAGATAGGCAGGTACATCGCGACAACGAGGCCACCCACCAATATGCCGAGAATACCCATGATCATCGGTTCCAGCAGGCTGCTGAGGTTGTCCACAGCGTCATCGACGTCCGCCTCGTAGAAATCCGCGACCTTCGACGACATCTCGTCGAGTGAGCCGGATTCCTCACCGACCGCAATCATCTGGATCACCATATTCGGAAACAGGCCCGTGTTTTCCATGGACTGCTGCAGCCGCTGCCCGGTGGCCACCTCGTCACGCATTTCCAGAACGCCGACTTCGTAAACGATATTGCCCGTCGCACCGGCAACGGATTCCAGCGCCTCAACCAGCGGCACGCCGGCTGCAAACATCGTTGATAGTGTCCGTGCGTAACGCGCGATGGCTGCTTTTTCCAGGATAGGTCCGATGATCGGCATCTTCAGCATCAGGCGATCGAGGAAATGTCGAAACGGCCGCGAGCGCTTCTTGAAGTAGATGAACGCCGAGCCCGCGGCGCCCATGATTATCAGAATGAAGAAACCCTTCGAACGCACAAAGGCCGACAGGTCGATCACCATGCGGGTAAAGCCCGGCAGGTCGGCGCCGAAGCCCTTGAACAGGTCCTCGAACGAAGGAATAACGAAGATCAGGAGAATAGTGGTGACGATGAACGCTACGGCAAGAACAGCAGCCGGGTAGGTCAGCGCTTTCTTGATCTTTTTCTTGATGGCCTCGGTTTTTTCTTTGTACGTTGCAATCTTGTCGAGCAAGCTCTCCAATGCACCGGCCTGCTCGCCGGCCTCTACGAGGTTGACAAAAAGATCGTCGAAGTAGAGCGGCTGCTTGGCCAGGGCCTCGGCCAGTGCGCTACCGCCCTCAACGTCGGCCTTGATGCCAAGAATCAGCTTCTGCATTGCCGCATTTTCATGACCATTGCCGACGATCTCGAAGGCCTGTACCAGCGGAATACCGGCGGCCAACATCGTCGCAAGCTGACGACTGAAAATAGCAATATCGGCGGTTTCGATCTTGCCGCCGCCAGAAAACAAGCCCTTGCGCTGCTTGCGGATGCGCGTTGGAACGACGCCCTGACGCCGCAGATCGGCACGTACCGATGCTTCATCGTTGGCGAGGGTCTTGCCTTTTACTTTTTTGCCGCTCTTGTCGGTTCCTTCCCACAAAAAGGGCGTGCTAATTGCAGCTGATTCAGCCATCTTTCTCATCCATCAGTTCAGTATGAATTCTATTCAATTGTAACGCGGTTGACCTCTTCAAGACTGGTAAGCCCTTCCTTGACTTTGTTCAAACCGGCGTGTCGCAAATCGATAACCCCTTCCTTGGCCGCCTGGTCAGCAATTTGCATGGCGTTACCACCCTCCATGATGATGCGACCCATGACCTCCGAGACCTCCATCACCTGGAAGATGCCGAGGCGACCTTTGTAGCCGCTGTTACACAGCTTGCAGCCTTTGGGTCCGAAAATCGTCAGTCCCGCCTCGATTTCTTCAGCCGAGAAGCCCTCTTTCTCGAGCGCTTCTTGTGGAATATCCCTGACTTCCTTGCAGTTGCCGCACAATCGCCGCGCAAGGCGCTGGGCAATAATCAGGCTGACGGAGGTAGCGATCGCATACGGCTTGACGCCCATGTCGACCATTCGGGTCAGTGTTTTCGGCGCGTCGTTGGTGTGCAGCGTCGACAGCACCAGGTGACCTGTCTGCGCGGCCTTGATCGCGATTTCGGCGGTCTCGAGGTCGCGAATCTCGCCCACCATGATTACATCCGGATCCTGGCGGAGAAACGCTTTGAGCGCTGAGGCAAACGTCAGGCCGACCTTGGGATTGACGTTGACCTGGTTGATGCCGGGCAGGTTGATTTCAGCCGGATCTTCGGCCGTTGAAATATTGCGATCTTCGGTGTTGAGAATATTCAGCCCCGTATAAAGCGACACCGTCTTACCGGAGCCAGTCGGGCCCGTAACGAGAATCATGCCGTACGGCTTGGCAAGGTGTTTCTCATACAGTGCGCGCTGATCGTCTTCGTAGCCCAGCATTTCAATGCCGAGCTTGGCGCTGGATGGATCGAGAATACGCAGGACGATTTTTTCACCGAACAATGTCGGGCACGTGTTGACACGAAAGTCGATCGCGCGGTTTTTCGAAAGGCGCATCTTGATGCGGCCATCCTGTGGTACTCGTCGCTCGGCGATGTCCATTCGAGACATGACTTTTAATCGGGCACAGACCTTGTTTGCAAGTACGACGGGTGGCTGTGCTACTTCGGACAAGACGCCGTCGAGGCGGGTTCTGACCCGGAAGATCTTCTCGTAAGGTTCAAAGTGCACGTCCGATGCGCCGCGTTTGATCGCATCGAGCAGCACTTTGTTTACAAAGCGAACAACAGGCGCATCTTCTACGTCGTCACGCGCCTCTTCCTCGCGGTGATCTTCTTCGCCGCTGATGTCGAGATTTTCGAGATCGAAGTCATCGTCATCGAGGCCGCCCATACTCGTGTCGACGGCATCGATCGCCTTGTTGATTCTTTCTTCGAGTTTGTCCTGCTCGACCACAACCGGGTCAACACGCAAACTCGTCGCGAATTTGATGTCGTCGATCGCCTGCAGATTGGTCGGATCTGAAATTCCCAGAAACAGTCGCTGGCCGCGTTTCACCAGCGGCAGCACCCGATGTTTGCTGATCAGTTTCTGATCAACGGCACGGACACTGTCGAGATCGATCTCGATGGCATCGAGGTCGAGCAGTGGAACGCCAAATTCGTGCGATGCGGCGACGGCGATCGCCCTGGCATTGGCGAGCTCGGCACTGACGAGGTACGCAATAAGAGGCAGTCGCTCCTTCTTGGCGGCTTCAGATGCCTCCTGAAGCTGGTCCTCAGCGATGATGCCGTCCTGGACCAGGCGCCGGGGCAAGCCTGCGAGGTTCGATTGGGAAGCGGTTGCTGCCATACCTTAATTACACTGTCGCGTTTCTCTGAGCATCACAGTCTCACTGATCCAAGTCGGCGATTCAACCGGATTTTGTGCGGGGGTTCACAGTTACGGCAATTGATTAAGTCAAACGCTGAAAATACACGATTTGGAGGATACAAGCGGATCCCGATGGGGCGCTAGGGCCGGCAGGCCGTCGGCAAGTAGCGCACGGCGACCGTAGGGGCCAGGTGCGCGCTCGTCACCGTGCCATCGCTAAGCGGCGCCCCGGCCGGCGGCGGTGCGGCCCCGCACCGAAATACGACGCTGTTGCCTCCCGACATGTAGGGCGTGAAAGAAATCGTACGGCCGAAGATCTCGGCGTGAGCCTCGTTGCCAAACCTGACGTCAATCCTGCCATCGACAACATTCACGCCGGCGACATACTTGCCGCGGGTGTCGGTGTCCAGCGGACTCATACCGGCTTCCGTCCGGTCCTGCGGAGGGGTGCCGGATTGGAGGAATGCATCGACGATTGGCGTCTTCGCGGCAGCGGCCATGTTAATGCCCTCGGCGACCTGGGTACGGACCAGGTAGGTCTGGTAAGCAGCTATCGCGAGCGACGCCAGGATGCCGATGATCGCAACGACAATCATCAGCTCGATGAGCGTAAACCCTTGCTGGAATTGTTTCATGTGTACTCTGCTAATCTAGCCACAAGCGCGAATCATTCTAACGTATATGCAGGCGGATCTCGCGATAACGCCGGGCGGGTCAGCGCTAACTGTGACGCGAATCACAGGCTGTCGAACTGTCAGTGGACCAATGAAAAAAAAGCCCCGGCAAGCCGGGGCTTTTCTGCATACATCTGAAGCGAAAACTTTTGAGCTTCAAGTCTTACGGACGGCAAGCCGCCGGCAGATGCTTGGTTGCGATCGTTGCGCCACTTGGCTTGCAGGCCCATTCGACGCTGCCGGTGTTGGTCGACGGCGACAGCAGCAGCACGCCCGTAGCGAGAGTCGTATGCGCATCCGGACCGGTGTAGGCAACGCTGATCAAGCCGCCACCACCAACCGTAACGCTACCAACGTACTTGCCGGAGATCGTATTGGCAGGCGACAGACCGGCACTTGTGTTGTCGCTCGGGAAGTTACCCGAGTCCATGACGACCTCAGCGATGGCCGCCTTGGCGCCGCCAGCGAGGTTCAGACCTTCAGATACCTGTGCGCGGATCGTGTAGTCCTGGTAAGCCGGAATAGCGATTGCCGCCAGAATGCCGATGATCGCGACAACGATCATGAGTTCGATAAGTGTAAAACCTTGTTGCTTCTTCATCTCTTGTTCTCCATGCATTGAGAGTACTGTAATAATCAAACGGCGAAATCGCCTGTACCACAGATAAAGCAAGCTCTATGCCAACTTTTGCGGTGTATTGATAATTTATTGTTTTTCATAAGGTTTATGGGCCGGACGTGAATATTTCGAGGCCGGCTGCGGCCGGATTCGTCGCTGAAAAGTGACAATAGTGCCGTTGCGGCAACGATTGCGTGTCAACAAGTGACAAAAACTGTCAGTCTATGCCCAGTTTCTTGATCCGATAGCGCAGCTGCCTGAAGGTAAGCCCCAGCAGTTTAGCGGCCGCCGTCTTATTGTAGCGTGTTTTCTCCAGCGCCTCGACAATCGCCTGTCGCTGAACGTCCTCGACCTGTTCGCCCAATTTGCCGGCCGGCAGCGTTTTAGCGGTGTTCGTATTGGCAGCCTGACGTGTTTGCAGGTCGGCAGCGGAAATCGTGCCGCTGCTGCACAAAGTGACGGCTCGTTCCAGCATGTTCTCGAGTTCGCGAACATTTCCTGGAAACGCGTAGTCCTTTAACGCGGCGCGCGCACTTTCATCGAGCGACGCCGTCGCGTCCAGACGCTGCAGAATGAACTCTGCGAGCAGCAGCACGTCGTCGCCCCGATCACGCAACGCGGGTACGTGGAGTTCGATGACATTGATGCGGTAATAGAGATCCTCCCGGAACTCGTCAGCGGCCACCATCTCAGCGAGATTTTTGTGCGTTGCCGAAAGAATCCGGACATCAACGCTTTCTTCACTTGATGCGCCGACCGGCCGTACCTTTTTTTCCTGGATGACGCGCAGCAGTTTCACCTGCATCGCCAGCGGCAGGTCGGCGATTTCATCCAGGAACAGGGTGCCATGCTCGCTGCATTGCAGCAGGCCGGCCTTGTCATTGATTGCGCCCGTAAAGCTGCCTTTTCGATGGCCGAAGAATTCGCTTTCCATGAGTTCGGCCGGAATGGCACCGCAGTTGACCGCGACAAAGGGCGCTTTGGCGCGCGGTCCGCTTTCGTGTATCAGCCGGGCAACAAGTTCCTTTCCCGTGCCCGATTCGCCCGAAATATGAACAGGCGCCTGCGAGCGCGAGACTTTGTCAATCATGGTGCGCAGTTCCTGCATTTGCGCTGACTCGCCGAGCAACTCCGAACGGCCCGCTTGCCTGGCGGCCTTCACGCGCAGCGCGTTTTCAACAATGCTCCTGAGGTTGCCGAGGTCCAGTGGCTTGGAGATAAAGTCGAACGCGCCGAGCTTGAGCGCCTGGACAGCCGTTTCGACGTTTCCGTGGGCGGTGATGACTGCCACGGGTACCCCGGACGCGTTGCTTTGCATCCATTCGACGAGTTCGAGTCCGTCGCCGTCGGGCAGACGCATATCGGTCAGGCAAAAGTCGAACCTGTGCTTGCGCAGCAGGGCTTTGGCGCTTTGCACATTGGCCGCTGACTCCGTCCGGATCTTCATCCTGCCTAACGTCAACCTCAGCAGCTCACGAATGTCAGGCTCGTCATCGATGACAAGTGCCAGCGGTTGCTTCATTGTTCGCCCTGTAGTTCCCAGCGGTCCGGATCCGCGAATACGATACGAAAGATACTGCCTCCACCGGGTCGGTCAAGGTAAAGCAGGGTCGCGCGATTCAGCTCGCAAAGCTCGCGGGAAATATAGAGGCCGAGGCCCGTACCGCCGGAGCGTGCCGTGAAGAAGGGCTCGAATATATTGTCGGCCGTTTCCTTGTCGACGCCGAGGCCGCAGTCGAGCACATCGAGAAACGGCCGGCCCTGGCTGGGCATACGTCCCGCCTGAAGCTCGACCAGGATGCCGCCGGTCTCGCTCGCGTATTTGACCGCGTTGTCGCAGAGGTTCCACAGAATCTGGCGCAGATGGCTCGGGTCCATGCGTACTTCGATTTCTTCGGAAACGTCTTTGACCGTGAATTCGCCTTCCTGCAGTTCGAGTGTTCTAACGAATTCACGCGCAAAATCGTCCAGCCATGTTTTCAACGTTAGCCGCAAAGGCCGGCTGGATTCGCGCCGCGACAGCTGCAGGACGTTGTCGATAATATGGCTGATGCGGCCCGAATGCGTCTGGATGATTTCGGTCAGGCGCTTGTCGTCTTCGGTCAGCCCCCGAGATTCCTGCAAAAGCTGGGCCGCGTGACTCATGGCCCCCACTGGGTTGCGGATCTCGTGCGCGATACTCGCACTGAGTCGACCGAGTGACGCGAGCTTGGATTGCTGCACTCGCGCATTGAGGATGCTGACGTCTTCGAGGAAAATCAGCACGGGCCCGGCACGCTGGCCGTCTCTGCCCAGCGGTGCCAGGTGGGCGCTGACGCGAACGTTGCTCCCCTCGGTGATGAGCGTGAAATCGGCGTGAGACGACTTGGCCGGGTCCTGCCGCCATGCCCTTACATAGTCCCCCAATGCGTCCGACGCCGCCTGCAGCGGGCTGCCGGGCTCGGGGTTGCCGCCTGCGAGCAGCTGTATCGCGGAGCTGTTGATCAGGCGAATCGTGTCATCGGCGTCGATTACAACGATACTTTCTCGCAGGTGCTGAACAATGTACTGGTTCAGTTCGGATACATTTTGCAGATCGATGCCGAACTTGCGGGCCATGGCCTCACTGGCCCGGATACGCCGCGTGAGCGGCTGCGCCGCCAGCGCCATGGCAAAAATAATGGCACTCAAAATCCCGGCGGCCGGAAAATTGGGCGCCAGATCGAGGTCACTCAATTTCAGGACCGCCTGCTCGCCCAGGATTGCGAACGTCGCGATGGCCGCCATGATCGCCGGATACTGAAAGGGCAGAACCAGACTGCCGGCACCCACGAAGACGACTAGCAAGCCGCCGAGACCGCTCGAGATTCCGCCACTGGCATGCATCAGAACGACAACAGCGACAATATCCACCAGCATTTGCATGATGCCAATCACGCCGTGCGGGGCCCGGCCCAGTCGCAACAGGACAGCCGTTAGTACGGCGAACAACAGGTAGCCTGCCGCGGTTGCCGCGAACAGCGTCGGGTAGCGGTCGCCGAAGAATCTTGGATCGTCTCCGGCGAAAAACAGTACGAGTAGCGCGAGACAGATCAGCAGGCGAAATGCGTTCAGGGTTACGAGTACACGCGCGGTCAGTTCCGGCTCATCAACGGTCCGTTGCGTCAGCGCATCCCGGGATCTGCGGAAGGTGCGTCTCAGTAGAGATTCGGTTGGTGCCTCATTCATCGATGATGGGCTGCCGGAACCGGGCAGTTGCTTGGAATCGGGCTCAATGGATATCCATGAATCGCGTCAATGAGTTGCGCCGATTGTAGACCGAATATGGACATGGGTCCCGCAAACCTCCAAAATACGCTGAATTTTCGCATCGAGCGCGAAATATCTGCGGCCCTGTCCAGGCACGATAATCAGAAGAAAAGCAGACTTATGAATCTCCACGAATATCAATCCAAGCGGTTGTTCGCCGAGTACGGGATTCCGGTGCCGCGCGGTATCCCGGCCGAATCGCCGAACGCAGCCGTCAAGGCCGCCCAGGAACTCGGTGGTCAGCTCTGGGTCGTCAAGGCGCAGGTCCATGCGGGTGGCCGCGGCAAGGCCGGCGGCGTGAAGCTTGCGCGCACGCTTGACGAGGTACGCGAGTACACGGACAAGATGTTGGGCTCAACCCTGGTTACGCACCAGACGGGACCCGAGGGCCTACCGGTCAATACGGTATATATCGAGCAGGGTTCGGATATCGACCGCGAGCTTTACCTCAGTATGCTCGTCGATCGCGAAGTCAGCCGCATTTCTTTCATCGCGTCGGCCGCTGGCGGCATGGACATCGAAAAGGTCGCTGCAGAAACGCCCGAGCGGATTTTCTCGGTCGCAATTGCCCCTGATGCTGGTCTGCAGGACTACCAGGCGCGCCAACTCGCGTTCGGTCTCGAACTCGACAAGAAGCAAATGCGACAGTTTGGTGCCCTCATCAAGCGCCTGTACCAGCTCTACCTGGACACGGATGCGAGCCTGATCGAAGTGAACCCGCTGATAACGACCAAAGCAGGTGACGTCGTCGCACTCGACGGCAAGATCAATATCGACAGTAGTGCGCTGTTCCGTCAGCCGAAGATCGCCGAACTCAGGGATAAGTCGCAGGAAGACGAGGCTGAACGCAAGGCGGCCGAACACGATCTTAACTACGTCTCACTCGATGGCAATATCGCCTGCATGGTGAATGGCGCGGGCCTGGCCATGGCTACGATGGACCTCATAAAGTTGCATGGCGGTGATCCGGCGAACTTCCTGGACGTTGGTGGAGGCGCAACGCCCGATCGTGTTGCGGAGGCCTTTAAACTGATCCTCTCGAATGACAATGTGGCTGCAATTCTCGTGAATATTTTCGGTGGCATCGTTCGCTGTGACGATATTGCCGCCGGCATCATCAGTGCGGTCAAGGACGTCGGCGTCAAAGTACCTGTCGTTGTGCGCCTGGAAGGAACCAATGTAGACAAGGGACTTAAGCTCCTCGATAACAGCGGACTGGACATTATTGCGGCCGAGGATCTTACCGACGCGGCCCAGAAAGTGGTTGCCGCGGCGGCCTGACGAGATAAGTTAATGAGTATTCTGGTCAACAAGGACAGCAAGATTCTCTGCCAGGGCATCACGGGTAACCAGGGATCCTTTCACACCGAACAGTGCATCG